>NZ_JBDPMJ010000002.1:0-661250 GCF_039880665.1 Nonomuraea sp. B5E05
CAGTACAGGCGAATCATCAAAATCGCGTCTCTAGGCAGTTTCGGCCCGGGAGGTCCGCCCTCAGCTGCTGACCTGCACGTTCAGGCCACAGTGCCCTCTAGGAGCCCCGAATTACGTCGAACCCGGGTGACCGGCGGGTCGAACGTGATGGGGCGTTCGGTGGTGGAGACCTGGCAGGTGAGCAGGGTCTGCTGGGTGGTCGCCGCGGCGGGTGTTGTGGTCGTCATCGCCACCGCGGCGGCTGTGGCCGCGCCTGCGCGCACGAGCGGGTGAACGGGCATGTCGTCTCCTTGTCCTGGTGGTGGCCGGTGTGTGGTGCTCGGTGATCGTTCCGAGGTGGGGCCCACGATAGGAGCGGGCGTGCTGCGGGGCGGCGAGCGCAGCACCTGGCGGGAAAACTTGATCGACTTCTTAACGGCGCGCGCCGCGCCACAAGTGATCGGTTGTCGCGGTATGGGCGACGCTGGGTGGCAGGGGCGCCGACTGTGCCCTGGGGAGGGAGTTTCGCCGTGAGTGAGGACGACATCGCGACCGTGGTGCGGGAGCACTGCGCGAGGATCCTGAAGGTCGACCTGGGCCGGGTGACCGTGGACGCGCTGCTGCGTGAAGATCTGGAGGCCGACAGCCTGGACCTGGCCGAGCTGCACGTGGCCTTGGAGGACAGGTGGGGGCCGCTGCCTCGCGAGACCCTCGCGAACGTACGGACCGTGGGCGATGTGATCGCCAGGGCCCGCCTGCTGCTGAGCGGATCGGTGTGAGTGTGCCCGGGGTTCGTGTCGCGGTGACCGGCCTTGGGGTGCGCACTCCGGCCGGCGCCCACCCCAAGGAGGTGTGGAACGCGCTGCTGGCCGGCCGGTCCACCGCCCGCCCGATCGCCTCGTTCGACACCGACGGGCTGGGCGTCGGCTTCGCCTGCCAGATCGCCGATCTGGACATGGAGGCGTACCTGCCCGCCAAGCAGGCGTCGCGGCTCGACCGGATGGCTCAGCTGGCCTTCTGCGCCGCCACCGACGCTCTGGCCGACGCGGGAGCTCTGCGAGCGCCGCCGCAGCGTCGGGCGGTGGTGACCGGCACCTGCTTCGGCGGCCGGATGACGGACGAGACGGTCATGCTCGGAGGGCGGCATCCCGGACGCGGCGATCCGGGTCCGCTGTGCGTGCCGATGGCCATGCACAACTCGGCGGCCGCCGCGATCAGCATTCACCACCGCATCCAGGGTCCCAGCCTGTCCGTGGAGACGGCCTGCGCCTCAGGCTCGCACGCGATCGGCGAGGCGGGCCGCCTGGTGCGTGGCGGGCATGCCGATGTGGTGATCGCCGGTGGAGCCGAGGCCTGTATCACACCGACGGTGCTGCTGGGCTTCCGGCGTTGCCAGGTCCTGTCGCAGCGCAACGACGCGCCTGAGCGTGCCAGCCGGCCCTTCGACCGTGATCGGGACGGCTTCGTGCTGGCCGAGGGCGCCGCGTTCGTCGTCCTGGAGAACCTCGAACACGCCGTGCGTCGCGACGCCCATGTCTACGCCGAGCTTACCGGCTACGCCTCCGTCTCCGACGCCCACCATCTCACCGCGCCGTCGCCGCAGGGCGAGGGCGCCGCCCGCTGCATGCGCGCCGCGCTCGCCGACGCGGGCCTGGCCCCCGAGGAGATCGCGCACGTCAATGCGCACGGCACCGGTACGCCGCTCAACGACGTGGCCGAGGCCCAGGCGATCAACGAGGTGTTCGGCCCGGCGAGGGTTCCGGTCACCTCGGTCAAGGGGGTCACCGGGCACGCCATCGCCGCCGCGGGCGCCATCGAGGCCGTGGCGGCCGTGCTGGCGCTGCAGGAACGGGCCATCCCGCCCACGGCCAACCTCGAGCACGTGGACCCGCGGTGCGACGTCGATGTCGTCGGCCGGGTGCGGCCCATGCCGCCGAGGCCGGTCATGTCGAACTCTTTCGGGTTCGGCGGCCACAACGCCACTCTGATCTTCTCGCCGTGCTGACCCGAGGACCTATCGTGCGCATCTCCGTTCTCACCGGCGTCACCGCCGCCGTCCTGCCCGCTGTCCCGCTCGCCGTCCTGCTCGCCGGGGGGCCGGCCGGTCCGGTCGCCGCCGACGCTGCCGGCGCTGCCGACGCTGCCGGCGCTGCCGGCGCTGCCGGCGCTGCCGGCGCTGCCGGCGCTGCCGGCGCCACGCCCTCACCGGCCGGCGCCGGTGTTCCCCGCGTCGCGCCCGCGTCCTCGCCGGCCGGCCCGGTTGTCGCCGGTGTTCCTGGCATCGCGCCCTCGCCGGTCGCTCCGGTCGTCGCCGGCGTTCCCGCCGCTACGCCCCGGCCGGTCGCCGGCGGCGTTGCCGGCACCGGGCTCCCGTCGGCCGACGTCCCGCTCGACGTCTCGCCCGATGCTCTCCCCGATGGCCCGCTCGATGGCCCGCTCGATGGCCAGGGAGAGGGGCTGGAAGTGGGTCAGGGCAAGATCTGCATCAACGTTCCCGTCGACGCCATCGCCAGAGCCTGGGCCAGGATCGTCGCGCCGGGTCTCGTCGTCGGTCCCGCCGCCGGCGCGGCGCCGCGCGCTGGGGCGCCAACGCCGCCCCAGCCTGCGGTGACGCCTGGGGTGACGCCTTCCCTGCGGTTCCCGAGCGGCGGGCTGCCCAAGGACATGCCCTTCCTGGAAGCCGTGCCCTGCTGAGCCCGCCTGTCAGGCGATCCCGCTCACGGGGGAGCCGTGGAAGGTGCCGCCGTAGCAGGCCATGCGGCTCGTGCTGGTCGGGCTCGGCAGCACCACGCCGGTGCCGAGCATGCAGTCGATGATCGAGACGCTGAGGGCCGGCCCTGCCGTGACGACCATGAGGGCGCTTCCTGCGGCTGTGGAGGCGAGGACGGTGATGAGGCGGCGCATGTCGAGTCCAATCACTTTAGGCAATGTCTAATTACATACGGTTACCATACGGTGAGTGATCCAGAACGACCTGTGAGAGGTGAGGCGTGACCACCCCGCTCTTCGACGTCGTGGCGATGACCGAACGCTGGATGCGCGCCCGGCCCGGCACGGTCGCCTGCCGCGTCGATCGCCGCCGCGGCGCCGAGGAGCTGACCTACGGGCGGCTCGACGAGCTCATCACCCAGGCCGCGGCGAGGCTGGCCCGCGCCGGGGTGACGGCCGGAACGCGGGCCGCGGTGATGATCCCGCCCGGCCGGGATCTGGTCGCGGTGGTGCTGGCCCTGCTCCGGCTGCGGGCCGTACCCGTCCTGATCGACCCGGGGCTCGGGGCGCGCGCCATCGGCGCCTGCCTCGAGGAGGCCGCCGTCCAGGCGTTCATCGCGGTTCCGCGCGCTCATCTGGCGCGGCTCCTGCTGGGCTGGGCACGCGGCAGCGTGACCACCACCGTCACGTTCGGCACGTACGCCCTGTGGTTCGCCCGCATCCGCCGCCTCCACACCGGCCCGCCGCCGGTCGCCGCGGCGCGCCCACGGACGCCGTACGCCGACGATCTGGCGTTGATCGCCTTCACCTCCGGCTCCACCGGCGTGCCGAAAGGAGTGCCCTACCGCCACCGGCACCTGGCCGGGCAGACCGAGCTGCTGGCGCACCTGGGCGCGCTCGAGCCGGGCGCCACGGTGTATTCGACGTTCCTGCCGTTCGCGGTGGCGGCGCCGGCGATGGGGTGCGCCTCGGTCATCCCGCGGCTCGACCTGCGCCGTCCCGGACGTAGCGACCCGGCCGCCATGGCCGCCTCCATCGCCGCCCACGGCGTGCGGGGCCTGTTCGCCGCGCCCGCGCTGCTGGACCGGCTCACCCGTCACTGCGCGCGCCACGGGCAGGTCCTGGACAGCCTCCAGATCGTGCTCACCGCTGGCGCGCCCCTGCCCTTCTCGGTGCTGCGGCGCGCCCAGCGGTGCCTGCCCGCGCACGCCGACGTTCGCTCGGTGTACGGCGCGACCGAATGCCTGCTGGTGGCCATGGCGGACGCGGCCGAGCTCGCGGGAACGGCGGCGGACACCGCGCGCGGCGCCGGCACCTGCCTGGGCTCCGCGCTGCCGGGCAACCGGGTCCGCGTCATCGGCATCACCGACGAGGCGATCCCGCGCTGGTCGGACGATCTGATGGTGCCGGTCGGCACGGTGGGGGAGATCACCGTGGCCGGGCCCGCGGTCAGCGACCCGTACCTGAAGCGCCCGCGCGAGAGCGCGCTGGCCCGCATCGACGACGACGGCGAGCCGGTGCACCGTATGGGGGATCTCGGCTGGCAGGACGAGCGGGGGCGGCTGTGGTTCGCGGGACGCAAGAGCGAACGCGTGCGCACCGCCGACGGCGAGATGTACACCGACCAGGTCGAGCCGATCGTCGACGCGTTTCCGGGCGTGCACCGCAGCGCGCTGGTGGGGGTGGGGCCGCCGGGCGGCCAGCGTCCGGTGTTGTGCGTGGAGTGCGAGCCGGGCACCCCCAGGCGGGAGCGGCGCGAGGTCGTCGAACGGGTGCGGGCCGCCGCGATCGGCGGCATCCGGCACGTGCTGGCCCACCCGGGCTTCCCCATGGACGTCCGGCACGCCAGCAAGATCCGCCGCCCGCTGCTGGCTCGATGGGCCGCGCGCGAGCTGGGCGGTGATGAGCGGTGAAGGTGCTGGTGACCGGCGGCGGAGGGTTCCTCGGCCAGGCCGTGTGCCGGCTGCTGGCCGCGCGAGGCGAGCACGTCTCGACGCTGGGCCGCCGCGGCCACCCGGAGCTGGACGCGCTCGGCGTCGTCCAGCACGCCGCCGACATCCGTGACCCGGACGGCGTACGCGCCGCTGTGGCCGGCTGCGAGGCCGTCGTGCACTGCGCCGCCCTGGCCGGGATGTGGGGGCCGGCCCACGCCTACCGGTCGATCAACGTGGCGGGCACGGCGAACCTGATCGAGGCGTGCCTGCGGGCCGGTGTCACCCGGCTGGTGCACATCTCCTCGCCCAGCGTCGTGCACGACGGAGGCGACCTGGAGGGCGTCGACGAGTCGGCCCCCTACGCCCGCCGCTTCCTGGCCCACTACCCGGCGAGCAAGGCGATCGCCGAACGGATCGTGCTGGCCGCCGACAGCGACCGGTTGGCCACCGTCGCGCTGCGCCCGCACCTCATCTGGGGGCCGGGAGACCCGCATTTCCTGCCCAGGCTCGTCGCACAGGCCCGCCGCGGCCGGCTCGTCCTGCCACGCGCCCCCGGCAAACGCATCGACACGGTCTACGTCGGCAACGCGGCCGAAGCCACCCTGCTGGCCCTGGACGCGCTCGCCCCGGGATCGCCGGTGGCCGGCCGCGCCTACTTCATCACCCAGAACGAGCCCATCACGGTCGCCGCCTGGGTCAACGGCCTGCTGGGCGCGGCCGGCCTGCCGCCGGTGTCCCGGTACGTCCCGGCCGGCGTGGCCCGGATGGGAGCCGCGGTCGTCGAATTCGGCTACGGGCTCGCCCGCCCGCGCTCGCAGCCCCCCGTCACGCGGATCGCCGCCGTCCAGGCCACGACCTCCCACTGGTTCGACATCTCCGCCGCCCGCCGCGATCTCGGCTACGTGCCGCGCGTCAGCACGGCCGAGGGCCTGGCCAGGCTCGCCGCCCACCTGTCCGCTTACGGCGCGGGCCCGGACGACGACCGCGCCGGACGCCCGCCCGTACCACCGATCCAGCCCTGAGGTCCCGATGCCCGCCCACTTCCCGCGCCTGCCCGGCTACCCCTTCGTCTCCCGCTGGTTCGCCCGTGACGGGCTGCGCCGGCACTACCTGGACGAGGGCGACGGGGCGCCCGTGCTCATGCTGCACGGCAACCCTTCGTGGAGCTACCTGTGGCGGCGGCTGATCGAGGCGCTGCGCGGCGAGCACCGCTGCGTCGCCCCCGACCACATCGGCATGGGCCTGTCGGACAAGCCCGGCCGGGACCGCTACCCCCACACCCTGGCCTCCCGCGTGGACGACCTCGACGCGCTCACCGCCCACCTCATCGCCGAACGGGGCGCGCCGGATCGTGGCTGGACGCTCGTGGTGCACGACTGGGGCGGTCCGATCGGCATGGCCTGGGCCGGCCGCCACCCCGGCCGGGTGGCCCGGCTGGTCGTGCTCAACAGCGCCGCCTTCCCCAACCCGCACGGTCCGAGGGTGCGGCCGGCGCTGCGGCTGCCGCTGTGGCTGCTGCGTGAGACCCGCCTGGGTGAGCGGCTGTTTTTGCGCCACCACGCCTTCGCCCGCCTGGCCACGCTGCCGCCGTTCGGGGTCCGCAACCGGCTGCCCTCCGACGTGCGGGCCGCCTTCCTGGCCCCCGACGACCGCCAGGGGAACCGGGTGGCCGTCCAGCGGTTCGTGCACGACATCCCGCTCGGTCCCGGCCACCGATCCTGGCCGCTGCTGGTGCGGGCGGAGGAGAGCCTGGCCGGCTTCGCGGACCGGCCCGTACTGATCGGCTGGGGGCTGCGCGACCCTGTGTTCGACCCGCTCATGCTGCGCGAGTGGCGGCGGCGCCTGCCCCGCGCCCAGATCCACGCCTTCCGCGATGCCGGGCACTACGTGCTCGAAGACGCCCATGACCGGCTCGTCCCCGCCATCCGCGCATTCCTGCGCCACTGACCGGCCCGGACCGGACGCCGTTCACCGGGCCCTTGCGCCGAACGCCTTGCGCCGGCCCTCGTCACCCAGGTCGCCTTGACCGGGCACGGCCCCGCGTTCCTGGCAGCCACCAGTTGCGATGCCCCAGCAGCCGCATCAGGCACGGGACCAGCACCATCCGGATGATCGTCGCGTCGATGATGATCGCCGCAGCCACCGCGAACCCGCCCTGCTGGAAGTCCAGCCGCCGCGTGAACATCAGGCCGCCGAACGTGACGGCCATGATGGCGGCGGCCAGCGTGATGGGACGCGCCGTATGCCGCAGCCCGTGCAGGACGGCGGCGGTGTTGTCGCCGCCGCGGCGGTAGTGCTCGGCGATGCGGTGCACGAGGAAGACCTCGTAGTCCAGGGACAGGCCGAAGACGATGGTGAAGACGACCAGCGGCAGCAGCACGTTGATGTCGGCGCCCGGCCCGCCCAGGTCCTGGAAGACGACGGTGAGCAGCCCGAAGGCGGCGCAGACGCACAGCAGGTTCATGGCCAGCGCCTTCGCCGGGATCAGCAGGCTGCGGAAGACGATCAGCAGGAGCGCGGACGACGCCAGCAGCACGACCGCCAGCACCCGCCACAATCCGCCCAGCGCGCCTTCCGCCAGATCGGCGAGCCGTGCCGTCGGCCCGGTGGCCAGCACCTGCTGACCGGCGGGCAGCAGGCGCCCGGCGAGGGCGTACACGTCCCGCTGCAAGGCGGCGCCGGCGTCGCTGTCCGGGGCGGGCCTGCCGGCGACCAGCATCACCGTCAGATCCCTGCCGTTGTCGAGCACGGTGGTCACCGACACCCGCGGGTCGGCCCTCAGAGCCTGGCCGAACGCGAAGGTGTCCACAGGGGCGGCGCCGTCCGGGTGGGGCAGCGCCAGAGCGGTCAGCCCGGCCACCCCGTCCCGCTCCAGCTCGGCCAGGCCCGCGCCGATGTCGGTGCCGGCCAGCGCGCCCCGGTCGTAGTGCAGCCCGAGCCGCAGGTGCAGCACCGGCGCGGCGGCCAGCAGCAGCACGGTGGTGGCCGCCACCGCGTACCAGCCCGGCCGCCGCATCAGATGCTCGGCACCGCGCAGCCACGCGGGCCGTCTCGTCAGATGCTCGGCGCCGCGCGGGGATGCGGGCAGCTCCGTGCCGCGCCCGGCCCGCCACCTCGGCACCCTGCCCCAGTCCAGCCGGCGATCCACCCGGGCCAGCAGCGCGGGGCCCAACGTCAGCGCGGCCGCCAGGGTGACGAACGCGGCCAGCATCCCCGCCAGCGCCAGGGAACGCGCCCACGGTACGCCGACGACCAGCAGCGCGCAGGAGGTGACGACGACGACGGCCCCGCACCAGGCCACCGTGCTGCCCGCGGTGGCGGCGGCGCGTCCGGCCGCCGCCACGGCCGTCAGACCCGCGCGGCGGGCCTGACGGTAACGCAGCAGGATCAGCAGCGTGTAGTCCAGCCCCAACCCCAGCGACATGGTGACCGTATAGGTCAGCATGGTCGAATCGACGGGCACGAGCGTGCCCGCCACCGCGAGGGCGCCCGCGCCGGTCATGATCGCCGCGCCGCCCACCACCAGGGGCACGACCGCGGCGCCCACCGTCCCCAGCCCGAACACCAGCAGCAGCGCCGCCACCGGGATGGTGACGGCCTCCATCGTCCGCAGGTCGGCCATGTCGGTGTGCGCCATCTGCGCGAAGGCGCGGCTGACGCCGAGAATCGTCACGCCGACCGCGCCCGCCGACGCGTCCCTGGCGGCCTGCCGCGCGCTCGCGAGCTGGGCGGGCAGGTTCCGCTGACGGGTCAGTTCGTCCCCGTGCACGCCGGCCAGCACGTAGGCGTGGCGGGGATGCCCGTCGTCGATCTCCGGCAGCGGCAGCAGCGCGCCGATGTCGGGGCGGGCGGCCAGTGCGTCCACCGTGGCGGCCATCGCCTGCTGGAAGCGCGGCTCGCCCGCGTCCAGGCTCGCCGAGGAGAAGGCCAGCAACATCTGCTCCTCGCCCAGTTCAGGGAGCCCGCGTGCGATCATGGCCGCGGCCGCCGCGGACCGTGAGCCCGGCACTTCCAGCGAGGGCGGAGCCAGCCGCTGCATGAGGCCGGGCAGCAACATCGCCGACCCTGCGGCCAGGAGCAGCCACACCGCGAGAACGAGCCGTCCACGGCGGGCCGCCGCCCGGCCCAGCCTGCCGAGCGCGGCGGAGCCGGCAGCGGGATCGTCCCGCTGAGGGCGAGGAAGGGCTGAGGAGACACCGGCGGGGGAGACGGTGGCAGCCGCGCCGCCGTGGCGGGAACGGCGGCGACGGACACCGACCGGCATGAGCGCTCCTCTTCCTCCTCCCGCCGCCCGGAGCCTCCGGGCGGCGGTCCATCTCCTGGGCCCCTCTCGGGGCCCCTCCTGCGCTTCTCCTGGGCTTCTCCTGCGCTTCTCCTGGGCTTCTACTGGCCGGGCGCCGCCGTGTCATGGGCCGTCTGCGGCCGCAGCCGGTCCAGGACGAGACCGGCGAGGTCGGCGACCGTGCCGCCGCTGCGCAGGATCTCCATCGGCGGGATGTCGATGCCGTACTGGTGGCGAAGCGAGGCCAGCACCTGCGCGCCCATCAGCGAGTCCATCCCGTAGTCCTCCAGCTTGCGATCGTGGGCGATCTGCTCGGCCGGCATCTGCAGGATCGACGCCAGGATCCGCGGGATGTGCTCGGTGAGGTAGGCCAGCACCTCACCGGCGTCCATCGCCTCCAGCTCCCTGGCGATCTGCTCGGGGCTGACGTCCTCCTGCCGCATCGCCGCCGGCATGACCGGCGACATCCGCGGCCGGTCCAGGGCGGGCAGGACCTGGCGCAGCCGGCTCCAGTCGCAGCGGCCCACCCCGGCCACGTCCGCTCCGCCGGCGAGCATGTCCTCGATCGCGGTGAACGCCTCCCGCGGGCTGATGGCCTCGATCCCGAACGCGGCCAGCCTGTCGCCCGCGCCGCGTGCCACGACGCCGGTCTGCGCCAGCGCGCCCAGACAGACCGCCAGAGCAGGCAGGCCGCGGGCTCTCCTGCGGCGCGCCAGCGCCTCCAGGAACTGGTTGGCGGCCACATACGACGTCTGTCCCACATGCCCGAGCGTGGTGGTGACCGAGGAGTACAGCAGGAACAGGTCCAGGTCCTCCTGCGCGGTCACGTCGTCCAGGACCAGCGCCCCGGCGATCTTGGGCCGGAGCACGGCCGCGATCCGGTCATCGGTGAGGTCGCCGACCGGGCCGTCGTCGAGGTGCATGGCCGCATGGACGACGCCGCGCAGCGGCCGGCCCTCCGCCCGCGCCTCCTGGACGATGCGGCTCATCGCCGCCCGATCGCTCACATCGGCGGCGTACACGTGCGTGTCCGCCCCGAGCTCGCCCAGGTCGCGCAGCAGAGCGGCCGCTTCGGGGCTGTCGAGGCCGCGCCGGCCGACCAGCGCCAGACGGCGGGCGCCGCGGGCGGCGAGCCAGCGGGCCGTCGCCGCGCCGAACCCGCCCAGCCCGCCGCTGACCAGGTAGGTGCCGTGGGGGTCGAACCGCGGCGCGCGCGGCCCCGCCTCGACGAGGACGGAGTCGTCACCGCCGCCGAACGAGACGACGATCTTGCCGATGTGCCGCGAGTGGCGCATCGCCGCGAAGGCGTCCGCGACGCGGGAAGCCGGATAGACGGTGTGCGGCAGCGGCGTGACCCGCCCGGCGGTCACATCGCCGGCCAGCTCGGCCATCACGCGGGCGGACCGGTCCGGTTCCTGGGTGATGAGCGTGCCCACGTCCAGGCCGATGAAAGCGGTGTTGTTGCCGAAGGGACGCATCGGCAGCCGATGGTCGGCGAAGATGTCACGCTTGCCGATCTCGATGAACCGGCCGCCGTGCGCGAGGATCTCCATGCTGCGGATCAGCGCCTCGCCGATCAGCGAGTTGAGCACCACGTCCACGCCGCGCCCGCCGGTCAGCTCCATGATCTGCTCGGCGAAGTCCAGGCTGCGGGAATCGTACACGTGCTCGACGCCGTGGGCGCGCAGGAAGTCCCGCCGCGCGCGGGTGCCGGCGGTGGCGATCACGCGGGCGCCGACGCGGCGGCCGTACTGGATCGCCGCCAGCCCCACGCCGCCGGCGCCGCCGTGGACCAGCACCGTCTCACCGGCCCGCAGCCCGCCGGCCGTGCGCAGCGCGGCATGGGCGGTCAGGTGGGCCATGGGCATGGTGGCGGCCTCGGTGAAGCTCATCCGCTCCGGCACCGGCATCATCGCCCAGGCCGGGACGACGGCGTGGGTGCCCAGGCCCACGGCCTGCGCCGTCATCACGCGGTCGCCGGGGCGCACGCCCGTCACGTCCGGGCCGGCGGCGGCGACCACGCCGGCGCCCTCAAGCCCCAGCGGGAAGCCGCCGTAGAAGCCCTCGAGCGCCTCGCCGGGCAGCAGGTTGACGGCGTGGACCAGGTCGCGGAAATTCAGGCCCGCCGCCCGCAGCTCGATCAGCACCTGACCGGGCCCGGGCGGCGGCGGAGACAGCGGCTGCCAGACCAGACGGTAGGCGGCTCCGGGATCGCGCACCGCCAGCCGGTGGCCGCCGCCTCCAGCGGGCCGGGGCGGGCGGGCCGGCGTGTGCCGCGTGCGGGCGACGAAGCGGCCCTGCCCGGTCAGGACGATCTCGTCCTCCTGCCCGGGGCGCGCCAGCTCGCCGAACACCCGCTCGGCGTCGCCGGCGCCGCGCTGCACCGACACCCGCCGGATCGTCATGCGGGGCTGCTCGTTGGCCAGGGTACGGGTCGCCCCCCACACGGCCGAGGCCACCGGCGTGTCCCCGCCACCGGGGACGGGGCAGGGCACGGCCGCGCACTCGTTCGTGACCAGCCACAACGTCGCAGCCGTGGACGGCGGAAGCTGGGCGCACGCCTGGGCCACGGTGCGCACGGTGGCGATGTGGCCGGTGACCTCCTCGACGACGGCCTCGGGCGGGCAGGCGGCGCCGCGGCGGCCGACAGGGCTCTCCACGACGAGGACGAAGGTGACGGCGGTGGCCCCCCGCGGCACCCGGGCGAGCAACCGCGCCGCGTCCTCTCCCGCGCCCGCCCGCTCGACGTGGCCCTGCCCGGCGATCAGGTCGCCGAGCGCGTCCGCCAGCGCGGGCGCACGCCCGTACGTCCGACTGTCGGCAGGTGCGGGCGCACGCCCGTGCGCCGGACCTTCGGCGAGCTCGGGCGCGCGGTCGTGGGCTGGAACGTGGGACGACGGGTCGTCCGCGCCGTTCTTCGTGTGGTCGGCGATGACGATCCAGGTCTGCGCGGGGTCGAGCTCGAGCCGCTGCGGGGCAGGGGCCGTGCCGGCCGCCGTGGCCAGCAGGAGCGAGTACGCCGCCCGCCCGGGATCGTCGTCATCGGTCAGGTGCGCGACCTCGCGGTATCCCGCCTCGGTCAGCACCTGCGGCCACCGTTCGGCCTCGACCAGCGGCGAGTGCGGCCGCAGCTCCCGGTCGGTGTTGCCCCAGTAGCCGGGCAGCATCCCGGCGTAGGCCGCGACGGGCGGCCGGTGGGGTTCGACCGCCAGCACCTGCCCGCCCGGCACCAGGAGTTCGGACAGGCGGGCGAGCGTGCCCGCGAGGTCGGAAGACCGGTGCAGGGTATGGGCGGCGATCACCAGGTCGAAGGAGCCAGGAGGCAGGCCCTGCCCGGCGGGGCCGGCGTCGAGATCGAAGCGGCGGAACTCCACGATGCCGGACCCGGCCAGACGCCGTTGCGCCCGTGCCAGGACCACCTCGTCGACGTCGGTGACCAGGTAGCGGGTACGGTCGGCGGGCAGGATCGGCAGCAGCATGGCGGCCGTGCCGCCGGTCCCCGCGCCCACCTCCACGACGCGCAGCGGCCGGTCCGCCGGCCAGCGTGCGGCGATCTCCCCGGCCACGGCGCGAATGAGCCGGTTGCCGTGCAGGCACAGGGGCGCGATGTCGTGCACCTGCTCCAGCAGTTCGGCGCCTCCGCCGGAATGCAGCAGCTCGGCGGGGTCGTCCTCGCCGAGCAGGACGGGGACCAGGTGCCGGACGCACAGCGCGGTCAGGGCCTGTTCGGCGGCGAACGGCGTCGCCTGCCCGAAGAACGCCGTCGTCTCGTCCTGCCTGGCCGGTCCGGCGGCTGGGCCGTCGCGGTGCGGGCCGGTCAGCTCGAAACGTGCCTCGCCCATGCGCCGGGCCAGGCCGTGCCGCTCCAGGAGCGGGAGGGCGTGCTGCACCATCGCCACGCCGCGGCCCGTCACCCCTGCCCGCACCAGGTCGGTCACGCCGATCTCCTGGCCGGCCGGGCAGTCGACGTCCTGCAGGGCGGCGGCCAGGGCGACGGCGAACGACGCCTCCGCACGGTCGGCGAAACCTCCGTAGTCCAGGGCCCGCCAGGCCGAACGGAGATCGGCGAGCCTGCCGGCGACCGCGTCGGCGATCTCCACGGGGCCCGCCAGCGGCCATGGCGCGGCGGGCGTGTTCTCGTGCGGCAGGGCGCGCAGTTCGGTGCGGAAGTGCTCCAACGGCAGGACCGTGCTGAGCTGGGTGCGCCGCAGCCGGCATCCCTCCACCTCGACCGTGACCGTGCCGTCGGGATCGGCCACCAGGATGTCCCAGCACACCTCGTCGTCGCCGCGCGCGCGTTCGCGTACGTACAGGACGCCCTCGGCGGCAGGGGCGCGCCACACCCGCACCGCGCCGATGGCCGAGGGCATGAAGGCGTTGCCCTGCAGCATGGTCTCCACCAGCCAGGCCACCCCCGCCTGCAGCGCGCTGTCCAGCAACACCGGGTGCACGTGGTAGCGGCCTTCGGCCTGCGCGGGCACATTGTAGGCGGCCAGCACCTCACCCTCGCCCAGCCGCAGGCCGGTCAGGACCCGGAAGGCGGGCCCGTAGGCCATCCCGCCGCGGGCGGTGTCCCGGTAGAAGGCGTCCACGTCGGCTTCGGCGGTGACGCGGGCGCGCAGCGCGGCCAGGTCCAGCGGCGGCGGGCAGGGCCGCAGCAGCAGCCGTACCCGTGCCCTGAAGTGCTCCTGCGGCGGCAGCGCCAGATCGTCGGTGCTGGTCACGACCACCGCGCCGGTCTCGGGCGCCAACGACGTCTGCGCGTACAGCGGCCGGGCGTCGGCCGACTCGGGGATCACCAGCGCCCGGGTGACGGCCGCCCGGTCGACCTCCACGGCTTCGCCGGCCTCCGGCAGGGCCAGCCTGGCGGCCGACAACGCCATCTCGATGTATCCGGTGACGGGCAGGACGGGCACGCCCCACGCGCGGTGGTCGACCAGCCAGGGCGCCAGCGTGCGTTCGATCGGGCCGTGCCAGGTGGGGTGCGGGGCCGGCAGGCGCTCGCCCAGCAGCGGATGTTGCAGCGCTCCCGTGCCGCTGGAGTGCACCCACGTGTCGGGGCCGCCGATCCAGTACCGCTCGCGCTGCCACGGGTAGGACGGCAGGGACACGACCCGGCCCGGGCGGGGGAAGCAGACGTCCCAGTCGAGCTGGGCGCCGGCGGCGATGATCTCGGCGACCGCGGCCGGCACGGCGGCGGGCTGCTCGCGGCGCAGGGTCGGCACCACGCAGGCACGCCGGCGGGCCCGCGCGGTCATCCGGCGCAGGTAGGAGCGGAGCACCGGATGCGGCCCCACTTCCACGAAGACGTCGTGGCCGCTCGCCAGCGCGCCGTCGACGGCGTCCGCGAACCGCACCGGCTCGCGGACGTTGCGCCACCAGTAGTCCGCCGTCAGCTCGCTTCCGTCCAGCTCGCGCCCCGTCACGGTGGACAGCAGCGTGACGCCGGAGCGCCCGGGGCGCAGCCCGTCGAGGGAGCGCAGCAGCGGCTCGCGGACGGCCTCCATGGCGGCGCTGTGGAAGGGATAGTCGAGGTCCAGGTGGCGGACGAACACGCCGTCCGCCTCCAGATCCGCGCCGAGCTGCTTGAGCTGCCCCTCCGGCCCGGCGAGCGTGACGTCGCGGTCGGTGTTGACCGCCGCGACCTCCACGTCCGGATAGCGGGCCAGCACGGCGCGGGCCCGCTCCTCCGGCAGCCCGGCGGCGGCCATCCGGCCCGTTCCCATCGTGGCGGCCTGCGCCGTGCCGCGCGCCGCGATCACGCGCGCGGCCTGCTCCAGCGACAACGCCCCGGCGGCGTAGGCGGCCGCGACCTCGCCCACGCTGTGGCCCAGCACAGCCTGCGGGCGGACACCCGCCGCGCGCAACACGGCCAGCAGCCCGGCCTGTACGGCGAACAACAGGGGCTGGGCGACCTCCGTCGCCGACAACCGCCACTGCCGGGGCGGCTGCTCCATCTCGCGCAGCACCGACCAGCCCAGGTACGGCCGCAGCGCGGCGTCGGCCTCCTGCACCGCAGCGCGGAAGGTCTCGTCGGTGGCCAGCAGGTCGGCGCCCATGCCCGCCCACTGCGAGCCGTTGCCGGAGAAGACGAACACCACCCGGCCGTGCTCGGCCGCGTCAACCACCGCCGCCACGCCCCGCCCTCGCTCAGCGCCGTGCGCCCCCTCCAGACCGGTCGCCTGCTCGGTGCCCACCGTCTGCTCGGTGCCCACCGCCTGGTCCAGGCCGGTCGACTGCTCGGGGCCGCCCGTGCGGGGCTGATCGGCCAGCAGGCCGCGCAACGCCCTGGCCGCCTGCGCGGGCGAGTCCGCCAGCGCCACCGCCCGGCGCGGGTGGCCGCCCCGGCGGCGGGTGGCGGTGTAGGCGCAGTCGTACCAGGCCTCCTCGTCGTCGCCCAGACGCGTCAGACGGTCGGCGGTGCGCTCGATCGCCTGCCGCAACGCCGCGTCGGTCTGGGCCGACACCAGCACCGGCAGCGTCGTCCCCGACCTCGGCGCCGGCCCGGGAAGGCGCGCTGGTGGGGGCGGCGTGGTGAGGGTGACGTGCACGTTGCTGCCGCCGAACCCGAAACTGTTCACCCCCGCCAGCGCTCGCCCGCCGCCGGGTGCGCTCACCGCGGTGGCCCTCGTCGTCACCGACAGGTTGAGGCCGTCGAAGTCGATGCGCGGATTGAGCTCATCGGCGTGCAAGGAGGCGGGAATCCTGCCGTGCCGCAGCACCAGCAGCGCCTTGAACAGTCCCGGCATGCCCGACGCCGGCTCCAGATGGCCGAGGTTGGACTTGACCGACCCGATGGGCAACGGCCCCCGTGCGCGCCCACGGCCGAGCACCCGGCCGAGCGCCTCGCATTCGGCCGGGTCCCCGGCCTGGGTGCCGGTGCCGTGCGCTTCGACGTACACCAGGTCGTCCGGGTCGAGTGCGTCCGGCCCGTACACCTGGCGCAGCAGCGCCTCCTGCGCCTCGGGGTTGGGCAGCGCCAGCCCCATGGTGCGGCCGTCGTTGTTGGTGCCGGCGCCGACGATGACGCCGTGGACACGGTCGCCGTCCGCCAACGCGTCGGCCAGCCGTTTCAGCACCACCACGCCGCCGCCCTCGGCCCGTACGAATCCGTCGGCATGAGCGGAGAAGGCGGCGCACCGGCCCGTGGGGGAGAGCATCTGCGCCTGGCTGAACCCGGTGAAGCTGCCGGGTGACACCAGCACGTTCACGCCACCGGCCAGCGCCAGCCTGCTGGTGCCCGCGAGCAGCGTCCGGTAGGCGCGCTCCACCGCCAGCAGGGAGGACGAGCACGCGGTGTCCACCGCCATGCTGGGGCCGTGCAGGTCGAAGGTGTGGGAGATGCGGTTGGCCGCGATCGACAGCGTGGCGCCCGCCATGGTGTACGGGGTGACGTCCTGTTTCTCCAGCATCTGCTGGAAGCCGTAGGAGGTGTCGGAGATGCCGACGAACACCGCGGTGTCGCTTCCGGCGAGCCCCGCCGGGTCCACGCCCGCGTCGTCCAGAGCCTCGGCCGTCATCTCCAGCAGCAGGCGCTGCTGGGGATCCATGGCGGCCGCCTCCTTGGGTGAGATCTTGAAGTAGGCGGCGTCGAAGCCGGCGATGTCGTCGAGGAATCCGCCGGCCCGCGTGTAGCTCTTGCCCGGGCGGGGCGTGTGCTCGTCGACGAAACGATCGGCGTCGAAGCGGTCGGGCGGCACCTGCCCGACCAGGTCGGAGCCCTGCTCCAGGGCCTGCCAGAGGCCGTTCATGTCGGTGATGCCGCCCGGCAGCCGGCAGCCCACGCCGATCACCGCCACCGCCGTGTCTGTCCCCTTGGTACCGCCCATGCGCCAGCCCCCTTTGTGTCACTCACCGCAAGTGATCAACTACTATGCGATGAAAGCGGGGACCGCAACGAGTGCGGCCGCCACGGCGCGGCGGTTGCGTACGCGCCGAGCCGGGGATGCGCCCTTCGCGCGGCTCCTACCAGCGCAGCAGCACGGTGCCGGCGCTGAGCCCGCTGGCTATGCCCACCAGGGCGACGAGGTCGCCCCGCTTGAGCCGGCCGGCCCGTTCGGCCAGGTGCAACTGCATCGGCAGCGTGGAGGCGGCGAGGTTGCCGTGGTCGACGATCGTCACCTCGGCCTTGCCCGGGGAGGCCCCCATGAGCTCGCAGCCCCAGTGCAGCGCCGCCAGCGACGGCTGGTGCACGCACACCACGGCCATGTCGTCCCAGCCGAGCCCGCGCTCCGCCAGCGGCTGCCGCAGCACGCCGAAGTCCAGCTTCTGCACGCCGATGGCCAGGCCCACAGAATCGATGGTGAAAGGCCCGGTACGGAACCCGCCGGAGGCGTCACGGACGAACGGCATGATGGAGGCCCGCCAGTCCGCCGAGTTCGCGCCGAACGCGTGCCCGAGCACGCCAGGGGTGCCGCTGAGCTCCAGCAGCAGCGCCGTGCCCGAGTCCGAGACCGTGTACGACGGGATCGCCGGTTCGAAGTCCTCCCGCGACCCCACGTGCCACCGGATGCTCGAGGTGATGACCTCGCCGCAGACGATGAGGACCGTACGGTGATGGCCGGCGGTGATGAGCGCGTCGGCGAGGTGAATCGCCCGCAGGACGCTGTTGCACGCGTCCCGCACGTCGAAGACGGGGCAGCCGGCGCCCAGCTTGGCCGCCACCATGTGTCCCGTCGCGGGTTCGACGGCGTCGCCGGACACGCCCGCATAAATGATCAGGTCGATCGAGGGCGGCGTGTGCCCGGTCTGCCGCAGCAGCCGGCTCGCCGCCTCCGCCGCCAGGTCCGATGCCATGCACTCCGGCGGGGCGACATGGCGGCGTCTGACCCCGCTGTGCCGTTCGATCAGGCCGCGCGGGATGTCGATGCCGGGGTTGCGCTCGGCCAGCAGGTCTTCCAGCTGCTCCGTCGTCAGGCTGACCGCCGGCACGTGCGCCGCCACCCCCGCCACCCGGGAGTATCGTGACTTGCTCATTCCGCTCCGCCCTGCACGCCTGCGGGCCGCATGGCCGCACGGCGGCGCCGAGATCGCCGATCGAGCATGCCGCGTCCGCTCTCCTAGGAAACAGGCGCTCACGATAGGCAGCATCCGGCCGCGGACCTAGGGGAACCGCCGAGGAGACGACCTTGCTTGCCCCGGCCTTGACCTGTGTCGTCAAGGAGGGCTGGGGGAGCTGGGAGGTCAGGTCGGCGAGTTCAGGCTCCCGTTTCCCGAGTCCGGCGCGGGCCGGGGGATCCTGGCCTCGACCGCGGCGAGCTGGGCGGCGAGGATCGCTTCGAACACGGCGTGGCGGTTGTCGGACAGGGGGCGGATGTCGCGGGAGAAATGGGCCAGGGCGGGGAAGCGCACGGGGTCGGCGCCCAGCACCGCGACGCGGAACGACTCGAGGCCCTGCTCGTGCTCTTCGGGAGTGATGCTGCCGGCCGCCGCCTCGGAGGAGATCAACGCCGCGAGGAGGATCGCGAGCCGGTGGTAGTGCGCCGGGATCTCCTCGTCGGGCAGGCCCGATGCCCGCAGGGCCGTCAGTGTCTCCTCTATGACCAGCCGGGAGCCGGTGCCGCCTGAGACGTAGCGGGCCCAGATCCCGGCGACCTGGGGATGCCGGCCGAAGGCCTCCCTCAACCGGGTGGCCACCGTGGTGATGCGCTGTTTCCAGTCGCCCTCGGGGCGGTAGCCGTCCATGGCGGCGATGAGGATGCGGTCGGTGACCGCGCGCAACAGCTCGGTCTTGTTGCGGAAGTGCCGGTAGAGGCTGGAGGAGTCGGTCCCGAGGGCTGCGGCGAGCCGGCGCACGCTGAAGGACTCGGCGTCGCTCGTGCGGAGCAGCTCCGCCGCCGTGTCCAGGATCTCTTCGGTCGACCAACGCCTTCGGCCTGCCATGTCACCCCTCTCATCCGGACCCAACCTAACCTATGCACTCACTGTTGCACGCACCGCGTGCATAATGGAGGCGACCATCCATCCACTCACGACGAGAGGACACGCAACGTGAACAACCCCCTTGACGCCGTGGCGCTGCGAACCGCCATGGACAACGTCCACCGCGCGGGGATGCCCGGAGTGTTCGCCGAGGTGCGTGACGGCGACCAGGCATGGCGGGGGGCCGCCGGGGTCGCCGATGTCGCCACCGGACGTCCCGTCACGGCCGACATGCGGCACCGCGTCGGCAGCGTCACCAAGACCTTCACCGCCGCCGCGGTGCTGCAACTGGCCGAGAGCGGCCAGATCGGGCTGGACACGCCGATCGGCCACTACCTGCCGCGGCTGGTCCCCGGAGAGCGCGGCGACGCGATCACGGTCCGGATGTTGATCAACCACACCAGCGGCCTCGCCGAATACCTCCCTCACGCCTACCCGTCGCTCAAGGCGTTCCCCTCCGTGGCGGACACGGGGCCGGAAAGCCTGGACGAGCACCGGCTCACGCGGTTCGAGCCTGCCGATCTGATCGAGATGGGAGTTACGGCGCCCGCCGTCGGCGCGCCGGGCGGCACCCCCGGGGTGTACTCCAACACCAACTACCTGCTCCTCGGCCGGCTCCTGGAACACGTGACCGGCACTCCCGCGGAGAAGCTGATCACCCGGAACGTCATCGACCGCGCCGGGCTGCCGGACACCCGCTTCCCGGACGGACCGCATGTCCACGGGCCGCACTCGCAAATCTACGAGGCGTGGTTCGGCATGATCGACCCGCCGCGCGACTACAGCGTCTACGACATGTCGTGGGTGGGGCCCTCGGCCGCGCTGATATCGACGATGGCGGACCTCAACCGCTTCTTCGGCATGCTGCTGGCCGGGGAGATCGTCAGCCCGTCGTCGCTGGCGCAGATGCAGCGCACCGTCCCGGTCGTCTCCCAGGAGGGGAAGGTGATCGACTACGGTCTCGGCCTGCACCCGACGGAGGCCCCCGGCGGCGGCACCTTCTGGGGCCACGGCGGCACGGTCTGGGGTGGCGGGACACTGTCCATGACGCGCGCCGACGGCAGGCGGCAGATGTCCATCGCGGTCAACCTGCAGCGGTGGAACAGGCTCGACGCCTCGGGGAAACCGCAGCCCCATCCCATCGACGACGCGCTCGCCGCCCTCTACAGGGTGGCGATGGGCGGTTGATCCCGCCGGCGCTCCAGGTCTGGAGTACCGGAGACGCCGCGGTGGCGGGAGTGTCCGTGCTGAGCGAGCGGGAGCTGCGGGTGCTGGAGCTCATCGCGCGGGGCCTGTCGAACGCGCAGATCGCGGAGGAGGTGGGGTTGTCGGTGTCGACGGTGAAGAACCGGGTGAGCGACCTGTTCGCCAAGCTCGGCGTGCGCGACCGCGCCCAGGCGGTGATCGTCGCCTACGAGGCCGGGCTGGTGACGCCCGGCCACGGGCGCCCGTAGGGGCCGCCCGCGAGGCGGGACGGCGAACGTTATCGGGGGGTCAGCACGCAGAACTCGTTGCCGTCGGGATCGGCCATCACCACCCAGCCGACCTCGCGCTGGCCGATGTCGACGCGCCTGGCTCCGAGGGAGACGAGACGGTCGACCTCGGCCTGCTGATCACCGCCGGCAGGGGGAGCGAGGTCGAAGTGGAGCCTGTTCTTCCCGGTCTTCCGCGCCACCGGAGGACCACCCCACGTGATCTTCGGACCTCCGTGCGGCGAGCGGATCGCGGTCTCCTGGTCCTGGTCCCAGACCAGCGGCCACCCCAGCGCCTCGCTCCAGAAGTAGCCGACCTCCTGCGTGCCGTCGCACGAGAGCGCTCCGATGAACCCGCAGTCGGCGAGGAAGTTGTTGCCCGCCTCGATGACGCACATCTCGTTGCCTTCGGGGTCGGCGAGCACCACATGACCCTCCTCGGGGCGCTGGCCGACGTCGATGTGGCGCCCACCGAGCGCGAGCACCCTGTCCACCGTCCGCTGCTGGTCGTCGGGGGACGCGCTGGTCAGATCGAAGTGGATCTGGTTCTGGGTGGTCTTCTTCTCCTGGGTCGGCAGGCAGCGGATGCGGAACCCGGTGTCGTCGCCCGGCACGAGCACGAGGCCGTCGTGGGGGTCGTCGGTCATCTCCCAGCCCAGGACCCCGGCCCAGAAGCGGGCGAGAGCAGGCGGGTCGTTGGCATCGACGCAGAGCGCGACGAGCTGGGAAGCCATCCGGCGTCTCCTATCTGATGACTCGCCGGACGCGGGCACAAGGGCGTCGTCCCGGCGCGTGACGTTAGCAACGCTAGCCCAGCCGATGCGTACGATGCCAACGCATTTCGGGCGCCCTCAGGTGGGCCTCTCGCCCATCTTGTGCGCGAGGCGGATGTAGGTGTTGTCGGCCTTGTACTGGAAAATACCGATGGGCGCCTTGGCCGGATCTCCCCTGTCGGTGAAGTCGATCGGGCCACTCGCTCCGTCGTAGTCGATGTCCCTGCCTTCGGCCAGCAACCGTGCGCACGCCTGGAAGCCGGTGCAGCGCTCGCCGGCCCGCGTCACGTCGGCCAGGGCGCCGGCGATGCTCTTCGGATCATCACGGCCCGCCGCGACGGCGGCCAGCGCGGCGACGACCGTCGCGTCGTAGGCCTCCGGAGCGTAGGTGAAGTCGGTCGGCGCGGAGTCGACTGCGAGCAGCCGCTCCTCGAAGGCGGCGGCCACCCTGGCTCCCGCCTGGGTCGCCTTCGCCCCGGTGAGGACCCCCGGGGGAAGGCCGAGGCTCTCGCCCGAGGACAGGTAGCCGTCCGTGAAATACCACTTGTGCTCTCCCACGCCCAGTCCCTGCCGCACCAGCTCGCGGACGACGGCCGTGGCCTCGGCGAAGCCGACGACCACGATCGTGTCCGGGTTCGATGACCTGAGCTTCTTCACGTCGGCGGTGTGGCTCTCGCCGGAGGCGTCGTAGGTCTCGACATGGACGCGGTCGACGCCGCGGCGCTCCAGCGACCTGCGGATGTGCTCGCTCAGCCCTGTGCCGTACGGGCCGTCCGACGCCAGGATGCCCACCCGCCGGCCGCCGTCGGCCCGGATGAGCTCCCCGAGGACGTCGCCCTGGATGGCGTCCGGTCCCGCCATGCGGAAGAACAACCCGTCGTCGGCGGCGCCGGTGAGCTCGTCGGAGGTCGCGGTGGGCGAGATCTGCACGACCCCGGCGGTCCTGACCTGGTCGATCGTCGCCAGGGACGTTGACGACATGATCGGGCCGATGACGACGTCGTTGCCTCCGGCGATCAGCTGGGCCAGGGCCTCGGTGCCGCGGTCGTCCGAGTCTCCCGCGTCCACCTCGGTCCCGATCACCTCGCGGCCGAACACCCCACCCGCCTCGTTGATGTCGGCGATCGCGAGCCGGACGCCCGCGGCCATCGGCCGGTTGAAGAACTGCAGACCGCCGCTCTTGGGCACCAGCGCTCCCACCCGCAGCACTCCGTCGCCGCCCACGTACGCCGGCGCCATGGCCGGCTCGACACCGCCCGCCCCGCTGCCGGAGACGGACGACAACGTCCAGGAAGCGGCGGCCACACCGGCCAGCGCGAGCACGCCGGCGCCCTTGGTGAAGACGCCGATCCTGCGCCGGCCGATCCTGGCGGGCGCGGTGGGCGTAGCAGGCGGCGCGGCATCGGGCGTGCCGCGGCCGGCGTCGGGCGCGGGGCCTCCTGCCGGGCGCGGAACCTCACGGTACGGGACGACCCCGCCGGGTCCGTCGCCGTCACCGTGCTCCGCGGCCGGAGCCTGGTCCGCCGTGCGCAGGCGTCTGACGGCATCGGCGGCCAAACGGCTCGTGCTGCGTACGCCGGCCATGCCCACCAGCACGTCCCGATAGGCCGCGTCCCATGCCCGGCGATCGGCGAGGTCGCCGGGAAGCGGGCGGCCGGATCGTTCGACGATGCTCAGACAGGTGTCGACGAACACCTCGAAATGCTCCTGCCGTGGGCACACCGGCCGGGTGTTGCTGATCATCCCGTCGATGGTGCTGCGCTTCAGCCGCAACGGCGCCTGTCCCGCGCGGCGCCGCGGCGTACGGCTGCTGGCGACCTCCAACTCGCGGACCGACACCTGTGCGGCGTCCTTCAACGCCCGCAGCCGCCGGGCGAAGTCTGGTCGCGGATCCGGCTCCCACCCCATTCGCCCCACCTGCCGATCGCGTTCCCGGCCACAGGGGTGTCCGGCGATGCCGGACACCCGCCTCATCGTCCAGAGCACGGAGCCCCACCTCGAGATACACCGGTCACGCGAACGGACTCGTCCGGTGACATCGCCGGACACCCGTTCGTGACGCGACCGTGGCAGGAAGGTGCGGGCAGCAAGACCACCTTCCACGCGGACCGGGGCCGCCTCCGCGTCGCCCGCCGGCCCCGGCCTGACGACCTTCGGCGAGAACTTCAGCAAGGAGACAGAGATGAACAACGGCTCACGTGCGCTGGTCGGGCTCACCGCGGCGGCGCTCCTGGCGACGGCCGCGGTGCCGGCCGCAGCCGAGGCCACGGCGGAATCCTCCGCGGCGCGCACGGCCGTCGCCGCGCCGCAGTTCTGGGGTCCGTACCACTCGCCCGGCGGCAGGCGGGCCAGGGCGGCCGGTACGGTCACCGCGACCGGCGAGGACCACGAGGTGATCCCGTCGGCCGCCACGCTGACCGTGTCGGGCACCGTCACCGACCTGGCCCGGGCCCGGTCCAGGTGCGGGTGGGTGGTGTTCGGCATCGCCACCGTCAACACGGCCGGCAATCAGGTGACCTGGAAACGCCACCACGTCCGTACATGCGCCTACCGCACGTCCAAGCGGTTCTCCTTCACCTATCGCCGGGTGTACCAGGTCGAGGTGAAGGTGTGCTCCGCGCGCCGGGGGTCGGCGCCGTCGATCCAGTGCACCGCCGGCAACCCCGCCTGGAAGAACATCTACACCTCCCCGCACTAAGGGGAGTCACCGGGGATGCTGCCCGCCCGGCGTCAGCCGGCGGCCGCGGGGCCGCCGGCGAAGCGGCGCAGCGCGTCCAGCCCCGACAGGCCGTAGACGTCCTCCACCGCGTCGGCCAGCAGATGGCAGGTCCTGAACCGGTCGAGCGGGGTGAGCCCGAGCCGCGTCAGGTGCAGGTAGGTGTAGTTGAGCAGCACGCGATAGCGCCGGAAGGCAGGGTCGGCGAAGATCGCCTCGTGGTAGGCGGGGTTGTCGAAGACCAGGCGTTGCAGCTCGCTCGGCTCGCGGTGCGGCGCCGGCGGGTCGCCTGGCCGCACCCGGAGGGCCTCGCCCGGCTCGATCATCGGCTGGATCAGCCGGCCGTCGTCCAGCGCCGCGACCCGCCTGCGGTACCGCTCCAGCAGGGATGCCCACTCCCGCACGAACGGGACGGCCGGGGCGCCGCCGTCGTCCAGGCAGGCGACGACCTCGCGTACACGCCGCGTCAGGGCCGCGCGCCGCTCCCTGAAGCCGCGCTCGAAGAGGGCGCGGGCGCCTTCCGGGTCGGCCGCCCAGGTGAGGTATCCCTCCGCGTGCATCCGGAACGACAGGTAGCTGCGGTCGATGCGCCGCGAGGTGTGCGCGATGGTCAGCATGAGGCTCAGCGCCAGCCCGATCCTGCTGTCGCGGCCCGCGCGCACGTGCTCCAGCATGCCGAACAGCAGCGGGGTGGCATCGACGTAGAACGCGGTGAGCAGGTCCACCGCCTCGTCGCTGCCGAGCACGTGCCGGCGCGAGTCGTACGGCGCGTCGCGGATGCAGTTATCCGGCGGCCACGGCGTGAGCGGGCCGCGCTCCTGCTCCCGCTGGGCGAGCAGGCGGTGCCTGGGCAGGCTCTCGGCCGGGTCGAGCACGACGGTCGAGGGGTGTTCGCGCAGGTAGCCGCCGACGACCTGGGCCACGCGCGGGCGCACGACCCGCTGCCAGACGGCCGGCTCCGCCTTGACGTTGATCCGCAGGTGCGGGCCCTGCCGCCAGTGGCGCAGCACGTACGCTGCCGTCACCTGGCCGCGCAGCCCGTCGAGCAGCGGCCGTACGGCGTCCAGCAGCAGGCCGTCCTTGTCCGGCGCGTGGTAGTGGACGTGCACGCAGTGCCAGGTGGGAGTGTCGGAATCGGGCAAGCCGGTCAGGGAGACCACCTCCGGGAGTCGGCGAGGCCGGCGATGGCACGGCCCGCCAGGAACGACATGTGCTGCTCGGTTCCGGCGCGCAGCCCCAGCCGGTTGTGGAGCAGATGCGCGCAGCGCATCAGGATCAGCGACACCGTGCGCCGCTCCGGCGGCGCGGCCAGGGCGAAGAACGCGTGGGGGGAGCCCGAGTCGAGCGGCGCGCACCGGCCGGCGGAGCGCAGCGCGTCGAGGTCGTCGCGGAGCGCGCGCATCGACGACGCCCACGTGGCCAGCAGGCCGCCGCCCGACTCGGGCGTGTCCCACAACCTGCGCGTCTGGGCGAGCAGGGCGCTCTCTCGGCGCCGCCAATCCTCCTCGCTCCCGGGAGCGAGCGGGGCGAGACCGGCGCTCGGCGCCTCGCGGGCGGCCGCTGCCAGGCGGCGCGCGGCGGCCGCCAGGTCGGGCTCGCACACGGCGGCCGCGATGGTCAGCGCGGCCAGCCCGATCGCCGCCCGCCGGCCCATCTCCGTCCCCGCGCGCAACACCTCCAGCGCGAGCCTGCTCGACACCGCGAAATGCCGTTCCGCGGCGGCCACGCAGGCGGCGTCGCCGTACGCCTCGTACTCGGGCCGGTAGCCGATGAACGCGACCGAGCCGGCGGGGTGCAGCCGCTCGTCATAGTGCGTACGCCGCTCGCCCCTGGCCATGGCGGCGGCGAAGGCGCGGTAGGCCGCCGCGTCGACGGAAGGGGACGGGCGGGCGGCGAAGTGGGCCGCCGCCCGCTCGCGGACCAGGTTCCGGACGCGCGGCCGCAGCGCCGAATCCGGCACCTCCAGCCGCAGCCGCACGTGCTGGCCGCCCTCCCAGTAGCGCAGGAAGAAGGCGCGGCGCGCGGTGCCGTCCGCCGCCAGCTCCCGCGTCACCGGGTCCACCACGCCGGTGATCAGCGGGTCGAGGTCGCCGAAATGGAACAGGTGCACGCCGACCCAGCCGTCGCCGGTGGCCGCGTCCTCCCGCGCCGCCGTCATCGGCCCGGCCTTTCCGACAGTTGCACGACGTACTCGGTGACCCGGCCGCCCGCACCGTAGCGGGGCGCCTGGTAGGGGTCGGGCAGCGCCTCTTCGAGCACCAGCAGCGCGCCGGGGTCGCGCAGCGTGCGGACGAACCCGGTCAGCAGGAGCAGGTCGGTGACGTCCACGTACATGGGCTTGCGGTCCTTGCTCAGCAGTCCCGCCAGCAGGCCGCCCCGGAGATCCACCACTCGGGCGAAGAACCGGCGGGGCATTCCGTGCAGCGCCAGCCACTCGGCCAGCCTGGGCAGGTACGCGGCCTCGCTCTCGCCCTTGGCCGGCACCGGGAACGCGCCGGCTCGCAGCCGCCAGACCGCCCGCGCGACCGTCACCCGCCCGAGGTCCATCCGCGGCCAGTGCTCCACCACGCCCTCGGCCGGCGGTTCGGCACGGGCGCGGAACACCCAGCCGGGCACCATCGCCGTGGACGGCTCGCCGAACGCCCGCACCAGGAACTGCAACCACGGCGGCAGCCAGTACTGGGCCGTCATGCCCAGGTGGACCGGCCTGACCGGGCGGCCCGCGGCGTCGAACAGCGTCAGCCGGTCGCACTCGGGGTCGTAGCCGACCACGAGGTCCGCCGGCGAGACCCGTGGGAGGTGCGCGTCAGGAGCGGTGAAGGGATGGTCGAGGGCGAGGTCGGCGGCGGCGGGGCGGACGTTGAGGCCGCCGCCGACGAGCCCGCGGCACTCGGCCACCATGACGTCGTCCTGCGCCGCCCGCAGGCCGGCGGCAGGCGGCGGCTCTCCGCCTGCCAGGGTGACCAGCCGGTGCAGCCGCGACAGCCCGCGCCCGTAGCCGGCGGAGACCGAGTTGACGACCGCGCGCACGCCGCCGGGACCCGGCACGGCCTGCAGGTAGCAGCAGATCGACCCCGGCGGCCGGACGAAGCGCGGCCAGTTCTCCGCCATGGCGGCCAGGCGGGGCACCGTGAGCTCCACCACCGGCTCGCCGCCGCCTGGCCCGGCGCCGGCCCGTTCCCAGAAGCTCCGCCGCAGCTCCGTCAGCCGCGTCAGGCCGGGCGGGTGCTCGGCGCCCGGCACCGCGCGCGTGCCCGCGACCGGGTCGCGCAGCATGCCGCGCAGCAGCGCCCCGCCCTCGCCCGGCGCCTGCCGGTGGATCTCGCGGTAGAGGTCCAGGGCGGCGATCCGCCCGCCGGGGCCGTACCGGTCCAGGAAGAACGCGGTGGCGGCGATCTTGACGGGCAGGTCGGGGTCGAACAGGCCGAGCAGCCCGCGCAGCGCGTCGAGGTCGTCGCACACCCCGCGCCAGGCCGTCGCGCTCAGCCGTCCGGCCACGCCGGGGATGACGGCGCTGTGCCAGAGCAGGTTCTTGCCGGGCAGCGACGGCCCTGGCGGCAGCACCTCGCTCAGCGCCGCCCGCACGACCCCGGCCGCCCGCGCGCCGTCGCCGGGGTGGGTGACACCGTCGCGCAGCGCCTCGGCGACCCGGCCGACGGCCTGCGCGTACGGCGCCGCACCGTCCTCCGCCAGCCACGACGCCAGCCGTCCCACCGGGTCGGCGCCCTGCTCGTCGTACGGCGGGACCAGTTCGAGCAGCCCCGCGTCGACCAGTGGCTCGATCCCCGGCGCGGCGGCCAGGGTGGCGGAGTCCCGCCCGCGCACCCAGTCGAGAGCCTCCCGCACCGCGGGGGTCGCGGCCACCCCGGACAGCGGCTCGCCGTGCCCGAAGCCGAGGAACCAGATCCGGTCGCCGTCGTCGGCGGCGGACGGGTTGACGCGCAGGCGGGCCCGCTCCCGCACCCGCCGGTGCCGGGTGAGCGCCGCCCACAGCGGGCGCAGGACCGCCCGGTCCAGCTCCACCATGACGTGCCAGGCCGGCTCGCCGCCGGTCCGCACGGCGGGACCGTCCGCCTCCCACCGGCCCAGGCCGCTGAGCGTGAAGGTGGCGTACGGGCTGGTCTTGACGCTCGCCCGGGCGAGGTAGCGGGCCAGCCGCAGCAGTTCCTGCCGGTCGGGCGGGCGGTCGGCGGGGCCGGCGAGCCAGGCTTCGAGCCGGCCGGCCAGCACCGCGCTGCCCTGGGCGAGCCCGTGGCGGAAGCCGGCGTCGGACACCGCCTCGCGCAGCACCGCCGTCTTCTCCCGCGACTCCTCCGCCAGCACGGCGGGCAGCGCGGCGCGCAACCTCTCCGCGCGCTGCCGCAGGGCGGTCCACGCGCTGATCCGGGCGGACAGGTCCGCGGGCAGCGCCGCCAGCACCCCGGCGGACGCGGCCAGGCCGCCCGGCCGGCGCCCCGCGAACACCGCGCGCCGCAGGGCCACCAGCCCGGACTTCAGCGGGCCCGGCGCCACGCCGCCGATCACATCGTGCAGCGGACCGGACAGCTGCGCGCCCTCCCGCCGCAGCCGGGCCGAGACGTTCGCCAGCTCGTCCACCAGCCGCCACGTCCGGGTGCAGCGCATCCGGTCGAGCCCGGCCACCGGCAGCCCTGCGACGCGGACTGCCAGAACGGGCGACAGGGCATAATCGGGATCGGCGAGCCCGGCAGAGTAGCCGTCCTCCGCGACGGGGACGGCCTGCGCTACATGGGTCAAGGGAACGCGCTCCTCGAAGGGTTCGTCGGGAGGCCGAGGGCGCCCACGGCACGGGCGCCCTCGGCCCTGCTCGTCACATCGGTGGCCGTTCGCGGCTCACCGCCGACGCCTGCTTACACCTCCGGAGCCCAGCAGCTCATCGCCGTCAGGTACGACGAGCAGTAGCCAGGGGAGGAAGAGGCGCCGGTCTCGATGGTGCCGTGCCCTTCGGCCACGATGGAGTCGGCCGAGACGACGTCGATGGAGTCGACGTCCAGGCCGCGCAGGTCGAGTTTGAGGTTCTCCGACATGTGTGTCTCCTGAATGTGTGTGACGTACGAAAGGTCGTTCACGGGTTCTCGCCGACGCCTGCTCAGGCCTCCGGAGCCCAGCAGCTCGTCGCCGTCAGGTACGACGAGCAGTAGCCGGTGGCGGAAGAGGCGCCGGTCTCGATGGTGCCGTGCCCTTCGGCCACGATGGAGTCGGCCGAGACGACGTCGATGGAGTCGACGTCCAGGCCGCGCAGGTCGAGTTTGAGGTTCTCCGACATGTGTGTCTCCTGAATGTGTGTGACGTACGAGAGGTCGGACGCAGTCGGTCCGACCTGGTCACCAGCTCGTTGGGGCGGGCATCACCTCCTCGGCGACAAGGGCGGGGACAGGGCGGGCCACCACGGGCCCGCCGGTCGGCGGGGTGCCCATCGCCAGGAAGGACAGGCTCCTCAGAGGGGTCGCCGCGAGGCCGAGCACATCGTCGGTGGTCTCGTTCGCGCCGTCGGAGTGGATGCGCGCCGCCAGGCCCAGCGCGGTCGCGGTGAGCGTAACCCGCTGCGCGACCAGGCCCGCCTCGATCTGCTGCATGCGATACCAGCGGTCGCCGTACAGGCGCACGCCCGCGAGGGGGTCGCCAACGGGGACCAGCACGGCCGCGGCCCCGCGCAGCGCCACCCGGGTGTTGGCCAGCAGCCGCCCGGTGGCCACGGCCTCCACCCCGGCGCCGGCCAGCCGGTGGAGCGTGTGCCGTACGGGGTCGTACCAGTAGGCGGCGCGCGGCAGCCCCTCCACCCGCAGCGACAGCAGGCACAGGGCGGTCGCGGCCGGTCCCGTCGCGGTGCCGGGAAGGTCGGCCGGGTAGCCGCCCCCTGCCGCGGCCAGCACCGCGCCGA
Organism: Nonomuraea sp. B5E05; assembly: GCF_039880665.1. Taxonomy (NCBI): domain Bacteria; kingdom Bacillati; phylum Actinomycetota; class Actinomycetes; order Streptosporangiales; family Streptosporangiaceae; genus Nonomuraea; species Nonomuraea sp. B5E05. The sequence goes on from NZ_JBDPMJ010000002.1 coordinate 29,686, forward strand.
GCGCCCTGGCCGCGAGCGGCACCGGACGGTAGCCGGCCACCGGGGACGTACGCCGCGCCACCCTCGCGGCCGGACGGGCTCCGGCGGCGGGCTCGGGAGCCGGGAAGGCGGGGCCCGCCCGCGCCGGCAGCCCTGGCCGCGGCACGCCCTCCGGTTCACCCCGGCCGGGAGAGCGCGGGTCGGGGGAGTGCGGGCCGGGGGTGAAGGGGCGCGCGCAGGCACGGTGCAGGTCGGCGGCCAGGCCGTCCGGCATCGCTCTGGGCAGCGGCCTGCTCTCAGCGGCCACAGGCCGCGACATCAGCGACCTGGCCACGGACGAGGGCGGCGGTGACCCGCCGGGACGGGAGGCGGGCGGCGCGGTGAAGGCGGGCGGCGCGGCGAAGGTGAGCACGGCCAGCGCGGCCTCCCTGGTGCCGTCGAGGCCGAGCAGCCGGTCGACCTCCCCGTCGGGGAAGCGCAGGCGGGCCCGGCCGGACAACCCCAGCCGCCCGCCCACGGCCAGCGCTTGGGCCATGAGCACACCGGTCTCCTGGCAGATCAGGCGGTAGCCGAAGTCGCCGTACTTGAACATCGACCGCCAGAACACCGCGGACAACACGATCACCATGTCCGCCGCGGCGCCGTCCGCGGCCAGCGCGGTCAGGGCCGGGACGTGGTCGCCGTCGCGGACCCGCTCCAGCGCGTGGTGCACCGGGTCGTAGTGGTGGAGGGCGGCGGGCAGGTGCGGCTGGCCCGCGGCGACGTACGCCTCGATCGGGTAGAGCCCTCCGCCCGACGGCGCGGGCCGGCCGGTGAGCAGCATGGGCGGGTGCCCCAGAGGCTCGCCGGCGTCGTCGAGGTGGTGCGACCACACGATCCTGGTCATGCCGAGCAGGTCCCGCAGCAGCTCACCGAGCAGGCCGGGGCCCCCGCCGTCATCGGCCGACCACGGCAGCCGCACCCGTTCGGCGCCCGGGTAGCGCTTGTGCCGGGTCGGCGCGGCGGCCCAGTCGATGGACAGCGCGCCCCGGTCCCGCATGGCGGCCAGGTAGCGGCTCGTGGCCGCGCCGGGCGCGCTGGTCGCCGTGGTCGTGTGCACTGGGCGTTCGCCTCGCTTCGCGGTCACGGGAACGGGTGAGGGTACGGGTTCAGCTCTCCGGGCCGCAGGTCGCGGTCCCGGTAGCCGAGGAGCCGGGGCAGGCGCAGCAGCCGCGGCAGGCCGTGGACCCGCCGGTAGCGGTGCCCGAACGTCATGGACATCGTCCCGGGCACGATGATCTTCGCGGCGGACAGGCCGCACCCGCGCGCCTCCGGCGAGGTGATGTCCACGGCGATCACGTCGAGCCCGCCGGTCAGGTAACGTCCGGCCAGTTCGGCCACGTCCTCGGTGAGGTCGTCGTGCTCGGGCCAGCCCACGCGGGCCGTCACCTCGGCGACGCTCAGCGTGGGCCCCTCCAGCGGCAGGAAGCCCAGCCGGGCGAACGCGTCCGGGTGGCCGTAGGCCAGGGGATGGTGCTCCAGCAGGCGCACCTCGTCGGAATCGGCCGCGAGCCGCGCCGACGACGCCGGATCGTAGCGTTCGACATGACCGGCCAGCATCGGGCCCAGGTCCTCCAGCGCCCGGCGGAGCGCTCGCTCCGGATCGAGATGCGAGGCGGACCCGCACAGCGCCCGCGGCCGGTCCTCGCCGCCCAGCGCGTCGACGGCCATCACCCAGAACACCGGCACCCGCTGCTCCAGCAGCGCCGCGAATGCGTGCACCTCGTAGCCGAGCCGGTCCCGTACCCGCCGGGCGAGCATCGGGATACGCCGGTCGGCCGCCGAGCCGAGGTCGACCCGGGGGATCGGCATCCGGGCGTACCACGTGGCCAGGGCCGCGTCCCGCTCGGCCACCTCCAGCAGGCCGTACAGGATCGCCTCCGCCGGGTGGCCGCCCAGGGCGCAGCCGTTGGAGCACTCGTAGGCGAACCCGAGGTCGTCCGGCGGGCGGGGGCCGAAGAAGGCGTAGCTCTCCGGCACCAGCACCGGGGCGTTCCTGGCGAAGGAGTACGCCCACACCCAGGTCGTGGGGCGTTCAGGGTCGAAGCGGGTGAACAGGAAACCGGGCTGGTCGTACCAGTCGTCGGGGTAGAGGCCCAGCGTGCGCGGGTCTAGAGCGTGGTCGGCGACGTCCGTGTACGCGGCGCGCACGGCGGTGCGCCGGCTTCGCGGATGGATGCCGGCGATCCGCTCCAGGGCCTCGGCGACGGCGGTGGCCCGCGCCGAGACGAAGTCGTCGCTGCGGCCGTAGCCGTGGTGGCTCTCGTGCTCGGTGCGAACCGGGCTGAGCCGGGCGACCGCCATCGGGCCGCCGCCGTGCTCCTGCGCGACGAGGGCCTGCACGATGCCGGTCTCCGCGTCGACGAACCGCTCTTCCAGCTCCGCCGCGCGGCCGCTGATCCCGCCGACCCGGAACGTCGCGGGGTCCGGTTTGGGCGCCGGGCGCGGGACGTACCGCCCGAAGTGCGGATTGTCGTCCGGCCGGGCGCCGCAGTCGGGGCAGAGCGGGTCGGGCAGGAATCGATGGCGGCGCACCGCGGCGGTCGGCAGGCGTACCTTCAGCAGCGCCCCCACGGTCCGCGCGGAGCCGGGGTCGTGGCGCAGCCGGCGCACCTCGTCGGCGACCAGCGCGGCGACCGTACGTGAGACGAGGGGCGTGAGCAGGGCGCTGGGCCGCACATCGAGGTCGGCGGCCCAGCGTTCGCGCAGCGCGTCACGTGCCGGCGCGTCCGGCCGGTTGCCCGTGCGCCTGCGCTCCACACAGGTCGGGCAGCCGGGCCGCGACGGCCGGACGGCCGGGCCCACCAGTGCCCAGCCGGTCTCGACCCGCACCGGTAGCCACGGCACGTCCCGCTCGGCCGCGCGTCGCGCCACCGCCGGGTACGGCCGCCTGTCGTCGGCGTCGCTCACGACGACGATCACGCCGCCTCCCTGCCCAGCGGCGAGCGCCTGGCGTACGGCCGCGTGCAGGCGTCCCTCGCCCAGGACGGTGGCCAGGTCAGGGTCCGTGGCGGACCGGACCGTGGTGAGGGCGGCCTCAGTCATCGACGAGGACGACTCGGAGGACGAACGGCAACAACCGGGCCGCCTCGGGATCGCCGTCCAGTGGCACCGCCACCGGCACCTTGCCCGCGCGGCGCAGCGCCCCGGCCATCGTCCGTACGGCCTGGGACGGGTAGCCGTCCGGCGGCCAGAGGGGACGGGCTCCGGCGTACGCATGCTGCCGGGACGTACGGGACTGCCAGCGCAACAGCAGCCGTTCCAGGCCGTCGCGCCGTGCGTCGGGCACGGTGGCGGCCGCGGACACAAGTGTCTCCCGGCCGGGAAGCGTCAGGGCGACGGCGGGCACGCCGAGAGCGGCCGTGAGGTCGCGGATCCGCGGGCTCTCACCGGCCAGCGCGAGCTGGCGCAGCAGCGCCTCCGCGTCCGTCCCGCCCGAGTCGGCGCGGGCCGCTGTCGCGCCCGGGCCGGTGTGGTCGTCGGGGGCGGCCGGCAGGTGGGCGGCCGGCAGGTGCTCGCAGTGGGCCCGCAGACCGGCGGCCAGCGCCTCCGGCCAGCTCAGCCCGGCGCCGGTGCCGAGCGGGGCGCGTGGTGTGCCGGAGCCGTCGAGCCGGAGGGCGGCCCTGGGCACGGGCCGAGGACGCCCGCCCGGCAGTTCGACCCCCCACACCGCCTCCTCGCCAGGGCCGAGGGCCAGCAGACCGTACGTGGCCATGGCGGCCAGCAGGCAGCGCAGCCGGGCCGTGCGCTGGTCAGGTCCCCAGCCGTGCACAAGCGGGCTCGGCGCCCAGCCGGGCAGCGCGCCGAACGGGTCGGAGACGACCGCCTGGCAGATCGCCAGCGGTGACTGCGCCAGCGCCTGCTCGTCCAGCAGGCCGATCGGGCCCAAGCGGGAGCCGACCAGCTCGGAGGTGAGGCCGAGCAGCCCTTCCGCGTCGAGCGTGGCAGCCGCCTTCTCCAGAGCAGGCACCGCCCCGGCCTGTACGGCGCCCGCCCGGTCCGCGGCCGGTCCTGGTGCCGCCGGCGCCTCGTCCTCCCGCATGATGGCGGCCAGCGCCTCCGTCAGCTCACCGATCGCCTCCGAACGTGCGCCGGGACGGGCGCCCGCACGCGGGTGAGTCAGGAACCGGTGCGGGAGCGTGTCGAGCGTGCGCAGGTCCACCCTGGTGAGCCGGCGTTCCGTATCCGTGTCGAGCCCGGTCACGTGAGCGAAACCCGCGAGCGCCTGCATGGCGGCGACCACCGTGGGCACCGGTCCGGTGAGCAGGTCCTCGTCCGGTGGCGCCGGGGCCGCGGAGGGCAGCCCGGCCAGCCGATGCCAGCCCGACTCCACCGCTGTGGCCGCGGGCTGTCCCACCTGACCGAGCCAGACCTCCGCGGGGCCGACGAGGGCCTGACCCAGGACGACCGAGGCCGCCTCGCAGGCGCGGGCCGTCGCCACCAGCTCGTCGAGATCCTCGCTGACCTGGAGCAGGACGTCGGCGTCCCCCGTGATCGCCCGGCCCGGCAGGTCGGCGTCGCGCGTGGAGGCGAGCGTACTGATCTCCTGGGCGGGGTCGCGGCGGGCGGCGTCGGCGGCGCGGCCGGCCGCCTCGGGAGCGGGACAGATCACCGTGATCCGCCGCCATCCCGAGCCGGCGCACGCTCCCACCAGCGCCTCCAGCAGCGGCCCTGAGCCGGTCAGCACCAGATGGGCGCGACGTATCCGCTCGAACCGGGCTTCCGGCGAATCCAGGGCATAGCCGATGAATGCAATTTCTTCCGCGTACTCGCGCAGTTCGGCGGCGGTGAGCCCGTGGGGCCGCGCCTGCCGGGCGTCCACCACGAACCGCTGCTCGGCGAGCCGGCCCACCAGGCGCTCGACCATGGCCCGCCGGTCGTCGGGAAGGTGCGCGGTGAGCTCCGCCAGGGTGTGGCGGCCGGTCAGCGCGGGTGCCAGCCTCGCGAGCCAGGCGTAGGCCTGGCGTCCTCGCAGCGTGCACGCACCGTAGTCGCTGTGCACGTAGGCGCCGTCGGGGCATTCGACGAACCGTACGTCGTCGCGTAGCTGCGGTCTCATCGCCGTATCGGCGTTTGGGAGCGCTCCCATGAATGGGATGTTAGAAACCGGAACCGTTTAAGTAAAGATAAATCCGCTCTTTTATGTGCCTCTCTCTGCCGATATAATCGCGAAATCCGTCAGCTGATAACGGAAGGTAACTGACCGGACGACCGCCCCGATCGAACACGGTCGTCCCGCCTCAGGATTCGAGGGCCCTGAGGTAGGCGTCCAGGTCGGCGGCACCCTTGAGCATGGCGCGGCCCCGGGCGGACAGGCGGGCCTGCCAGTCGCGCAGGGTCGACTCCAGCGGGGCGACGCCTCCGGCGGAGCGCACCTGGGCGATCAGCGGCGCGATCTGCTCCAGCAGGTAGCCGCCCCGCCGCAGCTGGTGGGCCAGCCGGACGTCCCGTACGTCGGCCGCGCTGTAGACCCGGTAGCCCGTCTGCGGATCGCGGCGCGGCCGGACCAGCCCGGCGTTCTCCCATTTGCGCAGGGTGGCAGGGCGGATGCCGAGCCTCCCGGCCAGCGGGCCGATGAACGTGTCGCCGCGCTCCTGCGGCACGGGCGCCAGATCGCGGAGCGCGGCCTCGACGGCCTGGAGGGTGCGCCGGTCGTCGAGGAGCTGGCCGTGGCTCTCGTCGATGAGCCGCAGCGCGTCCTCGGTGGCGTCCCGGTTGACCGCCCGCATGATCGACGTGGCCGTCTGGTGGCCGTGCGCGGGCACGAGGGCGAGGAACGCGCGCAGGGCCTGGGCGTGCAGCGGCGTATAGGTGCGGTAGCCGTGGACGGTGCGTCCGGCGGCGGGCAGGATGCCGGCGTCCTCGTAGTTCCTGACCGCCTGCGTGGACAGGCCGTGCTCGCGCGCCAGGTCCACCGGCCTCATGGATGCACCACCGATTGAGGGTTGTTCGCGAAAGAAGCGGGACTTTCGCGGAAAAGTCTACACCGAATGTTCAAGGATACCGTTGAATGTATGGATATCAAGGACATTGCCCGGCCGCTCGACGGCGCGGGCGTCTCGGCCTTCCTCCGGTCGCTGCCCGCCCAGCCCCTGCTGCTCGGCCTGGGCGAGGCCCGGCACTTCGTGGGGGAGCTGGGCGAGGTGCGCAACGAGATCTTCCGGCACCTGGTCGAGCACGAGGGCTACCGGTCGTTCGCCATCGAGAGCGACTGCCTCATGGGCCTCGTGGTCGACGAGTACGTCGCGACGGGCGCGGGCACGCTCGACGACGTCATGGAACGCGGCTTCAGCCACAACTTCGGCACGTTCGCGGCCAACCGCGAGCTCGTGCGCTGGATGCGGGCGTACAACGAGGAGCATGAAGAAAAGCTCCGGTTCTACGGCTTCGACGGCCCTCTGGAGTACTGGGCGGCGAGCCCGCGCCAGGCGCTCACCGCCCTGTACGCCCTCCTCGACGGCCCGCTGCCCTGCACCAGGGAAACCCTCGACGCGCTGCTGGGCCCGGACGAGCGGTGGGCGAACGAGGCCTCGGCCATGGATCCGTCCCAGTCGGTCGGCCGGTCCGCCGACGCCCAGCGGCTGCGCCTGATCGCCGACGACCTGGTGGCGCTGCTCGACACGCAGGCGCCCCGGCTGGGCGCGGAGGACTGGGAGCGGGCGGCGCTGTACGGGCGCACCGCCACCGGCCTGCTCCGCTACCACTACTGGCTGGCCGACGCGTCCCCGGCGCGGTGGACCCGGCTGTCGGCCCTGCGGGACGCGATGATGGCCGCCAACCTGGGCGCCGTCGCCGAGCGCGGCCCCGCACTGGTCTTCGCCAGCAACCTCCACCTGCAGCGGAACAAGAGCCTCATGCCGTTCGGCGACCAGATGCTGGAGTGGTGGAGCGCGGGGGCGATCACCGCGAAGCACCTTGGTGACCGGTACGCCTTCCTGGCCTCGGCCTTCGGCGTGGTCGGCGACGACGCCCCGCACCCGGACACCGCCGAGGGCGTCCTGTCTACGCTCCCGTGGGATCAGGCTCTCATCGACGCCCGCCACCTGGCCGAGGCCGTCACCGAGCCTGCCAAGCGCGTTTCCCGCGATTTCGCCTATTTCCCGCTCGACCAGGCCCAGCTCGACATGATCGACGGCATCGTCTTCGTCAAGCAGGCCGTCAAGCTGGACTGGCCAGGGCGCGCGCCAGCCGAGGACGCCTGACACACCCCGCCAGTCACCGCAGGCGCCTCCCCACCTCGACAGCCGGTAGCGCGCCCGGGGTCGTCAGGCGGCGGCGCGGTCGCTGACGGGCCGGCGGCGGAGACCCGCCTGCTGGAGAGCCGGCGGCACGTGGACCTGGTCGAGCGTGCCGACGTCGGTGCCCGGCGGGACGATCTCGTCGATCCGGTCGAGGATCTCGTCGGTGAGTGCCACGTCGACGCCGGCGAGAAGGTCGTCGAGGTGGCTCATCGTGCGCGGCCCGACGATCGCGCTGGTCACCCCGGGATGAGCGATCGCGAACGCCATGGCGAGGTGGGTCAGGGGCAGGCCCGCCTCCTCGGCGAGCGAGACGAACCGTTCGACGACGTCGAGCCGGCGCTCGTCGTTGAGGTGCCGGAAGAAGCCGGCGCGGCGGAGCTCGTTCGGCCGGCCCTTGCGGACGCGACCCGTGAGCAGTCCCTGCCCGAGCGGCGCCCACACCAGCGTGCCCATCCCGTGGCGCTGGGCCACCGGCAGCACCTCGCGTTCGATGCCGCGGTCGAGCAGGGAGTACGGCGGCTGGTCGGTGTGGAAGCGCGCCAGAACGCGCCGCTCGGCGACCCACTGGGCTTCGACCATGTCGGACGCCGGCATCGAGGACGTGCCGATCGCGCGGACCTTCCCGCTGCGGATCAGGTCGGAGAGCGCGGAAAGCGTCTCCTCGATGTCGGTGGCGGGGTCGGGCCGGTGAATCTGGTAGAGGTCGATGTGGTCGGTCCGCAGGCGGCGCAGCGAGTTCTCGACCGCGGTCATGATCCAGCGCCGCGAGGCGCCCTGCTGGTTGGGGTCGTCACCCATCGGGCGGCTCACCTTGGTCGCGAGGACGACATTGTCCCGACGCCCCTTGAGCGCCTTGCCGACGACCTCTTCGGAGTCCCCGTAGACGTCGGCGGTGTCGATGAAGTTGATCCCCGCGTCCAGCGCCTTGTGAATGATGCGGGCCGAGTCGCCGGGGTCGGGGTTGCCGACGGACGTGGCGAACATCAAGGCGCCGAGCGCATAGGGGCTGACCTTGATCCCGGTCCGGCCGAGCGTGCGGTAGTGCATGGCGAGATATGCCCTTCTCCGTGAATGAACGTGCGGCACCCTTCGGGGCGTGCCGGTTCCAGCGTGCGGCGGTGCGGGCGGCGGCGGGAGAGACGCCCTTAGCCGGGGACGGGCCGTCCCTGGCTGTGCCCCCGCGTACCGGGCATGGTGGAGGGGTGGACAGAACCGAACTGGCCGACTTCCTGCGCCGTTGCCGTACCCGTCTCGCCCCTGCCGACGTCGGGTTGTCGCAGGGCGCGCGGCGCCGCACCCCCGGACTGCGCCGCGAGGAGGTGGCGCAGCTGGCGGGCATGTCCACCGACCACTACACGCGGCTCGAGCAGGCCAGGGGCTCGCGTCCGTCCCGCCAGATGCTCGCCGCCGTCGCCCGCGCGCTGCGGCTGACCGGCGACGAACGCGACCACCTCTTTTACCTGGCCGGCGAGGAGCCACCGCGCAACCACCGGCCGTCCACGGAGCACGTACGTCCCGGCCTGCTGCTCGTCCTCGACCGGCTGACCGACACTCCCGCCCAGGTGCTGAGCGACTGCGGCGACATCCTCGCCCAGAACGCGCTGGCCAAGGCGCTGCACGGCGACGCCTCCACCCGCCCAGAGGTGGACCGCAACATCGCGTGGCGCTTCTTCACGGACCCGTCCGCGCGGGAGCTCTTCCCGGCCGAGGACCGTGAGCGTGCCGCCCGCACAGCAGTGGCGGATCTGCGTGCGACGCTCGCCCGCCGCCCGGACGACGCGCGGCTGGCCGGGCTCGTACGCCGGCTCCGCGCCCGCAGCGAGGAGTTCGCGGCGCTGTGGGACACCCACCACGTCGCCGTACGCCGCGCCGACGCCAAACGTTTCCTGCACCCGGTCGTCGGCCTGCTGGAGCTCGACTGCGAGGTGCTGGCGAACCCGGAGCACGATCAGCGGCTGGTCATCTACTCCGCCCGTCCGGGCAGCAGGGCGTACGAGCGGCTGCAACTGCTGCGCGTGGTCGGCCTCCAGAACCTGAGACACGGCCAGGCGACACGTACGTGACGACCTGCGTCCCGGACGACGATGAAGGCGGCGGTGCGGCATAACGGCCGGGTCGCCGGGGAGGGGGAGGCGCGCTCAACCCCGGCTACATCCTCACCCGCCTGCAGCGGCACCTCGACGACGACACCATGCGCGCGTTCGGCGTGATGGACGGCGAGGGCAACGTGCGGGCCGTACTACAAGACTCCCGAGCAGGGGGCCGCCACCTCCGTCCTGCCGGCCGCCTCGCCTCTCCTGAAGGGCGTCACCGGCCGATACTTCGAGGACAACCAGGGGCGGCCCGCGGGCAGGGCGGCCCGCACGTCCTCCTCGCGAAATTGGTCCTGAAATGGCCTCAAGAATCGGCTCTTATCGCGTGTACCAATTCCTGTCAGGCTGAGGGGCATGACAACGACAGCGACCCGCTTCGACGGCCGGCTCCTCACGCCTGGCGACGCCGGCTACGACACCGCCCGTACTGTCTGGAACGCCATGGTCGACCGGCGTCCACGCATGATCGTCCGCGCGGCCGGCGTGGCCGACGTGGTCGCCGCCGTGCGGCTGGCCCGGGAACTGGACCTGGAGATCGGCGTGCGCTGCGGCGGTCACAACGTCGCCGGCTTCGCCGTTCCCGACGGTGGCCTCATGATCGACCTGGCGCCGATGGGCGGCGTGCGGATCGACCCGGCCCGTCGCCGGGCCCGGGTGCAGGGCGGCGCGCTGCTCGGCGCGCTGGACCGGGCGGCCCAGGCGTACGGCCTGGCCACCACCGCCGGCAACGTCTCGCACACCGGCGTCGGCGGGCTCACGCTCGGCGGCGGCATGGGCTGGCTGGCCCGCCAGTACGGCCTGGCCTGCGACAACGTCGTCTCCTACACGATGGTCACCGCCGAGGGGGACGTGGTGGCCGCGAGCCGCGAGCAGCACCCCGACCTGTTCTGGGGCCTGCGCGGCGGCGGCGGCAACTTCGGCATCGTCACCGAGTTCGAGTTCCAGCTGCATCGCACCGGCACGCGGACGCTGGTCGCCGAGTTCGACTTCCGCGCCGAGGACGCCGTCCCGGTCATCGAGGGCTGGCGTGACCTGAACGCCGTCGCGCCCCGGCAGGCGACGTTCACCGCCGGCGTCGGCGGCGGTCCCGCCGGCCCGATCGCCACGCTGGGGTTCGTGTGGGCCGGCGACCCGGCCGAGGGCCGCCGGCTGCTGCCCGCGATGCGGGCGCTCGGGCGTCCCGTCGCGTCGCGCGTCACCACGCCGTCGTACCTCGAACTCCAGCGACGTGACGACTCCACCGGCGGACACGCCTACCGCCGCTACTCCAAGGGGCACTACCTGCGCCGATTCCCCACCGAGGCGATCGAGGCGTTCCTGCTGCGGGGCGGCACCGACCTGAGCGCGAGCCCGTACCTGCCGGGCGTCGGCCTGCAGGCGCACGGCGGCGCGATCGACGACGTCCCGGAAGCGGACGCGGCCTTCAGCCACCGCGGCACGATGTTCGAGTTCGGAGCCGGGTCCCGCTGGACCGACCCGGCCGAGGACGACGCCAGGATGGGCGCCGCCCGCGACGCCGGGTCCGCACTCGAACCGTACGCGAGCGGGGTGTACGTCAACTCGTTGACCGCCGACGAGGTGGCCGACGGGCGGCGCGGCATCCGGCGGGCGTACTCGGCCGCCAAGCTGGCCCGGCTGACCGAGGTGAAGACCGCGTACGACCCGGGCAACGTGTTCCACCTGAACCAGAACATCCGCCCGGCGGACTGATGCGCATGCCCTGGATGGGCCGCCGGCGCAGCGGGTCAGGCCCCGCGTACTTCCCGGATGGCCGCCGCCAGCAGCGCGACCCCCTCGGCGATGGCGCTCTCGCTGAGAATGGCGTAGCCGAAGATGAGGCCACCCGGTCCGCCGCCGGAGATCCGGTACGGACCGACGCCGCGGATGCCGAGCCCGTGCCGGGCGGCGGCCGTCACCACCGCCGTCTCGTCGAGGCCGGGCGGGAGCCAGGCGACCACATGCTGTCCGGCGGCGACCCCGGCCGGCTCCAGATCGGGCAGGTGGGTGCGCAGGGCGTCCAGCAGCGCGTCACGGCGGCGGCGGTACACCGGACGCATCCGGCGCAGGTGGCGGTCGAATTCGCCGCGCGCCAGGAAGTCGGCGAACGTCAACTGGTCGATGACCGGCGAACCGCGGTCGGCGAGCACCTTCGCCGCGGTGACGTCGGCGACCAGCCGGGGCGGCACCACCAGCCAGCCGAGCCGCAGCCCCGGCGCGAGCGTCTTGCTGGCCGTGCCGCAGTAGACGACATGATCGGGCGCCAGGCCCTGCATGGCGCCCACCGGTGACCGGTCGTAGCGGTATTCGGCGTCGTAGTCGTCCTCGACCACCATCGCGCCGCGACGCTTCGCCCAGCGGATCACCGCGGCCCTCGCCGTGGCCGACAACACTCCTCCGGTGGGCCACTGGTGCGACGGCGTGAGCACGACCGCGTCGGCGTCGGCCCGATGGAGCGCATCGACCTGGACGCCGTCCGGACCCACCGGGATGCCGACCATGTCCAGGCCGGCGGCGCCGGCCAGCACCCGGGCGTCGTCGTTGGACGACGGGTCCTCCAGGGCGATCCGCCTGGCGCCGTGCTGGACGAGCACCTGGATCAGCAGCCCGATGCCCTGCCCGTAGCCGTTGCAGATCACCACGTTGCCCGGGACGGCGGCTGTGCCGCGCACCCGGTTGAGGTAGTCGCACAGGGCCTCGTGCAGTTCGGGCACGCCACGCCCGTCGAGGTAGGCGAACCGGTCGTTGGGCGCGGTGGTGAGCACGGAACGAACCGAGCGCAGCCAGGCGGCCCGCGGGAACTGCGACACGTCGGTGCGCCCGTACCCGAAGTCGACCCTGAAGTTCGCCCCGATGCCGGTCCCGATGCCGGTCCCGACGGCGGCCCCGATGGCGGTACCGCGCGCGGCCGGGCGCGCCGTGGACGCCGCGGCGCCCGCACCGGCGGCTGGCGGCATCGACGCGGCGACCTGGGTGTAGCCGCCCGACCGGCTGGCGAGGTAGCCCTCGGCCACGAGTTGCTGGTAGGCCTCCACGACCACCCCGCGGGAAACCCCGAGGCCGGCCGCGAGGGTGCGGGTCGGCGGCAGCGACGCGCCCGCCCGCAGCCGGCCGGCCTGGACGCTCGCCCGGATGGACGCCTCGATCTGCCGGTGCAGGGGCACCCCGGCGTCGCGGTCGAGCTCGATCAGCAGGTCCTCGGCCGGCCCGGTCCTCGATCGCCCCACGGATCGCACCTTATCGGCGTGTGCCGACTCCTACCAGGTGCTCTTCGTGGTGGTGCGACAATGTGCCCCCCGGTCTCGTGAGCCAGGTCGCCGCTTGACCTTCACATGGATGTGACGCCTTACCGTCCCAACCATCGCTGATCACGAAAGTGGGGAGATGTCGATGCCGAGTGCAGTGATCATTGGTGCGGGTCCGGGGATCGGGCAGGCTGTGGCTCGCCGGCTCGCGAGGGAGGGGCTGTCGATCACGCTGATCGCCCGGAGCGAGCGGACGCTGCGTACCGTGTACGAGGCGGTTGCTCCCCGTGGTGTTCCGGTTGTCACGGTGGAGGCCGACAGCACCGACCAGGCCGCGTTGAACGCCGCGCTCGACAAGGCTGTCAGCGAGCATGGCGTGCCGGACGTCGTCGTGTACAACGCCGCGATCATCCAGGCCGACGCGCCGGGCGAGCTGTCGGTACGTGCTCACATGGAGGCATGGGCGGTGAACGTGGTCGGCGCACTCAACGCCGCCGCCCACGTCGCGCCCGCGATGGCGGCACGAGGCAACGGCACGTTCCTCATCACGGGCGGCATGCCCGAGCCCAAGCCGCAGTACACGAGCCTCTCGCTGGGCAAGGCAGGCGTCCGAACCCTGGTCACGCTGCTCGACCGGGAGTACGGGCCCTCCGGGGTGCACGTGGCGAGCGTCACCGTGGCCGGCCCGGTCGCCCCCGGCACCGGCTTCGACCCGGATGACATCGCCGAGCACTACTGGCGGCTGCACACGCAGCCACGACACCAGTGGGAGCGGGAAGCTCTGCACGCCGGCAGCTCGAGATGACCGGCTCCGTGGCCACAGATGTGCTCACCGGGCTGCTTCACCGCTGGCAGCGGGCCTTCAACGAACACAAGCCGGCCGAGATCGCTTCGCTGTTCAGCCGGGACGCGCTCTTCCAGGGCATCAGTCCGCGGCTGCGACGCGGCCCGCAGGAGATCTCCGAATACTACGGCAGGGTCACCCGCGGCACGACGGCACAGGCCAAGGTGCTGTCCGCCGCCCGGTTGAGCCAGGCGGTCGTGCATGGATTCGCGGAGGTGACCTTCACCGCACCCAACGGTGACATCCATCTGATCTGCCTGTCCGTCGTAGCCGGACAAGCGGATGGCACCTGGCTCATCCACCAGTATCACGCCGCCACACGCAACTGACTCGAGGTCATCACTCACAGGCCATGTCTCCCGGCGACGCGGTCAAGACCAGAAGGCCGCGCCGGTCCGGGCTAGCTGGTGGCGCGCCAGGACAGGGACAGGCCGGTGGCGGCGCGTTCGGTGCGGATCTCCATCATGGTGCCCAGGATGGTGGCGTGGTCGGACACCAGGGGAACGGCGTCGGGCGTGTAGGCGATCCGGGTGCTTTCGAGCACGGGGCTGCCCTCGGGCTCGTGGAGGCGGCGGGCGGCGGCGGGGCCGAGCAGGCCCGGCCGGACCACCTCCGACGCCCGGGCGACCGCCACTCCCGCGTCGGCGAGGGCCGTGTAGAGGGAGACGGCGGTGAAGTCGCGCTCGCGGATCTCGTCGGCCACCGGCCGGCGGACCCAGGACACCTGGTGGACGGCGGGACGGCCGGCGAACTCGCGCACCCGCTCCAGCCGCAGGGCGGTGTCGCCGGGCCGCAGCCGCAGCTCCGCGGCGATCGGGGCCGGGGCCCGCCGCATCGCCCGCCCGGCCACCACGGTGCGCACGTCGTGGCCCTGCTCGCGCAGATCGTCGGCCAGGCTGCGGAGCGAGCCGAGCTGGTACGCCAGATGGGGCGGGGCCACGTACGTGCCCCTGCCGGGCCGCTGCACGATCAGCCTCTCGTCGCTGAGCTCCCGCAACGCCTGGCGCAGCGTCATGAGGGTCACCCCGTAGGAGGCGCTCAGCTCCCGCTGCGGCGGCAGGGCCTCGCCGGGGGCGTAGTGTCCCGACCGGATCTTCGCGGCGAGGTCGGCGGCGATGGCGCGGTATCTCGCCTCGTGCCCGGCGTCGGGGGTCATCGTGGTGCGTCACTCCTGGTCGAGGGCCCGCCGCAGGGTCGCGAGGAAGGCCAGCAGATCGTCCGGCCCCGCCCCGTCGAGCACCCGCCGCATGACCGCGGCGCCGACCACCACGCCGTCGGCGTGCCGGCCGGCCTCCCGCGCCTGGTCGGGCGTGGAAATGCCAAATCCTAGCAAGACCGGCCGGTCGGTGCCCCGCCTGATCCGCGCGGTGAGCTCCGCCGCCGAGGCGGCGAGTCCGGCCCGCTCGCCGGTGGTGCCCATCAGCGACACCGCGTAGACGAATCCCCGGCTGCGGCGCGAGATCTCCTCCAGCCTCGGCTCCGGCGTGGCCGGCGACGCCAGCAGGACCAGCTCGATCCCGGCGGCGGCCACCTCGGTCAGCTCGCCGGCCTCGTGCACCGGCAGGTCGGGCACGATCAGACCGCTGACCCCGGCTCGGCGCAGCGCGGCGCAGAACGCCTCGTCCCCGTCGTGCAGCACCAGGTTGTAGTAGGTGCTGGCGACCAGCGGCACGCCCAGGTCCGGGAGCTCGGCCAGGTCGGCGAGGATCCGGCGCGTGCTCGCCCCCCGGGCCAGCGCCGTGTCGTTCGCCTGCTGGATGGTGACGCCGTCCAGCGTGGGGTCGGAGAAGGGCAGGCCGACCTCGATCGCGTCCGCGCCGGCGGCGGCGAACGCCCGCAGGTAGTCCGTCCAGCCGGGCGTGATCCCCCCGGTGACGTACGGCATGAGCAGGCCGCGGCCCGCGTCCCGGCGGGCACGCAGGTGGTGTTCGACCGTGCCCGCGGCCAGGGTGGGGTTCGTCATACCAGCTCCTTCAGCGTGGAGATGTCCTTGTCGCCCCGGCCGGACAACGTCATCAGCACCGTCGATCCGGCGGGCAGCTCGCCGCCGCCCGCGGCCCGGATCACCCAGGCCAGGGCGTGCGCCGATTCGAGCGCCGGGACGATGCCCTCGGTGCGCGCCAGGCGCACCGCCGCGCCGGCGGCCTCGCCGTCGGTCACCGTGACGTACCGGGCCCGGCCGAGATCACTAAGGTGGGCGTGCTCGGGGCCGACCCCCGGGTAGTCGAGCCCGGCGGCGATGGAGTGCGCCGGGGTGATCTGCCCGTCGTCGTCCTGGAGGAACAGCGAGCGGCAGCCGTGCAGGACGCCGGGCCGGCCGCGGGCCGCTCCCGCGCCGCCCTCCGCCTCGACACCGACCAGGCGCGCCGTGGTGTCGGCGAATCCGGCGAACGTGCCGGCCGCGTTGGAGCCGCCGCCCACGCACGCGACCACGTGATCCGGCACGCCGGTCCGCAGCTCGGCGGCGCACTGCCCGCGGGCCTCCTCGCCGATGACCCGCTGGAACTCCCTGACCATCCACGGGTACGGGTCCGGCCCGATGACCGAGCCGACGCAGTAGTGGGAGTCGCCGGTGACGCCCACCCAGTGCCGCATGGCCTGGCTGGTCGCGTCCTTGAGGGTACGGCTGCCCGTGGTCACCGGGACCACCTCGGCGCCCAGCATGCGCATCCGGAACACGTTCAGTGCCTGCCGCTCGATGTCGCGCTCGCCCATGAACACCGTGGCCTCCAGCCCGAGCAGCGCGGCGGCGGTCGCGGTGGCCACCCCGTGCTGGCCCGCCCCCGTCTCGGCGATCAGCCTGCGCCGTCCCATCCGCGCGGCGAGCAGGGCCTGGCCCAGCACGTTGTTGATCTTGTGTGATCCGGTGTGGGTGAGGTCCTCGCGCTTGAGGTACAGCTGCACGCCCAGCTCCTGCGACAGCCGCCGGGCCGGTGTGAGCGGGGTCGGACGTCCGGCGTTCAGGGCGAGCAGTTCCGCCAGGTCGCCGCGGAATCCCGGGTCCGCCCACGCCTCCCGGAACGCCTCCTCCACCTCGCGGCACGCCTCCACCAGCGACTCCGGCGCGTACCGCCCGCCGAATTCGCCGAACCGGCCCCGCTCCCGCGGCTCGCCCATCGTCCCCGTCGATGGGACGGGCTCCCGCCCTGACGACACGTATCGCATCCCGCACACCTCCTTCGTTCTATAACTCTTCTGAGAGTTCTATAACAGTGAGCATGGCACGGGTGGCGCGGGCCGGACAAGGGGGGAGCGCGAGCCCTTGTCAGGCGCGAGCCCTTGTCAGGGGAGCTCGCACAGCTTGTCGCCACCGGTGATGTCGTCGAGAACGCGCCGGAGGTGCCGCATCCGGCGTTCGGCCTCCTCGACGAGCCGCTCGGTCAGGTGCTGCCAGTCGACGGTGCCCGACAATGTCGACCTCGCGGTGGCCGCGGCCGTGGTGCACGACGCGACGACCGCCCTGGCCCTGTTCGACACCACGAAAGTGGGCCGACGGGACGAGGTGCTGGTGGTCGGAGCCAGCGGAGGCCTGGGAGTGTTGTGCGTGCAACTCGCCCGCGCCCGCGCGGCGAAGGTGGTCGCGGTCGCCCGCGGCGCGAAGCTGGCGCGGCTCGAGCAGTTCGGCCCCGACGCGCTGATCGATGCGGATCAGCGGGACTGGCTCGATCAGGCTCGGGCGGTGTTCGGCGGACACGGCGCCGACGTGGTGCTGGACAACATCGGCGCTCCGATCGGCGAAGCCGCATCGACGCTGCTCGCCCGCGGCGGCCGGTTCTCCGCGCACGGCGCGGCCAGCGGTCGTTTCTCTGGCGTCGACCGGCAGGTGGCCGACGCGCTGGACCTCTCGGTGACCGGCATCGAAGCGGCGCAGCTCGCCGGCCGTGACCGTACGCGCTACATCGAGCAGGCGCTGCGCGAGGTGGCCGCGGGTGTGATCGCGCCGGTCATCGGGCAGACGTTTCCGCTCGATCAGGCCGGGGCGGCCCATGCCGCGATCGAGAGCCGCACCGTGTTCGGCAAGACTCTGATCACCGCCGGTGGTGGTCCGGCACTGGCGTAGCCTGTCGCCATGCCCGGTGGACCGGCTCGTTTCGGCGGGCGAGATGATGTCGCCCTCGCGACGGGAAAGCCAGGCGGCCGGCCGTCGCGGCGGCGCTGACACGGGCTCACGTCCCGCTCGCGCCGCCGCGGAGCGGCGGAAACCGGATCGTCAGCCGTGGTCGCGGCGGCGGACGTACAGGCGGCGGCCCCGCGGGCCGGTCCATTCCAGCCGGACGACGCCGGGTACGGCGGCCTCATCGCGGCGCGAAGGATCGGCCCAGTAGCCGAAGCGCGGGTTGCGGAAGAACGTCGCCCAGAGCCGGCCGTCGTGGTCCTTGAAGATGTTGTTGTGGCCGGCCCCGACGCCCATGGTCCACCGTTCCGAATACGGCCCCTCGAAGCGGTCGGAGACGGCGACGACCGCGTCGTAGTGGTACTGCGCGCGGCCCTCGCCAGGCGGGTCGTAGGCGTAACGGGTGCTGCCGTCGGGGTTGGCCGAGCTGCGGTTCCAGGCGGCGTGCAGGAGGTAGTACTTGCCGCCGTGCTTGAACACGTACGCGCCTTCGAGGTACGGCTCGGGCGTGTAGGGCGTCTGCCGGAAGGCCGGGAGGCCGGTCACCGGGACGATGTCCTCCATGTCGTCCCTGAACCTGGCGTACAGGTGGTTGTGCAGCACCAGCCACGCGTCGCCGCCCTCGGTGTAGAGGCTGCCGTCGATGTGGTGGTACGCGCCGGGCTCGATGAAGCCGGGCCCGCCGATGAAGGAGTCGCCGAAGGGCTTGTCGTGGTTGCCCTCCACGAGCCGGTACGGCCCTTCGACCCCGCCCTCGCTCACCAGCATGAACGAGCCGACCTTCCGGGAGTGGTCGCCCATGCACGCCACGATGTACCACTTGCCGCGGAAGTGGTGCACCTCCGGGGCCCAGGCCGCGGCCCGCTTGCCGAACTGCTCGTCGTTCCAGTACTCCTGCCACGGGGCGACCACCACCCGCCCTGGCTTGTTCTCGCCGGCGAACTCGGGCGACCAGACCTTGCCCTTCTCGGCGCCGGGCCGGACGCGCGTGGTGTCCGCCAGCCGCCACGGCCCCCGCAGGGACGAGGACACCCAGACGAAGATGCCGTCGTTCCACGGGGCCGGCCCGGCCTGGCCGGCCGCCCGGGTGGTGCCCGTGGCGACGTAGACCGGGCGGCCGTCCACCACGAAGCAGTTCACGTAGGTGTCCCGCATCCACACCCGGCCCAGCTCCTCGTCCCTGGGACGCAGCTCCAGCGGGAGGATGAAGGAGTTGTCCGCGCGCGGCCACAGGTCGAGGCGGGTGTCGGCGAGGCCGTAGGGCTCGGGGTCGGGCCAGTTGGAGGGTTGTCTCCGCATCGAGGCGGCCTCCGCGCTCGCGGGCAGCGCCGCCGCCCCCACCACTCCTGCGGCCCCGGCCAGCAGGAATCTCCGGTTCACCTGCGGCTCGTTTCCGGCATCAGTCATCGGTCACGTCCTCTCGCGTCAGCCACTGCCCTGCGGCCGGCATGCCGAGAGTCTGCCGAAGTCTGTGGATTTACGTCAATAAGTCGGAAGAAATAGCGGTGTTCTGCATGAGGCGCGCGCGTAGGTGTTCTGCATGAGGCGCGCGTACGGAGTCAGGCGAGGATCCTCACGATGTTCGTGAACAGGCCGGGCAGGCGGCGGGCGGCGGGCACCACCAGCCGGGCCGTGCCGGGGCGGCGGGCGGCCTGCACCAGCGCGCCCGTCAACAGCCGGTGCGTGCGAGAAAGCCGCAGCCACGCGCCGTCGTAGTCCTCGGGCCGGTCCTCGGCCAGGCACCTGACCAGCACTTCGGCCGAGCGCACGGCCAGCGAGACGCCCTCGCCGGTGAGCGCGTCCACGTAGCCGGCGGCGTCCCCGACCAGCAGGACGCGTCCTGCGCGGCGGGCACGCACCGCCTGGCGCAGCGGGCCCGCGCCGCGCACCACGGTGACGGCCGGGCCGTGCAGGCGGCGGCTCAGGCCGGGGAAGTCGCGCAGGTGCTCGTCGTAGCGGCGCCGCACCGAGCTGAGGATCGCGACGCCGATCAGGTCGCCGGCGACGGGCGTGACGTAGGCTTCGCCGGAGCGCGACCAGTGGACCTCGACGAAGTCGGTCCACGGTTCGATCCTGTAGTGCCTGCGCTGGCCGTACCTGCGGGGTCCGCGCGCGGGCAGGCCGAGGCCGAGGGAGCGGCGCAGCGGGGAGTGCAGCCCGTCGGCGGCCACCAGCCAGCGGGCCCGCAGCCCGGCGGCCCGCACGCCGTCCCGGTCCTGCTCCACGCGGGTGATCTTGCCGGTGACCGTCTTGACGCCCAGCTCGGCGGCCCGTCGCGCGAGCGCCGAGTGCAGGTGCGTACGGCGCACGCCCAGGCCGGGAGCGGCGGCGAAGGCGGCCCGCACCTCCCGCCGGCCGTCGAGGTAGTGGATGCCGCGAAACTCGTGTCCCTCGACCTCGACCCCCATCGCCGCCAGTGCCGCCACCCCGCCCGGCATGACGCCCTCGCCGCACGCCTTGTCCACGGGCCCGGCCCGCGGCTCGACGACGACCGCCTCCATCCCGGCCAGCGCCGCGTGCACGGCCGTCGCCAGCCCCGCCGGGCCGCCGCCCGCGACGAGCACGTCGATCACGCCGTCACCGCTCGGACGCGAGGGTGAGAGCCGCGTTCTCGCAGCGGATCCGCACCACCATCAGCACGGCGTTGAGCACCGTGAACGCCAGTGCGGTCATCCAGGCCGTGTGCACCAGCGGCAGCGCGAGCCCTTCGACCGCCACCGCCACGTAATTCGGATGCCGCAGCCACCGGAACCGGTAGGGTCCGCGCGTCACCAGCGGCAGGCCGGGCACCACGATCACCTGCGTGTTCCAGCGCGGCCCGAGCGAGGCGATGCACCACCACCGCAGCCCCTGGGCGGCCACGACGAGGGCGAGCATCGGCCAGCCGAGCGCGGGCAGGAAGGGCCGCTGCGCCAGCACGACCTCCAGCGGCGCGCAGACGAGCAACCCCGTGTGCAGGGCCACCATCCACGGATAGTGACCCTGACCGGAGACGACACCGCCGCGTGCCATGCTCCACGCGGCGTTGCGCCGGGCGACGACCAGCTCGGCCAGACGTTCCAGGCCGACCAGCACGACGAGCGCCAGATACCAGGTCATAAGGCAAGCACCAGCAATCGGGTCATGAGCACGGGGGCACGGTCACCAGCGGATCAGGACGAGTTCCGAGCAGAAGCCCGGCCCCATGGCGATGATCAGTCCCCAGGCTCCCGGCTCCGGCCGCCGGGTGGCGAGGGTGTCACCGAGCACCTGCAGGACCGAGGACGAGGACAGGTTGCCGTTGGCCGCCAGCGAGCGCCACGTCACGTCGAGCGCGTCCGCGGGCAGGGCGAGCACGTCCGACACGGCTTCGAGCACCTTCGGCCCGCCGGGATGGCACACCCACGCCGTCACCTCCCCGGCCGTCAACCCGTGCTCGGCCAGGAAGCCGTGCACGTCGTCGGCCAGGTACCGCCGTACGACCTCCGGGACGCTCGCGTCCAGCATCACCCGGAACCCGGTGTCGCCCACCTGCCAGCCCATGACGTGCTCGGAGCCCGGGTACAGGTGGCTGCGCGTGGCCACCACCGTGGGACCGGCCGTCTCGCGTCCGCCGCCGCAGGCCACCACCGCGGCCGCGCCGTCGCCGAATAATGCGCTGGCGACCAGGTTGGCGGGCGAGGAGTCGCCCCGCTGGACGGTGAGCGAGCACAACTCCACCGACAGCAGCACGGCCACGTGGTCCGGCCAGCCGCGCAGGTAGTCATGAACCCTGGCGATGCCCGCCGCTCCGGCCACGCAGCCCAGACCGAAGACGGGCACCCGCTTGACGTCGGGCCGCAGTCCGAGCGCCGCCGCCAGGCGGGCGTCGACGGACGGCGCGGCGATGCCGGTCACCGACGTGAACATGATCATGTCCACGTCGGCCGGCTCCAGTCCGGCCGCGTCCAGCGCGGCCTTCACGCTTTCGAGCCCCAGGTCCACGGCGACCGAGACGAAGGCGTCGTTGGCGGCGCCGAAGCCATTGAGCTTCTCGTACTGCTCGACGGGCAGCGCGAGGTGGCGGTAGTCCACCCGGGCGCTGCGGTGCAGGCGGTCGAGGAGGCGCCGGTCGCCGTTCTCCGGCAGGCAGATGCGGGCGGCCATGTCGGTGAGCTCTGACTGGGGGTAGCGGTGGGGAGGGAAGGCACAACGGACTGCGGCGATACGGGTCATGCAGTTCTCCCTCGTCAGCCGACAACTCCTGCTTCCCGCACGTTTCCCGTCCGACTGGTCGTTTAAGCCACGCTGGGACGGCGGAGTTCGCGCCGAACACCTGCCCGAGCACGCCAGGGATGCCGCTGAGCACCACGGAATTCCGGCGGCCATCGCCCGGACTACGATCACCTTGTGACTGAGCGCGATCCCGCGGTCGTGCGCGACGGGCCGGGCCGGCCGGCCGTCGGGCTGGTGCTCGCGTGCCACCCCGGCCCGACCCTGGCCGTGACCGCTCTGGTCACGGCGCTGGCCGTGGCCACGGGACGCGACGCGACCGGGTGCGTGCTGGCGGGCGCGGCCGTGCTGACGGGGCAGCTCTCGATCGGCTGGTGCAACGACGCGATCGACGCCGAGCGCGACGCGGCGGCCGGGCGCTCGGGCAAGCCCGTCGCGGGCGGCACGGTGAGCGCGCGTGCCGTCCGCATCGCCGCTCTTGTGGCGCTGGCCTGCTGCGTGCCGCTGTCGCTGGCCTCCGGCTGGCTGGCGGGCGCCCTGCACCTCGTCGGCGTGCTGGCGGCCTGGGGGTACGACCTCGGGCTGAAGGCGACGCTCCTGTCGTGGGCGCCCTACGCCGTGGGGTTCGGCGTGCTGCCGGCCTTCGTGACGCTGGGCCTGCCCGGCGAGCCGTGGCCCGCGTGGTGGGCGGTCCTGGCCGCCGCGCTGCTCGGAGTGGGCGCACACCTGGCCAACGTGCTGCCGGACATCGCGGGTGACCTGGACACCGGCGTACGCGGCTGGCCGCAGCGCATGGGCGCCTCCCGCGTACGGCTTCTGGTCCCCGTGCCGCTGCTGGCCGCCACCGGCCTGCTCGTCTTCGGCCCCGGAGGCGCGCCCGGCGTGGCGGGCTGGCTGGCCGTGGCCGCCGCCTCGGTCCTCGCGGCCACGGGGCTGCTGGGGGCCAGGTCGTCACGGGTGCCGTTCGTCACCGCCGTCGCCGTGGCGGCCGTGGACGTGATCCTCCTGGTCGCCGGCGGCGCCTCGCTCACCGCGTGACGTGGCCGCGCTCCACAGCGCCGCCGCCGCGAAGCTGGATCCCGCGGGCTGCCCGGCCAGCAGCGCGCGCAGGGTTTGGATGACCGGCGTGAACGGGGGTGGCGTCTGAACATGTCAATAGTGCCAGCGTTCCGCGTCGCCTTTCATCGCTGTATCAAGTGCGCTCTTCAAGCGCGGGCGCTACTGCAGTTGGTCGCGGCGGCGGGTGAGGTAGGCGGTCTCGCCGGTGTTGCTGGCCAGCTCGATGGCCCGGTCGTAGGCCGCGCGTGACTGCTGACTTTGGCCCAGCCGGCGCAGCAGGTCGGCGCGGGTGGCGTGGTAGGCGTGATAGCCGGTCAACGCCTCGGCAAGGCGGTCAACAATGGCCAGTGCCACCTCCGGCCCGTCGAGCTCGGCCACGGCGATGGCCCGGTTGAGGGCGATGATCGGCGAGGGGTCGAGACGGACGAGCTGGTCGTAGAGGGCGAGGACCTGCGACCAGTCGGTGTCGCGGATGTCGCGGGCGGAGGTGTGCACCGCGTTGATCGCGGCGAGGATCTGGTAGCGACCCGGAGCCACCCCGGCAGCGGCAGCGGCCAGGCGCTCGCGCACCAGCCGATGACCTTCGGCGATCAGTTCCGCGTCCCAGGCCCCACGGTCCTGCTCGTCGAGCGGGACCAGTTCGCCGTTCGCCGAGATCCGGGCGGTGCGGCGGGCGTCGGTGAGCAGCATCAGCGCCAGCAGCCCGGCCACTTCTCCGTCCTGCGGCAGGAGCGCGCGGATCAGGCGGGTGAGCCGGATCGCCTCGGTGGTCAGGTCGTGCCGTACGGGATCGGTGTCGGGGCCGCTGGCCAGGTAGCCCTCGTTGAAGACGAGGAATAGGACGGCGAGTACGCCGGAGACACGAGCCGGCAGATCGTCGGCGGACGGCATCCGATAGGGGATGCGAGCCGCCTTGATCTTGGCCTTCGCGCGGGTGATGCGCCGCTCCATGGTCGTCCCCTGCACCAGGAAGGCACGGGCGATCTCGGGCACGGTCAGACCGCCGACCATGCGCAGCGTCAACGCCACGCGCGCTTCCATCGCCAGCGCCAGGTGACAGCAGGTGAAGATCAGCCGGAGCCGATCGTCATGGATGGCGCCGACAGGCTCGGGCGGGTCGTCGTACGTCATCTGAGCCTCCCTGTGCTTGTCGTCGCGCTTGTTCTCACGCCGGATCCGGTCGATGGCCTTGCGGCTGGCGGTTGTGGTCAGCCACGCGCCGGGATTGGGCGGTACGCCGTCGGCCGGCCACCGCTCCACGGCGGTCGCGAACGCCTCGGCAGCCGCCTCCTCGGCGATGTCGAGGTCACCGAAACGCCTGGTCAGGGCGGCCAC
Source organism: Nonomuraea sp. B5E05 (assembly GCF_039880665.1). NCBI lineage: Bacteria > Bacillati > Actinomycetota > Actinomycetes > Streptosporangiales > Streptosporangiaceae > Nonomuraea > Nonomuraea sp. B5E05. The sequence continues at coordinate 53,823 of NZ_JBDPMJ010000002.1, forward strand.
CACCCGCGCCCACTCGTCGTGGTGGGCCCGGGTGATCGCCTCCTCGACGTCGCTCACAGGAACGGCCGCACCTCGACCTTCCGATCGCAGACCTTCGACGCCTCGGCGGCGAGCTTGAGCGCCACATCCAGATCGGGGGCCTCCCACACCCAGACGCCGGCGAGGTACTCCTTCGACTCCACGAAAGGCCCGTCGCTGAACACCGCCTGCTCGCCCCGGTTGTCGATGACCGTGGCCGCGTCGGTGTCCGCGAGTCCGCCCGAGAAAACCCAGTAGCCCTCGGCGATCAGTCGTTCGTTGAACGCGCTGATGGCAGGCCGCCTGTCCGTGCTGCCGGAATTGCTCTTGTCATGGATCACGGAAACCAGGTACCGCATCTGAAGATCATCTCCTGTGGTGTCAAGACAGCGTGGTTCGGTGGTCAGAGACTTCAGGCCGTTGCATACCGCGGGCGCCCGGCCGGCCGGTAGGCCTGGATCGTCACGCCCTTGGAGTCGACCCGCGACTCGACCAGGTCGAGCGCAAGATCCGGACCGGTCTGCGGGAACAGTCTCGCGCCCTGGCCGAGGATCACCGGGATCACGATCAGAATCATCTCGTCGACCAGGTCGTTCTCCAGCAGCCACTGGGTCAGGATGCCACTGCCGTGCACCTGCAGCTCACCCCCGGGCTTGGCCTTCAGCTCACTGATGGTCGCCGCGAGGTCACCGCGGAGAACGGTCGTGTCCTCCCAACGCGGCGCGGTGAGCGTGGTCGAGGCAACGTACTTGGGGGCCTCGTTCAAGGCCACGCCGATGGGATGTGCGCGCATCTGGTCGATTGATCCCCAGGAGCCGGCGAACAGCTCGTAGGTGCGCCGGCCGAACAGGAACGCCTCGGCGCGCTGGTAGGTCTGCGTGATGAACGTCCTGGTCTCGTCGTCGCCCTTCCCCCGGGCCCATCCGCCGCGCTCGAATCCGTTCCTGCGGTCATCCGACGCGGCGCCGTTTCCCTGCATCACTCCATCGATGGTGACCTGAGTCATGGTCGTCAGCTTCATGATCGCGGTTCCTTTATCTAGGCGCCGCCTCCTTGCGGGCGGCCTCACCCCTGCTACGAACACCACCGCCCCGATCCGACACCTCCTCCCGGACTTCTTGAAAAATTTTCCGGGACGCCGGTCGTCAGCGATCCGACAGCACGACAGTGTCGCGGCGACCGCGCTCCACCTCCTCAAGTGCGCCCAGTGCGGACAAGCTCGTGGACCAGGTCGATCGCGAAGATCCTGACCAGTGGTGGCGGGCGTCGAACGGCTCGGGCGCGTGGGCAACCTCGTCGGTGGCGTAGCCGCCGGGCGGCGGCACCTTGCCGTAGCCGAGCCGACCCAACTCGCGCGCGGTCGCGGTCCCGATTCCCCGGCTGGCTCCGCCGACCAGCGCCACCTGCTTGCTGTTCATCTGTCTCTCCTGACTCGTCGTACGAAGATGCGAGAGACGCTAGGTTTGGGCTTACATTTTGTAAGTACGCACCTTCGGGCCGTAGAGATAGCGGTAGGTGAGCAGGCGGACGAGAGCGATGCCCGGTGGATCAGTGACACGTTCCACAGTGACTGCCCCGGGCGGGAGGTGATGGAACATGTCACCGGACGGTGGGTGCCTCTGATCCTGGCCGCCCTGACGCCTGGGCCGATGCGCTTCTTCGAGTTGCGCCAGCGCATCGAGGGCATCAGTGAGAAATGCTCTCCGCCAAACTGCGCACCCTTGTCCGCGACGGGCTGGTAGAGCGCACCGTCGAGCCAACCACGCCGCCGCAGGTCAGCTATGAGCTGACCGAGTTGGGTACAGCGCCAACCGCTGCTCCTGGGTTCCTCAACCCCGTCGTTGCTACGGGGACCCCGTTCACCGCGCGGCGCGCAGGGATCCGCGCAGCCACCGCATCCCCACGGCCAGCGCGAGCGGGGCGGGCACCGTACCGGCCCCGAGTCCCACCTCCACCAGCAGGTCGAACACCTCCTTGCGGCGCGCCGCGGTCGCGATCGCCGCGTCGATGAAACCGGGGGACTGGGCCAGGCGGGCCAGCACGTCGGTGGTGCGCAGGTGCCGTCCGAGCGCTGCACGCAGCTTGCTCCGGTACAGCGTCAGCGGATCGCCCGGCGACTCCACCGCCGCCTCTGCCGCCAGCCGCCCGGACAGCAGCGCGTAGTAGATGCCCTCGCCGGTGAGCGGGTTGATCAGGCCCGCGGCGTCACCGGCGAGCAGGACCCGTCCAGCGCCGGGCGCCGGCCGTCCGGTCGAGAGCGGCAGGTGGTGGGCGCGCAGATCGCGGGGGTGCCGCTCGGGCAGCAGCTCGGCGAGCCTGCCGTGCAGCACCTGACGCCCTGGCGCTCCCGCCGCGCGCAGCTTCGGCAGCAGCATGCCGAAGCCGACGTTCGCGGTGCCGTCGCCGATGGGGAACGACCACGCATAGGCCGGCCAGCCCGCCTTCTGCATGGCGATGAGCTGCACATCGTCCTCCTCGGGCACGTCGGCGTAGCCGCGCACGGCGATGGCGGTGTGCTTCTCGGCGGGGGAGGGCAGGCCGATCAGGCGGCGCACGACCGAGCCCGCCCCGTCGGCGGCCACCACCGTACGGGCCCGCAGCCCTCCGTCGATGACCACGCCGGACCCGTCGATGGTGAGATCCCTGACACGGTGCCGGCGTACCTCGACACCCCTGGCCCGCGCGGCGGCCACCAGACGGGCGTCGAACACCCGGCGCGGCACCACGTGATTGGGCCGCCCGGCCTCGGCGGAGACCCGCACGCCGCCCGGCGAGACCACGGTCAGGCGGGGCGTGGGCCGGTAGTCGTCGATGAGCGCGGGCACGCCCAGCCGGGCCAGCTCGTCGCGCCCGTGGGCGGCGATGCCGTCGCCGCACGGCTTGTCGCGGGGAAAGTCGGCCCTGTCGAGCAGCAGCACCCGCAGCTGGGGGCGCAGTTGCACGGCCCGCAGCGCCGCCGCCGAGCCCGCCGGTCCCGCTCCCACGATCGCCACGTCCCACATGCGCTCCATGCGAGGTCTGTCCCACCGCACGCACGATCGGAAACTCCTCACGCTCCGCGGGCCGCTCGGCGTACGTCACACCATGCTGACCTGCGGGGCGGCCATGCCCAGGGCGATCGACCACGCCACGTGGCCGAGCGTTCGTTCACGAGCGGTTCGTCGGACGCTTGGACCGCGCCTTGGGGCTGGCCGCAGTGGCGATCGTGGCCGGGTGTCGGTCATTGACGCGGGATGTCGATCCCAGCCGCGCGCAGCTTCGCCTCGACCAGCGCGTTCAACCGGGCGATGGCCGGCGCTTGGTCTTCCCGGTGGTGGTCGATCAACCCGTACCGGGCGGCGGCGTCGGCCCGGCTCTGAGACCCGGTCGGCGGTGCCGGCAGCGCGCGGTCGGCCAGTAGCTTGTCGGCCAGCGCGGACGCCAGTTCCTCGATCCGCGGGTCGTCGGGATCCCAGGACATCGCATCGGCGCCGCGCTTGGTCAGCTCGACGAGTTCGGGATCGTCGAGCGAGTTTTCGAGCCGGGTCAGGAAGCTGTCGAAGATCTCCGGAACCAGTGCCTGGGCCAGCACCAGAGCCTCCCGTTGGGCGGCCACGTAGTCGGGGCTGAAGCCACGTTCGGCGAGTCGGTCCAAGACCGCGCGGGCCCGGTCGGGTAGCAGGGTCCGGTCACCGTGGGCGAGCCGGTGCAGCGTGTCGCGGCGCGCGATCAGGTCCTCGATCCGTTCGGTGAGCCGCCGCTCGACGTCGTCCAGGGAGGCGGCGAATTCCTCGGGGTCGGAGTCGAACAGGTCACCGATCTCGGCCAGCGGCACGCCGGCCTCGGCCAGCGTCCGGACCTGGACCAGCCGCAGCAGGTCGGCCGACCGGTAACGCCGGTAGCCCGACCCGTCCCGTTCCGGCTCGGCGACCAGGCCGAGCCGGTGATAGTGCCGCACGGTCTTGATCGTGACGCCGACGAACGCCGCCGCCTGACCGATCGTGAGCCCGTCTGCCATCGGCTTGGCGCACCTCCAGGTCGCGGGTGGCTGCGGTCTCGCACACCGCGTCGGCGACGGCCCAAAAGTCCGTGCACGGGATCGAGCCGTGGTCGCCGGCGACCGTCGCATTCACCTTGGGGTACGGGTGGCGGGCGATCATAGGGCGAGGGTAGCGCGTAGCTGTTCCAGTCCATCACCGCGCCGGACCGCGCGGACCGCGGCCCAACCGCTGGCCCAGGCCCCGGGGACACCTGAGATCGGCGCAGATCAGCTCGTGATCGCGACAGTGTTGACCTTGACCTTAGGACAGGGTGCACGCTCATCGCATGGCCGCCTGGATGGGGCCGGTAACAACCAAGGCCGCCGTGAGATCGAACGCTGGAGACAAGAAGATTCATGATGAGGCAGAGCAACAGCGGCTTCTCCGATGCGGGGCTGCGCAGACTGCGCGAGGTGATGGCACGCCATGTCCAGTCCGGAAAGATTCCCGGGCTGGTCGCCCTGGTCAGCCGGGGAGGCCAGACGCACGTCGAAGCGCTCGGGACGATGCGGCATGACGGTGGCGCGCCGATGCGCCGATGCACGATCTTTCGGATGGCCTCGGTGTCCAAGCCGGTCACGATGGCCGCGGCGATGGTCCTGCTCGACGAATGCCGGATACGGCCGGACGACCCGGTCGATGAGTGGCTGCCCGAACTGGCCAACCGGAAGGTGCTGAAACGGCCCGGCGGCCCGCTGGAGGACACCGTGCCGGCCCACCGGCCGATCACCGTACGAGACCTGCTCACCTCAACGTTCGGGCTCGGAATGGATTTCGACCTACTGGACTCTCCGATCAGCGCCGCGACGTTTGAGGCGACCGACTACGGCGTGGCGTCCGGACCGGCGCCTGAGCCGGACGAATGGATGCGTCGCCTCGGCGAGCTCCCGCTGTCGTACCAGCCCGGACAGCGGTGGCAGTACGACCTCAGCCACGAAGTGCTCTGCGTGCTCGTTGCCAGGGTCACCGGTCAGCCGTTCGGGACGTTCCTGCGCGAACGCATCCTCGATCCGCTGGGCATGACCGACACCGGTTACCATGTGCCCGCCGACAAGATCGACCGGCTACCACCCCTGTACGGGCCCGACCCGCAGACCGGAGAGTTCCTGGTGTGGGACGAGGCCGCAGACGGACGGGTCAGCCGGCCTCCGGTGTTCCAGGGGTGCGCACTGGTCTCCACTGCCGACGACTACCACGCCTTCTTCCGGATGCTGCTGAACAGGGGCATGCACCAGGATCAGCGGATCCTGTCCCGGCCCGCCGTCGAGTTGATGACCATCAACTGCCTCACGCCCGCGCAACAGGCCGCCCGCGACACGATGTACAGGAACATCGCCCATCTGTCGTCCGGGCTGGGGTTGCACGGCGGCTGGGGCTTCGGAATGGCGGTGCGCACCTACTGCCGCGACTACGCGCCCATCGGCCAGTTCGGCTGGGACGGCGGAACCGGCACCACCGTCTACGCCGACCCGACCAACCAGCTCACCGGAATCCTGCTCACCCAGGTCGGGATGTCCACCCCGGATCCGGCGCGGCTGTTCCACGACTTCTGGACCACCCTCTACCAGGCCATCGACGACTGACACCGAGCGCGGACGCCAGCAGGGTGGGGAATCCATCCGCACCATCGCCGTCGGGCGTCAAGGTCTCCATCGGCGTCGTCCACAGTCCGCTGACCGGGGGACCCGGCCGTGCGGGCTACGGGCGCGGCGGCCGTGGGGATCGTGTACGGATGCTCAGACGCTGCGGACGACCGAGACGACGATGCCCAGTACCACGGCATCGTCGCCGTCGATGATGTCGTAGGCGGGATTGCGTGGTTCGAGATGGACGTGGCCGTTGCGCCGGCGAAACACCTTGACGGTGGCCTCACCGTCGATCATCGCGGCGACGATCTGGCCCGAGTGCGCCTCGGGCTGTTGCCGTACGACGACGATGTCGCCGTCGCAGATCGCCGCGTCGATCATCGAGTCGCCCCGCACCCGGAGGGCGAACACGTCACCGCGTCCGGTGAGGTCGCGGGAGAGCAGCAGCGTGCCGTCCACGTGCTCGTCGGCCGGGATGGGAACGCCCGCGGCGATGTCTCCGACCACGGGCACGGTCACCGCGTCGCCGGCCGGTTCCGGCGACGCGGCTCGCAGGAACGGACGCACATCGATCGGCCGGGTCATCGACGTGCCCCTGCGGAGGAAACCCTTCTCCTCCAGGCTCCTGAGGTGTTTCGCCACCGACGAGGGCGACCGGAGCCCGACCGCACGGCCGATCTCGCGTGTGCTCGGTGGATAACCGTACCTGACCACCCAGTCCCGGATCGTGGCCAGGACGCGCTGCTGGCGCTGCGGCAGAACGGAGAAGTCGAGATATTCGAACGCGTCGGTATCGGCGTAGGTGGTCACCTGCGACATGTTAAAGGTGAGCCGCTGCTCCGGGTTGTACGGATCGAAGCGCCATGACCTTGACGGATGCTCTGGATGCGCGATTCCCCCTGACCGATTCCGCTGTCCGTGCGGGACATCGTGTCCTGAGGGGAAGGGCCGAGCCTGAGTGTCAAGGCTTTGGCGGGGGCTGCGATCCTCCTCCCGCCACTTTCACTTTATAGCAGATCCTGGCGCCTCATGAGACCTCAGAAAGTGCTCCATACTTGCCCACTGCGAACCACCCGACGAACGATGGAGCACGGAAAATTGGGCTACGTGATGGGCTTCGAGCATATCGATGCGACGAATATCGCAGAGGTCGGCGGGAAGGGGGCGCACCTCGGCGAGCTCTCGCGCATCGAGGGCGTCCGCGTGCCGGACGGCTTCTGCGTCACGACAGACGCCTTCGAGCGGGTCGTTGCCGAGGCCTCCTCGATTGACGCTCAGCTCGACCTGCTGGCGCGAGTGAACCCCGACGATCGCGAGGCGATCCGCACCCTGAGCGCCGACATCCGGCGCGTCGTCGAAGGCGTCGCGGTCCCGGATGATCTCGTGGCGGCGATCAGTGAGGCGCTTGCCCGGCTCGGGGAGCAGAGCGCCTACGCGGTGCGTTCCAGCGCGACGGCCGAGGACCTGCCCACCGCGTCCTTCGCGGGCCAGCAGGATTCCTACCTGAACGTCGTGGGTCTGGAGGCCGTCCTGCGGCACGTCCGAAGGTGCTGGGCCTCGCTGTTCACCGAGCGGGCGGTGACCTACCGGTGCCGTAACGGCTTCGACCACCGGAAGGTACGGATGGCGGTGGTCGTCCAGCGGATGGTGTTCCCTGACGCGGCCGGGATCCTCTTCACAGCGGATCCCGTGACCTCCAACCGGAAGGTCGCCACCGTGGAAGCCGGTTGGGGCCTCGGCGAGGCGCTGGTGTCCGGTCTGGTCGCCGGCGACGTCTACACGGTGCGCGAGGACCAGGTCGTCACCACAGAGGTCGCCACCAAGACGCGCTTCGTCCAGGCGTCGCCGGGAGGCGGCACGCGGGAGGCGCCGACCGATCCGCGGCGGCAGACGCAGCCGGCTCTGACGGAGGCACAGGTCGTGCGCCTGGTGCGGTTGGGCCGGCGCGTCGAAGAGCACTTCGGCCGGCCCCAGGACATCGAGTGGTGCCTGGCCGGCGACGACTTGCACATCGTCCAGAGCCGGCCGATCACCACCCTGTTCCCCCTTCCCCCGGCCGATGACCGGGAAAACCACCTCTATGTCTCCGTCGGTCACCAGCAGATGATGACCGACGCGATGAAGCCGCTCGGGCTCTCCCTGTGGCAGCTGACCACCCCACGGTCGATGCACGAGGCGGGCGGACGGTTGTTCGTCGACGTGGCCCCCCTCCTGGCGAGGCCCGCGGGTCGCACGAGCCTCATCGAGGCGCTGGGGAGGTCCGACCCGCTCATCCGGGACGCGTTGCAGAGCGTCGTCGACCGTGGCGACTTCCTGCGCTCGCTTCCGGACGATGATTCTGGCGCCGCGCCCGCCGTGGAGTCACCCGCACCGATCGAGGCCGATCCGGCCATCGTCACCCAGCTGATCCGCAACAATCAGGAATCCGTCGCCACCCTGCAGGGCAAGATCCAGGGTTTGTCCGGGCCGGCGCTGCTCGACTTCATCCTGGCCGACCTCGCGGAGCTGAAGCGGGTCCTGTTCGACCCGCGGAGCCACCAGGTGATCATGACGGGGTTCGAGGCGGCCTGGTGGCTCAACGACCGCCTGGAGGCGTGGCTGGGCGAGAAGAACGCGGCCGACACGCTCACGCAATCCGTCCCCCACAACGTCACGTCGGAGATGGGGCTGGCGCTCCTCGACGTCGCTGACACGATCCGGCCGCACGCGGACGTCGTGACGTTCCTGCACCGCGTCGTGGACGAAGGCCGCGAGGGTGACGGCTTCCTGCACGAGCTGCGCAGGCTGGCCGGCGGGCAGGAAGCACATGACGCCATCCGGGACTACCTCGACGAGTACGGCATGCGCTGCGCGGGCGAGATCGACATCACGAGGACGCGCTGGAGCGAGAATCCCGCCATGCTCGTGCGCACCATTCTCGGCAACATCAAGAACTTCGAGCCGGGCGCCGGCAAACGACGCTTCGAACAGGGACGCCAGGAGGCGCAGCGGAAAGAGCAGGAACTGCTGACAAGATTGCGCGCCCTGCCCCACGGGGAGCAGAAGGCGGAGGAGACCAAGCGGATGATCGACCGCGTCCGCACCTTCGCCGGCTACCGGGAATACCCCAAGTACGGCATGATCCGCCGCTATTTCGTCTACAAGCAGGCGTTGCTGCAAGAAGCCGATCGCCTCGTCGCGTCCGGCGTTCTGCGCGAGAAAGAGGACATCTTCTTCCTCAGGTTCCAGGAGTTGCAGGAAGTCGTGCGCACCAACGAGGTGGACGCCGAGCTCGTTCTGGAAAGGCGTGCGGCGTTCCGCTCGTACGAGCCGCTCACCCCGCCCCGGGTCTTCACGTCGGACGGCGAGGTCATCACGGGCCGGTACCGGAGCGAGGACGCCCCGCCTGGCGCGCTGGCCGGCCTTCCGGTCTCGGCCGGGACCGTCGAGGGCCGTGCCCGTGTCGTCATGGACATGGCGCGGGCCGACCTGGAGGAGGGTGACATCCTGGTCACCGCCTACACCGACCCGAGCTGGACCCCGCTGTTCGTCACCGTCGCCGGACTGGTGACGGAGGTGGGCGGCCTCATGACGCACGGGGCGGTGATCGCGCGGGAGTACGGCCTGCCGGCCGTGGTGGGTGTGGAGCAGGCCACCCGGCTGATCCGGGACGGGCAGCGGATCCGCGTTCACGGGACCGCGGGCTACGTCGAGATCCTCGACTGATCTACAATGTAAAGGCGCTCGCCGGTTCATCGTCCACCGCTCTCCAACAAGGCACGGGCTTCGCCCGTGCTCCAGCAAAGACCCACAACACCGACAGCCCGGCTTGACCTCGAACCCGCGGGCTGGTCCCGCTCTGGCCGCGGGAAATCGAGCGCAAGAGTGCCCGGCACGGCACCCGAGGCGTCAATGGCCAACGCCCAGCCTGAGCCGACTGCGGCGACCACCAGGCCACCCGCCGGGGCACCAACGATCATCGCGCTGTACGTGCCCGTCCTGGCCAGAACGTTGGCCTGGCGGAGCAGATCACTGAACCGGTCTGCGGCATGATCGCCGACGCCGCTTGGCGTACCGCGCAGCCGGCCGCTTGCCGAGTTACGTCAAGGGTGGCGAGAGTTCACCAGCCGCAGCTGGGTGATCGGGATCGGCCTGCAGTTCTTGATTCTCAACGCGGTGCTGTCGGGCGCCATCCAGGTGCTCGGGGAGGTCCCGCTTGGTGGTTCCTGAAAATAAATCGTAGACTTTCAAATCAGGAAGTTAGCTTCTAGGATCGGGAACCTGATGACCTCACGAGGCGGCCACACATGACTCCACTGAAAATCGGCTACCTGCTGCCGACCCGCGATCACGCCGTCCGCGGCGACCACGATCCGGACCAGCTGATCGACCAGGCACGTCGCGCCGAGGCGCTGGGTTTCGACTCCATCTGGGCGGGCGACAGCCCCGTGACCAGGCCACGCGCCGACCCGCTCCTGCTAATGGCGGCCGTGGCCGTCGCCACTCGACGCATCACGCTCGGCACCGCGGTGTTGCTGCCCGCGCTGCGCCATCCGATCCTGCTGGCGCACCAGCTCGCCACCTTGGACCGGCTCGCCGACGGGCGGCTGATCGTCGGCATGGGCGGCGGATTCCCCAACGCCGGTACCGAGGCCCAGTTCGCCGCGGTCGATGTCGCCTTCGCTCGCCGCATCAGCCGCCTGGAGGAGTCGATCGAGGCGATGCGGCGGCTGTGGACCGGGCAAGAGGTCTCCTTCGCCGGTCGGCACTTCGACTTCCACGACGTGAGGCTGGCTCCTGCGCCGACACGGCCGGCAGGCCCGCCGATCTGGCTGGCCGGAGGCGGCGAACCGGTGTTGCGGCGGGTGGCGCGCCTGGCCGACGGCTGGCTGCCGTATCCGCCCGCCGTGCAGAACTATGCACGCGATCTGGCCGTCATCCAGCAGTCGGCGGCCCGCACGCTCACCCCCGCGCTGTATGCGACGTTGTGCCTGGACGAGGACCCCGAGCGTGCGCGCAGGCGCCTGCGGACCAGCATCGAGCGCTACTACAACGCCCCGCTGGAGGTTGTCGAGACGATCCAGGCCATGTTCGCCGGTCCGGCGCATGAGGCCGCCGGCTGGCTCGACGCCTACACCGGCGCCGGCGCACAGCATGTGGTGATCCGCCTGGCCGCCGACGACCACCACGCTGGCCTGGAAGAGTTCGCCGGCCTCGTGATGCCCCTGATTCGCACGGAAGGACACCTGTGACCACCTTCGTTCTCGTCCACGGCGCCTGGCACGGCCCCTGGGCCTGGGACCGCCTGACCCCGTTCCTCCACCAGGCCGGAGCGCGAACCATCACCCCCGCCCTCACCTTGAACAGCGACATCGGCTTGCACGGGCACGTCCAGGAGCTCCTCGCCGCTCTCGACGGCGCAGCCGAAGAAGGCCTGGCAGATGATCTGGTGCTGGTCGGGCATAGTTATGCGGGCCTGGTCGTCCGGCAGGCGGCCGATCTGCGACCCTGGCTGGTGGATGACGTCATCCTGGTGGACGGCTGGGCCGGCGGCGATGGCGCCAGCATGTTCGGCCTGGCGCCCGAGGCCTTCGTCCATGCGATCCTGGCCGCCGCCCGCACCAGCGCAGGCAACCAGGTTCCCGCTCCAGCTCCGGCGATGTTCGGCGTCACCGACCCCGACGACGTGGCCTGGCTTGTCCCGCGTCTGCGACCCCAGTCGCTGCGTACCTTCACCGAGACGACCCGGCTGAGCGGAGCCGTCGACCGGATACCGGGCACCGGCATCTACTGCCGGCCGCAGACTTATGCCTTCGACCAGTTCGCCGCGGAGGTCGGCTACCGGGCCATCGCCTTGGACGGCCCACACGACGTGATGCTCACCCACCCGCAGGTTCTGGCCCGCCTCCTCTTGGAAGCCCACGCATGCCAGTTCAATAACGAGAAGCTTCGGAATTAGAATGCTGAAGTGGAACAGCGAACCTACAACCAGTACTGCGCGACCGCGCGCACCCTCGACCTCGTCGGTGAACGCTGGACCCTGCTACTCGTCCGTGAGCTGCTGACGGGCCCCAAGCGCTTCGGCGACCTGCAGCACAGCCTGCGCGGCCTGGGCACCGGGCTGCTGGCCGCACGGATGAAGCATCTGGAACGCGAAGGACTCATCCACAAGATCACCCTCCCGCCGCCGGCCCGCACGCCTGCCTATGCCCTCACGCAGGCCGGCGAGGAGCTCGGCCCCGCGGTGCTGGCTTTGGCTCGGTGGGGCCTGAAGTGGGCCATGGGCGAACCTCGTGAACGGGAGACCTTCCATCCCGGTTGGGCCGTGCTCGGCCTGAGAGCGTGCTTCGACGCCGAGGCGGCCATCGGCCTTCACGCACTGTACGAGTTCCGTGTCGAGGAGGAGGTCTTCCATGCCCGCGTCGAGGACGGCAGCATCGAAACGGTGCACGGGCCGGCCCAGCACCCTGATGTGACCCTCACGATCGGCGGAGAGGTCTTCCGTGACCTCGCCGCGGGCCGGTCATCCCTCGCCGAAGCGATCAACACCGGCGCCGCCTCCGCCTCCGGCGATCACCAGGCCCTGCGCCGGCTGCACCGGCTGTTCCGTCTCCCACGCCCACAAGCCCGGTCAGCAGCACAAGCCCCCGCGTCATGAACTAACGTCCTGCTCGCCCACGCCGACCGCAGCCGGGTTATGGCTCGGCCCGAACCAACGGCGATGTCCTGCCGGCCCTCCTGGTGGCGGCCGGCCGGGGGTGGGATCTCGGCTCGGTCGATCGCGCCCATGGCGGGGTCACGCGGCGGCCGTGCCCCGGCCGGCGGCGTCTGGTAGCGGCGGTAGAGGCTGCCGGCGCCGACGCCCGCGCGGGCAGCGATGGCGGCGACGGGCGTGTGCGCGCCGTCTTCTGCCAGAACGTCGCGGGCGGGCTGGAGCAATGCGCGGTCGTTGCGTTCTGCACGGTCTTTGCGCGTGGTCATCGTCACAGACTCTATCAGTTGCGGAGCGGATCGCTCCGCAGTAGCTTTACTAGCGGAGCGAATCGCTCCGCTAGTGGAGGAGAAGCACATGAACCCAGACATCGAGGCGATTGGGCAGGTCGTCCGCGACGCCGAGAGGCTGCAGAGCGACGTGGCCGGTTTCACCGGGCTGCTGACCGAGGAGGTGTCGCTGGTCAACTTCACCGGGATCCGGCTGCGCGGTCGCGACCAGGTCAAGGAGGCGATGGCCCGGGCGCTGAGCACACCGCTGAAGGACGTGTCGACCACGAACGAGCTGCTCGACGTCACGTTTCTGCGGCCGGATGTGGCGCTGGCCGGCCTGATCAAGCATGTCAACGACGGGCGGACGGGAGCGCTGACGTTCGTGCTGGTCAAGGAGAGCGGCAGCTGGCGGATCGCGCTGGCACAGACCACCCCGGTGGTGACGTCATGAGCAACCTGGCTCTGGTCATCGGTGGCACCGGCCGGCAGGGTGGCGCCACCGCACGCCACCTCCTGAAGCGCGGCCGGCAGGTCCGCGCGCTGGTGCGCGACATTCGAAGCCCAAGGCGAACCGCCTGACCGGCACCCCGTCACGTGATCAACGTTCTGACGGCGAGTTGCTCCTCGCCGGCGGGGCCGTCGAGGCGGATCGACAGTTCCCAGACGCCGCTCATCGAGAACAGCTCGCCCACGGCGACGAAGCGGCCGGGTTCTCGCTCGGTGGCGGGGATCTCGGGTGTGGAGTGTCCCATTTCGGTCATGACCGCCGACAGGGTCACGGTGTCGGCGTCGCCCTCGCTCACCTGGATCTCCACGGTGATCCGGCCGGGGGCCGGGTCCGCGATGAGGATGGTGGCGGCGTAGCGGGTGCCCGTGGTGGTCAGGTCGACCGGTCGGGCGGCCGTGCTCCTGCCCGCGACGAACAACGCCACCGCCGCTGCCGCGAGCGTGGCCGCGGCCCCGGCGTGCCACCTCTTCATCACGGGGTCTCCGATGCGGTCACGTTCACGGTGAAAGGTACGGTCACGATGCGGTCGGCGGTGGCGTACTGGATCCAGGCGAGGTAGCGGCCGGGTTCGGGGAAGCTGAAGGTGAAGCGCACCCGGGATCCGGGGGCGCCCATCTCGTGCACGTGGCCGAAGAAGTCGCCGTCCTGGTCGCGTATGAGCAGGTGGCCGGACATGCCGAGCCAGGGCCGTACGCCGGTGGGCGTGTGCAGTTCGACGGTCGCGGGACGGCCCGTGACGGGCGCGGCGGGGCGCAGCCGCGGCGTGGCGGAGGCGCCGGTCTCCCGGCTCGCGCCTGTCTTCTCCGAGGTGTCGGCGCTCGCTCCGACGGTGAAGCCGGCGGTGAGGAGTTGCCCGCCCGACTCCTCCCGTTCGAGCTCGGCGTGCGCCAGGTAGCGGCCGGGGCGGTCGGCGCTCAGCCTGACCTCCAGGCGCCCGGGCCTCGTGCGCAGGGGGTGCAGATGGCGGAAATACCGTCCGTCCTCGCTGGTGACGACCACATGGGCGAGCGCCTCGTGGTGCGCGGTGAGGTCGTCGACCGGCCGCCCGGTCGAGCCGTCGGTGAGGTCCATTCGCAGCGTGAACTCCTTCCCTGCCTCCGGCCGGGCGGGCACGGTCGTCACCCGGGCCTGCGCGTACGGCCGCCCCCGCGCGGTCGATGCCGGGGGAGCGGGGAGGGCCCCGTCGGGCGTCGGTGCGGGCAGCCGGGGTTCGAACACGATGACCATGGCGGCGACCGTCATCCCGGCCGCCGCGCCCGCGGCGAGGGCCATCGCCCTGCCCGGCCGGGCCGTCGCCCCGGTGAGCAGGCCGCCCACCAGGAGCACGGCGGCCACCAGCAGGCCGCCGTAGATGAGGAGTTCGCCTGCCGGTTCGCGTTCGACGAGGACGCGGAACGGGATCACGGAGCTCTCGTCCCCGGCGCTCAGCTTCAGCTCGTGCGGCCCGGTCCGCTCCACCTGGAGCTGGACGTAGCGCGGGTTCGCCGTCGCCTGGGTGGCGCCGGTCACCGTACGGCCGTCCTCGGCCGAGCGGATCTCGAGCGCTACGGGCAGGCCGGAGACCGGTTGGTAGGCGATGACGGCCATCCGCAGCGGTCCCGGCACCCGGGTCGTTCCTTTGATCACCACGGTGAGCTCGGCGCCGGCGATCGTCTGGGCGATCCGCAGGTCCGCCCCTGCCGTGACGGTGTGCGCCGCGGCGGGGGCGGCCGAGGCCAGTACGAGGACGGCGGCCAGGCACAGGGCTCGGATCATGCCCGGCCGGTGACGGCCTGGCCGGGCGGAAGCGGCCGGGCGGTGACCGCGTCGGGCAGGAACAGCGCCCCGAGCGCCAGCCCGATCAGCCCGGCGACGATGGGCGCGCCGGTCCACAGTTCGGGCACGCCGGGCAGGCCGCCCCCGGTGGCCGAGGCGATCCCGAGGTACAGCGACCAGGTAATGAAGGCGGACAGCCCGGCGAAGGCCCAGTAGGCGGCGCGCCGCTCACCTGACGGCCGCAGCCGGCGGATCAGCAGGTCGCCGGCGAACCCGGCGGCCACGAACGACAGCAGGATCGGCAGGTTGCGGAACGCCGTCTGGGCACCCGGCATGAGCGCCATGATCGTGTACATGACGGTCACCGAACCGAACGGCAGCAGCCAGCGGCGCGCCAGGAGCAGCACCGGGCTGAGCATGATGACGTTGGTGACGACCATCGAGGCGGCCACCCGATCGGCGCTCACGGCGACAGGTCGGGGGCCGGTGCCCGGTGGCGTGGCGGCCGGGTCCCCGGCCAGGGAGAACGCCTGGACGATCGCCTGGGGCCGGAACTGCAGGGCGTCGCCGTACGACAGGAACAGCGACACCAGCGTGGTGGCGAACGCGAGCCCCACGAGCGCGGGCAGCAGGCGCCCGAGCGGTGGCCGGGCGCCGACGTCGGGGGCTCTCCACGCCGAGCGCAGCGGTGTCGTGATGATGAGCGTCATCGTGACGACGAGGCCGAGGTGTGACGGGCTGAAGAAGATGTCGATGGTCGTCTCGATGCCGAGGAGGGTATGCCACAGCATGTCGGCGAGCCCGAAGGCGGCGAACGCGGGAATCGCCACCAGCCCGGCGAGGTAGCCGGTGGGGACTGCGGCGAGCCCTTGCCGGCCGGCGCGCACGTTGCGCCACACCTGCCAGATGATCCAGCCCGAGACCACGGTGAAGCCGGAGTAGAACACCGCGTGCCACGGGGTGAAGAACGTCTCCAGCTCGGTCAGGTTGCTGTGCGCCCAGGCGTCGATCATCAGCCCGATGCCGAACCAGATGCCGAGCAGCGCCGTCACCAGGTCCGTCCTGGGGGTCACCCATCCGCGGGGCTCCCTGGTGTCCGCCACGAATCGCCGGATGCCGGCGGCGTCAGATGCCACTTCGTGATTCCTTTCCGGGTTGCGCGGGCCTCGGCCCGTTGAGGACCGCTCTGACGAGCGGGTCGGATCACCCTGTTTCGGCGCTGAGGGCCTGCGCCACGGGCCGGCGCGCCGCCAGGCGTGCGGGCAGGGCGGTGAACGCCGCCGTCGCCAGGAGGGTCGCGAGTACGGCGCCGAACAGCCAGGACGAGGGAGGGTCCACCGCGTTCCTGGCGGCGAAGAGCGAGAGCAGGCCGGTGCCCAGCGGGACGCCGATGATGGCGCCGGGCAGGCCGGGCAGGAGCTGGGCGGCCGACAGCCCCGCGGAGATCTGCCCCGGGGTGGCGCCGAGCGTGCGGGCGACGGCCATGGTCGCCCGGGCTTCCATGGCGGTGGTCCAGGTGAACGTGATGGTGTTCACGACGGCCAGGGCGATCAGCAGGATGGTGACGGCGAGCATCAGCAGGCGGTCGTGCTCGCCCCGCAGGTTGGGCAGGACGGTGGAGCCGTCCAGGCCGTAGCCTCTCTCGGGCTGGGCGTGGAGGGTCAGCAGGGCGACGATCCCGATCACCGTGGTCGCGGTGGAGCACGCCTGCAGCACGGCGCGGCCCGGCCGGCGGGCGGTCAGCCGCAGCCCGAGCAGGAGCGGCGTGGGCAGCAGCGCCGACAGCGCGGTGAGCCGGGGCCGGTGACGGGGCTGGTGGGCGGTGGCGGTCAGCGCCGTGACGGTCGCCGTACGCAGGGCACGCAGTGTGGGGCGCAGCGTGGACAGGACGGCCACCGCCACGGCGAGGACGGTCGCCGTGGCCACGGTGGCGCCGCTCGGCCCGGCCGCCTCGCCGATCCGGCTGGCGGTGGGGCTGGCGATGACGGGCGCGGCCAGGCGGGCGATCAGCAGCCCCAGCGCGTCGCCGGCCAGCGCCAGCGCCAGGTATTCGGTGAGCAGGACGGCGGCGATCAGGCCCGGTGCGGCGCCGACGGCCTTGAGCAGCCCGGCCCGGCGCGTCTGCTCGACGGCGCGTCCCGCGGCGAGCGCGGCCACTCCGGTGATGGCCAGGAAGCTGAGCAGCCAGCTCCCGACGATGAGGATCGGCTGGCTGTTCTTGAGCAGGCCCATGTCCGCTGCGGCGGTGAACTGCCAGGAGTGGAAGTTGACGGGCATGGCGGGGTCGCGGTGGGCGTCGCGGAAGGCTTCGGTGGCGGCGGGGTCGCGCAGCCTGAGGTCTATGGCCGTGGTCACCGGGAGATCGCGGGACGACGCCAGCGTGCGGGCGTCGTCCCGGGTCATCCAGGCCAGGCCGCTGTAGTCGCTCCCGCCGCCGCCCGGGCCGATCTGCGCCGCCCCGGGGTAGATGGAGGTGGCCGCGGTCACGGCGATGCCGACGACGGGGTAGGACCGGCCGGCGATGGTGACGCGGTCGCCGACGCCGGCGCCCAGCGCGGTGGCGAAGCCGCGCTCGAGGACCGTGCCGCCGGAGCGTACCCAGTGACCCGAGGTCACCAGCGGCCGGTTGACCGGGCCGGGCTTGTCGGCGAAGCCGTGCACCACGACGCGGGACGGCGTGGCGTCGCGCGTGGTGAGGTCGGCGTAGACGATGCGGTAGGGGCCGTGGTGGGCGATCACGCCGGGAGCGCTCGCCAGCGAGGCCAGGGCCGAGGTCACGGCGGGGCCCGTGGCGCCGGAAAGTGCCACCACGTCCGGCCCGGCGGTGGCCGCGCGGGTCTGCTCGTACAGCGCGTCGCTCACGCCCCGCAGGGACAGGCCGAGGGCCATCGTGGCGGTGGCCACGGTCACCGCGAGCAGGAGCATCGCGGCCTGGGCCCGGTGCCTGCGCAGGTCGGCCAGCACCAGACGCAGGACGAGCACGAGGGAGCCCATGACGTTCAGCCCTCCAGCCCGATCAGCCCGCCGAGCCCGCGCGGGTGGGAGCCGGCCAGCCGGGTGTCGTCGACGAACATCCCGTCGCGCATCGAGACCAGCCGGTCCGCCGTGGCCGCCACCCGCTCGTCATGCGTGACGATCAGGAAGGTCTGCCCGGCGGAACGCAGCTCCTGGAAGATCCTCAGCACGTCGAGGGTCGCGGCGGTGTCGAGGTTGCCGGTCGGCTCGTCGGCCAGGACGACCAGCGGGTCGTTGACCAGGGCGCGGGCGACGGCGATCCGCTGGCGTTGCCCGCCCGACAGCTGCGAGGGCAGGTGCCGGGAGCGCGCGGCGAGCCCGACCCGTTCGAGCAGCAGGCCGGCGCGCCGCCTGGCCTGGCGGCGCGAGCGTCCGGCCAGCAGCGCGGGCAGTTCCACGTTCTCGGCCGCCGACAGCTCCTCCACCAGGTGGAAGGCCTGGAAGATGAAGCCCACCGACCGGCGGCGCATGCGCGCCAGTGCTCGTTCGCTCAGCGTGTCGATGCGCCGCCCGGCCACCCACACCTCCCCGTCGGTCGGCCGTTCCAGGCCGCCCAGCAGGTGCAGCAGCGTGGATTTCCCGCAGCCGCTGGGCCCCATCACCGCCAGAGTCTGTCCCTGAGGCACCTCCAGGTCGACCTCGTCCACCGCGCGGACCCGGCTCTGCCCCTGACCATGCGTCTTCACCAGGCCGCAGGCCCGGACCGCGGCACTCGACACGTTCATCCACCCTCGACTTCGTCATCGACCTTGGACCAGGCCCGCTCACAGGCGTCCAGCCAGCGCAGGTCGGCCTGCAGCCGCAGCACGACCCCTTCCAGCAGCAGGCCGGCGCCCGACCCCGCCGGCTCGGCCAGCGCCGCCTGCTGCGCCTCACGCAGCCGGCGCAGCAACTCGCGGCGCTGCGCCGCCACCAGCTCCACCGGGTCGGCCAGCCGGGCCGTTGCGGCGGCGGCGAGCTTGAGATGGAACTCCGCCAGGTCCGGTTTCGGCCAGCCCACCTCGGCCAGCCAGGCGGCCACCCGCTGCTGCCCGGCCGGCGTCAGCGCGTAGACCTTGCGTTCCGGCCGCTCGGGCAGGCCGTCCGCCCGCTCGCAGACCACGAGCCCCGCTCGCTCCAGCCGGTTCAGCGTCACGTAGATCTGGCCGCGGTTCATCGACTCGCCCAGCGGGCCAAGACTGCGCCGCAGCCGAGCGTGCAGGTGGTATCCGTGCGACGGCTCCTTGGCGAGCATCGCCAGCACTGCGTCCTGCATGTCACCTCCCTAACGGTTGGCTAATAGATAGCGGTTATCCATAGGAGGTGTCAAAACGCTGCGTCCGGCTGGGCATAGGGTTGGGCGGCATGGCACTGCGACCGGTTCAGGTGAACATCAAGGCTCGGGACGACTCGGCGCTCGGCCGGTTCTGGGCGCAGGCGCTCGGCTGGCGCGTTTCCAGCGAGGGACCCGGCGTGACCAACCTCGAACCCGAGGGCTTCGACTGGCCGGACCCCGGCGCCTTCTACGTCGACCTCGTCAGGGTCCCGGACCCCGAAACGGTGAAGTACCGCGTGCACTTCGACCTCGCCACCACCTCTGCGGCCCATCAGGCGGAGCTGGTCGCGCGCCTGAAGGAGCTCGGCGCGACGCCCGCCGACGTGGGCCAGGGCGAGGTCCCGTGGACGGTCCTGGCCGACCCGGAGGGCAACGTGTTCTGCGTGCTGGAACCCCGGGAGGGCCTCCGGGACACCGGGCCGATCGCCGCGGTGGTGGTCGACTGCACGGACCCGCGGGCCATGGCCCGGTTCTGGGACGAGGCGACGGACTGGACCCTGCTCGAGGTCAGCGACGATCACGCGCTGCTGCGCTCCGCCAAGGGTGTCGGCCCGTATCTGACGTTCCATCGCACGCCCCGCGTGACCGTGTGGAACCGTGTCCATCTCGACCTCCTGCCGTACCACGGCGGCGACAAGGCGGCGGAGGTGGCCCGGCTGCAGGTCCTCGGTGCGACGCCCGCCGACGTGGGCCAGGGCGACGTCCCGTGGACGGTCCTGGCCGACCCGGAGGGCAACGAGTTCTGCGTCCTCGGCCCGGCCTGACGCGGAGCGGCCGGGCGCGGGCGTCATCACGGCGACCGCGATCGGCCGGCCGCGGGCCGGAAATCCGGATGCGGAGGGCCGGCGGGATGGTGTGTGATCGGGGGATGACGATCGAGATGGGCGGGCCGGAGATCGACGGGCTCGGTGACGTGGTGCGGGTGCTGGGGGAGTGGCAGCACGACGGACAGCCTGTGCAGGTGCATCCGGGGGATGTGGGGTGGTTCTGGCGGTTCGGCGCGGAGCGGACGGCGCAGGCCACGCGGACCTGGAGCCGGGCTGGGGACATTCTGGCGGTCGGGCTGCTCGACGGCGCGGACTTGCTGCGGCTGGCCTTCGCGCCGCAGGCGTGGCAGGACGAGGAACTGGCGCGGCGGGTGGCCGAGGACGTGTCGGCGCCTGAACGCGGTGTGCTGCCCGAGGGCAAGGTGTACGTCGAGGCGCCGGTGGGCGCGCTGGTCCGTGACCTGCTGTCCGGGGACGGCTGGGAAATCGGCGAGCCGTGGACGCCGCTCCGGCGTGACCTAGGCGCGCCCGTGCCGGATCCCGGTGTCCGCGTCGAGGTGATCGGGCCGGAACAGGCGCACGAGTGGGCCGCGGTCCTGCGGGCGTCGTTCGACGGGTCGACGTTCTCCGGCGAGCGCTGGCACGCGATGGCGGCAGGCGCGCCGTATGCCGGCGCGCGGTGCCTGGCCGTACGCGATGAGCAGGGCGAGGCGGTGGCGGCCGTGACGGTGTGGTCGGCGGGTGAGGGCAGGCCAGGGCTGATCGAGCCGCTGGGGGTGCACCGCGCGCACCGCGGTCACGGTTACGGCCGGGCGATCACGGTCGCCGCGGCGCGCGCACTCCAGGAGGCGGGCGCGTCCAGCGTGGACGTGTGCACCCCGAGCTCCAACGTCGGCGCCGTCGCCACCTACCAGTCGGCCGGCCTCGAGCCGTTGCCCGAGAGACGTGACCTGTACCGCGACGGGTCAGCCTGACGATGAGCTCCGCATCCCGCCGAGCCGGCGGATCGCCTCCAGCGGGTACGGGGTCTGCCTGCTCCGGCGCTGGAACGCGCGGTTGAAGTCGGACATCACCTTGGCGACCGGCGCGTGCCGGGCGAGGATCGCCGCGGCCTCCTCGGGGATTCCTGTGGGGCGCTCGCCCTCCGCGTAGGCGCGCACCAGCTTGTAGCGCCCCTCGCCGTCCTCTCTCCGGAGCCCGTACAGAGCGGTGACCAGCCAGTTCACCAGATAGGTGGCGCTGTAACAGCGGTCGTAGGTCTGGTGCCGGTCGAAGAAGCCGGCCT
This sequence comes from Nonomuraea sp. B5E05, assembly GCF_039880665.1. Lineage (NCBI taxonomy): Bacteria > Bacillati > Actinomycetota > Actinomycetes > Streptosporangiales > Streptosporangiaceae > Nonomuraea > Nonomuraea sp. B5E05. Next base: position 75,054 of record NZ_JBDPMJ010000002.1, read on the forward strand.
CGTCCGGCGACAGCTCGAACCCGGAGGCGATGGACAGGCCGTAGTCGGCGAAGTAGAGGCGCCGGCCGTCGGTCAGGATGTTCTCGAAGTGCGCGTCGAAGTGCAGGAGCCCGCGGCTGTTCATGAACGAGACGCCGGCCGCCAGTTCCCTGTCCACCATGGCGCAGGCCTGGCCGGCGGCTCGGCCTCCTGCCTCGACCTGGGCGCCCAGCCACTGGTGCAGGTTCTGCGGGATGTACTCCAGGAACAGCGCGACGCTCGCCGAGGACTCCCGCAGGGCCTGGATCCGGCGGCGTACCTGCGATCCGCCGCCCCAGTAGGCGACCACCCGGTCGATGTCGGCCAGCTCGTCGGGCAGGGGCGCCGAGTCCGGCAGCACCCGCCAGTGGTACATCAGGGGGAAGCCCTCGTGTTCCGCCGCCAGCACCCAGTTCGTCGTCATGGTGTGCACGGCGAGTTCCCGCCACGCCCCCCAGGCCGGCGCGCCGATGATGCCGACGCCGTAGTGGCTGAAGAGGGGCAGGTCGAACAGATTCGCTGTGGACCGGACGTGTTCGGGTTGCCTCTCCAGATCGGTCAGGGGCACCCGCTTCACGAAGACCGTGGTTCCGGCGACCTCCAGCAGGGCCGACGTCCCGCCGATGCCGGATCCGATCGGCACGGCCGTGTCCACGAGCTCGCGCAGGGCGTGATCGCTGCGTAAGGCCAGGGCCGTGGAGACGGAACTGTGGGCGGTCAGACGCGCATCGCGCGACATGTCAGGACACTTCGCTGCGGATTCCACCTGGGTACCGACCTCGATTCTCGCCATGGCCGCGCAGTCGCGCCGAGCGCGAGTGCGCACGGCTCTGCGGATCGGCCTCCGGAGCGGGCAAGGGGCGGACAGGACCCGTAGGAGACGACGGGCCTGAGCGCCCACCTGACTGCACCCTAGTGAAGATCGACGACCCGGGAGGCGGCGGGACGGAAAGCACGACGCGCACCCTCGTCGATCTTCCCCACGAGAGGCGGGGAGTTCAGTGGTGCCGGCGGTGGCGTGCCCGGTGCTCGGCGGCGTCGCGGTACGTCGCCGAGGGCGGCGTGCCGACCGCGCGCCACTCACCGACCTTTCGGAGGGGGAGGTTTCGCTGGTGGCCACGAGACACATGATGAAGGCGTGCCCGCTGTGTGACGGACCGCCCAGCCCCAGGGCGTGATCGAGAGGAACGTCCCCATGTCCGGTTCCCTGTCCCGTCGAGCCTTACTGGCCGGCGTGCCCGCCGTCGGCCTGGCGGTCGCGCTGCCCGGCGCCGCGTCGGCGGCGCAGACCGCCTACGCGGCCTTCCGCGTCGTACGTCGCCGGCCCGGCGAACCCGGCCGGCCCGAGGTCGTGCTGCCCGCCGGTTACGAGATCCTGCCCGGTGAGAAATACTCCGTGGCTTCTCGCGCCGAGTACTACACGTTCGTCCAGGGCCCGCAGAACGCCGCGGGGATAGAGGTCACGGTCCGCTGGCCGGATGAGCGCGTCGAGGCCGTGGTCCACCAGGACACGCGGCTGGAGCTGCGCCGCGTTCCCGGCGACAGGCACAGCGTGTCGTTCACGCTGCCGATGACGCAGCCCTCGCCCGACGCCAACCAGCCGACGCTGCAGGTGTGGAGCCATCCCGACGTCTCGCCGGGCATGAACTGGCGGATCGAGCACAACGACCCTGACCGCGCCGCGGGTCCGTGGACGACGGTGCCGTGGCCGGCGGGCCCGGTCAGGTCGGTGATTCACCAGCTCGTCGCGGCTCACACCATCCTGCGGGACTCCGGCATGGTGGACGTCGCCGCGGCGAAGGGACACCGGTTCGTGCTGATGGGCGTCGAGACCAACAACACGCTGCACGCCGACAATCCTCCGCACTGGCACATCTCGTACAACTCCGGCCCGGACTTCGACGCGCCCACCCACAACCCGCACTTCTGGCTCGACCCGTCCGGCCGCAACTTCTACAACGGCATGGACGTCACCGGCCTGGGCCGGCTGAAGTACTACGTGGGCGATCCGGCGCCGCTGTACGACTTCGTGGGTGAGGCGAACGGCGGCCGCGGCAACCTCGTCGTCACCTTCACCCTCCGGCAGGACGGCGGCATCGACATCGCTTCGCCGCAAGGCCGTACGTACGCCATCGCGGCCGGGCGCAGGGGCGATCTCGTGGAGGACGTCACCGCGCTGCGTGACGGTGAGCCCTGGCTCCGCATCAGCACCGACGACCGCGTCCGCCAGGGCGTGCTGGTCGTGCGGGCCGAAGGGCTGCGGGACCGCGCCGATTCCAGCGTGCGGGTCTACCGCTATGACCGGCTGACGGGAGTGCTGCACAACAGCCCGTGACCAGCGGGAGTCCGCCACGAGGGAGCGCACTGTGCCTTCCGGCCCGCCTGTTCGCGCACGCGCCCGGCGCTCGTCCTGACGGCCGGGCGCGTCCTGAACAGGCCCGGTCGGTCGGGAAGCGGACAGCGAATGGCCTGGTAACCGGTCAGGCGAGAAGCCGACACTCGGCGGGCTGGTCCTGCCGCCGGAAAGGCTGATCGATCGTGAGTGAACGCGTGCGCGTGGCCGTGCTGGCGGGCGGGCCGTCGGCCGAGCATGAGGTGTCGCTGCAGTCGGCGCAGGCCGTGCTCGACGCCCTGCCGAAAGATCTGTACGAGCCCGTCGCCGTCATCATCGACCGGCAGGGCAGATGGCCGGTGGAGCCGCGGCCCGATCTGGCGGACGTGGTCTTCCCCGTGCTGCACGGGCCGTTCGGCGAGGACGGCGTCGTCCAGGGCCTCCTGGAGACGCTGGGCATCCCGTACGTGGGCTGCGGCGTGCTGGCCTCGGCCGTGGGCATGAACAAGGTCGCGATGCGGCGCGCGTTCCTGGCGGAGGACATCCCGGTCACTCCGCACGTGTGGTTCACCGAGTACGAGTGGCGCACCACCACCGACCCCTGGGGTCTGGTGAAGTCGCTCGACTGGCCGATGTACGTCAAACCTGCCGGCATGGGCTCCTCCATCGGCATCTCGCGCGTCACCTCCATGGAGGAGCTGCGCGCGGGCGTGGACCTGGCGCTCGCCTACGACGGGATGGTCGTCGTCGAGCAGGGCGTGACGGCACGCGAGATCATCTGCGGCGTGCTCGGCGGCCAGGACACGCCGGACGTCTCGGTGGCCGGCGAGCTCATCGTGCCCGGCGCCTGGCTCGACTACGAGGCGAAATACCTCAGCGGGGCCGAGATCGCCACCATCCCCGCCGCGCTGCCGGAGCGCGTGGCCGAGGACGTGCGCGAGCTGGCCCTGCGCGCGTTCCGGGCGATCGGCGGCTACGGCCTGGCCCGTGTCGACTACCTCTACGACGAGGACACAGGACGCCTGTACGTGCTGGAGATCAACACCATGCCCGGTTTCACCTCCCGTTCCGTCTACGCCAGGGCCTGGGCCGCCAGCGGTGTCCCGTACCCGGACCTGCTGCGCCGCCTCATCGACCTGGCGTTCACCAGGAGCCGCTCGTGATCCCCATGACGCTGAACGAGATCGCGCGGGTCGTCGGCGCGATCCTCCACGACGTGCGCGACCCGCAGGCGACGGTGACGGCGCCCTCGGCGGTCGACTCCCGCGAGGTGCTGCCCGGCGGCCTGTTCGCCGCGACGGCCGGGGCCAACGTCGACGGTCACGACCACGCGGCCGGCGCCATCGCGGGCGGCGCCGTCGCCGTGCTGGCCTCGAGGCCCGTCGGCGTGCCCGCCCTCGTGGTCGAGGACGTCCAGGTCGCGCTCGGCCTGCTGGCCAGGCACGTTCTCGACCACATCAGCCCGACCGTGATCGGCCTGACCGGCTCCGTGGGCAAGACCACGACCAAGGACCTGCTGGCCCAGGTGCTCGAACGGCACGCCGCGACGGTCGCCACCGACAGGTCGTTCAACAACGAGCTCGGGTTGCCGCTCACCGTGCTGCGTGCCGATGCCACCACCCGCTACCTGGTGCTGGAGATGGGCGCGGGCCGGAAGGGCGATCTGACGTATCTGACCGGGCTCGCACCGCCGCAGGTCGGGCTGGTGCTCAACGTCGGCACCGCACACGTGGAGCGCATGGGAGCCGGGCAGGCCGACGTGGCCGAGGCCAAGGGCGAGCTGGTCGAGGCGCTTGCGGCGGACGGGTTCGCGCTGCTCAACGCCGACGACCCTTACGTCAGGGGCATGGCCGGCCGTACCAAGGCGCGGATCCTGTGGTACGGCAGGTCGGCGCAGGCGCAGGTGCGAGCCGGGAACGTACGGATGACCGGCGGGGCACGGACCGCGTTCGAGCTGGTGACGCCCTCCGGCCGCGCCCCGGTCGAGCTCGACCTCATAGGTGAGCACCAGGTGAGCAACGCCGTGGCCGCCGCCGCCGTCGCCACCGTGCTGGGCCTGGGTGCCGCCGAGATCGCCGGCGGGCTGAGCGCCGCACGGCGGCGCTCGGCGGGCCGGCTGGAAATCGCCGAACGACCTGACGGCATCACCATCGTCAACGACGCCTACAACGCCAGCCCCGAATCCATGCGGGCCGGGCTGCGGGCGGTGAAGGCCCTGGCCGGCGCCCGTCGTACCGTCGCCGTGCTCGGCGCGATGGGGCAGCAGGCGGACGCCTCGCGCGCCCGGCACGCGGAGCTGGGCCGGCTCGTCGCCGGCCTCCGCTTCGACGTGCTGATCGCGGTCGGAGCGGGGGATCCGCTCGCGATGGCGCGGGCGGCGCGGTCGTCGAACCCGGAGATGGCCGTCCACAGCGTCGAGGACGTGGCCGGGGCCCTCAGCCTGGCCACCGCGCTGCTCGAACCGGGGGACGTGGTGCTCGTCAAGGCCTCCAGCGAGATCGGGCTCGGCGCGTGCGCCCGCGCGCTGGCCGGCGCCTGACCGGCGCCTGACCGGGGGGCAGCGCGGACGCGGACACCGTCCGGCGCGTCCGCACGTCACGACGCGTGCTCGCCTGGTGGCATCGACGCGGGGCCGGACGGCTGGACAACTTCTGGCCTACAGAATGAGCAGGAGCCCCGTCTAGCCTGCCGGCACAAGCTGGCGAAACGGGGTTACATGCGCACTATCGGTCTCATCGGCGGGTTGAGCTGGGAATCGACGGTGATCTACTACCAGATCATCAACCAGCGGGTACGCGAGCGACTCGGCGGCAGCCATTCCGCCAACAGCCTCATCTGGTCGGTCGACTACACGACCGTCGAGGACCTCATCTTCGCCGGCCGCTGGGACGAGGTGAGCACGTTGCTGACCGGCGCCGGCGGGAAACTGGCGGATCTCGGCGCCGACCTCCTGCTCATCTGCAGCAACACCTTCAGCCGGGTGAGCGACGACGTGGAGCGGGCCGTGAGCGTGCCCGTGCTGCACATCGCCGACGCGCTGGGCGCCGAGATCCGCGCCAGGGGCATGCGCAAGGTCGGCCTGCTGGGCACCCGGTTCACCATGGAGCAGCCCTTCTACCGGGACCGGCTGGCCGCCCACGGCTTCGACGTCGTCGTCCCGCGGCGTGAGCAGCGCGAACTGGTCCACCGCGTGATCTTCGACGAACTGGTGCGGGGGGCGCTCCGGGAATCGTCCAGGGACGCGTACGCCCAGATCATCGAAGGTCTCGCGGACGACGGCGCCGAAGGCGTCATCCTCGGCTGCACGGAGATCGAGCTGCTGGTCGGCGAGAAGGACAGCGCCATCCCGGTGCTGCCGAGCGCTCGGCTGCACGCGGAGGCGGCGGCCGCCTTCGCGCTCGCCGACTGATCGTGTACGCCGTGGGCACGATGCGGCGGGTCAGGTGGACCGGTACACCGGCGCGCCGGCGCCGTACAGTTCCCGGTGCCACAGGCCGGCGCAGACGCGTTCGATGCCGGCCGCCAGGTGGCGGCGGTAGGTGGTGAAAGGCAGGCCGAGCCGTTCCGCGGCCAGCTCCTGGGTGGGAGTCCCGCGAAGGAACGTGACGGACAGCGCCCGGTGGAACTTGACCGCACGCGGATCCTCACGCAACTCGTCGATCGCCTGCCGGAGCACGTCGCCCAGCGCCGCGGCAGGATCCTGCCCGGCCCGCTCGGCGATCAGCCTGGTGCGCGTCAGCGGGGAAGCGGCCAGCGCGTCCGGCCGCGCCAGCCGGCGCAACGCCTTGCGCACCGCCTCGGCGAACTGCGCCTGCGACAACACCGCCAGTTCCGCCGTGGCGGCGCTCGGGCCCGCGACGGGCGGGTGGTTCAGGCGCTCCAGCCATGCCCGCGCCGGCACCGCGCGCCAGTCATGGACGAACAGGGTGTAGGCGTCATCGCCCAGCCGCGGCTCCTCGGAGACGGTACGCATCCCGTAATGCCGTAAACGCTCCACCCACTCCTGGTCCGGATGCCGTAACGCGATGCAGGACCAGGCCATGCGCTCGGCCCGCAGGCAATGGGCGATCATCCGCCACCGGATCGCCTCCGACAGCGGCGCATGCTCGCGATACGACGGCAGCGCCCACAGCCGGCCGACCGCCACGTGCTCGCCGGCGCGCAACGGAGTGGTGGCACGCGCATGCGCCCACGCCGCGGCCACGAGGGGATCGGCCGCCGGCTCCCGCTCATCGAGCTCAGCCAGGCTCAGCCAGGCGGAGAACGCCACGGGCTCGCCGGTTCCGGTCCGCCGGTACAGCCGGAACGCCTGCGGCTGCCGTTCGGCCCAGAAGGCGGCGCAGCCCGCGGACGCCGCGCCCTCGGCGGCCGTGGCCACCCGGACCAGCGTGCCGACGTCCTCCGGCCGCACCAGCTCCTCCTGGAACTCGTCCTCGCCGCGGCAGCGGCGCGAACCGGCCGGCGCCCCGTTGCCGCGACGCAGGAAGAGCAGCGCCGCCACCGCGCCGGGCACGTCCACGTCGCTCGCCGTGCGCACCCTCTCCGCCAGATGCGCGTGCAGCCGGTCGTGCATCGCCGCGTACCCCTCGGGGTCGCGCCACCGCAGGTCCGCCTCCACCACCTCGCGCACCACGTCATGCGGAAACAGCCCGAGACCGCACGACTCCACGAACGGCGACCGCCGCAACCAGCCGAACAACGTCCCGGTGTCCTGCGGCAGGGCGGCCCGCAGCAGGTCTTCCGTCGTCACCCGCGCATGCGCGCAGACCTCCAGAGCGTGCCGGTGCGCCGCCGAGGGCAACTCGCCCACCAGCTGATCCAGCAACGTGCCCACCACGCCCTGATCCGGCGTCCACCGCCTGCCGGCCCCGCCGTCCTTCACCGCCGCGGCCGCCCCCAGCAGCAGCGCCAGCGGATGTCCACCGGCGAAGGCCAGCAGCGGCTCGCGCGACTCGGCCGGCACCCCGCGGGAGTCCAGCAGGGCCTGCGCGTCCCCGGCCCGCAGGCCGCGCAGCGGCAGCACCTCCAGCGCCCCCGCCCATCCCGGATCGGCCTGCCACCGCATGTCCGGCGGATACCGCCCCGCGATCACCACCAGCGCCCCCACGGGCACGCCCGGCAGGAACCGCTCCCGCAGCCACTCCTCCCAGCCCTGCACGCGTTCGACGTGGTCGACCAGCAACACCGCGTCCGCATCACGAAGCACCGGCTCGGCCCCGGAGTCGGCCCCGGAGCCCGCCGGCTCCAGCATGAGCCCGTCCACCATGGACACCGGCCGCCCCGCCGCCGCGGCCTCGCCGGCGAAGCGCCGCAGCAAGGCCGACTTCCCGACGCCGCCGGGACCGTGCACGTACAGAACACTGCAGCCGCCGCCGTACAACGCCGCGTTGAAGACCGCGAGCTCCTCCTCCCGCCCCACGAACGCCGTCTCCCGCGCCGCTTGCAGGCGCCATCCCAGCAATCCCGATGACATATCTTCTGACCCTTCTCCGAACGCCCGCCGGTTCCGGGCGCGAACCCGTCAACGTCCCCGCGGCTGGTCCCCGTCAGCCCAGGCCTGGGTGGGGCCGGCGGGGTGGTGGCGTGCCGCCGTGGTCCGGGCGGTACTCGAAGTGCCACCACTCGTTGTCGTAGATGCGGTAGAGGTCGTAGCGGGCGCCGTGTTCCTCCAGCCAGCGCGCCCCTTCGTGGGGGCGCACGTCCAGCGCGATGCCCTTGACGTGGCTGGATTCCGCGGCCGGCAGCACGAGCATGCGTGCCGAGGCGGGGGAGCCGGAGCGGCGCACCTCCTCGTCGAACATCCGCTGCTGGACGAGGGGATCGCGGTAGCCCGAGGTGAGGCCGAGCAGCTGGCCGTGACGCCAGAGCGCCTCGGTACGGGCCGCGGTGAACGCCGCCAGGGCGCCGTCGGTGAGCCCGGTGAGGTCCTCGGCCGGGAAGCGCATCCGTAACGCCCAGGTGCACGCCAGTTCGCGAGCGCGGCCGGGACGGCGGACGAACGCCGCGGGCAGCAGCAGAACGGCGAGCACCAGCGTGACCACGGCGAACAGCCGGTCGCGGGGCCGAGGTGGGATGGTGCGTGGTTCGTTCATGGCGACTACGATTGGCGCCGAATATGCGTGCGTTGTCCGCCGCATGTCATCGTTTCTCGACGGCGGCCACCGCCGTCGAGACCGTGACACGACCATGACACGGCGCTGACGAGGCGGGGACACGACCGGCCGACAGTGGATGGGGTTGACCGGCGGGCGAGATACGGAGCGTGCGGTGAAACTCGGCGGCGTGTCGCGAGTGTTGTTGATCGAGGATGACCCGGCCGTGCGGGAGGGCCTCGAGCTGGCCCTGACCCGGCACGGGCACCGCGTGCGCGCGGTGGAGTCCGGCGAGCAGGGGCTGGACCGGCTGCGCATGGACCTGCCCGACGTCGTCGTGCTCGATCTGATGTTGCCCGGCATCGACGGGTTCGAGGTCTGCCGCCGCATCCGGGCCGCCGGGGACGTGCCGATCATCATGCTGACCGCGCGCGGCGACGACATGGACGTGGTGGCCGGGCTGGAGGCGGGCGCCGACGACTACGTGGTCAAGCCGGTGCAGCCCAGAGTGCTCGAGGCCCGCATCCGCGCGGTGCTGCGGCGGATCGGCCGGGACCAGGAGGAGCTGGAGCGGCACGGGGACCTGACCATCGATCGGGCCGGGCTCGTGGTCACCCACCGCGGCGTGCCGGTCGGCCTCGCCCCGACCGAGCTGCGCCTGCTGCTCGAGCTCTCCGGCACGCCGGGCCGGGTGCACAGCCGCCAGCACCTGCTGGAGTCGGTGTGGGAGCACGGGTATTTCGGCGACTCGCGTCTGGTGGACGCGTGCGTGCAGCGGCTGCGCGCGAAGATCGAGGACGACTCGGCGGCGCCCGTCTACGTGCAGACGGTGCGCGGGTTCGGTTACCGGTTCGGGCCGGTGTAACCGCCGGTGGTGCCACGGCCGAGCCTGGGGCTGCGTGCCCGGCTGCTGTCCGCGTTCGCGCTGCTGTGTGTGGTCACCGCGGCGGCGGTGGCCGGCGGCATGTACGTCGAGGCTCGCAACGCCATCCTCCAGCGAGCCCAGGACGCCGCGGTGCAGGCGACGAAGAGCCGGCTGAAGGAGCTCTTCCCGTTGCGGAGTGCGGAGCCCGGCCCGGACGAGCTCCGCGGTATCGCCAACAAGATGATCGAAGGAAACGTCCGTGCGATGGCCACCTACCGCGGGGCGTACTCCACAGGCGACCCGGCGCCGGCCGACCCGCCGGAGGGCTCGCCGGGGCTCCACAGGCAGGGTGGTGACCCGCCGGTCGTGGATCCCGGGATGCTTCCACTGTCCCTGCGGCGCGAGGTGGCCGGCGGCAATGTCGCGTGGCAACGCGTGATGCTGTGGCAGGGCGCGCCCTACCTTCTCATCGGCGCGCCGCTGCTGATCGCCGAGCCGGACGGGACGGCGCGGATGTCCGGCATGGAGGTCTACGTCCTGCACAGCCTGCTTCCCGAACAGCGCAGCATCAACGAGCTCGCCGCACGCGCCTGGCTCAACGGCGGGGCGGCCCTGGCGTTCGCGGTCGTCCTGGCGTTGCTGGCCACCCGTGGCGTGCTGCGCCCGGTGCGCGAGCTGGGCCGGGCGGCACGCCTGCTGGGCGAGGGCGACCTGCGGGCCAGGGTCGAGGCCCGCGGCGCCGACGAGCTGGCCGACGTGGCACGCACGTTCAACACCACCGCGGCGGAGCTGGAACGGCACGTCGAGCAGCTGCGCGAGATGGAGGCCGACGCCCGCCGGTTCGTGGCCGACGTGTCGCACGAGCTGCGCACCCCGCTGGCCGCGCTCGCCGCGGTCGCCGACGTCCTCGACGACGAGGCGGACGGGCTGCCCGAGCCCGCCGGCAGGGCCGCCAGGCTGGTCAGCCAGGAGACGCTCAACCTCACCGGGCTGGTGAACGACCTCATCGAGATCAGCAGGTTCGACTCCGGCGTCGCGGCCCTCGCACTGAACGAGGTCGACGTGGCCGAGCTGGTACGCGCGACCCTGCGTACCCGAGGCTGGCCGGAGCGGGTGCACACCGAACTCGCCCCCGCGGTGACGGCACGGCTGGACCCGCGCCGGGTGGACGTCATCCTCGCGAACCTGGTCGGCAACGCCCTGCGGCACGGCGAGCCACCGGTGTCGGTACGGCTCCGCGCCGACCAGGACTGGATCGTCGTCGAGGTCCGCGACCACGGACCGGGGCTGGACGAAGCGGTGCTGCCGCACGTGTTCGACCGCTTCTACAAGGCCAGCGCGGCCAGGGCCAGGTCCGAGGGCAGCGGCCTCGGCCTGGCCATCGCGTGGGAGAACGCGCGCCTGCACCGAGGCGACCTCACCGTCACCAACGCCCCGGACGGCGGCGCCGTCTTCGCGCTCCGCCTGCCACGCCGGGCACCCGATCCGGATGGAGGCCCCGAGTGAAGGCCTGGCTCGCCCGCCTGGTGCTCGCCGTGGGCCTCGTGCCGTTCGTCGCCGTGGCCGGCTGCGGCGTGCAACCCAGCGACGCCATCCCCGTCGGCGCCCCGCCGAGCGGACCCGTCGCACCTACCTGGAAGATCACCCTCTACCTGGTGAAGGACGGCCGGCTCAGCACGGTGACGCGGCGATCCGCTCGTGGACCAGCCCGAACGAACGCGCTCATGCTGCTGGCGGAGGGACCCACGCCGAGCGAACAGGCACGCGGGATCACCACCGACATCCCACGCGACGCCGGCCCGTTCTCGGTGGCCGTCAAGCCGGGCCACCTGGTGGTGACCCTGTCCACTCCGGCCGGCGAACTGTCCGCACTGGCCGTCGACCAGATCGTGTGCACGGCCGCCCTGGTGCCGGAGAACCCTGCCCAGGTCACCGTCCTCGGTGCGGGGCAGAGCATCGGCCCCCGGGAGTGCCCGCGGTGACGGTGACCGGACGCGGCAGATGCCGGTCGCTGCCCGAGCCCGGCCTGGCGGCGCCCTACGTCGCCGGGCTGACCAGCCCTGTCTGGTAAGCGATGACGACCAGTTGCGCACGGTCGCGCGCACCCAGTTTCGTCATCGCGCGGCTGACATGGGTGCGCGCGGTGGCCGGGCTGAGAAACAACTGGGCACCGATCTCGTGGTTGCTCAGGCCCTGCCCCACCAGGGCCAGCACTTCGCGCTCGCGCTCGGTCAGCTCCGCGAGCCGGTCCTCCGCCGCCCTGGCGGCCGTTCGCCTTGCGGTGAACTGGCCGATGAGGCGTCGAGTGATCCGCGGCGCGAGCAGCGCGTCCCCGGCGGCGATCACCCGGACGGCATGCAGGAGCTCGGCCGGCCCGGCGTCTTTGAGCAGGAAGCCGCTGGCGCCTGCCTGCAGGGCGTCGAAGACGTACTCGTCGGTGTCGTAGGTGGTGAGGATGAGGACCCGCACCTGCTCCAACCCGCGCGTCCGGACGATCTGGGCGGTTGCCTGGATCCCGTCCAGTTGTGGCATGCGGATGTCCATGAGGACGACGTCGGGGCGGCCGGCTCGGGCCCGTTCGACGGCTTCGGCGCCGTTGGTGGCCTCTCCCACCACCGTGATGTCGTCCTCGAGGTCGAGCAGGACCTTGAACCCGGACCGCACGAGGGCCTCGTCGTCGGCGAGCAGCACCCTGATCGGGGCGCCGGCCGAGGGTGAAGCGGTCGCCGCGTTCACAGGCGCGACCCGGTCGGCGCGAAGGGCAGCCGTGCCCTGACTTCGAACCCGCCGCCGGCAAGCGGCCCGGCGTCGAGCTCTCCGCCCAGGAGCCGGCAGCGCTCGCGCATGCCGGCGATCCCGCGGCCGGGCTTGGCCGAGCGGCCCGTGCTGCTCGGATGCCGGGCCGGCAGGCGCGGACCCGCCGAGTCATGATCTCGGGCGGCACGGCGGCCCTCATCGGTCACGCGGATCTCCAGCGCCTCGATCCCGGCCTTCAGCTCCACCGTCACGCGGGTCGGGCCGACGTGGCGGATCACGTTGGTGATCGATTCCTGAACGATCCGGTAGGCGGCACTTCCCACCGCGCTCGGCAACGGCGTCGCGGGCGAGGCATCCTCGAGCTTGATGTCGAGCCCCGCCTGGCGTGCCTTGGCGGCCAGTTCGTCGATCTGCCCCAGCCGGGGATACGGCTCCCGCCCGTCGTCATCGTCGTCGTCACGGAGCACCCCGAGGATGGCCCGCATCTCCCGCAGCGCCCGGGAACTGGTCTGCTCGATGGCCCGCAGCGCCTCGCGCGCCACTTCCGGCCGCTTGTCGAGCACGTGCGCGGTGACACCGGACTGCACGTTGATGATCGCTATGGCGTGAGCGACGGTGTCGTGGACCTCGCGCGCGATCCGGAGCCGTTCGGCGTCCACACGCGCCCGCGCCTCCTCATCACGAGTCCGCTCAGCCAGCTCGGCGCGCCGCTGAGCTTCGGCCGCGATGACCTGCCGGGACCGGACGGACTCGCCGAGGGCCGCGCTCATGACCGACGCGCCGATCCGGAAGTACACCCAGCCGATGGCGGCGCGTGGCTCGATGTCGGCCGCGGCGACCAGCCAGCCGATGGCCAGCACCGAGGTGCCCACGCCAGCGATCACCAGCGACCGGCGCCCGTCACCGTAGGCGGCCACGGTGTACAGGGCGACGAAGAGCCCGAGCCAGCCGGGCCCGTCCGGGAAGTCGAGAGCGAAGTACACCAAGCTGGCCGACGCGGCGACGACGAACACCGGCACCGGCCACCGGCGGCGGACGGCGACGACCACACCACTGGCGACCAGCAGGGCATATCCGAGGTTTCCGAGGTCGGTAAGGGGACGCTGCACCACCTCGCCGGCATTGCGGACTATCGTGCCCTGCACCTGCATCACGGTGATGAACAGCGCGAGCAACACATCCTGTGCCGGCACCGGCAGGCGCAACGACACGGCGCGGCCTTTCATGCCTCGATCCTACGGTTGCCGCCCGCGAGAACACTCCGCCCAGCGGCGCGGCCGCCTACGACGACGGGCGTACCGGGGCACGAGTCCTCTACGCGGAACTGCGTAGAGGCAGCCATCCGCCGGCGGAGGCCGTGCCTGCCTCGACGGCGCGACGATCGAGTCAGTGAAACCCCCGCCGGGCGCTCACGCTCGTCACCAGAACCTCGGCCGGCATAGGCCGAGCCACCGTGACCCACGTGCTGCGGGCGCCCGTCATCCGACCGAGAGGATGCTCCATGTCCGTCCTGGTTGTGCTGGCCACGCAGGTGGCCTCGCCAGTCTGTACGACGGCCGCAGAATGCGCGGGCCAGGGTGTCGACACGTTCATCGGGACCCCCGAGCGGATCTGGGCCAGTGTGGCCGCACTGGTGGCGCTGGCCGGCGTGATCATCGGCTGGCCGGCGCTCCGCTCCGTCCGTCGTGGCAACGGCGGGAGAGGGGCGGCCACCGTGGCCCTGGGGACGGGGCTGATCGGCGGGCTCAACGGCGCGGTGAAACTGGCCGTCGCCGACGGCGGTCTCGGCACCGGCAACGGAGTGTTCGGGGCGGCCGTGGCCCTGGTACTGGGGCTGGCCGGTGCGGTCCTCGGCGGCCTGGCTCTGGCCCGCTCCCGCCAGAGCGAGCTGAGCGGCTGACCGCAGCCAGGACAAGCCCACGATCGAGACCCGAACAACCGCACACAACCGATCACCACACGGCGCCTCCCAGACGCGCGGGCTCGTCACCGGCATCTCGACCGGCACAGGCGAGCCAGCGCGCTGCGGGCCCGTCATCCGACCGAAAGGATCTTCATGTCCCTCCACCACTTGACCACCACCGCCGCCGCGCACGTTCTGGTCCAGCCCGTCGATGCTTACACCTTCACCTCTGGGCGTCTCTGGTCCGTGGTGGGCGCGCTGCTGGGGCTGGCCGGCGCCGTCATCGGCGGGCTGGCTCTGGCCCGCTCCGCCCGCCGTATCGGCGCCGGAAACGGGAGAAGGGGGGCCATCGTGGCCCTGGGGGCGGGGCTGGCCTGCACGGTCATCGGCGGGCTGGTCGTGGCCGCCGCCGAAGGCGGTCCCGGCACCGGTTACGGGATAGTCGGGGGCTGGGTGGACCTGGTGGTCGGGCTGATCGCCATGATCCTCGGTGGGCTCGCTCTGGCCCGCTCCCGCCGCACCGCCTGACCCGGCCCCGGGCCGGTGCCCGAGCCGCGGCCGCCGCAGCGCACCCATCACTCGATCGGAGGGCTCCAGCCGGAGGGCTGCTCGGGGACCAGCAGCACCGGCTGGTCGGCGTGGCGGACGAGGTGCTTGGCGACCGAGCCGGTCAGAAGGTGGGTGCCCCACTCATGCCGGGCCGCGCCGATGACGATCATCAGGGCCTGGTGGCGGGCGGCCAGATCCACCAGCTTCTGCGCCGGATCCCCATGGTCGACCTGCCAGCTCCACGGGAGCGGGTGACCGGCGAGCAGGGCCTCGGCCTGGGCGCGTTCGCGGGCCACCGCTTGTTCGGCGTAGGCGTCCCAGTCACAGGCGTCGGGATCGATGGGGTAGTCGTCCAGATCGACGACATGCGCCACCAGCAGCCGCGCCCCCAGCCGGACGGCCAGGTCGGCGGCGGTCGCCAGCGCGCGCTGCGCGGCCGGATGCCGGTCGTATCCCACCACCAGCCACAGCGCCTGACGTTCCGCTCCCCGCCCGGGTGCCGGCGTCGGTTGCTCACCACGGTGGTTCATCACACTGCTCTCCCTCACCCTTCGGACATGAGCTCGTCTGGCCGGGGCAGGAAGGCGCGGATGGTTCTCGCACAGCAAGATCGTCAAGCGCATTGCGGGGCCGTGGAGTTTCATGGCCGCTCCCTACCAGTACCTGAGCGGAACACCACTGGTAGGGACCGTTGACGAAGACGCACTCCGTGGTTGTCCCCGCTCGTAGGCGGAGGCGGCGGGCCCCACCGCCGCGCCCGGAAAACCGGGTCTCACCTGTGATTATACCGCGTCGGCTCTCGGCGGCCGTGGCCGACCGAGCGGGCGGACTGTTCGGCCCGTGAGCAGCAACCGAAACGGCCAACGGCGATAGCGAGCCGGTTCGGGCGGAGTTACCGCCGTCTACCGTTCGGATGCGGGTGGCCCATCTGTCGATCAGGACTGAGGGGGCGGGGTCCTTGAGTCGGGCAGCAGGTCGGCCAGTGCGGTGCGCACGGCGACTCGGCTCACCCCGTGCTCACGCGCGAGACCCGCGATCGAGGCGCCCTGGTCACGGAACGCCGCCCGCACTTCCTCGATCTGGTCTCCAGAGTGCGGGTGGCCGGCCGCGGTAGCGGCCTTCGGCTTCGGCCGCGGCGATCCCTTCGGCGGTCAGTTCGTTTTGCAGGTCGCGCTGGAACTGCCCGACGGCGGTGATCACGTTGATGATCAGGGCGGTGGTGGCGTCTTCGGCGGCCAGGTCGTGGAAGTTAGACAGCGGCCCGGAAAGGACTCGTAGCACGACGCCGCGGGCCTGGCACCAGTCCCGGACGGCGTGGATGTCCATCAGGTCGCGGCAGAGGCGGAACAGCTCTGAGACGGTGAGGGTGTCGCCGGGGTGCGCGGCGGAGGCGGGGGTCCCGGTAGCAATGAAGAAATTTCCAACGAAGTAGCCTCTTACCTGCATAAACGGAGACGCTTGACCGCCTGTGGCAGGTGAAGATCACTGCCGCTACGTTCGTTCCGGTTTCATCCGGTACGGCAGGTAGAGGTGGTGCGTTGTCCGAGAAGATGTTCTCCGAGGAGCAGTTGGAGCAGCTGCGCTCGTACCCGGAGATCACCAGCGATGAGCTGATCAGGTATTTCACACCGACGGCGGCTGACGTGGCGTTCGTGAGTCCCGGTGGGCGGGGCCCAGTTGATCGGCTGGGCATGCTGGTCCAGCTGTGCAGCCTGCCCTGGCTCGGGTTCGTGCCCGACGATGTGGCCTCGGTGCCGCCGGCGGCCGTGGCCCGGGTCGCGGAGCGGCTGGGCGTGGCGTCGGCGGCGCTGCGGCTGTACGGCAAGCGCGATCAAACCCGCTCGGATCACCTGGGCCTGATCGCCAAGTATCTGGAGTGGCAGACCGCTTCGGCGGGCAGCCAAGCGATGAAGGAGCTGGAGCAGTTCCTGCTGGACCGGGCGATGGAGCACGACTCGCCGACGCTGCTGTTCAACCTGGCGCGCGAGTATCTGATGGCGGCCAAGGTGATCCGGCCCGGCGCGCTCATTCTGGCCAAGATGGTCGGCACGGCCCGCAAGGCGGCCGCCGATCTGACCTCGCAGCTGGTGGGGCACCTGCTCACCGCTGAAGTGCGCGCCGACCTGGAACGGATGCTGGCCGTCGATGCGGGGCTGGGGATGACCCGACTGGAGTGGCTGGTCACCCCGGTCCGGGACGCCTCGGCGACCTCGGTGAAAACCGCGATCGACAAGCTGACCTGGCTGCGCGCGATCGACGCCCACCAGATGGATGTGTCGGTGCTGCCGAACGAGCGGCGCCGGTTCCTGGCCCAGGTCGCCCGCCGCTCGACCAACCAGGGGCTGGAGCGGCGCAAGGAGCGCAAGTTCCCGATCCTGCTGGCGTTCGTCGCCCAGGCCGCGGTCGACCAGCTCGATGAGGTGGTGGCCCTGTTCGACCAGGCCGTCAGCGCGCGGGAGTCGCGGGCCAAATCCAAGACCGACGAGGCGCTGGTCGAGCGGGCCAAGAAGGGCGAGGCCCGGCAACTGCTGATGGACATGATCCTGCCAGTGCTGGCTGACCCGTCGATCCCCGACGATGAGGTGGGCGGGATGCTGCGCGAGCGGATCGGCATGCAGCGGCTGCGGGAGATCACCTCTGATGCGTGGAAGCCGCTGCCCCGGGACCATGGCCGGCTGTCGGAGCTGGAGTCCTCCTACACCTACCTGCGCCAGTTGACCCCGAACGTGCGGGCCGCGATCGACTTCCAGGGCGGGCCGGGCACGGCCGAGCTGATGGAGGCGGTGGCGGTGTTGAAGGAGATGAACCGGCTCGGCGGGCGGAAGGTGCCCGCGGGCGCGCCGACCGGGTTCGTGCCCGCCAGCCGGAAAAGACGAGCTGGCCGCGATGCTGCCGTTCGCGCCGATCGCCTCGCTGCTGATCGAACCCAGGGCGGTGCTGGAGCTGCGCTCGCAGGGCCGGGAGGTGAGCGACGAGATCCTGTCGCACATCTCGCCTGGGCACAGCGACAACATCAATTTCTTCGGGGTGATCAATGTCGACGTCGAGGCGGAGTTGGCCAAGCTCGATACCAGCGGCTGGCGGCCGCTGCGGCCCGCTCAACTGCGTGAGCTGGGGCTGACACCCTGAGTGACACCTGCCCCGTGGCCCTGCAGCAGGCGGTGGAGTAGGCCGTGGTGGCCCGCGCCGCGCGCGGGCTACCACAGCCACATCCACGCCAGGAGCCGACCTGCCGCCACATCGTCGTACCCGACGATGTGGCGGCCTCGGCGCCGCCGGCTTACCAGCCCAACCACTTGGCCGCCACCAGCCTTGGCAAGCGTCGGCGCTAAGAAGACGATGCGCCGCCGACCCATCTGCTGGCCCTCACACGCGGATTGTGAGCGGGCTCAGTTCCGATGCGTGGGCAGATCTGGGCGTTCGTTGGTCCAGCCGATCTCCTGGAACGAGCGGGAGACACGGAGCTCCACCTGCCGCCCGTCCGCGAGCTTGGTGGTGTTCGTCCTCACCTCGGCAAGAAGCAGGCCGGCGCTGGGATCGACCACGAGCCGAACCTTGGAGAACAGGCCCGGCTCTATTTCCTCCTGATAGCTGAGTGTCTGCCCGCGCCGGCCCAGCGGGTCAGTCATCTCCCCCTCGGCCCGGATTGCGGGCAGAGACGCAAGGATTCGGTACGCGGATGCACGAGTCTCGGGCGAGGCGGGCAGGGTACTGATGATGTCTACACAGTCTCGGAGAAGGATGTGCGCCCTCGCCTCCTCCACGTCCATCCCGGATCCGGTCAGATCCAGCCGGCCGATGCGCTCTTCCAGGTAGCTCCGGAGCGTCTCGGGCTCGCCCGGGATCGCGCGCACCTCCTTCCAGGTCAACGATTTCCCTGCTAGGTGACCGGCCTGGCCCTTCCAATTGCCGCGAAGCCGTTCGGCGGTTCGCTCACCTGCCGCCGCCTCCAGCGGCTTGAACGGAACGGCGAACAGGTTCTCCGTCTTCATGTTCTTGGGGTATCGCCAACTGGTAGGCGCCCCGGCGGCCCGCCAGGCCGCCTCGTTCAGCACGAGGCGTCCTGAAGCTTGAGGTGCCGACGGCGGTACGGATGCTGAGTTCTGTGGTCGTGGTGGCGGGTGCGTGTGGATGTAGGCCCAGCATTGGTGGCCACATCGCACCGCATCATGAGATAATTGTCGTAGTCGAGTCACTTCAGCCTCCCCCTATGCCAGGACGAAAGAGGGGGATCGGCATGGAGATCAGACCGCAGGCGGTCGCCATCCCGAAGGAGACCGACCATCTGGAGCAGGGGAAATACGGCCCCATTTTTCCGAAGACGCCGGCCTGCTACGGGTTCACCATCATCGCGAAGGTCAAGCCCGGCCGGGCCGACGCCATCCGCAACCATGGGAACGCGCTCGCCAAGGCGGTGGAAGCCGATCCGCAGTTCCTCGCTCCGCTCAAGCTGCACTACCTGCGCTGGGTGCTCTTCGACGACGACACACGATTCCTGTATCAGGGAATCTTCGACACCGACTTCGACAAGTACACCGAAGACGCCGTCGCGCTGTTCGGCAAGGCGGGGCTCAACACGACCTTCGAAAACCTTGAGGGCTTCCCCGAGGACTGGAAGACCAACCCGGAGGCGTTCATCAGATTCGTTCGTGAGCATCATTGCCCGAGCTTCATCGAGTACGGCGAGTACCCGTACTTCACCGCCGATGAGATCAAGCAAGCTCTGCGGATCAAGAGCGCTCTGTCGGAGATGCTCGATCAGCTGCAGTGACATCCGCCGGCGCTGCCTGGAGGCGAGATGAGCGAGTCCGGAACCGCGCGTACCTACAACCAGAACCATGTGCCGCGCCCCTACAGCCCGGGTCGGCGCCGGTTGAGCATCTACGTCGCGTGGAGCTATCCCGCCGAGGCGGGCAGGAATGTGGCCGAGCTGGACAACCGGTTCTCCACGATGACCGAGGTGCGCCGCGTGACGTGGCCGGCCTACGAGGACCCGAAATGGTCGGATCCGCTGCGGTTCCAGCAGGGCATCGCGGGCGGGCTGGAGCTGTTCTTCTGGGGCTGGCTGCCCTTCCAGCAGTTCGTCGAGGAAACCACCGGCTACCCCGTGCCCGTGTACCAACGCGTCGATCAGGCGGGATTCCACACGCCGCTGGACGAGCGGGTGCTGGCGGACACCGACACCCTGTTCGTGTGGGGGCTGGATCACATGATCACCGGGCAGGACGCCACCTTTGCGGAGATCGACGCGGTGCGTGATTGGCTCACCCGCGAAGGAACCTGCCTTGCTCTGGGACCGCATCACGACGTCGGCGCATCGGACGACATGGCGGTGCGCGACATGGAGTATCACCATCACGGCGACGCGCTGGTGCCCCGCCAGCAACGCTTCGGAAGGTACACCCGATCGCTGATGGCCGGTCTGGGGGTGCCCGTCGAGAACCGCTATGGGCTGCGTCCCGCGGTGGCGGAGGGGAACAGGAGCGCTCCCCTGTCCATCGCCAGGGACCTGGACACCAAGGGGTGGCTGGAAGGCGTGTCCAGCTTCAACTTCCACATGCACCTGCCGCACTACGCCGTCACCACCGACGATCCGAACGTCATCCACGTGCTGGGCAGGCAGCCGATCGACATGTCCAGGCCGCCGCACCCCTTCACCGAGGCCGGCAACACCGAGTTCAACATGTTCCTGTGGATGCCACCGAGCGGTGACCTGGCCGGTGACGTGATCTTCGCCGACACCACGATCTTCAGCTCGCTGTTCGGCGTCGACGAGAGCCTGCGCACCTTCTGGAACAACATCCTCTCGGCGAAGTAGCACTACAGGGAGGCGGGTTCCCGTGAGCGAGCAAACCCACGTCAAGCTCGAACTCGACGACATCCAGCGTGGGGTGCTCAGCCCCCGGCCGACGCCGTACGCGGCGACCTACATCGTGTTCCGCATCGATGACCGCGAGCACGGGCGGGAGCTGATGCGGCGCGTGAGAGCCGTGGCGACCTCGGCCGCCGACACGGTGAGCCCGCTGGGTGAGACGTGGATCAGCATCGCCCTCACCTACCACGGTCTCAAGGCGCTCGGTGTTGCTCAGGAATCGCTGGACACGTTCGCCTGGGAGTTCCGGCAGGGGATGGCCGCACGGGCGAAGGCGCTGGGCGACATCGGCGAGAGCAGTCCCGAGAACTGGGAGCCCCCGCTTGGCACGTCCGACGTCCACGTGGTGCTGGTGGCGCTCGCGCCTGACAGCGCGCAGTTGGAGGCCGTCATCGATCGCGCCCGCCCCGCCTATGACGCCCTGACCGGCGTAACGGCGATCTGGCGACAGAACTGCCACGCGCTGCCCACCGAGACCGAACCCTTCGGCTACCGCGACGGCATCAGCCACCCGGCCGTCGAGGGCAGCGGCATCCCCGGATCCAACACGCTGGAGGAACCGCTCAAGGCCGGCGAGTTCGTGCTCGGCTACCGCGACGAACTCGGCGGCATCCAGACCCCGCAACCCGATGTCCTCGGACGCAACGGCACCTATGTGGTCTTCCGCAAACTCCACCAGCGCGTCGCCCTGTTCCGGCGCTACTTGAAGGACAACTCCACCAGCCCCGAAGACGAGGAACTGCTCGCTGCGAAGCTCATGGGACGCTGGCGCAGCGGCGCGCCGCTGGCGCTCAGCCCGGACTGCGACGATCCCACCCTCGACGCCGACCCGCACCGCAACAGCTTCCTCTACCAGAAAGATGACCCGGCGGGGTTCATCACCCCCGGCGGCTGTCACATCCGCCGGGGCAACCCCCGCGACGCGGCGGTGGCGGGCGTGGTGAGGCTGCACCGGATGATCAGACGCGGCACCGTCTATGGCCCGCCGCTGCCCGAAGGCGTCCTGGAGGACGATGGGGTTGATCGGGGGCTGATGTTCGCCTTTATCGGCGCGCATCTGGGGCGGCAGTTCGAGTTCGTCCAGTCGGAATGGATGAACGACGGCGTCTTCTTCGGCTCCGGCGACTCGAAGGACCCTGTCGTCGGCTCCACCGACGGCTCCGGCGACTTCACCATTCCCCGGCGCCCCGTACGGCGCCGCCTGCTCTCCTTGCCGAGATTCGTGGTTACGCGCGGCGGCGAATACTGCTTCATGCCCGGACTGAGCGCACTGCGCTGGCTGGGCGACCTCACAGACTGAGCATGACGACGCCGCTCTTGCCCGGAGACCGGGGATCCACATGGACACGCTGCAGCTGCTGTTCAACGCTGTCACCGTCATCTTCATCGCGGCCACCATGTTCGCCGCCGGCCTCGGAGCGACGCTGTCGGCCTTGCGCGTCGTCTTCGCGAACGTCTCGCTGCTCATGCTGGTGCTTGTGGCCAACCTGGTCGCCATCCCGCTCCTCGGCTGGGGCCTCGCCGCGGTGTTCGGCTTGCCCACGGCGGCGTTCATCGCGCTGCTCCTGATCGCGTCCTCACCCGGCGGGCCGTTTGGAGCGGAACTCGGCATGGTGCAAAAGGGCGACGTGGCCGCAGGTGCGGCGATGCAGGTACTGCTGGCTGCCATCGGCGGCATCACCTTCGGTCCCACGGCGAACGTCATGCTCAACGCGGCCAACGTGGGTGGCGGGGTTTCACTCAATGTCGCGACACTTATGCTGACCGTCGCGGTCCTCCAGCTCGTGCCGTTTGCCGTCGGCTGCCCATGCCGTCTTCCGACGGTCAGCCGGCGGGCTTGCCGAACCAGCGGGAGAGGTGGTCGTCCAGGTCCTGCTGATCGTCGCCGATCCAGGCGACGTGGCCGTCGGGGCGTAGCAGGACGCACGGAACATCCAGTGCCGCCGTGGGATCCGCGAGGTGATCGACCTGGTCTGACCAGCCGCCGGCGGCCAGGCGTCCGGTGCGGTCCAGCAGCAGGCCGCGGCCGCGACGCAGCAGACCGTAGAGGTGGCCCTGTTTCACGTCGATGTCGCGCAGGCGGCGGCCGAGCAGGTCGGGGCCTTCGCCGAAGTCGTAGCGGATGCCGATCGCGGTGATCTTCTCGATCAGATGGCGGTTCACCTCGTCGAAGTCCATCAGTTCGGTGAGCAGCCTGCGCACGGCCTGCGCGCCCGGTTCGGTGGACAGCAGCTCCATCTGGGCGCGGGTGTTGTCCAGCACGTCCTCGGCGACCGGACGGCGTTCGGCCTGGTAGGTGTCCAGCAGTGTTTCCGGTGCCCAGCCACGGATCTGTGCGGCCAGCTTCCAGCCGAGGTTGACTGCGTCCTGAACCCCCAGGTTGAGGCCCTGTCCGCCGGTGGGCGGATGGATGTGTGCCGCATCGCCGGCCAGCAGCACCCGGCCGACCCGGTAACGTTCGGCCAGCCGGGTGGCATCCCCGAAGCGGGACAACCAGCGCGGGGAGTGCACGCCGAAATCGGTGCCGGCGATGGCGCGCAGCTGTTGCCGGAAATCCTCGAGGGTGGGCGGTTCCGCGCGGTCGCCGACTCCCGCGGCGGGGACGACGACGCTGTAGATCCCTCCGCCGAAGGGCCGGAGCCAGAAGGGCTGACGGCTCTCGCGGATTTCGCTCACCCTGGCGGCGATCTCCTCCTGCGGCACGCCCACTTCCATCTCGCCCATGAGCGTTTCGGTCCGCGAGGGCTCGCCGGGGAAGCCGACGCCGAGCAGTTTGCGCACCGTGCTGCGCCCGCCGTCACAGCCGACGAGATAGCGCGAACGCAGGTGTTCCCCGTCGGCCAGTTCGACGGTCACACCCTCGTCGTCCTGCTCGAAACCGGCCACCGCGCAACCGCGCCGGACCTGCGCGCCCCGTTCGATCGCATGTTCTTCGAGCAGGCGCTCGATGACCGGCTGCGGGATGCCCAGCAGATAGGCGTGCGCGGAATCCAGACCCCTGGGCGCGGGTTTGGCGATGCCGGCGAAGAATCCGCCGGCCGGACGCCGCCTTCCGTGCTGGAGCATGCGATCGAGCAGGCCGCGCATCGCCATCAGCTCGAGACTGCGAACATGCAGACCGACGATGCGGACGAAAGACTTGGGCTGGGTTTCCTTCTCCAGAACGAGTACCCGCACGTCGTGCAGCCGCAGTTCGGCAGCCAGCATCGCGCCGGTCGGCCCGCAGCCGGCAATGATCACGTCGAACATAGGTGTTGCCTTTCGGGAGTGCCTTGTTGGCGAGGCGCTCCCGGCGACACCTACCTCGATCGCCCGGCCGTGACGGGAAGGGGGAGCACCCACATCGATACAGCGTTCATGGGTCTCACCTCCTGGGGCGGTGTCACGGTCGACGGCAAGCTACACGCCCGAGCACCACTCCGTCCAACCCTTTTCCCGGCTACCGTTCGCCCGGGGATGCGGTGGAACGGCGAGCCACGAGGGCCGGGGTGACGGAGAAGCGGACCGCGGCGGTACGGCCGGCGATGCGTTCGAGCAGCAGCCGGCCGGCGGTCTGGCCCATGATGGCGCCGTCCTGGTCGACGCTGGTCAGCGCGACGTGCGCGAGGCCGGTCAGGCGTGCGTTGTCGTAGCCCGCCACCGAGATGTCGCCGGGCACGCTCAGGCCCGCCTCGTGGACGGCCGCGAGGGCGCCGAAGGCGGCCTGGTCGGCGCCGGCGAAGATGGCGGTGGGGCGGGGGTCGCGGGCCAGCAGCTCGCGCGCGCCGTCGTAGCCGCCTTCCTCGGTGTAGGCGGTGGCGGCGACGGCGACGTGGTCGGCCAGGCCGTGCTCGGTCATCACCCGCTCGTAGGTCGCGGCCCTGATCGTGTGCAGCAGGGCGATGGCGCGGCCCCCGACGGTGTCCTTCTGCGTGATGTGCGCGATGCGGCGATGGCCGAGCGTGATGAGGTGCTTGACCACGAGCTCGGCGCCGACCTCGTCGTCGTCGAGCACGCAGTCGTACAGCGCCGAGCGGTCGTGGCGGCCGAGCACCACGAGGGGGATGTCCTTCGCGAGTTTCTCCAGTTGTCCTCTGGTGCAGACCGGGGCGACCCAGAGGACGCCGTCCACCTGCCGGTCGACCAGCGCGTCGCTGGCCCGGCGCTCTGCCGCGGGGTCGTGACCGCCGCTCTGGACCATGATCGCTTGGTAGCCGCTTGGGGAGATCTCATCTGTCAGGCCGTCAAGGATGTCGGCGAAGAAGGGGTTGCGGATGTGGGGCAGGAGCACGCCGATGGTGAAGGTGCGCCCGCGCATGGCCCGGGCCGCGTTGTGGGGGCGATAGCCCAGCTCGTCGATGGCGGCCTGCACCTTGGTCCGCATGGCCTCGCTGACGCCGTAGGCGTTGCGCAGCACTTTCGACACCGCTGTGGTGGAGACCTGGGCGTGCTCGGCCACATCGGTGATGGTCACCCTGCGCTGCCGGTCTCGTGTGCCCATGAGCCACCTTTCCGCCTACTCGACGTCGCCCGATTGTAAGGGTGGCGGACCCGTCGGACAGGATGGATAACGTTACCCAACTTATCGATCGGAAGTGTTATCGATCCCATTCCAACAACGGTCACGATAGGGGACCGTTCCCCAAGGACACTCTTGACGGCCTGCCAGGTAGCGCCTACGTTAACTCGCATCGGGGGCGCTTAAATCGTTTCAACGAACCCGGAGGGGCGTTGTGAAGACCTCGCACCGCGTGTCGGGAGCGGCCCTGGCCGTTCTCGCGATGGCGGCTCTGACCTCGTGCGGCTCCGGCTCCGATTCCGGAAGCGCCGCCACCGGCCCGGTCACCTTAGAGTTCCTCATCGACAACAGCCCGGCCACCGTGGACACCGCCAAAGCGCTCGCGGACACGTTCATGCAGGCCAATCCCACCATCAAGATCGAGACCGAGACCCGGCCGGGAGGCAGCGAGGGCGACAACATCGTCAAGACCCGGCTCTCGACGGGCGACATGGCGGATGTGTTCTGGTACAACTCCGGGTCGCTGCTGCAGGCGCTCAACCCCGCACAGACCATGGTCGACCTCACCGGCGACCCGGTGCTGGCCAACGTGGCCAAGGACTTCCTGCCCGTGGTGAGCCAGGACGGCAAGGTCTACGGCGTCCCCGGCGGCACCGCCATGGGCGGCGGCATCCTCTACAACCGCAAGGTCTACGAGCAGCTCAAGCTGGAGGTGCCCAAGACCTGGGCCGACTTCACGGCCAACAGCGACAAGATCAAAGCAGCCGGCATCGCACCGGTGATCGGCACGTACAAGGACACCTGGACCTCGCAGCTGTTCGTGCTGGGCGACTACTACAACGTGCAGGCGGCGGCGCCGACCTTCGCCCAGGACTACACGGCCAACCAGGCCAAGTTCGCCACCACCCCCGCCGCCAGGGCCGGGTTCGACCACCTGGCCGAAGTGCACGCCAAGGGGTACCTGCAGGAGGGCTACGGCTCGGCCACCGCCGACCAGGGAATGAAGCTGCTGGCCGAGGGCAAGGGCGCGCACTACCCGATGCTGAGCGCCCAGCTCCCGCCCTTCGTCGCCACCATGCCGCAGGCGGCGGCCGACATCGGCTTCTTCGGCATCCCCGGCACCGACGCCGCCAAGAACGGCGCCACGATCTGGGAGCCGGCCGGCATCTACATCGCCAAGACCACCGACAAACTGGAGGCGGCCAAGAAGTTCCTGGCCTTCGTCGCCTCGCCGGCCGCCGCCGACGCGGTCACCAAGGCCGTGCCGCCGGCCGGGCCGTACCGGATCACCGGCGCCGAACTGCCCGACGACGCCATCCAGGCGGCCAAGGACCTGCAGGCCTACGTGGACGAGGGCGCCACGGCACCGGCACTGGAGTTCGTCTCGCCGGTGAAGGGCCCGTCGCTGGAGCAGATCACGGTCGCCGTCGGCTCCGGCCTGACCCCGGCCGCCGAAGGGGCCGCCCAGTACGACAAGGACGTCGAGAAGCAGGCCAAGCAACTGGGGTTGGCAGGGTGGTGACCAAGCAGGACACCGGGCCCCGCACAGGGCCCGGCCCGGCACCCGGGCACGCGCACACCCGCGCCTCCCGCCGCCGGCGCGACGCGGCCTACCCGTACGCGCTCTACCTGCCCGCCGCCGCCGTGTTCCTGCTCATCTTCCTGGTGCCGACGGCGATGGCCTTTTATTTCGCGCTCACCCGCTGGACGTTGTTCGACAGCGAGTTCGTCGGCCTGCAGAACTTCCGCGACTTCCTGGCCGAGCAGAACCTGCGCATCGGCTTCCAGAACACGATCATCTACGCCGTCGTCACCAGCGGCCTCAAGGTCGTGTTCGGGCTGCTGCTCGGCGTCCTGCTCACCGGCAGGCTGCGGGTGCGCGGATTCCTGCGCTCGGTGGTGTTCTTCCCGACGCTGGTCTCGACCGTCGCGGTCGGCATCACCTTCGCCATGCTGCTCAAACCGCAGACCGGCCTGGTCAACCAGGCCCTCGCGCTGGTCGGGATCGACGGCCGCGACTGGCTCGGCGAGGCCACCACCGCGCTGCTGTCGGTCGCGCTGGTGGACGTGTGGAAGGGCGTCGGCCTGGCCACCGTCATCTACATCGCCGGCATCATGTCCATCCCGCGCGAGTACTACCAGGCGGTCGCGGTGGATGGCGGCGGCGTCTGGCACCGCTTCCGGCACGTCACGCTGCCGCTGTCCTGGCCGGCCACCTACTCGGTGATCATCCTGTCGTTCATCGGCGGGCTGCGCTCGTTCGATCTCATCTGGACGATGACCCGCGGCGGTCCCGGCTTCACCAGCGACACCATCGCCTCGATCATCTACAAGCAGTACCAGGCCGGTTTCTTCGGCCTGTCGACCGCCGGCAACGTGATCCTCTTCCTCGTCGTCGCGGCCATCGCCGTGCCGCTCAACTACGTCCTCGGCAAGAGGCAGGTCACCGCATGACAACACTGAGAAGGCTCAGCGGCGAGGCCGTCGCGCTGGTCCTGGCCACCGTGATCTTCCTGGTCCCGTTCGCGCTTATGCTGCTGACCGCCGTCAAGGCCCCGGAACAGGCCATCGACCTGGACTTCTCCTGGCCCACCAGCTGGCCGGTCGTCGAGAACCTCATGGCCGTGATCGAGGCGCGCGACTACGTGCTGCTG
The DNA here is from genome assembly GCF_039880665.1 of Nonomuraea sp. B5E05. Lineage (NCBI taxonomy): Bacteria > Bacillati > Actinomycetota > Actinomycetes > Streptosporangiales > Streptosporangiaceae > Nonomuraea > Nonomuraea sp. B5E05. The sequence continues at coordinate 102,594 of NZ_JBDPMJ010000002.1, forward strand.
CGCGCCTACGTCAACAGCACCGTCATCACCGTCGCCTCGGTCGCCCTGCTCGTCGTCTTCGCCGCCATGGCCTCGTTCGTCCTGCAGCGCCGCCCGGGCAAGGTCGCCAAGCTGGCCGACTTCCTCGTACTGACGGGTCTGATCATCCCGCCCGCGGTGGTGCCGACGATCTGGCTGCTGCAGGCGCTCGGCCTGTTCAAAACCCTGCCCGGGATGATCCTCGCGGAAGTGGCCTTCAACCTGTCGTTCGCGATGTTGTTGTTCCGCGCGTTCATCGCGGCCATCCCGCGCGAGCTGGACGAGGCCGCCCAGATCGACGGCTGCAGCGGATTCCGGCTGTTCTTCCGGGTGATCTTCCCGCTGCTGCGGCCGGTGACCGTCACGGTCATCCTGGTCAGCTCGGTCACCATCTTCAACGACTTCGTCAACCCGCTCTACCTGCTCCCCGGCGACGAGAACGCCACCGTGCAGGTCACCCTCTACAACTTCCAGAGCCAGTACAACACCCAGTGGAACCTGCTGTTCATGGACATCGTGCTCATCACGATCCCCCCGCTGGTGTTGTTCGTCTTCTTCAACCGCAGAATCGTCGCCGGCATGACCGCCGGCGCCATCAAGGGATGACATGACCTCTCTGTCCGTTTCCGCAGTTGCCTTCGAACACCACCGCGACCCCCTCGGCATCGGCGAACCCGAACCGCGCCTGTCCTGGACCGTCACCACGGACCTCCCGGGATGGATCCAGCAGGCGTACGAGATCGAACTCGGCGACGGCCTGTCCACCGGCCGGATCGAGTCGGACGAGTCCGCACTCGTGCCGTGGCCCGGCGCGCCGCTGGGCTCACGGGAGCGGCGCGCCGCACGGGTGCGGGTGCACGGCGCCGACGGCTCGGCCAGCGACTGGAGCGCATGGTCGTACGTGGAAACCGGCCTGCTGGACCCCGCTGACTGGCGGGCCACGGCCGCCGCGCCACCGCTGGAACTGCTGAGCGCACCCGACGGCCCCGCGCTGCTGCTGCGCCGCGGCTTCGCCCTGCGCGCGCCGATCGAGCGGGCCCGCCTCTACATCACGGCCCACGGCATCTACGAGGCCGAGATCAACGGCCGGGTGGTCGGCGACGACGTGCTCGCCCCCGGCTGGACCAGCTACCGCCACCGCCTGCGCTACCGCACCCACGACGTCACCGGCCTGCTGCGCGAGGGCGCCAACGCCGTCGGCGCCACCCTCGCCGACGGCTGGTACCGGGGCCGCATCGGCTTCGGCGGCGGCAAGAGCGACCTGTACGGCGAGCGCACCGCCCTCATCGCGCAGCTCGAGATCGCCTACATCGATGGCACCACCGACGTGATCGTCACCGACGACGCCTGGCGCTGCGCCCGTGGCCCGGTCACTGAGGCCGGCCTGTACGACGGCGAGAAGCACGACGCGCGCCTGCACCCCGCAGGCTGGTCCGAGCCCGGCTTCGACGACTCCTCCTGGCTGCCCGCCGACGCCCTCTCCCACGATCCGGCGCTGCTGGTCGCCCCCACGGGCCCGCCCGTGCGCCGTACCCAGACGTTGTCCCCCACCGAGGTGCTGACCGGGCCGAACGGCGAGACCCTCCTGGACTTCGGCCAGAACCTCGTCGGCCGCCTGCGCATCCGCGTGCAGGGCCCGGCGGGGCACACCGTCACCCTGCGCCACGCCGAGGTCCTGGAGAACGGCGCCCTCGCCGTGCGCCCGCTGCGCGCGGCCGCCGCCGAGGACCGCTACACGCTGCGCGGCGACGCCGAGCCGGAGCCCTTCGAGCCCCGCTTCACCACGCACGGCTTCCGCTACGCGCAGATCGACGGCTGGCCCCGGGCGTTCGACCCGGCTGACGTGGTGGCCGTGGTCTGCCACACCGACATGCGGCCCGCCGGCGCGTTCGAGTGTTCCGACCCGCTGCTGAACCGGCTGCACGACAACGTGGTCTGGAGCATGCGCGGCAACTACGTCGACCTGCCCACCGACTGCCCGCAGCGCGACGAGCGGCTCGGCTGGACCGGCGACATCCAGGTCTTCGCCCCCGCCGCGGCCTTCCTGTACGACTGTGCGGGGCCGCTGTCATCGTGGCTGGCCGACCTGGCAGCCGAGCAGGCCGAGGTGGGCACGGTGCCGCACTACGTGCCGTGGGTGCCGCTGATGTCCGGCCTCTCCCCGGCGGCCGCCTGGGGCGACGCCGCCGTGCTCGTCCCGTGGACGCTCTATGAGCGCACCGGTGACCTCGGCCTGCTGCGGCGCCAGTACCCGAGCATGACCGCGTGGGTGGACCAGGTCGTCTCCCTCACCAGGGACCACCTGTGGGATGAGGGCTTCCAGTTCGGCGACTGGCTCGACCCGGCAGCGCCCTCGGACGATCCCGGCAAGGCCCGTACCGACCAGGCGCTCGTCGCCACCGCCTACCACGCCTGGTCGGCTCGGGTTGTGGCGGACACGGCGGCGCTGCTCGGCCATGACGCCGACGCCGCCCGCTACGCCGGGCTGGCCGGGCAGGTGCGGACGGCCTTCCGCCACGAGTTCGTCACCCCGTCCGGCCGGCTGGCCTGCGACACCCAGACCGCCTACGCGCTCGCCCTGACCGTGGACCTGTTCGATGGGCCCGAACAGCGCGAACGCGCCGGACGCCGCCTCGTCGAGCTCGTCGCCGGCGACGACCACCGCATCGGCACCGGCTTCGTCGGCACCCCGCTCATCTGCGACGCCCTGTGCTCGGTCGGCGCCTACGACACCGCCTACCGGCTCCTGACCCAGCGCAACCGCCCGTCCTGGTTGTATCCGGTGACGATGGGCGCCACCACGATCTGGGAGCGGTGGGACAGCATGCTGCCCGACGGCTCCGTCAACCCGGGCGAGATGACCTCCTTCAACCACTACGCGCTCGGCGCGGTGGCGGACTGGATGCACCGCACCGTGGCCGGTCTCGCCCCGGCCGAGCCCGGCTACCGCCGCATCTCCGTCCGCCCGCGTCCCGGTGGCGGCCTCACCCATGCCCGCGCCGCCCATCACACCCCCTATGGCGAGGCGGAGGTGAGCTGGCGGCGCGACGGGGAGCGGCTGACCGTCGCCGTGCGCGTCCCGCAGAACACGGCCGCCATCGTCGACCTGCCCGGAGAGCCCGTTGCCGAGGCCGGCCCCGGACGACACGTCTTCCACTGCACCTGGCAGGACCCCTCTGAGGGGACGCCCTGACACCCGTACGACATGCACGTCACACCCGTCAAGCGGCGCGGGGATGGCGATGGCCCGATGGCGGGGACGGACGACCTCGCGTAGTTCAACGCAGCAGTGACCGTTCGGTGGGTGCCAGCCGCAGCCGTTGTGATGGCCTGGCCGACCGTTGCGCGAGGGGAGGCAGCACGTCCTCGTGCCAGCGCACTGAACGCTGCAAGCGATCAAGGTGATCGTGGAAGTGGTTCTGGCCGGTGAACCGCGCGAACCACACGAAGACCTCCTCATTCGTCCGCACCGGCAGGGCGGGGAAGGTGTTCGGGGAGTGTTCGGACCGCAGGTACGCCAGCGGCTCGCCGCCGGTTTCGGCCAGTACGGGTCGCACGCGCCGCTCGAAGAACTCGACGAACGCGGCGTCGAACGGGGCGTTGCCGTACCAGATCGTGGCGACGACGAGTGAGGACGGCGCCGCAGCCTGCTCGCCAGGGGCCGGCCTGCTCCCCATCGGCGCCGGGAGGCCGCCCGCCGGCGAGGCCGGCCGCAGTAACAGGACGTCGTCGGAGTCGATCATCGTTGCGTTCGCCTCGTCCCTGTGTGCCCGCCAGATCGGCCCGGAGTAGAAGCTCTCCAAGGCCTCGGCACGACGTGGCATGTCCTCGAAGCCGCGGAGCCAGACGAACCGGTCAGGGTCGTCCAGGTCGCGGAACTGCCCCAGGACGGTCATGCCTGCCGCCTCTTGGGTCTCGACGAACTCCCGGTCGAACAGATCGATCAGTACGTCCCGCTGGCCGGGGCGCAGCGTGTACTGGCGCAGCTCGACAATGGGACACCGTGGGGGCATCGGCTTTCTCCTTCTGAATGACTGGAACAACGTTTGTTACAACTAGGAGTGTGGTGACCACCTGGCTATCGGACCGATCGGCTAGCCCACCAGCGTCTCGCGCAGCACGTCGGCGATCGACGTGTCGGCCAGCTCCTGGCGCATGGCCTGCTCGGCCCTGCCGTAGACCTTGCTCAGGGCGGGCCGGATGCCACGGCCGACCGGGCACTCCAGATTGGGCTCGGTGCGGTGCAGGCCGAACGGCTGCTCCACATCGACGGCATCAAGCACCTCGAGCAGGGTGATCTCCTCCGGCGCGCGGGCGAGACGCCAGCCCGCGCCGGCACCATGGCGCACCTCCACCAGGCCGGCCCGCCGCAGGTCACCCAGGCTGCGCCGGATGATCACGGGGTTGGTGTTGACGCTGGCGGCGATCTGGTCCGAGGTGAGAACCTCCTGGCCACGGCGATGCGCCAACGCCAGCCACGTCAGTGCGTGCGTCGCGACGGTCAATCGGCTGTTGGCCCCCATCACCACCTCCTTGCTGTAACAGCTTTCATTACATCCATGCCCGCCGTCAAACCCCGGGGGCGATCGCATGCCCGGTCACCACCGGCAGACGGCCTGGACTCCGGTCAGCTCCGCCGGTGCGCAAGGTGCCCACCGCGAACCTTCACGGCCGGGCCCGCAGGCTGGATCATGATCATTAAGCCCCCTCATGACCAGCGTTATGCAGGGTGTATGGTGGTGACCTCCTCAGGGATCCCGGGAAATCACCCCTACCCGAAAGCGAACACCCATGGGCGAGAACCAGCAGCCGGCTCCCTTCCGCCCTCATCAGCTGCGCGTCTCACATGACGAGCGCGAAGCGGTGGTGGAACGGTTGAACACGGCTGCCGCTGAAGGGCGAATCGACTTCAGCGAGCTGGAAGCCCGGCTGGATCGGGCACTCAACGCCAAGACGTACGCCGACCTCGCGCCTCTCACCGCGGATCTGCCGCAAGAGGTTCCGGCGGAGCCGCTCGTCCTCAAGGGAGGCATGAACGGCGCGACGCGGACGGGACGCTGGCGGGTGCCTGCGCAGATCACCGTGTACGGCGGCATGGGCAGCGTCAAGCTCGACTTCACCCAGACCGAATGCCGGCTGCCGGAGATCGCGATAGAAGCGCACGGGCAGATGGGCGGGGTCACGATCATCATCCCCGACGGATGGGTGGCGGACACCTCGGAGATGGACCAGGGCCTCGGCGGCTTCAAGGACAAGACCACATCCGAGCGCCTGCCCAGAACGCCGCGGATCCGGCTCGCCGGCGACGGCGGCGCCGCCGGCGTGGTCATCCGCCACCCGAACAGCTGGGAACGCCGCGTACAGCGGCGCAATCATGAGCGTTGAGCAAGGCGAGCGCGGGAGAGCGGAGTTTCCGGGTGAGACCGACTACGTCGCGAAGCAGACCATGACATCGGCCGGTGCCAAGCAGGCCGACGGCACACCCCAGTAAGGAACCACGCGATGAGCACCTCGCACGCCTTCCCCCTGAAGCCCGTTCCGATCCACGTGTCCGACGAGGTCCTCGATGACCTGCGTGCCCGCCTCACATCGACCCGTCCGCCGCTGGACGAGGGGAACGAGGACTGGTCCTACGGCGTGCCCGACGGCTATCTCCGTGAGCTGGTCGCCTACTGGCGGGACGGCTACGACTGGCGCGAGGCCGAGGCCGCCATCAACGTCCACGAGCACTACCAGGTGAGCGTCGACGGTGTCCCTGTGCACTTCATGCGCAAGCCCGGCCGCGGCCCCCGTCCGATCCCGTTGATCCTCACCCACGGCTGGCCGTGGACGTTCTGGCACTGGTCGAAGGTGATCGACCCGCTCGCCGACCCGGCCGCGTACGGCGGTGACCCCGCCGACGCCTTCGACGTCATCGTGCCGTCCCTGCCCGGCTTCGGTTTCCCCGGCCCGCTCACCGGCTTTCCGGACGTCAACTTCTGGAAGGTCTCCGACCTCTGGCACACCCTGATGACCGAGACCCTCGGGTACGAGAAGTACGCCGCCGGGGGCTGCGACATCGGCGGAATCGTCTCCAGCCAGCTCGGCCACAAGTACGCCGACGAGCTGTACGGCATCCACATCGGCTCCGGGCTGCCGCTCGACTTCTTCACCGGCCCCCGTGCCTGGGACTTCGCCCGGAATCGGCCACTCACCGACGACCAGCCCGCCGACATCCGCGCCCGGATCATCGAGATGGACCACCGCTCGGCGTGCCATCTCGCCGTGCACATGCTCGACGGCGCCACGCTGGCCCACGGGCTGAGCGACTCACCCGCCGGACTGCTCGCCTGGCTGCTGGAGCGCTGGAACGCCTGGAGCGACAACGGCGGCGACGTCGAATCCGTCTTCACCAAGGACGACCTGCTCACCCACGCCACGATCTACTGGGTGAACAACTCCATCGCCACGTCGATGCGCTACTACGCCAACGCCAACCGCTACCCCTGGGCCCCCGCCCACGACCGCACCCCGGTCGTGCAGGCCCCGGTCGGCCTCACCTTCGTCACCTACGAGAACCCGCCCGGCATCCACACCGCCGCCGAGCGCGTCCAGGCGTTCAAGACCGGCCCGCAGGGCGACTGGTTCAACCACGTCAACGTCAACGCCCACGACCACGGCGGCCACTTCATTCCCTGGGAGAACCCCGACGCATGGGTGAACGACCTGCGCCGCACTTTCCACGACCGCAGGCCCTGAACGACCGCCGCCGCCAACGTCTCCGCGGGCCGGCGTGGCGGCTCCCGTGGCGGCCAGGACGAAGATGCCGACTCTGCGCCTACAGTCCAGCGGGCTGGTGTGCCGAGGCGGTCCTCACTGCGGCCGAACGGCGACCGATTCGGCGGAGAGCGTGACTTCGACGGTGATGTGCGGATTGTCCAGCTGCGGGAGCTGAAGCCCACGCTTGAACTCCTCGGCATCGTCCGGCATCACCTTCGGCTGAATTGTGATCTTGACCTGGCCGGTTTCGTCATCTGGGTGCGCCATCATCGTGGCCACCTCAGGACGGGATCGCAGCCAGGAGACGACCGTGTCCTGGGCCCGCCGGAGCTCCGAGGCTGAGAAGCCCTTGCCGCCGATCAGGGCGACCTCCATGGGGAGGGTCCTGGCCAACTCGATCGCGCGAGTCGGGATGGGACCCTTGAAGCCGATGCGCAGCCCCCCGCTGGTCGTCGACGTACCTGACGCCGGAGATCTCGTCGGGGAACTCCGCTCTCAGTTTGTCGATCACCCGGCTGTTGGACGACTGTGAGCCGAAGCGGTCGATGGCCTCCTCGTAGGAGATGCCCTCCGACCTGGCGATGGCCCCGAGGTCGACCAGCTCGGCGTAGGGAATGCCGTCGATCGCCACGTCCGGGTCGGTCACCGCAGGGTCGTAACCGTCAAAGTCCGTCGGCTTGGGCGACGAGGTAGCAGCCACCCGGGTCGCGTACCGCTTGACGACCTCCTCCAAGGGTCGGCCTGACGCCGCCGCCTCTCGTTTGAGCCGCTCCAGGGTGGGCCGATGCGCTGTGGGCTGATCGGCCCGCGGCAACACGATCGTCTCGGTCCCGGCTCCGGCGGGTACCGGATCAGCACCAGACTGGCCGCAGGCGCACAACGACACGAGCACCGCGATGGCGGTCAAACGCGATCTCTTCATACATCAGTGACGCGCCACCGGTTTGGAGGGTTCATCACGGCATCCCATCCAGTACGGCGAAGCCCGCTCATCAGAGTGCGCCTCCGTTGCTACCCACCATAAGCCGGCCCTCCGCTCCCAAAGGTCCTGGTGTCGCACCATCAAGGTCGATCAGTGACGTGTCACTCTCGATGCTCGCTCGACGGACGATCGCGATTCCGAACCATGCCGGCAGGTGACGCGTAACCCAGCAGCGGAAGGAAGACCTCGTCGGTGACAGCGGCCAGGTCGGCATCGGATGGCCATATTCCGAAGACCACGAAGTCGTCCCGCAGCAGGCTGATCGGCAGGGTTATCACTCGTCGCGGCCAGGGGCCGGGCGGGATCTGACCGCGCTCGGCCGCGAGCTCCAGCACCGTGGACATTGCGTCCGACAGGGCCGAGTCAGCGATGAGGTCCCGCAGTCGCTGTGCCAGTCGCGGGTCGTGAACCGTGTCCGCGATCAGTCCGGAGACCGTGTCGCGGCGGGTGTAGCCGAGGCTCGTTTGCGCATGACGCAACAGCTCCAACACATCGTCGCGCAGATCGCCGGTGTCGGGGACCGGCACGTTGGTGAACCGGCTAGCCAGCGTGTCCAGGAACAACTCGGGCAGGCTGCTCCAGCGACGGTACAACACGGCCTTGCTGGTACCGGCCCGCTTTGCGATACCTCTCATGGTGGACTTCGCGTAACCCAGTTCGGCCAGTTCCTCGCGAGCCGCGTCCAGAATGGCGTCTTCGAGCTCGGCTCCCCGGCGGCGCGACATGGCCTCACCTGTAGATGGGCCCGTCCTCGGCGTGTTCGGCATCACAACTCCCTAAGAAACCTTGCGTTTCCTCATCGCCGAGCCTAGCCTGGGATTAAGGAACCAAGGGTTTCTTATTTCGAGAGGTGACATCATGACCAGTTCCGCCACTCAGACTCCTCCGGCATTCCCGATGCCCCGCTCCTGCCCGTTCGGTCCGCCGCCGCAGTACGCGCAAGTCAGACAGGAGGCAGCGATTTCGCGGGTGACCCTGCAGGACGGCAAGCAAGCGTGGCTGATCACCGGGCACGCCTTCGCGCGGGAGTTCCTGTCCAGTGACAAGATCAGCTCCAACCGCGCGAACCCCGGTTTTCCGCAGCTGGTTCCCGGGGTGGCCTCGGTGCCACTGAAGGGCACGATCGTCGCCATGGACCCCCCGGAGCACTCCCAGCACCGGCGCATGATCACCAATGAGTTCACCGTCAAGCGGGTCAGGCAGATGCGGCCGGAGATCCAGCGGATCACCGACCGATCCATCGACGAGATGCTGGCCGGACCGCGGCCGGCCGACCTGGTGGAGGCCTTGTCGCTGCCGGTGCCGTCCCTGGTGATCTGCGAGCTGCTGGGAGTGCCCTACAGTGACCGCGGCCAGTTCCAGAGCAGAACCAAGATCATTCTCAGTCGCAACTCGACAGGCGAGCAGCGACGTGACGCCGCACTGTGGTTGCGCCGGTACATCAACGACCTGGTCGCGGGCAAGGAGGCCGAGCCGGGCGATGACCTGCTGAGTCGGCTGATCGACAAATACCGCGACATCGACGCCTATGACCGCGAGACCATGACCGGAATCGGGCTGCTGCTGCTGGTCGGCGGTCACGAGACCACCGCCAACATGATCTCGCTGAGCGTGGCCTCGCTTCTGGACGATCCGGAACTGCTGGCCGGGTTGCGGGAGCGGCCCGAGCAGACCCCGCAGCTGGTCGAAGAGCTGCTGCGGTTCCACTCCATCGTCGACAACGCCACGTCCCGGGTGGTCGTCGAGGATTTCGAACTCGGCGGCATCACCTTCCGCGCCGGCGACGGCGTCATCGTGGCGGCCGCGGCCGCCAGCCACGACCCGGACGTGTTCGCGCGGCCGGATCAGATCGACGTCGATCGCGGTGCACGGCACCACCTGGCCTTCGGTTTCGGGATCCACCAGTGCCTCGGACAGAACCTGGCCCGGCTGGAGCTGGAGATCGTGCTGAACACGTTGTTCGCACGGATCCCGGACCTGGCGCTGGCGGACCCCGTCGAGCGCCTGCCGTTCAAGAGCGACGCGCTCGTCTACGGCATCCACCGGCTGCCGGTGACCTGGTAACCGAAAGACAGGCCATGATGAAGATCACATTGGACGAGGAAAAATGCTGCGGCGCCGGCCAATGCGTGCTTGCCGCCCCTGAGCTCTTCGATCAGCGAGAGGAGGACGGGATCGCGGTTCTGTTGCATCCGTACGCTGATGCGGAGCACCACGAATCCGTCCGGGAGGCAACCCTGGTGTGCCCAGGACGGGCGATCTCGATCGAGGGATCACCCTAGTGGACAAGATCGTCATCGTGGGCGCGTCCGCGGCGGGCATCAGTGCCGCGGACGCCCTGCGACAACGCGGCTTCACCGGCCGGATCACCCTGTTGGGCAGCGAACCCCATCTGCCCTATGACCGGCCGCCACTGTCCAAGCAACTGCTCTCGGGCCAGTGGGAGCCGGAACGGCTGCGGCTGCGCAGCGCCGAACAGCTGACAGAGCTGGACCTGAACCTGCGGTTGGGCGCCACCGCGACCGGGCTGGATCCGCACCGGCGGGAGGTCGCGCTGGCTGAAGGCGAGCCGGTCGATTACGACGGCTTGATCATCGCCACCGGTGCGGCCCCACGGCGGCTGCACGGCGGCGACCTGGCCGGCGTCCACTATCTGCGCACTCTGGACGACGCGCTGGCACTGCGACCGCGGATGCGACCGGAATCGCGAATGGTGGTCATCGGTGCCGGGTTCATCGGCGCCGAGGCCGCCGCGGTGGCTCGCGACATCGGCCTGTCGGTCACCATGGTCGATCCGGCCGCCGCGCCGATGGTGCGGGCGCTCGGCAAGTCCGTTTCGGAGCTGCTGGCCGCACTGCATGTCGACAGGGGGGTGGACCTGCGTTGCGGCACCGGCGTTTCCTCGTTGCTCTCCGAGCAGGGCGCGGTGGCCGGCGTGGTGCTGGACACCGGTGAGCGGTTACCCGCCGATGTGGTGGTCGTCGGCATCGGCGCGATCCCCAACACCGGCTGGCTGGCCGGCAGCGGGTTGCTGAGCGACGGGCGCCTCGACTCCGACGAGTACTGCGCGGTGGGGCCCGATGTGTACGCGGCCGGGGACGTGGCGAGCTGGTTCAACCCGCTGTTCGGCACCCGGATGCGGGTGGAACACCGCACCAGCGCCGCCGAGCACGCGCGTGCCGCCGCGACCAATCTGCTGGCGGCGCCGGCGGACCGACGTCCCTTCGCAAGCGTCCCGTACTTCTGGACCGACCAGTACGACCTGAAATTGCAGGTCTGGGGCCATTTCGACGAATCCTGCGACCTCGTGGTGCGGCACGGCGATCTTTCCGAGCGCAAATTCGTGGCGCTGTACGGCCGCGACGGCCGGGTGGTCGGCGCCGTCGGGGCCGGCATGCCGAAGCAACTGCGGGAAGCCCGCCGCCTGATCGTCGAGAAGGCCGAGTTCCCCGGCCAGGGCTCGCATGTAGCTTGACTCCGTCTCCGTCAGCCGCTGGCGGCTTGCCAGGACTTGCACCCGGGGACCCCCTGGGGAGGTCCAGGAGGTCCAGGAGGTCCTGGAAGGCTGCTGGCGGCGGGCCGGGAATGCGCCACGGGCCGATGGCAGACGGGCCGGCGGGCTCCGCTCTCGATATCCAGTTCGGCCGGGTCTTTGAACGCCGCCGGGTCCCCGCGGGGGTCGGCGAGGACGGCACGGGCCTCCTCCTGCCGGGACACCCACCATGCCTCGCCGCCGCTGGTCAGGTGGACCTTGCTGATCGGCGCATGCTCGCGCAGCCGTTCGTAGGCGGTCGGCGGGTTGAACGGGCAGTCCCGCTCGACCGGCAGTTCCACGCCGGTGGGTTCGCCGGTAAGCCCGTTCGTCCTGAAGGACCTCCGGGTGGAAGATCTGGCTGATGTGGTTCGGGGCTGCTGCGGGATGAAGCCGCACACGGTGTCTGGTCAGCCGGCTCGTCGTTGGTGTTCATCGCAGGGTGAGCGGGGTCTCGGATGCGATGCGGGTCAGCTTCTGCGGGTTGCGGACGTAGTAGAGGCCGGTGATGCGGGCGTCCTCGACCCGGACCGCGATGACGCCGTCGATCTCGTCGTCCACGCGGAGCAGGAGTGCCGGGTTGCCGTTGACCAGGGTGGGCTCGCTGGTGAGCGCGATCCGGGCTTTGCCGAGGCCGTTGACGATCATGCGGGCCACCTTGTCCGCGCCGGTGATCGGCTGCGGCGCGGCCTGCTTGACGCCGCCGCCGTCACTCACCAGAACGACCTGCGGGGCGAGCACGTCGAGCAGGCCCTGCAGGTCCCTGGTTTCCAACGCGCGCTGGAACGACTCCAGAGCCGCCCGGGTCTGGCTCGGGGAGACCACCTCGCGAGGCCGCCGGGCATCGACGTGCCGGCGGGCCCGGTGCGCGATCTGCCGGACGGTCACCGGCGTCTTGCCGACGGCGGCCGCGATCTCCTCGTGACTGACACCGAAGACCTCGCGCAGCACGAAGACGGCGCGTTCGGTCGGCGACAGCGTTTCCATAACAAGCATCAGCGCCATCGACACGCTCTCGGCGAGTTCGACGTCCTCGGCCACGTCCGGCGCGGTGAGCAGCGGCTCAGGCAACCAGGAGCCGACGTAGTCCTCCTTGCGGCGCCTCATGGTGCGCAGCCGGTCCAGCGAGCGCCGGGTGACGACCCGCACCAGGTAGGCACGCTGGTCGGACACCTGCCCCAGGTCGACCTTGACCCACCGCAGCCAGGTCTCCTGCAGCGCGTCCTCGGCGTCGGCCGCCGAGCCGAGCATCTCGTAGGCGACGGTGAACAGCAGATTGCGATGGGCCAGGAACACCTCGGTCGCCGGACCCATCCGACCACCACCGGCCACCGGCTCGGCCGCGCCCGTCACCGCATCCCTGCGCTCGTCCATACCTGACTCCTCGCCCGCTCACCCGCGATTCCTGCTCTATGCACAAGGCGCCGGAGCCCACCACTGTGTGACACCCGAGACCGGTGACACACGTCACGTGCCCGCACTGTCACAAAGTCCGGGCGCCGACGCCGCGGTCAGGACGCCGTGCGGACGATGCGCGCGGCACACCACTGCCCGAGTTGGTCGCCTCGGCCCCCGTTGCGGGGTGACCGCCGCGCCACCGCCACCGCCGCCGAAAAGGGAGCAAGCTCTGGTTCGTCCCGAGGCCTCGGCCGTAACTTCGTCGAGGCCGCACTAGATCGTCCTGATGACGCGCTGGAGACATGCCCTTGATGCGACACAAAAGATGTCTCTTGTGGTGGGAGCGCTCCCAATCAGCTCTTTGCGAGGTTTAACGCCATAAATCCGGTTACACAGTGATAAACCGCACCATTGGTAACGGTTGCGTTTCGCGGGATTGACGCACAGAGCGGGCAAGTGCACCCTTTGTGGGAGCGCTCCCAAAGACTCCCACCGCGGTGGAACGCGAGGCCGCGGTGCTCTCCCCACACATTCACCCGAGAAGGGGTCCACCATGATGATCAGCAAGCGTCGCGGCGGTCTCGCCGCGGCCTCGGCCCTGGCCGCGGTCGCGCTGGCCGTGGCGTCGTGCGGCTCCGGCGGCACTTCCGAGTCGAGCGGCTCGCCGGCCTCGTCCGCCCCGGCGGGACCGGTCACCATCCGCGTGCAGACGTTCGGCGGCGGCACCAACTTCGGCTACAAGAACGCCGTCGAGAAGTGGAACGCCGAGCACAAGGACATCCAGATCCAGCACGAGAACCTGACCGACCAGTTCGAGCAGCAGTACTGGCCTCAGATGATCCAGTGGCTGCAGGCCGGCAGCGGCGCGGGCGACGTGGTCGGCATCGACGAGGGCGGCATGGGCCTGGCCAAGGCGCGCACCGAGTGGTGGGCCGACCTGAAGGAGCACGGCCTCGAGTCGCGCAAGGCCGACTTCCCCGCGTGGAAGTGGGAGAACGGCGTCACCGCCGACGGCAAGCTGTTCGCCCTGGGCACCGACATCGGCGGCATGAGCCTGTGCTACCGCAAGGACCTGTTCGAGAAGGCCGGGCTGCCGACCGACCGTGACGAGGTCAGCGCGCTGTGGCCCACGTGGGACGAATATCTTGAGGTCGGCAAGCGGTTCCAGTCGAAGGTCAAGGACACCAAGTGGGCCGACGGCACCAACACGCTGTACCAGGTGGTGCTCTACCAGGAGGCGGCCAAGAACGGCAACGTCTCCTACTTCGACAAGGACAACAACCTGATCGTCGACAAGAACCCGGCGGTCAGGACGGCCTTCGACTTCGTGCAGAAGCTGAGCCAGCAGGGCCTGACCGCCAAGCTGCGCAACTTCACCGACGAGTGGGCGACGGGCACCCAGAAGGGCGCGTTCGCCACGCTGGGCTGCCCGTCCTGGATGCTCGGCGCGGTCAGCGGCAACGCCGGCGACGACGGCAAGGGCAAGTGGGACGTGGCCGCGGTGCCCGGTGGCGGCGGCAACTGGGGCGGCTCCTGGCTGGCCGTGCCCAAGCAGTCGAAGCACCCGAAGGAAGCGGCCATGGTCGCCGACTACCTGACGCAGGCGCAGACCCAGGCGAGCGTCTTCACCGACTTCGGCAACATGCCGAGCAACACCAAGGCCCAGCAGGACCCGGCGGTGCAGGGCGCGAAGAACGAGTACTTCAACGACGCCCCCATCGGTGAGATCTTCGCCAAGTCCGCCGCCAGCCTCCAGCCGGTCTTCCTCGGCGTGAAGCACGCCCAGGTCAAGAACGCCACCGAGGCGGTCATCCAGGGCATGGACGACGGCTCCGTCCCGTACGGCAAGGCCTGGCAGCAACTGGTCGACGACGCGGTCAAGGCCGCGGGCTGATCTCCCCGCCCGGCCCGCCCCCCGGCGGGCCGGGCACGTTGCCGTGAAAGGTCTGTTATGAGCATCGACACCCTTCCACGGGCGAGGCGGAGCAACCCTCGCCGCGCCCGTCCGCCCGGCCGCCGCTGGCGTTCCCGCCTGGACGTCAAGGCGATGCCGTACGCGCTGGTGTCCCCGTACTTTCTCCTGTTCGCCGCCTTCGGGCTCTTCCCGCTGGCGTTCACGCTCTACTACTCGCTGTACGACTACGACCTGACCGGCACCACCGAGTGGGCCGGGCTGGGCAACTACACCGCGCTGCTGGGCGACGACGACTTCTGGCGCGCCACGGCGAACACGGTGGCCATGTTCGTCATCGCCACCGTCCCCCAGATGTTGCTGGCCCTGTTCCTCGCCAACGCGCTGAACAAGCGCATGCGCTTCCGGCTGGCGATCCGCATGAGCGTGCTGCTGCCGCTCGTCACGTCGGTCGTCGCGGTCGCGGTGGTGTTCACGCAGTTGTTCGCCCGCGACTGGGGCCTGGTCAACTGGCTGCTCGGCATGTTCGGGGTGGACAACACGAACTGGCGGGCCGAGCGGGTTCCGTCGTGGATCGCCATCGCCACCATGGTCGACTGGCGCTGGACCGGCTACAACGCGATCATCTTCCTGGCCGGCATGCAGACGATCCCGCGCGACCTGTACGAGGCCGCCTCCATCGACGGCGCCTCGCAGCGCAGGCAGTTCTGGCAGATCACGCTGCCGATGTTGCGCCCCACCATGATCTTCGTGGTGCTCAACTCCACGATCGGCGGCCTGACGTTGTTCTCGGAGCCGATGACGTTCTACAACGGCAACCCCGACGGCGGTTCGCAGGGCCAGTTCCAGACGGTGGCCATGTTCGTCTACAAGGAGGCCTTCCGCGAGTTCGACTACGGCTACGCCTCCGCGGCCGCCTGGCTGCTGTTCCTGCTGATCCTCATCGGAGCGGCGATCAACTTCCTGTTCGTGCGCAGGATCGGGGGCACGCGATGACCATCTGGAAACCGTCCGTTCTCACGAGGGTCCTGCTCGGGCTGGCCATCTTCCTGTCGGCCTTCCCGCTGTACTGGATGCTGGTCATCGCCTCGCGGACGAACTCCGACGCGGTGGCCTCGCCGCCGAAGTTCCTGCCGGGCGGGAACCTGGGGCAGAACATCATCGCGGTGCTCAACCACCCCGAGGCCAAGTTCGTGGCCGGCCTGACGAACTCGTTCATCGTGGCGAGCGTCGTCACCATCTCGGTCATCATCATCTCGACGCTGGCCGGCTTCGCGTTCGCCAACCTGAACTTCAAGGGGCGCAACGCGCTGCTGCTGCTCGTACTGCTGACGATGGCGGTGCCGCTGCAGCAGATGGGCGTGGTCCCGCTCTACCGGCTCATGGTGAGCCTGGAGTGGACGGGCACGCTCAAGGCGGTCATCCTGCCGTACCTGCTCAACGGGTTCGGCGTCTTCCTGATGACGCAGTACACGCGGCAGTCCGTGCCCATGGAGCTGGTCGAGGCGGCCCGCGTGGACGGCGCCGCCACGCTGCGCATCTGGTGGAACGTCGTGCTGCCCGCGGTCCGGCCCGGCATGGCCGTGCTCGGCATCAACACGTTCATGCTCATGTGGAACGACTACATGTGGCCACTGATCGTGCTCAACCAGGACAACCCGACCGTGCAGATCGCGATCAACTCGCTCAACGCGAGGTTCTCCACGGAGTACTCGTTGATCTTCGCGGGGACGGCGCTGTCCATCATCCCGCTCATCGCGGTATTCGTCGCATTCGGCCGCCAAATCGTCGGCGGACTCATGGAAGGTGCGGTCAAGGCGTGACGACACAAGAGGAACAGACGCGTACCGGGCTGCGCTTCCCCGCGGGCTTCGCGTGGGGCGCGGCGACCTCGGCGTACCAGATCGAGGGGGCCGTCGCGGAGGACGGGCGGGGGCGGTCCATCTGGGACACCTTCACCAGGAAGCCGGGACGGGTGCTCAACGGGCACAACGCGGACGTGGCCATCGACCACTACCACCGGTACAAGGAAGACGTCGCCGTCATGGCGGAGCTGGGCCTGTCGGCCTACCGCTTCTCCGTCTCCTGGCCCCGCATCCAGCCGACCGGCACCGGCAGGGTCAACCAGAAGGGCCTCGACTTCTACAAGCGGCTCACCGACGAGCTGCGCGAGCACGGCATCGACCCCTGGCTGACCCTCTACCACTGGGACCTTCCCCAGGAGCTGGAGGACAAGGGCGGCTGGCCCAACCGCGACGTCGCCTACTGCTTCGCCGACTACGCGGCGACGGTGCACGAGGCGCTGAAGGACCACGTGCACACGTTCAGCACCGTCAACGAGCCGTGGTGCGCCGCGTTCCTCGGTTACGCCTCCGGCGAGCACGCTCCGGGCAGGCGCGAGCCGGAGAACGCGATCAGGGGCGCGCACCACCTCAACCTGGCGCACGGCCTGGCCGTGCAGGCGATGGGCGCCCGGCGCGTCGGCGGCAGCGTGAACCTGTACGCGGTCACGCCCGCCACCGGCAGCGCCGAGGACCACGACGCGGTCCGGCGCATCGACGGCCTGCAGAACCGGTTCTTCCTGGACGCCATGCTGCTGGGCAGCTATCCGGAGGACGTGCTGGCCGACCTGCCCGTCGAGATGGACTGCGTCCAGGACGGCGACATGAAGATCATCAACGCGCCCATCGACGTGCTGCTCATCAACTACTACAGCCGCTTCACGGTCTCGGGAGCGCCCGGCGGCGCCCAGTCGGCGGCCGCGGCCCCCACGGACACGGGGTCGCCGTGGGTCGGCAGCGAGCACGTGTCGTTCGTCAACGGCGGCCGTCCGGTGACGGCGATGGGCTGGGAGATCGACGAGTCGGGCCTGGTCGAGGTGCTCACCAGGGTGGCACGCGACTACCCCGCCATCCCGATGGTGATCGCTGAGAACGGCGCCGCCTTCGACGACGTGCTCGACAACGGCCGCGTGCACGACCATGAGCGGCGGGCGTACGTCGAGGCGCACCTCGGCGCCTGCAAGCAGGCCATCGACGCCGGCGTGCCCCTGGAGGGCTATTTCGCCTGGTCGCTCATGGACAACTTCGAGTGGGCCTGGGGGTACGGCAAGCGGTTCGGCCTGGTTCGGGTGGACTACGAGACCATGGAACGGCTGCCCAAGGACAGCGCGCTCTGGTACTCGGAGATCATCCGGCACAATAGGCGACATGAACCGACCGACTCTTGAGGCAGTCGCTGCTCGGGCCGGGGTTGGCCGGGGCACGGTGTCGAGAGTCATCAACGGCTCGCCGAACGTCAGCGCCAAAGCCCGCGAGGCCGTTGAGCTGGCCATCCGCGAGCTGGGCTACGTGCCCAACCGCGCGGCGCGGGCGCTGGTGACGCGCCGTACGGACACCGTGGCCCTGGTGGTGTCCGAGTCGCAGTTGCGCGTCTTCGACGAGCCGTATTTCGCGGGCACCATCCGCGGCATCGGCTCGGCGCTGGCCGAGACCGGCCTGCAGCTGATCCTGGCCATGGCCAGGTCGCCGGAGGAACACGAGCGGCTCGAAAACTACCTGACGGGGCAGCACGTCGACGGCGTGCTGCTCCTGTCGCTGCACGGCGCCGATCCGCTGCCGGGCCGGCTGGAGGCGATGGGCGTGCCCACCGTGCTCGGTGGCCGGCCCGTCGGCCTCGACCCCTACAGCTACGTCGACATGGACAACAGGGCCGGGGCCCGGCAGGCGGTCAAACACCTGCTGAGCCTCGGCCGTCGCGCGATCGCCACGATCGCCGGCCCGCAGGACATGGGCGTGGGCGTCGACCGGCTCTCCGGCTACCGCGACGCGCTGCTGCCCTCGGGCCTGCCGGAGCTGGTGTCCTATGGCGACTTCTCCGAGCAGAGCGGGGCCGTCGCGATGGCCGAGCTGCTGCGGACGCATCCCGAGCTCGACGCGGTCTTCGCCGCGTCCGACCCGATGGCGCTGGGCGCGATGCGCGTGCTCAAGGCCGCGGGCAAGGCGATCCCCGGCGACGTGGCCGTGATCGGGTTCGACGACTCCAAGGCCGCGCTCAGCGCCGACCCGCCGCTGACCACCGTCCACCAGCCGACCGAGGCCATGGGCCGGCAGATGGCCCGGCTGCTCGTCGCCCGCATCAACGGCGAGGAACTGCGCCAGCCCGTCGTGATCCTCGACACGCACCTGGTACGCAGGGAGTCCGCCTGAGGGGAAGGGGGTTCCCGTGGACAGCAGGACGAAGCGCCGGTTATCCGCGGCCGAGCTCGACGCGCTGGCCCGGCGCGCGCTGGGCGCGGGCGTCGCGTCCGCGACCGAGCTGACCGACGGCTTCGCCAACGCGGTCTGGCGGCTCGCGCTCGACGACGGCCGCGAGGTGGTGCTCAAGCTGTCGCCGCCGCCCGAGCTCGACCAGCTCAGCTACGAACGCAACCTGCTGCGCATGGAGGCCGCCGCCTACGAGCACGCCCTCAAGGCGGGCGTCCCGGTGCCGTCGCTGCTGCGGGCCGGCTTCGACGACCCGGTGCTCGGCGGCGACTACCTGATGCTGAGCGCCCTCGACGGCGTGTCGTGGAACGACGTCAAGCCCGACGGCGAAGACGCCCTGCGCAGGGAGCTGGGCCGCCACCTGGCCAGGTTCAACACGGTGACGGGCGAGGTGTTCGGCTACCCGCACGCCGGCATCGTGGGGGCCACGTGGCGCGAGGCGTTCCTGGCGATGGTGGCCGCGCTGCTCGGCGACACCGAACGTTATCCCACCCCGCTGCCGCGCCCGGCGGCCGAGCTCATGGGCGTGTTCGAGGCCGCCTCGCCGGTGCTCGGCGAGGTGACGACACCCCGGCTGGTGCACTTCGACGTGTGGGCGGGCAACGTCTTCCTCGACCTGAGCGGCCCGCCCAGGATCCAGGCCATCATCGACCACGAGCGAGCCTTCTGGGGCGACCCGATCGCCGAGTTCGTCACCCCGACGATCTTCGGGGAGCTGCGCGAGGACGATCCGCTGCTGGCCGGATACCGCGAGGTGACGCCGCTGGAGCTCACCCCCTCGGCGCTGACCCGGCTCGACCTCTACCGCGCCTACCTCTACCTGATCCTGCTGGTCGAGAACGGGCCCCGGCAATATCCGGAGGAGGAGTACGCCAGGGTCCGCGACCGCTCGCTGTCCGCCCTGGACGTCGTCCTGCACCGCCTCTCCCGCGGCTGACGCCAACGCCCGGCCCGCCCGCGCGTCCGGTGGCGCGCCACCGGACGCGCGGGCGGCATGAGATGCCGTTGGGCGCGCGGCTCGGCGTGGGACGCCATCGGGCGCGCGGGCGGGCCGGGGGCGTGGGCAGCGGGTCTGCGGCGGGCACGTTCAGGCGTTGGGCAGGCGGGCCACCATGATGGGGCGCGTGGTGGGCTTCTCGGAGCCGCCCGCGGGCTCGACGGTGAGCGCCACCCGCCGCCCGCCCTCCAGCAGGGCCACCACGGGCACGGTCACCCCGCCGGCCGCCCGGTCGAGCAGCCCGGCGGGGCGTGCGCCTTCCGGTCCCGTCAGCCACAGCTCGTAGTCGTGGGAGTCGGGCAGGTCCCGCAGCCCCGACGAGGTGAACACCATCCGTCCCGCGGAGCGGGAGACCACCACCGTGCCGGTGCCGCCGGTGGAGACCGGCAGGCGCACCGTCCGGACGTCGGGCGCGGCCAGCACGGCGGCGACCTCCCCTGTCCTGGCGGTCAGGTCGCCGAGGTCGCGGCGGGCGTCGACGGCCACCGCCCCGAGCGCCGCCGCGGCCGCAGCGGACACCGCCGCCAGTCCCGTCACCACCTTCGAGCGCCGCGACCCGCCCGGCGGACCGGTATGAGGACCCTCCCGCGAACCGGTACGGCGGCGCTCACGCGGCCCGGTGCGACGATCCTCCAGCGGCGCGGCACGACGGCCCTCCGGCAGGCCGGTGCGGCGGCGGGCGGCGGTCAGCAGGCGGGTGCGCAGGGTGGCGGGTGGGGGTTCGGCCGCCGCCTCCGCCAGCCAGGCGGCCGTTTCACGCAGCTGCCGCACCTCGGCCGCGCATCCGGGGCACGCGCGCAGGTGGTCCTCGAACAGAACCTCCTCGGCGTACGGCAGCGCGTGCACGGCGTAGGCGCCGGACAGGGCGTGGAGGTCGTCGTCCATCGGTTCCTCCTTCGCTGGAGATCCCGGGCCGGGAATGTCCCGCCTGCAGGCGTGGGAAGGAAGTCAATGTCCACTCCCCTGTGAGAGAGGCGGCTCACGCATGTACTTCGGCTGCTGGGGCATGTCGGATGCCCACGGCCCCGGCTCTTTCGCTTCACCGGGTGATGACTCATGGGATGCGTGATAGCGGGCGGCGGGCCGGCGGGCGCGGTCCTCGCGCTGGTGCTGGCCAGGGCGGGCGTCGAGGTGACGCTGCTGGAGAAGCACGGCGACTTCCTGCGCGACTTCAGGGGCGACACCATCCACCCGTCGACCCTGCAGGTGCTCGACGAGCTGGGGCTGGCGCGGGAGTTCCTGCGGCTCCCGCACAGGAAGGCGTACGAGGTCGGCATCGTCACCGACACCGGCGAGATCAGGCTGGCGAGCCTGCGCGGTCTGCCGGGCAAGTACGGGTACATCGCGTTCGTCCCGCAGTGGGAGTTCCTCAACCTCGTCACGTCGGCGGCCGGCAGATATCCGAACTTCCGGCTGCTGATGAACGCCGAGGCGTACGACCTGGTCCGCGAGGGCGACGCCGTGCGCGGGCTCCGCTATCGGGACGCGTCCGGTGAGCACGAGATCAGGGCCGCCCTGACCGTGGCCGCCGACGGGCGTTCCTCGACGCTGCGCGAGCGGGCCGGGCTCGTGCCCGGGGATCTCAAGGCGCCCATGGACGTGGTGTGGTTCGCGCTGCCCAGGAACGACGGGGATCGTGACGACACGTTCCTGCGGATCTCGAGCGGCAACATGATGGTCGCGATCAACCGGGAGACCTACTGGCAGCTGGCGTACCTGATTCCCAAGGGCGGATACTCCGCGCTCGTGAGCGGTGGCATCGACGCGCTGCGCGAGCCGGTGGCCAGGCTGCTGCCGTGGCTGGCCGACCGGACCGGCGGGATCGGCGGCTACGACGACGTGAGCGTGCTCACGGTCAAGCTCAACCGGCTGCGCCGCTGGCACCGGCCCGGGCTGCTGTGCATCGGGGACGCCGCGCACGCCATGTCGCCGGTGTTCGGGGTGGGCATCAACCTGGCCGTCCAGGACGCGGTCGCCGCCGCCAACCTGCTGGCCGGCTCGCTCAGGTCCGGCGCGCCCATCCCCGAGCCGACGCTGCACCTGGTGCAGAGGAGGCGGATGGCGCCGACCAGGGTCACGCAGGCGGCCCAGAGGCTGGTCCAGAACCTGGTGATCCGCCCGGCCCTGTCGCGCCGGTTCGACCCGTCGGGGCTGCCCACGGACCTGACGAAGGTCCCGCTGGTCAACCGGATGATCCCGCGTTTCATCGGGCTCGGGGTGCGTCCCGAGCACGTGTACGTCAGGGAAAGCCCGCCGCTGTGAGCCCATATCCGGATAACTGCCTTCTCACAACGTGGACAATGGGGTCGGTGGGGCCGACGCAGTGGAATACCCTCGTATCTCGTGAGCAGCAATCTCGTGGATCTCGATTCCTGGCGAGCCCTCCCCGCGGCGCAGCAGCCCGACTGGCCCGACCCCGGTGAGCTCGACAAGGTCGTCGCCGAGCTCGGCGGCCTGCCCCCACTCGTCTTCGCGGGCGAGTGCGACCAGCTGAAGGACCAGCTGGCCGCCGTGGCCCGTGGCGAGGCCTTCGTCCTGCAGGGCGGCGACTGCGCCGAGACCTTCGCCGGCGCCACCGCCGACAACGTGCGCAACAAACTCAAGACGCTGCTGCAGATGGCGATCGTGCTGACCTACGCGGGCAAGGTGCCGGTCGTGAAGATCGGCCGGGTCGCCGGGCAGTTCGCCAAGCCCCGCTCCAAGGGCACCGAGGTCCGCGACGGCGTGGAGCTGCCCGCCTACCGTGGCGACATGGTCAACGGCGTCGAGTTCACCCCCGAGGCCCGCAGGCCCGACCCGTGGCGGCTGCTCAAGGCCTACCACTCCTCGGCCGTGACGCTCAATCTCGCGCGCGCGTTCACCAAGGGCGGCTACGCCGACCTGCGCCAGGTGCACGCCTGGAACCAGGACTTCGTCGCCGAGTCACCGGCCGGGCGCCGCTATGAGAAGCTGGCCAGGGAGATCGACCAGGCGCTGGCGTTCATGCGGGCCTGCGGGGCCGATCCCGAGGAGTTCCACACGGTGGAGTTCTACTCCTCGCACGAGGCGCTCATCCTCGACTACGACCGGGCGCTCACCCGCATCGACTCCCGCACCGGGCTGCCCTACGACGTGTCGGCGCACATGGTCTGGATCGGCGAGCGCACCCGCCAGCTCGACGGCGCGCACGTCGACTTCTTCTCGCGCATCCGCAACCCGATCGGCGTCAAGCTCGGCCCCACGACCACGCCCGAGGAGGCCGTCTCGCTCGTCGAGAAGCTCAATCCCGGCAACGAGGCGGGACGGCTCACGTTCATCACCCGGATGGGCGCCTCCAAGATCCGCGAGTCCCTTCCCGCGCTGGTCAAGGAGGTCAGCGCGACGGGAGCCCGGGTGGCCTGGATCTGCGACCCGATGCACGGCAACACCTTCGAGGCGCCGAGCGGCCACAAGACGCGGCGGGTCGACGACGTGCTCGACGAGGTGGCCGGCTTCTTCGAGGTGCACAGGTCGCTCGGCACGCATCCCGGCGGCATCCACATCGAGTTCACGGGCGACGACGTGACCGAATGCGTGGGCGGGGGCCACGAGATCGGCGAGACCGACCTCGCCACGCGCTACGAAACGGCCTGCGACCCGCGGCTCAACCGCAGCCAGTCGCTCGACCTCGCCTTCGAGGTGGCCGAGCTCTACCGCGGCTGACCCCTGACCACGCGTCCGGCGGCCCTCTTTCCGCACCGGACACGAACGGCCCGGCCGTCCCCTCGTGGGGGCGGCCGGGCTTTCGCCTGCCACCGTGCCGGGCATGCCAGTCACAGAACGTGACTTACGTCTCAATAACGCTCTCTGTCATCCCGTTTTCCGGAGATTTCGGGCGTTTACCCCGCTATGATCGCCGCAAACAGGGCGAAATTTCGGGAGAAAAACGTGGATGATGCCCCCGAGGGGGTCGACCCCAACGTCCCTAACGTCGCGCGAATGTATGACTACTTTCTCGACGGCAAGGACAATTTCGCGGCCGACCGTGCAGCGGCGGAGCAGATCCTCAAGAACTTCCCCCATACCAAGGAGGCCGCCCGCTCGAACCGGGCGTTCCTGCGCCGCGCCGTACGCCATCTCGTGGACGAGGGGGCGCGGCAGATCGTGGACCTCGGAGCCGGCCTGCCGACCCAGGGCAACACGCACGAGATCGCCCCGGAGGCGCGCGTCGTGTACGTCGACTACGACGCCGTGGTGTGCGTGCACGGCAGGGCGCTGCTGGCCCGCCGCGACGACGTGGACTTCCTCCAGGCCGACGTACGCCAGCCGGAGGCGCTGCTGGACAGCCTGGACGGCCTGGTCGACTTCGACCGGCCGGTGGCGTTCCTGATGCTGACCGTGCTGCACTTCGTCCCCGACGAGCTCGCCCACGAGGTGGTGGCGAAACTGCGGGACGCGAGCGCGCCCGGCAGTCACCTGGTCATCAGCCACGCCGTGGACCCCACGCCCGACGTCACCCCGCAGGCCCTGGAGGTCTACCGCAGGGCCACGGCCGCGCTCAACCTGCGCACCCGCGAGGACATCCTGCGCTTCTTCGACGGTTATGAGCTGGCCGAGCCCGGGCTGGTGCACCCGTACGACTGGCGCACGGACGACCCGGGCGACCCGGGCAAGGGCATCACCTTCGGGTACGTCGGAGTCGGCCGCAAGCCCTAGGCGGCCGGCGCGCGAGAGCCCCGCCGATATCGGCGGGGCTCGCCAGGGTCAGTTCTTCTGGGCGTTCTTCAGTTCTTCGTTGAGCTCCGCCCTGATGGCGTCCATGTCGAGCGCCCGAACCTGCCTGATCAGGTCTTCCAGCGCGGGAGCCGGGATGGCGCCCGCCTGGGCGAAGACCACGATGCCGTCGCGGATGGCCATCAGCGTGGGGATCGAGGTGATGTCGAACCCCTGCGCGAGCCCCTGCTCCGCGTCAGTGTCGATCTTCCCGAACGTGATGTCGTCGTGCTTCTCCGACGCCTGTTCGAAGATCGGTCCGAACTTCTTGCACGGAGGGCACCACTCGGCCCAGAAATCGAGCAGGACGATCCCCTTGTCGGCGATGTCGTTGAAGGTCTTCTCGGTCACTTCGATGGTCGCCACAAAAGGCTCCTCGTTCGTCGGTACGTCTGTGACGGTTAGAACTCATTACCCTGCCCGGTGATTCCGGCTCTACGCCAGAGCGAACTCCACCACCAGGGCGGGGTGGTCGGAGACGGTCTCGACGGTCTTCAGCGTCACCGCACGCGCCCCTTCACTGTGCAGCACGGCGTCGCGCCCCGTCGAGTGAACCGGCTCGAGAGGCAGGCCGAGCAGGTCCCGCCTATGGGTGTTGAAGTCGCCGCCCACGAACGTGAGGGGCAGCATGACCCGCTCGATCTCCTTGCCCGCCCGGTCCCAGATGTGGCTGAAGGCCGGGTCCTCAGCCCGGTGCCCGAACCGGCCGAGGGGCACCATGCGCAATATGCGATCATCCTAATTGTTCGGAACATTCCGAACAATTAGGATGACGTTATGGCGAGTACCGAAGAGTTCATCGAGAACGCGGGCCCGTACTTCGGGCGGCTGGGGCTCAGCCGTACGTCCGGCAGGATCATCGGATGCCTGCCGGCCGACACGGGCCAAGCCGCCGACGCTCCGAGCCTGTGCGAACGACTGGGGGTGGCCAAGAGCAGTATGAGCGTGGCCCTGCGCCAACTCGAGCAGAGCGGGTTCGCCGAGCGCTACCGGCCCGTGCGGGGGCGCCGGGATCACCATCGGCTGGCCGACGACGTCTTCGGGCGCGCGTTCCGCGCGAAGATGGCGGAGTTCACGGCCTTCACCGAGATGGCCGGGCAAGGCATCAGCGCGGTCGGCCACCACCTCGTTGCCCGGGCCCGGCTGGAGCTGATGCGGGACAGGTACGCGTTCATGGCGCGGGAGTTTCCCAGGCTGCTCGACCAGTGGGACAAGGAGAAGAACTCCCGGCCCTCGGCCGATCACTGACAGCTTCCGCGGACACTCCTAAGGATACGCAGATGAGCCTTGCTACCCGGCTGCTGGCCCTGATCATGGGCCTACCGCCGGCCACGTCCACGGACATCGCGGTCGACAAAGGCCTGCGCGTGGCGATGCGCGACGGTGTGGAGCTGG
Organism: Nonomuraea sp. B5E05; assembly: GCF_039880665.1. Classification (NCBI taxonomy): domain Bacteria; kingdom Bacillati; phylum Actinomycetota; class Actinomycetes; order Streptosporangiales; family Streptosporangiaceae; genus Nonomuraea; species Nonomuraea sp. B5E05. The sequence continues at coordinate 128,583 of NZ_JBDPMJ010000002.1, forward strand.
CGGCGGACCGCTACTACCCTCGAGGTGCCCCCCGGGCGATGCTCGTACTCATCCGCACGCCGTACGGCCGAAGCCGCGCCGTCCAGGGCTGGGGCACGATCGCACGCGCGATCGCCGAGCGCGGCTACCAGGTGGTGGTGCAGAGCACGCGGGGAACGTTCGACTCGGGAGGAGATTTCGAGCCGGGCGCCGCCGAGGCGGCCGACGGGCTGGCCACCATCGAATGGCTGCGGCAGCAGCCATGGTTCCCCGGCGCCTTCGCCACCTACGGCCAGAGCTACGTCGGTTACGTGCAGTGGGCGCTGGCCCGCTCCCGCATCCCAGAGTGGAAAGCCGCCGTCATCGGCGTCGCCCCATCGGACTGGGCGAGCGGCTGGACACATCCCAACGGGGCCTTCTCCATCGGCAACGCCCTGTACTGGATCTATGCCATCGCTCCGGTCACCAGGGCGGGCACGTCGGCGTCCGAGTCGCTGCGGGCCCTCATCCGCCCCCGGCCACTGCGTACGGCCGAAGACCACCTGCCGATGGGCACGTCCGACCGGATCGCCCTGGGAAAGCAGGTGCACTACTACCAGCGCTGGGTGTCCAGCGACGGGCACGACGGCTACACCAAGGAGGTCGATTTCCGCGACTGTGCGGACAACCTGCCCCCAACTCATCTGTCCACGGGCTGGTACGACTTCTTCGTCAGCACGACCCTCACCGACTACGTGGCGCTCCGTCGCGCCGGCCGGCCGGTCCGCCTGCTGGTCGGCCCAGGCGGCCACTCCTCAGGACAGAACGGGGCTGCGTCACGGGAGCAGTTCCCCTGGCTCGCGGCCCACGGGCGGGGATCCGGCGTCCCGCTCCCCGACACGCCGGTGCGGGTGTACATCATGGGTGCCAACCACTGGGCCGATCTGACTGACTGGCCACCGCCGGACTCCCTGCCCACCCCCTGGTACCTCCGCCAGGGCGGCTACCTCACCCCCGACCCGGATGACTCCGTCGCTTCCAGCCCCTCCCACTACCGATACGATCCCGCCGACCCCACGCCCAATGTGGGCGGCGCTTTCCCCAATCTCCCTTGGCGCTGCGGGCCGAAGGACAACCGCACGCTCGAAGCCCGCCCCGACGTTCTCACCTTCACCACCGAGGTCCTAGAGCACGACCTGAAGATCATCGGGTGGGTCGAGGCTGATCTCTTCGTCCGCTCCAGCCTGGAGCACACCGACTTCTTCGCCCGCTTGTGCGACGTCGCCCCCAACGGCCGCTCGACCAACATCTGCGACGGGCTCCTTCGCCTGCACCCCGGCTCTCCCGCGCTCGCTGCCGACGGCGTCCGCCGTCTGAGGATCAGCCTGATGGGCACCGCTTACAGCTTCGCCCGCGGCCACCGGATCAGGCTGCAGGTATCCAGCGGCGCACACCCCCGTTTCACCCGGAACCTGGGCACCGGTGAGCCGGTCGCCACCGCGACCATCACGCGAGCGGCGGATCAGGAGATCCTCCACGACCGCGACCACCCGTCGGCGATCGTGCTACCACTGATCGACTGATGTCCGGCTGTGACTTTGATGGCGTGAGTTACCCGGCGGACTTGGCGTTCGCGGGCCGAGCGAAGTTGTGCCGGAAAGTTCGTTGATAACGCCGTTGGGCGGCCCACTCTGCCCGGAGGCCGCCCAACGCGGTGTTGTAGCTGGTGGATCTCGGCTGTTGAAGGTTGGTGGCCTCACATGATTCCGACGACGACTTTGGTGACGGTGCTCAGCTGGTTGATTTCCAGGACTCGTTCGATCTGGTCGACCAGGCGGGTGGTGAGGCGAAGTTGCCGTTGGTGATGCGGGTGATGGCGGCGATGGCTTCGGTGGCGAAGTCGTCGGAGTTTCCGAGGCCGACGTGGAGCCAGTGGTGACCGGCGCGGCGAGGAGGGTCGCGCGCATGGCCGCCACGATCAGGACGGTCAGGGATGCACGGGATAATGCGCGCGTGCCCGGCATAATAGAGGTAAATTGGTCCGCATTTTTCCACATAAAAGTGGATAGAATGTTAAATCATCGAACCTTGACATGCGCCGTCGCGGGTATGACGACGTCATGGACTGGGTCACCTGCGCGCATTCCGTCAGCTGCACCGGGGTCGCCGTCCCTCCGGCCGGCCACTGCCTCGCCCACCTCTCCCCTGAGCGCCTGTCCGAAGCACTGGGCGAGCTGCGCCCCGGCCGCCTGCTCGACCTGCGCGGCACGACCGTCAGCGGCGACCTGCTGGCCCAGGTCATGGAGGCCGCCGGCGGCAGGCCGGGCCGGGCACGCTTCGACCGCGCCCGGTTCACCGGCGACGTCCGGCTGCCGGGCGTGACGTTCGCGGGCGACGTGTCGCTCGACGAGGCCAGGTTCGACCGGCTGGCCTCGTTCTTCGGCGCCCGGTTCGAGGGCAACGTGTCGCTGGCCGGCGCCAGGTTCACCCGCGAGCTCTCCTTCCACGGCGTCACCGTGCGCGGGCACGTCTCGCTCGACCGGTCGCTGATGTCCCGCGACGCGCTGTTCAGCCAGGCCGTGTTCGGTCACGGGCTGTCGTGCGAGCGGGCCAGGTTCGACGGGTACGCCGCCTTCGACGGCGCCCGGCTCGGCGGCGGGGCCGCCTTCAGGGGGACGCGCTTCGGCCGCACGCTCTCGTTCCGCAAGGTCATGGGGAACGCCGGGTTCGACGCCGCCCACTTCGCGGCGGACGCGTACCTGTCGGCCACCGGCCGGCTCTCGGCGGCCAGGGCCCGCGCGGACGGCCTGCTCGACGTGGTCGTCGCCCGCTGCGGCGTGGACCTGCGCGGAGTGTCGGTGTCGGGCCCGACGACGCTGCGGCTGACCGACTCGCAGGCCGACCTGGAGGGCGCGGTGCTGCGCGGCCCCGCTGTCGTGACGGGCAAGGGCAGGTCCACGCTGACCTCGCTGCGCCGTGTGGACGCCGGCGACCTGGCGCTGTCGGGGCTGGACCTGTCGGCGTGCCGGTTCGCCGGTCTGGCCCATCCCTCGGGGGTGCGGGTCAAGGACTGCGTGTTCGCGCTCACCTCGCGCGGCGTGCGGGTGAGCCTGCGCCGGCCGATGGTGCGCTGGTTCTCCCGCCGCCACGCGCTGGCCGACGAACACACCATGCGCGCGGAGCCGGAGGATCCCGCCGCGACGCCGGCCCACCTGGCCGCCCTCTACGCCGGGCTGTCCCAGGGCGACCACGTCACCTCCGCCGACTTCGCCTCCGCCGCCGTGGAGATGCGCCGCCTGGCCGGCCACCGCTGGTGGTCGTAGGGCGCGGCCCCTCAGAGCCCGTCCACGACGGCGGCGATGGCCCGGAAGACGGCGTTGCGCCAGCCGCCGCCCATGATCCGGCGCGACAGCTGCTGCAGCTCGTCGTCCGGCTCGAAGCCCTCATGGTCGAGGAACAGCCGCGTGCCCCTGCCCTCGGGCACGAGCCGCCAGGTGACCGTCCAGTCGGCGAGCTTGCCGTCGCTCCAGCTGATCTTCAGCAGCCGCTCCCGCTGGATCTCCAGCACCTCGCAGTGGACGACGCCGTCGAAGCCCACCTGCTTCTTGGGTTCCGTGGTGAACGTGAACCGATGCCCGACCTGCGGCTTGAAGTCGTTGGGCATGAGCCAGCGGGCGACCAGCTCGGGCTCGGTCAGCGCCCGCCACACCTTCGCGGGCGGGTGCGCGATGAACTGGTCGACCCTGATCGCGCGCAGGTCGTCAGCCGTCGTGTCGTGGGGCATCGTCGTCCTCCATCTCGTTGAGCACGGTCGTGAGGGTGGCGAGCCTCTCCCGCCAGAACCGTTCGTACGGGCTGAGCCAGTCGCGGATCTCCATGAGCGGCGCCGCCTCCAGCCGGTAGTGCCGCTCGCGCCCCTTGCGCGTCTCCGACACCAGCCCCGCGTCCCTGAGCACCCGCAGGTGCTCCGACACGCTGGGCCTGCTCATGTCGAACCGCTCGGCCAGCCGGCCCGCGGGCTGCGCACCCTCGTCGCGCAGCAGGCGGAGCAGCTCGCGCCTGGCCGGGCTGGCCAGCGCGGTGAACACGTGGTCGGGCGTCATGCCTGGACGGCCACGAAGCCGTTGCCGTCCGGGTCGGCGACGGGCACGGTGACCGTGTGGACGAGAGAGATCATCATGTCGGACACTATACGTAGGATTTTTCCTACATATCAAGCCCACCCGCGCAACATCGGGGAAATCCCGGATGGGCCTCCGGGTTCACACTCCCTAGACTTGACCTCATGCGTATCGACGACTACGTGGCCGATCTCGACCGCGCCCTGGCCGGCCCGCACGGCCCGAAGCGGGACCTGGTCGTCGAAGCGCGCGACAGCCTGACCGACACGGCCGACGCGCTGGAGTCGGAGGGCCTGGACCGGGCCGAGGCGGAGCGGATCGCGGTGGCCGAGTTCGGGGAGATCGCCAGGATCGCTCCCGGCTACCAGGCCGAGCTGACCGCCTCCGCCGGCCGGCGGCTCGGCGTCCTGCTGTTCACCGGCCTGCCGATCACGGTGCTCATGTGGTCTCTGCTGTGGCGCGTCTACCCACCCAGCGACGACACCTGGGCGTACCAGCCGGAGTGGTACCACACGGCCTCGCAGCTGCTCGACGGCGTCCAGCTGGCCACGGGCGCGTACGGCGGGATCGCGCTCCTCGCGCTGAGCAGGGGCGCCCGGTGGATCCACCGGCCCCGGCTCGTGACGCGGTCACTGGGGTGGATCGTGTGGGCGTCGCTGCCGATCACCGGCGGCCTGGGGCTGGTGCTCTCCTACGGCACGAAAGACCCCAACAGCCTCGACGCCCTGCCCGCCATGCTCGCCAACCTGGTGACCTGGGCCGTGTGGGGGATGCAGATCTATTGTGCCGCCCGGTGCATGCGCATCACCCGCGCCTCGCGGGCGCCCGCCTGACGGGCGCCCTCTCTCACCCTGGCGCGACGGCGTTCGCGCGCAGGACGCTGCCGATCACGTTCGTGAACTCCCGCCAGGCCGAGCGCTCGCCCTCGAGCTGCTTCCTGCCCGCGCCGGTGAGCCGGTAGGTGCGGCGTTTGCGGCCGCCGACGGTCGCCCACTCGCTGGCGAGGTAGCCGATGCGCTCCAGCCTGCGCAGCGCGGGATAGACGGTGCCGGTCGGCACGTTGAGCGCGCCTCCGCTGCGTTCCTGCAGCGCCTCGATGATGGCGTAGCCGTGCAGCGGCTCCCGCTCCAGCACGGAGAGCAGCAGCGCGTCCATGTGTCCGCGTAGCGCGTCCGGGTTCATGGTTCCGATCCTAGACATCCGTCTCGCATATAGACAGCCTACCTGTAGGCTGTCTATATGTAGGCTGTCTAGAGTAGACAGGCACAACAACGGAGTCGTGATGGATGTACTCGACCTGGCCCGCACGCAGTTCGCGGTGACGGGCAGCCTGCACTTCCTGTTCGTCGTGCTCACGCTGGGACTGGCGCCACTTGTGGCGATCATGCACACGCGATGGGCGATCTCCGGCAGGCCGGTGCACGAGGGAATGACGCGCTTCTGGGGGCAGATCTATGTCGTCAACTACGCGCTGGGCATTGTGACCGGGCTGGTGATGGAGTTCCAGTTCGGGCTCGCGTGGAGCGGGCTGGCCCACTACGCGGGCGACGTGTTCGGCGCGCCGCTGGCCATGGAGACCCTCGTGGCGTTCTTCCTGGAATCCACGTTCCTGGGGCTGTGGATCTTCGGGTGGGGCCGGCTGCCCACATGGGCGCACGTGGCGTGCATCTGGCTCGTCACGCTGACGGCGTACGCGAGCGCTTTCTTCATCATGGTGGCCAACTCCTTCCTGCAGAACCCGGCGGGCTCCGTGGTGAGCGGCGGCCGGATGGTGCTGACCGACTTCGGCGCCCTGCTCACCAACAAGGCGCTGATCTTCGCCTTCCCGCACGTGCTCGGCGCCGGGCTGTTCACCGGGGGCATGGTGCTGGTGGGCGCGAGCGCGTACCAGCTGCGGCGCCGTACCAGGGAGCTGGAGTTCTTCACCCGGTCGATGCGCATGGGCGTGTACACCGCGGCCATCGGGATCCTCGTGACGCTGGGCTTCGGCTACGCGCAGTTCGGCGGGGTCGCTGAGGGCAAGTTCGACGGCAACGTGGGCGCCGCGCTGCCGCTCGCTCTCATGATGGAGGGCGGGCATCTGCTCGCGCTGGTCGTGCTCCTCGGGATGTTGCCGATGGCCGGCGTGCTGCACAAGTGGCGCTGGACCCACCCGATCCTGATGCTGATGACGCCGCTGCCGTTCATCGTGTCGATCCTGGGCTGGGCGGCCAGGGAGGTCGGGCGTCAGCCCTGGATGATCTGGGAGCGGCTCACCGTGGCCGACGCCATGTCGCCCGGCCTGACCTCGGGCATGGTCACGGCCTCGCTCATCGCCTTCACCGCCGTGCTGGGGCTGCTGGCCGTCGTCGACTACGTCCTCATCGCCCGAATCGTCAGGCGGGGACCGCGCGAACCCGCCCTGGGCGCCGCCGCGGCGGACGAGCCGCGATCCCCCGCGCTGAGCTACTGAGGAGTGCGTGACCCATGGAAGTGATCTGGTTCGTCTTCTTCACGGTGCTGCTGGCCGGCTATTTCGCCCTCGAAGGGTTCGACCTGGGCGTGGGGCTGCTGCTGCCGGTCCTCGGCAGGACGCGGGAGACCCGGGACCGCATGGTGGCCGCCGTGGCCCCGTACGTGCTGGCCAACGAGGTGTGGCTGGTCGCCGTCGCCGGGACCCTGTTCGGGGTCTACCCACTTCTGGAAGGCGAGGTGCTGTTCGGGCTGTACCCGCTGGTCGTGGCCATGCTGCTGAGCTGGATCGTGCGTGACGCCGGGCTGTGGTTCCGGCGCAGGCTCGACGGCTCCGCGTGGCGGGGCTTCTGGGACGCGGCGATCGCGTTCGGGTCCTTGGGGCTCTCGTTCGGCTGGGGAATGGCGCTGTACGCGGCGGCCACCGGGTTCGCCTCGCCGCCCGTCCACCCCCTCGGTGTGCTGCTGGGCGTGGTGATGACGCTGCTGTTCGCCCTGCACGGATGGACGTTCCTCGCCTGGCGCACGCCGGGCGAGTTCGGCGGCACGCGGTCGGGACGGGCCCTGCTGGGAACGGGACTGGTCGCCGCGATCCCCGCGCTGGGGGTGCTGGCGGGCGCGATGCCGTACCTGCTGGGGCACAGCGCGCCCCCCGCCACCCTGAATGTGCTCAGTCTCATGGTGCTGCCGTTCGCACCCATCATGCTCGGCGCGCAAATATGGGTATGGCGGACTTTCCGTCCGGGTAAGGACGCCTTCCGGTTCCCATCGTTCTTCTGAGGGCACGTGCACAAGGATCTCCTGCGGCTCATGCGGGCCGAGCACTCGGTCCGCCGCCATCTCGCCGTCACCATGGCCGCGGCCGTGCTGGCGGGGCTGCTCGTGCTGGTGCAGGCCGAACTGCTCGCCGGGGTGCTGTCCGGCAGGTTCACGGCCGCCGCGCTGGCCGTCCTGGCGGCGGTGGTGTGCGTACGCGCGCTGCTGGCCTGGTCGCAGGGCGTCTTCGCCGGGCGCACCGCGACCGGCGTGAAGTCGGCGCTGCGCCACCGGCTGCTCGCGCGCCTGCGCGACCTGGGGCCGGGCAGGCTCGCCGCGCACCGCTCCGGCGAGCTGGTCACGCTCGCCGGGCGCGGCCTCGACGGGCTCGACGCCTACCTGACCGGCTACCTGCCCGCCATCGCGGTCGCCGCGGTGGTGCCCGTGGCCGTGCTCGTCCGGCTGTTCGCCGCCGACCTCGCCAGCGCGGTCATCGTGCTGGTCACGCTGCCGCTGATCCCCATCTTCGGGGCGCTGGTGGGCATGACGACCAAGGCGGTCACCGAGCGCCAGTACCTCGCGTTGTCGCGGCTCGGCGGCCACTTCCTCGACGTGGTGCGCGGGCTGCCCACCCTGCGGGCGTTCGGCCGGGCCCGCTACCAGGCGGGCGTCATCCGGCAGGTCGCCGACACCCACCGGAGCGCCACCATGCGGACGTTGCGGGTGGCGTTCCTGTCGTCGCTGGTCCTGGAGCTGTGCGCGTCGCTGTCGCTGGCGCTGGTCGCGGTGCCGATCGGGCTGCGGCTGCTGGGCGGGTCGCTGGACCTGACGACGGCGCTGCTGGTGCTGCTGCTGGCGCCGGAGGCGTACCTGCCGCTGCGGGCGATGGGGACGCGCTTCCACGCGTCCATGGAAGGTGTGGCCGCCGCCGACGCGGCCTTCGCCGTGCTCGACCGTTCCGCCTCCGGCGACCCCGTCCACCGCCCGGCAGCGTCCCCGGAGACGGGCACGCCCGAGTCCGGGTCTCTTCCAGCGGCGGCGGGCGCGCCGGAGATCCGGCTGGAGAACGTGACCGTCCGCTACCCGGGCCGGGACGGCGCCGCGCTCGACGACGTCTCCCTCACCATCGGCCCGTGCGAGCGGGTCGCCCTGGTCGGCGAGAGCGGCGGGGGCAAGAGCACGCTGCTCCACCTCATCCTCGGCTTCGTCCATCCGTCCGAGGGGCGGGTGCTCGTCGACGGCACGGACCTGCGCGAGCTCGACCTGGCGAGCTGGCGGGCGCGGCTGGCGTTCGTGGCGCAGCGGCCGCACCTGTTCGCCACCACCGTGGCCGGCAACATCCGGCTCGGCGCGCCGTCGGCCTCCCTCGAAGAGGTACGCAGGGCCGCGGCGGCCGCGCACGCCGGCTTCGTGGCCGACCTGCCGCAGGGGTTCGACACCGTGGTCGGCGAGCGCGGGGCCGACTTCTCGGCGGGCCAGCGGCAGCGGATCGCGCTGGCGCGGGCCTTCTGCCGTCCTGACGCCTCGGTGCTGCTGCTCGACGAGCCCACGGCCCGCCTGGACGGGCGGAGCGAGGCCGCCGTGGTGGCGGCGACCGCTGACCTCGCCCGGGACCGTACGGCCGTCATCGTGGCGCACCGCCCCGCGATGATCGACCTCGCCGACCGTGTCGTGCGCGTCCACGAGGGCCGCATCGTCTCCGACACCACCCGCCCCGCCGGGACGGCTCCTCCGGCCTCGGACGGGACGCCACACCCACCCGGCACCCCGTCCGAGGCGGCTCGGGGTGGCCGGCGGGTGGCGGACGTGCGGCGCGAGGGGAGCGGGCGATGAACCGGCGTATGGGGACGCGGCTCGTCTGGGCCGTACTTGCCGGGTCGGCGGCCGACCTGGCGGGGCTCGGGCTGATCGCCGCCGCCGCGTGGCTGATCACCAGGGCGGCCGAGCAGCCGCCGCTGGCCGCGTTGAGCGTGGCGATCGTGGCGACCAGGGCGTTCGCCACCGGAAAGGGCGTCTTCCGCTACGCCGAACGGCTCACAGGTCACGACGTCGCGCTCCGCGCCCAGGCGGGCACCCGTGAGCGGCTCTACCAGGCCCTGATCCCGCCGCAGCGCCCCCGGCACGGCGGCGCCGACCTGCTCAGCCGCATGGTCGACGACACCGAGGCCGTGCAGGACCTGCTGGTCCGCTGCCTGCTCCCGGCCGCCGCGGCGGCGATGGCCGGGCTGGCCGCCGTCGTCATCGGGCTGACCATCCTGCCGGCGGCGGCGCTGGTGCTGGTGGCCGGCCTCGTGCTGGCCGGCGTGGTCCTGCCCGCGGGCACGGCCGCCGCCGCCCGCCGCTGGTCGGCCAGGATCGCCCCGGCGAGGGCGGCGCTGGCGGGACGGGTGGCGGACCTCGTCCACGGCGCCGCCGACCTGGCCGCGTACGGCGCCGACGACGCGGCGCTGGCCAGGGCCCTGGCCGCGGACGAGTCCCTGGCCGCACTCGAACGCCGCCAGGCCCGCGTCCATGCCGCCGCCCTGGCCGGGGGCACCCTGGTGCAGGGGCTGACGGTGGCGGCCGTCGTCCTGCTCGCGCAGGGCGCGGGAGCCGGCTCCGTCGGGACGGCCGTGCTGGCGCTGACGTCCCTGGTGGCCTTCGAGCCGGTGCTGCCCCTGGCGGCCGCGGGCGAGCGCATGGCGGGCATCACGGCCGCGCTGCGGCGGCTGCGCGAGGTCCGCTCCGCCGAACCGGCGGTCGGCGAGCCCGCCGCACCCGCGCCGGTGCCCGGCGGCCCCCTGACCGTGGAGATCGACGGCCTGGTGGTACGCCACGCCGTCAGGGAGGCGTCCCCGGCCGGCGTCCCGTCGTCGGCGCTCGGCGAGGGCGGCGCCGCGCCGGCATCCGGTGAACGCGCCCGTCAGACGGCCGGTCCCGGGGGGACGGGCGGCGATGGCGGCCGGCCGGCGCTGGACGGGGTGTCGTTGCGGCTCACGCCCGGCAAGCGGGTCGCGGTCGTCGGGCCGAGCGGGGCGGGGAAGAGCACGTTGCTGGCCGCCCTGATGCGCCTGGTGGAGCCGGTGTCCGGCACGATCACGGTGAACGGCACCGACCTGCGCGAATTCACCGGCGACGACGTGCGGACGCTGATGACGGGGCTCACCCAGGACCCCTACATCTTCCGTGCCGGCCTGCGCGACAACCTGCGTCTGGCGGGCCCCGAGGCGGGCGACGAGGACCTGCGGCGCGCCGTACGCGATGCCAGGCTCGAGGCGTGGGTCGAGCGCACCGGCTGGGACACGGAGCTGGGCGAGGACGGCAGGACCGTGTCCGGCGGGCAGTTGCAGCGGCTGGCCCTGGCCAGGGCGTTGTTGTACGACCCTCCCGTGCTGCTGCTCGACGAGCCCGCTGAGGCGCTCGACGAGGAGACGGCCGACCGGCTCATGGCCGACCTGCTCGACGCGACCAGGGACCGCACCACGCTGCTCGTGACGCATCGGCTCAAGGGCCTGGAGACGGTCGACGAGGTCGTCGTGCTCGACGAGGGCCGCGTCGTCCAGCGAGGCCGCCATGAGGAGCTGCTCTCCGTGCCCGGCTACTACCGGGATCTGTGGGAGTCCGAGGTCCTGACCAGGCGTTAGGCCGGCATCACTGCGAAAGCGTCGCTGATGTTCTTCGGCGCGATGTCCGGCGCGCTGATCGGGTTGAGCATCGCCGTCGCCATGGACCGCGAGCAGCCGGGCACCAGCCCCGACCTGCTCTCGGTGGTCATGCTGGCCGTCTGGACCCGAGGTCGCGGCGGTGGCCGCCGGATGGGCCTACCGCCGCGACGAGGGCCGCCGATTCTCCTGATCATGGGGGGTGTGCCGCCGAGTCCGCAGCGATCTCAACGGCACACCCGTCCATGAGGGGGTCCTTGTTATTTCTTCTCTTCGAGGGTGACGGTGACCTCGCCGGCCTTGCCGTCCCTCATATATGTGATCTTGACCTGTTGGCCGGGTTTGAAACCTCTGACCTGTCCCACCACAGTATCTCCGCCGTCAACCGCCTTGCCGGCGATCTTGGTGATCAGGTCGCCCTCCTCGATCCCGGCCTTCTCCGCCGGGCTCCCCGCGGTGACCTGCCTGACCAGGGCGCCCGGCACGTCGCCGGTGGCGTCGGTGACGCTCACGCCGAGGAAGGCGTGGGTGACCTTGCCGCTGCTGATGAGCTGTTCGGACACCTGCTTGGCGGTGTTGACCGGGATGGCGAAGCCGACGCCGCCGCCGGCCGCCTCAGAGGCGATCGCGGTGTTGATGCCGACCAGCTCACCGGCGGCGTTCACGAGCGCGCCCCCGGAGTTGCCGGGGTTGATCGAGGCGTCGGTCTGGATCGCCCCGCCGATCGTGGTGCCGCTGCTCTCCTGACCCTGCTGGGGCCAGCCCGGCGGGAGCTGCTGGCGCGGCTCGTCGCCGGTGGTCAGCGTACGGTCCAGCGCGCTGACGATGCCCGCCGTGACCGACCCGGCCAGGCCGAGAGGGCTGCCGATGGCGAGCACGGCGTCGCCCACCTTGAGCTTGTCGCTGTCGCCGAGCGTGGCCTTGGGCAGCCCCGAGACCCCTTCCGCGCGGATGACCGCGAGGTCGGTGGCGGGGTCGGTGCCGACCGCGGTGGCCTTGGCCGTCTTGCCGTCGCTGAACTTGACGGTCATCTGCCCGCCGCCTGGCTCCACCACATGGTTGTTGGTGAGGATGAGGCCGTCCTCCGACAGCACGACTCCCGAGCCCTCACGCGTCTGCCCCTTGATCATCACCACGGTCGGCTGCACCTTCGCCGCGACGTCGGCGACGGTCATCTGGTCGGCGGCGGGCTTGAAGACAGGGCTCGGCGTGCCGGTTTCGGCGACCGGCTGAGGCTGGAACGAGGTGGCCACGGCGGCGCCCACGACGCCGCCGCCGACGGCCACCGCGGCCAGGGCCAGCCCGGCGATCGCCTTCCTCCCGGCGGAGAAACCCGGCTTCTTCGGCGGCGCGGGCGGCGGAGGCGGCGGCTGCTCCATCCTGATCGTGTCACGCCGGGGAAAGCCCCCGGCGGACGGCGGGGTGGCCCCGAACTGACTCCACCCGCCGGTGCTCTGCTCGCGAGGCTCGTTCGCGTCCATTCGTCCATCTCCCTCAAGTCCCGATGACTCAAGAGTGCCAAGCCTCGCGTAAGAGCCGTTTAAGGTCGTGATCGGCCGCGTCGGGGCGCTTTGACATGCCGTTTATCACCGCTGGTCAAGGGCCGGTCGCAGGGAGCGAGATCGTGGCGAGAAATTTCTCGCCGACGGCGGCCCCGCCCTGCTGGAGGCCGTCACCGGCGCTTTCCGACCGTGGCCGAGATTTTACGTTCGCGCCGGCCAGTACTCGTCCCGCAGCAGGCGCTTGTAGAGCTTGCCCGTCGGGTGGCGGGGCAACTCCTCGCGGAAGTCGACCGACTTGGGGCACTTGTAGTGCGCGAGGCGCTCGCGGCAGTACGCGATCAGCTCCGCCTCCAGCCCGGGGCCCGCCTCGGCCATGGACGCCGGCTCGACCACCGCCTTGACCTGCTCCCCCATCTCCTCGTCCGGCACGCCGAACACCGCCACGTCGGCGACCTTCGGATGCACCGACAGCACGTTCTCGGCCTCCTGGGGGTAGATGTTCACCCCGCCTGAGATGATCATGTACGAGCGGCGGTCGGTGAGGTACAGGAAGCCGTCGGCGTCCAGGTAGCCGATGTCCCCCAGGGTCGTCCAGCCCCTCCCCCGCGGGTCCTGGGCCGCGCGGGTCTTGCCGGGGTCGCCGTGATATTCGAAGCGGCCGCCGTTCTCGAAGTAGATCGAGCCGTGCTCGCCCGGCGGCAGGTCGTTGCCGTCCTCGTCGCAGATGTGCACGATGCCGAGCAGGGAGCGGCCGACGGTGCCCCTGCGCCGGAGCCAGTCCTCGGAGTCGACGTAGAGGAAGCCGTTGCCCTCGGTGCCCGCGTAGTACTCGTGGATGATCGGGCCCCACCAGTCGATCATCTGCTCCTTGACGGGGATGGGGCAGGGGGCGGCGGCGTGGATCGCATACTTGAGCGAGGAAATATCGTATTTTGCGCGTGTTTCTGGTGGGAGCTTGAGCATCTTGATGAACATCGCCGGCACGAGCTGCGAGTGCGTCACCCCGTACCTCTCCACCAGCGCCAGGTACTGCTCGGGGTCGAAGCGCTCCATGACCACCACCGTCGCGCCGAGCCGCTGGAACGTCAGGGAGTAGCGCAGCGGCGCGGCGTGGTAGAGCGGCGCCGGCGAGAGGTAGACGCTGCCGGACGACGGCGCGAACAGGGCCTCGATGAGCTTGAACAACATCCCGGGCTCGGTGAGCGGGCCGTGCGTGGAGGCCGTCTTGACGCCCTTCGGCCGCCCCGTGGTGCCGGAGGAGTAGAGCATGTCCGCCCCGAGGCACTCGTCGGCGATCGGGGTGACCGGCTGCTTCGCGACCGCCTCCTCGTACGATGCGAAGCCGTCGGCCACGCCGTCGAGCATGAGCCGCAGCTCGACGCCCGGCGTGGCGCCGGCGATCGAGGTGGCGACGCCGGCCAGGTCGGCGCTCGTGATGAACACGCGGGCGCCGCAGTTGCCGACGATGTAGGCCAGCTCGTCGGCCTGCAGCCGCGAGCTGACGGGCGTGTAGGACAGGCCCGAGCGGTGCGCGGCCCAGGCGATGGCCAGGAAGAGCGGATGGTTGGCGAGCATGAAGGCGACGTGGTCGCCCGGCCGCAGTCCCGCCGCGCGGAACAGGTGGGCCAGCCGGTTCGACTCCTCGTCCAGCTCTCGGTAGGTGACGACCTTCCCGGAGCCCGCCATGATCACAGCGGGCTTGTCTGGGGTGGCTGCTGCGATGGCTCCCGGATACATGAACAGAACAGTATTCGGTCGCTTGCCCTCCACGCCATAACCCCTTTCGCGGGCCTTCCTCCTCAGGCATGGCGAAGCCGTGGCCTCGTCTCCGAGGCCGCGGCCCGTAGGTACGGCGGCGCGTCAGGCGGCCGCGTGGAAGACGCCCTGCCAGCCGCTGTGGTGGCCGGTCGGGTGGTGACGGCCGCCCCTGCTCACGTCCACGTAGATGTGGTCGACATCCTTGGCGTGGAAGGAGAAGCGCCTCGGGTGCCTGTCGCAGTTGCGGAACCGCTCGACATACGAGGAACCGTCCTCACGCACGACCTTGAACGTTTCCCACGCGCACTTGTTCCGGCCCCACCATTTGTGGTTGGAGAGGGTGCTGCGCACGGTGTAGAAGTGTTCGTACCGCCACTGCCACACGTGCTTCTTGATTTTCTTCACGACCCACTTGCAGTGCTTGTGGCCCTTACGGTCCTCCCAGCACACCCGCTTCTTCACCGGCACCCACTTCACGTACCAGTGCTTGACGCGCTTCTTGTCGACCGACACGTGGCCGGACGCCTCGGCCTTGTGGTCGGTGGAGTCATAAGGTCCCCAGCTCAGGTAGTACGAGCGGGTTTCGGATGCCGTGCCGCCTGCCGTCGCGTTCGCGGCGGCAGGAGCGATGAGCGCCACCAGAAGGGCGGCGACGACGCCGAGCATGATTCGCGAGACGAATCGCACTTGGGCCTCCTCGGGAGAGGTTTTGCTGACCCTGTTTTAATACGCCCGCTGGATTGCGCGCCGCTTACAAATGACTTGCCGCCGCAATGGCATTGATCCACCGTTAGTCACACGCGTTTTCAATATCATTCGGCGGGAATCACCGAGCCGGCGTACTTCTGCTGGATGAAATCCTTGACCCGCTGGTCGCGCAGCAGCTTGCCGAGGGTCACGATGTTCGCGTCCTTCTCGTGGCCCGCCTGCACGACCAGGCCGTTGACGTACGGGTTGCCCTCGCCCTTCTCCAGCACCAGCGCCTGCGACGCGGGCTTGAGCCCGGCCTCGATCGCGTAGTTGCCGTTGATCACCGCGGCGTCGACGTCCTCCAGCGAGCGCGGGAGCTGCGCCGCCTCCAGCGGCTGGAAGCGCAGGTTCTTCGGGTTCTCCGTCACGTCGCGCTCGGTGGCCGCGGTGCCCGCGCCGTCCCTCAGCTTGACCATGCCGTTGTCGGCCAGCAGCTTGAGCGCCCGGCCCAGGTTGGTGGCGTCGTTCGGGACGGCGACCGTGGCGCCCGCGGGCAGCGCCCGCGGCTCGGTGATCTTCTTCGAGTACAGGCCGAGCGGCTCCAGGTGGACCGGCGCGGCGAAGGCCAGCTCGGTGCCCTTGGAGGAGTTGAAGTCGTCGAGGTACGGCTTGTGCTGGAAGAAGTTCGCGGTCAGCAGGCCCTCGTCGAGCTGCGTGTTCGGCTGCACGTAGTCGGTGAACTCCACGACCTCCAGCTTGAGGCCGGCGGCCGGGGCCAGGTTCTCCTTGACGAAGCCGAGGATCTCGGCGTGCGGCACCGGACTGGCGCCGATCTTGAGCACGTCGTCGGCCGACTCGGCCTTCGTCGTGGCGGACTGCGACGTACCGCATGCGGCGAGCGACAACGCCAGCGCAACCGCGCCCACAATGCGACCAAATTTCATGATTTTTCCCTTACTTGTGCGATAGGCGCCTGGCGACCCAGTCGCCCAGGCTCTGCAGGAGTTGCACGATGACGATGAGCACCACGACGGTGACGATCATCACCAGCGTCTCGAACCGCTGGTAGCCGTACCGGATGGCCA
Source organism: Nonomuraea sp. B5E05 (assembly GCF_039880665.1). Taxonomy (NCBI): domain Bacteria; kingdom Bacillati; phylum Actinomycetota; class Actinomycetes; order Streptosporangiales; family Streptosporangiaceae; genus Nonomuraea; species Nonomuraea sp. B5E05. The sequence continues at coordinate 144,545 of NZ_JBDPMJ010000002.1, forward strand.
GGTCGCCCAGCCCGCCGCCGCCGATCGTGCCGGCCATGGCGGAATAGCCGATGAGCGCGACCACGGTCACGGTCAGGCCCGCGACGAGTCCGGGCAGCGCCTCGGGCAGCAGCACCTTGCGCACGATCGCCGCGCGCCCGGCGCCCATGGCCTGGGCGGCCTGGACGACGTCCGTACCGACCTCCCTGAGGGCCGTCTCGACCAGCCGCGCGAAGAACGGCACCGCGCCGACCGTGAGCGGCACCACCACGGCGGCGGTCCCGATCGTGGTGCCGACGACGAGGCGGGTGAACGGGATGATCGCGATCATCAGCACGATGAACGGCAGTGAGCGCCCGATGTTGACCACGAACCCGAGCGCCTGCTTCAGCGCCGGCATCGGCCGGAGCCCACCGCGGTCGAACACCACGAGCGCCACGCCGAGCGGCAGCCCGAACAGCAGGGTGAACACCGTCGACCAGCCGACCATCTGCGCCGTCTCCACCGTCGCCGGCCACAGCAGGGGCAGCATCTCCTCCCAGGTCATGCGGCCCTGCCTTCCCGGGTCTCCCCCGCGACTTCGACGATCAGCCCGCAGTCACGCAGGTACGCCAGCGCCGCGCCGGTCTCGGCCCCGTCGAGCGCGACGCGCAGCCGCCCGGCCGATCCGCTCGCCAGTTCCTCGATCGAGCCGCCCAGGATGCTGACGTCCACGTCGAACTTCCGCACGACCTCGGACACGACCGGCCGGCCCGGGTCACCGGTGAACGTCAGCGTGACCACGCCGGGCTGGGCGGGCTCGGGCAGCGGGAAGATCTCCCTGGTCAGGCGGGAACCGGGCGTCCTGATGAGGTCGGCGACGGCCCCCGACTCCTCGATGCGACCCTCCGACATGATGGCGACGGAGTCGCAGACGGTCTTGACGACGTCCATCTCGTGGGTGATGAGCAGGATCGTCAGGCCCAGTTCGGTGTTGAGCCGTTTGAGCAGGGCGAGGATCGACTGGGTGGTGGCCGGGTCGAGGGCGGAGGTGGCCTCGTCCGACAGCAGCACCGACGGGTTGCCCGCCAGCGCCCTCGCGATGCCGACCCGCTGCTTCTGTCCCCCGGAGAGCTGGTGGGGGCGGTCCTTGCCGCGCCCGTCCAGCCCCACGAGAGCCAGCAGCTCGGCGACCCTGCGCCGACGCTCGGCCCTCGGCACGCCCATGACCTCCAGCGGGAAGGCGACATTGCCGGCGACCGTGCGCGAGGCGAGCAGCGCGAAGTGCTGGTGGATCATGCCGATGCGCTGCCTGGCCCGGTTCAGCTCGCCGTCGCCGAGCGCGGTCAGGTCCTGGCCCGCGACCGTGACGGTGCCCGCGGTGGGGCGTTCGAGCAGGTTGACGCAGCGCAGCAGTGTGCTCTTGCCGGCGCCGCTCTGGCCGAGCACGCCGTGGATCTCGCCTTCGCGCACGTGCAGGTCGACACCGTCCAGGGCGACGGTCTCGCCATAGTGTTTGCGCAGGCCTGAAGCCTGGATCACGGATCATCCCCACCACTGAGGGCGGCCGTCGTCGGGGCCGCGGAAACGTACAGGATCGAACAGCAGGTGGCCGGCGTTCAGCGCATGCCTGGGTAGAAGGGCAGGTGGCTCAGCCTGCGCAGCACGAAACCTGGTGTGATCATCATGACCTTCGAGGAGAACGGGCGGACGGGGTGCTCTAACGGGCCGGCATTCGCCCCATACGCATGCGACAACACGAGACGCCCCGGCGGGCGCCCTGGTCGTTCGCGTATGCCTCGTTCACGCCGTTGCTAACGACGCGTCGACATGCCCCATTCCCCGGTCGGCGCGTGATTCGTGTCACTTCGCAAGCTATATCGCTGGAGATGCATCGGTAGCGATGTAATGTCCTGTCATGGTCATGAACACCGCGAGATTGCGCAGGCTGGGGCGGCGGCTGGTCGAGCTGTCGATGTCCACGGGCGACGAGGGGAAGCCGATGTTCACACCCGGGGAGGAGGCGGTCTTCGAGGACGTGCTGCGCCATCCGGGGAGCACGGTCGGGGAGATTCAGGCCCGCACGGGGTTCGCCCAGAGCCACGTGTCGGCCTCGGTCGCCCGGATGCGCGAGCGCGGCCTGCTGGCCACCGAGCCGGACCCGGACGACGGCCGGCGCACCCGCGTGAGCGTTCCCGACACCACCGTGCAGGCGTTGTTCCGCCGGGCGACCACACCCGTGGCGGAGGTGGTACGCCGGGCCGTACCGGACGAAGGGGACGCCGAACGCGCGGTCTCGCTCCTGACGGAGCTGGAGGCCCTGCTGGTCACGGACGGCTCCCACGGCCGGGGCTGACCCTCCCGGCCAGGGCCGGGCGCATCCGGGCGTGCGGACGCCCGCCGTACCCGGACATGTTTGGATACGGCGGGCGCGGTGGGTCAGGCCGCCACCGAGGAGGCGACCTGAGCCGGGGTGAGCGCGAGGTCCAGGACCTCGCGCACGTCGCTGACCGCGTGGATGGTCAGCTCGGCGCGCACCTCCTCGGGCACGTCGTCCAGGTCCGGCTCGTTGCGGGCCGGGATGAGGACGGTGGTGATGCCCGCGCGGTGCGCGGCCAGCAGCTTCTGCTTGACGCCGCCGATGGGCAGCACCCGCCCGGTCAGCGAGATCTCGCCGGTCATGGCCACGTCACCGCGGACGAGCCGCCCCGACAGGAGCGAGGCCAGCGCGGTCGTCAGCGTCACACCGGCCGAGGGGCCGTCCTTGGGTACGGCGCCCGCGGGGAAGTGCACGTGGACCGAGCGGTCCTTCAGCGCGGTGACCGGCAGCTCCAGCTCCGCGCCGTGCGAGCGCAGGTAGGACAGCGCGATCCTGGCCGACTCCTTCATCACCTCGCCCAGCTGGCCGGTCAGCGTGAGGCCGGTCTCGCCGGTCTCCGGGTCGGCCATCGACGCCTCCACGTAGAGCACGTCGCCGCCGGCGCCGGTGACCGCCAGGCCGGTGGCCACGCCCGGCACCGAGGTGCGCTGGCGCGACTCGGGCAGTGACGACTCCGGCACGAACCTCGGCCGCCCGATGTAGCCGACCAGGTCGTCCTCGCCGACCGTGACGGGCAGCTCGTCCTTGGCGGTCACCTTGCGCAGGATCCTCGCGACCGACCGCTCCAAGGAGCGTACGCCGGCCTCGCGGGTGTATTCGGCGGCCAGCCTGCGCAGCGCCGCGTCCTCGACCGTGACCTCCTCGGCGGTCAGCCCGGCCAGCTCCAGCTGCCTGGGCAGCAGGTGGTCGCGGGCGATCGCGACCTTCTCGTCCTCGGTGTAGCCGTCGAGCGTGACGACCTCCATCCGGTCGAGCAGCGGCCCGGGGATGGCCTCCAGCACGTTGGCCGTGGCCAGGAACAGCACGTCGGACAGGTCGAGCTCGACTTCGAGGTAGTGGTCGCGGAACGTGTGGTTCTGGGCCGGGTCGAGCACCTCGAGCAGGGCGGCCGTGGGGTCGCCGCGGTAGTCGGCGCCGACCTTGTCGACCTCGTCGAGCAGGACGACGGGGTTCATCGAGCCGGCCTCGCGGATGGCGCGGACGATGCGGCCGGGCAGCGCGCCGACGTAGGTGCGCCGGTGGCCGCGGATCTCCGCCTCGTCACGCACGCCGCCGAGCGCGACGCGTACGAATTTGCGCCCCATCGCCCGGGCCACGGACTCGCCCAGCGAGGTCTTGCCGACTCCGGGAGGACCGGCCAGCGCCAGCACGGCGCCGCTGCGGCGGCCGCCCACCACGCCGAGACCCTTGTCCTGGCGGCGCTTGCGCACGGCCAGGTGCTCGATGATGCGGTCCTTCACGTCGGACAGGCCCGTGTGGTCGGCGTCGAGCACGGCCCGCGCGCCCGCGATGTCGTAGTTGTCCTCGGTGCGGTCGTTCCACGGGATGTCGAGGATCGTGTCGAGCCATGTGCGGATCCAGCCGGTCTCCGGGGACTGGTCGGGCGTCCGCTCCAGCTTGTCGACCTCCTTGACCGCGGCCTCGCGCACCTTCTCCGGCAGGTCGGCCGCCTCGACGCGGGCGCGGTAGTCCTCCTCCTCGGTCTCGGAGTCGCCGTTGAGCTCCTTCAGCTCCTTCCGCACCGCGTCGAGCTGCTGGCGCAGCAGGAACTCGCGCTGCTGCTTCTCCATGCCCTCCTGGACGTCCTTGCGGATCGTCTCGGCGACGTCGAGCTCGGCGAGGTGCTCGCGCGACCACTCGACCAGCTTGGCCAGCCGGTCGGCGGGATCGGCGGCCTCGAGCAGCTCGACCTTCTGCGCCCTGCTCAGCCAGGGGGTGTAGCCGGAGCTGTCGGCCAGCACCGAGGGGTCGTCGATCTGGTTGACCTGGTCGACCACCTGCCAGGCGCCGCGCTTCTGCAGGATCGTCGTGGCCAGCGCTTTGTACTCCCTGGCCAGTTCCTGGGCGCGCTCGCCGGCGGCGACGGTGTCGATCGTGTCGGCCTCGACCCACAGCGCGGCGCCCGGGCCGGTCGTGCCGGTGCCCACGCGGACGCGGTCGACGCCGCGCACCACGGCTGCGGGCTCACCGCCCGGCAACCTCCCGACCTGCTCGACCACCGCGCGCACGCCGATGGCGCCGTAACGGCCGTCGATGCGGGGAACGAGGAGGACCCGCGGCTTGTTGCCACCAGATGCACGGGCCGCGTCTATGGCAGCGCGCACGTCGGAGTCGGACAGGTCCAGCGGAACCACCATGCCCGGCAGGACGACCTCGTCGTCGAGCGGCAGGACCGGAAGGATCAAGCTCTCACTCATGCGAACTCCAAAGGGTTGAGTACATCCGACTCAATTCATCAGAGCCTCGGATTGTTCCCTTGCTTGCCGATGTTCGCTCACGGCGATCGTAAGCATGTAATCGAATACCTGAGGGCGACAGCGGAATCAACCCCTGGTGTGACGCGGCCGACGCGGGCCCGACCGTAAGGTTGACCAGGTGATCTCCGTCCAGCGCGCCCGCGACCTCGCCCGCCGGCGCCCCGGCCGTTCCCGTGCGGCCTCCGGCGAGGCAGCCGACCGCACGACCGGCGCGAAGCCCGTGACGGAGTCCCCGACAGCACCCGCGAGCGAGCCCCGGAGCGAGCCCACAGCAGAGCCTCCGGCGGAGTCCACCACGAAGCCCCCGACGATTTCCGCGCCAGGGCTTCCGACGGGGCTTTCGACGGGGCTTTCGATGGGAGCCGACGGAGCCTTTGGCGCCGCGCCCGCGGCGGGTCCCGGCGGCGCGCCCGGCGACGAGCACGCCGGGAGTGGCTCGCCGGGGTGGGGCGACGGGCGAGCGGGCGGTGTGGCGCTGAGACTGGTGCGGCCGTTCGCGCGGGCCCTGTGGCGGGGCGACGCCGACCCGCCACCGTCCCCCCGCCGCCTGGCCTTCAACGTGCCGAGCTGGCTGGCGGTGCTCGTGCCGCTGAGGACGGTCAACCTCCTCCAGCTGGCCGAGCTGGTGCTGGCCTTCGCCCTGTTCGGAGTGACCCAGTCCATGGTGAACGACTGGAACCTCCAGACTCGGTTGCCGGTCGGCGAGCAGTTCACCTACCTCACCGCTCTGGCGGTCGCGTTGCCCGTGGCGCTGCGCGACCGTTGGCCGCTGGCCGCGTGGCGGGTCGCCTTCGTGTCGATGCCCCTCGTCCTCTGGGTGGCCAAGACGGCCGGGCCGCCCGGAGCCCTGCCCTACGCGCCTCCCGTGACCGTGGCCTACCTGCTGGTCCTCTACTCCGTGGCCGTGCGCTGCGACCGGCAGATCACCTGGGTCGTCTGGATTCTCACGGTCCTCACCGCCTGGATCGCCGACCCCAACTCGATGCCGCTCGTGTCGGTCGTCACTGCCGTCGCGGTGCTGTTCGGCTACAACGTACGAGTCAGGCGCTCGGCCACGGCCAAGCTCGTGGTCGAGGAGCGACGCTCCCAGATGGCCGAGAGCGCCAAGGCCGTGCTGGCCGAGCGCACCCGCATCGCCCGTGAGCTGCACGACGTGGTCGCGCACCACATGTCGGTGATCGCGATCCAGGCGGAGGCGGTGCCGCTCAAGGCGGCCGGCGACCCGGTGCGGTTGGAGGCGGGCCTGGCCGAGATCCGCGGGTTGTCGCTGGAGGCGATCGCGGAGCTGCGCCAGGTCCTCGGCGTGCTGCGCGACCAGGACGGCCGCACCGACACCGCACCCCAGCCGGGGCTCGACCGGGTCGACGAGCTGTTCGCCAACGCCCGCGCCGCCGGGCTGGCCGTGCTCGTCAAACGGTCGGGCTCGCTCGACGGGCTGCCACCCGCCGTTGAGCTGTCGGCGTACCGGATCGTGCAGGAGTCACTGAGCAACGTGATGCGGCACGCGCCGGGAGCGCCCGTCGCGGTGGACATCACCCGCGAGGGGAACGAGTTGCGGTTGTGCGTAGCCAACGGTCCGGGCAGCGGCTCCGGCGGCGCCGCGGGCACCGGCGGCTCCGGCGCCCCTGCCGATGGCCCTGCCGATGGCCCTGCCGATGTTTCTGCCGATGTTTCTGCCGATGTTTCTGCCGACGTCCCGCACGAGGCTTCCCGCAGCGGGGCACGTCAGGCGGGCAGGGAGACCGCTCACGGGTCAGGCCCGGACACGGCACGTGAGGCGGGACAGGATCCGGCACGTGGGGCGGGGCAAGGGCTGGTGGGGATGCGGGAACGGGCGGCGTTGCTCGAGGGCTCACTCGACGCCGGGCCCGTCTCCGGTGGAGGCTTCGAGGTACGCGCAGTGCTGCCGATCGTGAAGAGGGAGAACGCTTGATCCGGGTTCTGATCGCCGACGACCAGGGGATGGTGCGCACGGGGTTCACCGTGTTCCTGAGCGGCCAGCCGGACATCGAGGTCGTCGGTGAGGCGGCCGACGGGCGGGACGCCGTGGACCGGGCCGCCGAGCTCGATCCCGACGTGGTGCTCATGGACGTCCGCATGCCGGTCATGAACGGTCTCGAGGCCACCAGGGAGATCCTCGCCCGCCAGGAGTCGACGAAGGTGCTCATCCTGACGACGTTCGACCTCGACGACTATGTCTACGAAGCGTTGCGGGCGGGAGCCAGCGGGTTCCTGCTCAAGGACGCCTCGGCCGCGCAGCTCGCGGAGGCGGTGCGGGTGGTGGCGGGTGGGGAGGCGCTCATCGCCCCGTCGATCACGAAGCGGCTCATCCACGAGTTCGCCCGGCTCGGCGGTCCACGACCGGTGCCGGGCGGGCGGCGGCTCGACGAGCTGACCGAGCGGGAGACGGAGGTGCTCGCCCTGGTCGCTCAGGCACTGTCCAACCAGGAGATCGCCGACAAGCTGTTCGTGGCCGAGCAGACGGTCAAGACGCATGTGGGGCGGGTACTGATGAAGCTCGGCCTGCGCGACCGGGCCCAGGCGATCGTCTTCGCCTACGAGACGGGTCTCGTCCGCCCCGGTTCATGAGGCTCATACGACCGTACGGACTGATCCAGCGGTTGCCGCAACGACCCCACCGGACGTCCTGCCGTGCTGCCCGTCGCCAGACGATCCGGTCCCGTCTGTTCCTCGCGGCCACACTCTGAAGGACCTGTACTTGTTCAAGGTCGACGCCAATTCGGCCAACAACCGTGAACGCCTTCAAGAAGGCCAAGGGTCGCCCGCAAAACTCGATCTGGGGCTATCTGTGCCGGCAGTACGCCCTTGGCCTGTCCTGACCCTTTCCCGACTCCGAGAACAACTAAAGCCCCCGCTTGACTGTCGCCATGACGGTCGAGCGGGGCTTGTTTGCATTCAAACGGCGAACGGCTGGTCAGCCAGCTCCGTGATTTTCTGCACGAGACGAAGTGTGTGAAGGTCTCTGGGCCTACGCCATGCGTACGCGCCGATTTCTTCGTCCTGTACTTCGACCCTCTGGTATAGCGTCCTGAACACGTACCTGAAGTCCGCGTGCATGTGCTCGGGCTCGCTCTTCTTCGGGTTGGCCGGAATCTCGTGGATGTCGATGTCGATGGGCGTGGTGTCCAGACCTGATGGAGATACAGCGAGCTGGCTGTTGATGCTCGACTCCTCCCGAAGCTCCCGGAGGCAGGCCGCGACGAGGTTGAAGTCGCTGGGCTCGATGTGCCCTCCGGGCAGGAGCCACCGGTCGAGCGCGAGGTTGTGAATCACGAGGACCTGACCGAGGTCGTCCACGACGGCGGCGCTGCACGTGATGTGCATCGGGTACGTCTTCCTGGACCACAAATTCGGCCGATTTTCGACCGACCGGATTAGTACCTGGAGATTGCCTGATTCTTCCGGGTAGATGTCGAGATACCTACGGATGGTTGCCCGAATTTCGGCTTGAGAAATGCTCATGACGCTCCATTGAAGTAGTCCAACCAGGTCGAGGCAATAGCCTGGCGAGTTTCGTCCGGTACTTCGTGTATACCTGGTTCGTGCTCATGTGCTGCTAGCTGCGTCAGTGCGGCCAGAATTTCGGCCTGTACGAGGAATATGAACGGCCCGACAGAGGCTCCGTGGGTGAAGTTGACGGCGTTCCCGTCGGCCAGTACGTAAAAGTAATGTCCAGTGCGGCTGTACTTGGTGATGCTGCCGCCTACCTCCTCGCGGCTGTAGAGGCCCGGGAGGGCGTCAAGCTCCAGCTCGTCATCTGAGCTCGTGACGGAGGCTACGTAGGCACCGTTGCCGATCCGGCCGAAATCTTCGGCTCGGAGGGAGAGGTTGCCTGTAGCGCAGATGACGACTCCAGCTCCGCAGAGAGCCTCAGCGAGCGTCTCGGTAGTCCGGTGTCCCTGCGACAGTGCTTGGGCCCTACGGACCGAGCTGGAGTCGTAGACGGTGACTTCGACGTGCTTGGCGTGGAGCATGGAGGCGATCGACCGGCCGAGCTTCCCGTAGCCGATTACGGCGGCTTGTCGGCCTTGGAGGATGTCTCCTCTGGTGCGGATCAGAGCCTCGGTCGAGAACGTCACCGACTGGCCGACGAGGAAGTCTTCCGGCTCCTTCAGCGGAGATCGGGCCACCGAGTAGACAGGGCACGTCAGCTTGCCTAACGCCTGGTAGCGCTGGTGGCCGTTCTCGGTGTCCTCCACAACGCCGACGAGCTGTCCGGAGTACCTGGAGCAGAGGTAGTCCAGACTGCCGGCAAAGTAACCACCGACATCCAGGAGCACGATGCGCTGGGAAGGAGCTCGATGCTCCAGGTACTCCAGAGCTCGGGCCGGATCCGAAAATCGGGACCGGTCGAGCTTGTCCACGTGGAACGTCTCTGCGACTTCCCGTAGAGCATGCCCGTGGATGGATTTCGGCTTGGGGAGGACGGCCAGGACCCGTGCTGCCCTCGCCACGGCACGGATGAACGCTGGCCTTTCCGGTAGTAGGTGGGTGATGACTAGGGTCGAGACGTTGCCCGCCGTTTCCGAGCGCTCGACGACCCGCCTGAAGAACGCATCTACTCGGGATCTCTCGAAGTCCTCCAGCATGGGGATCTCCTTCTGGTGATCAGGTGTGAGCTATCGATGCGTCCCGCTTCGCCAGAGCGACCATTGGGGGTGCTTGCTGGCAAGATCGGATAGGTCTGACATACTGACCTCCGCTTGATTTGCGTATGCCGAATCCGAATTCCGTATATGAAAATGGCCCGACGTAGGGTTGCTGTCAACCCTCCGAGGAGTACGAGAAGGAGAACGTGTGCAGGGGCGGCCTGCTTACCTCCGGATAGCTGATGAGATCCGGGAGAAGATCCACTCTGGGGCGATAAAGGCCGGTACGCGGCTTCCGTCCAATGACGAGCTGGCCGATTTTTACGCGGTTTCCCTCATGACCGTCCGTAAGGCCATGGAGCAGCTCAAGTCCGAGGGTCTGGTCGAGTCCAGGACTCGGGGCGGGACGATCGTCAAGCAGCGACGTCCCATCCGGCGGATTTCCTCGGAGCGCTACCTGGCCGATATCGGCCCTCAGGACGTCCCGAAGTCCTCGTACACGTCGGATCAGGGGATCACCTGGTCGGAGTACCGGCTGGACGTCTCCTATGAGTGGGCTGCGGCCGATGCCGAGTTGGCCGAGCTGTTCGGCGTTGATCCGGGTACAAGGCTGCTCGACCGGAGATTCGTCTTCTATTCGCGTGGTGTGCCAACCCAGATGTCGAGGCCGTACCTCCTCGCGTCGGATGTCGAGGGTACTCCAGTCGCAGATCCGAATAACGAGCCCTGGCCTGGCGGCACGTTCAACCAGCTACGTTCCATCGGGATCGTTGTCGACGACATCACCGAATCCGTGAGGACTCGGATGCCGACGCCGGCGGAGGCGGAGACGCTGAAGATTTCCACTGGAGTTCCTGTGTTCGCGATCACCAGGAGGCTGCTCGCTCAGGGCCGTGTCGTCGAGGTCGCACACCCGATAGTGGTCCCAGGAGACAGCGCGGTGCTGGACTACCGGATCCAGATTTAGGTCTCCAGCCGGCTCTCACTGCATAAAGAGGGCCCCTCCGCTACCACGAAGGGGCCTGCTCGGGTTAGGGCACCCGATCCGGTATCTCTAAGGGCTCCTACTCCTGCTACCTGACCGATGACTACGTCTTCGTCGGCGGCGGCGAGGTTGCTCCACCACTCAGGGATCCCACGCGGCCGAACGGACCGATCCAGCGGTTGCCGCAACGACCCCAACCGGACATCTTCCTATGCCGCTCGTCGCCCGCGCCTGGTCAGCCAGCGTGTTCATCCGGTTCCTGGCGGGTCGGTCCGTACGCGGATGCGACGGGGTCGAGCCGATTTCCGGTTCGCACGCTGTGCACGACGTCCTGGATCGCGGCGACGACGATCCCGGGATCGTCGTGGTGAATGTAGTGACCGGCCCGATGGGCGATCACATGGCGGCTGTTGGCCGACAGGAGGGCCAGGTCGGCGTTGAGGTCGTGCCAGCAACGCCAGTCCTCGGAAACCGTGCCGCCACGACCCGGGCCGCGGGTCAGGACTACGAGAGGCCTGTCGCCCAGCGCCCCAGGGGGCAGAGGCTGGTCGGCCACCGTCAGCCGCTTCAAGGCTCGGTGCTCGCGCATCATCGACCGCCGATCGGCGCCGCTGCGGATGCCCCGGGAAACCGTCATAAGGAAAGGCAGGGTCACCGCTTCGAAGAACCTGTCCCGCCAGGGAAGGCAGTCGCGAAGGATCTGCGCCTGGCCTTCGGTGCTGGAGTCGACCAGCACCATGCCCGCCACTTCCGTGTCATAGAGCCCAGTGAAGGCCCTGGCATGCACACCGCCGGCCGAGTGACCGACGAGTACGACAGGGCGCGGGATGTCCGCTGCGTCCAGAACCTCATGAAGATCGCGAGCGATATCGCCTGGTGTCCTGTTGTCGAGTGCTCGGCTGCTGGAGCCGTAGGCGGCTCGGTCGTAAGTCACCACTGCGGTCTCATCGGCCAGGGTCTCGGCCACGTCTCGCCACGATGCGGCATTTCCACCGAATGCCGGCTCAACGACCACGGCAGGTTCTCCGCTACCGAAGGTAGTAACGCTAATGCGATGTGACCCTGTCCGGACCACAGCGGCCCGGCTACTCGTCATTCCCGCGACAGAACCGCCGATGCGTCATGTGCATGATCGTAAGCCGTGCCCCGCAAAGTGTCAAAGGATGCTTTGACACTTTGCGTTACCGCCGAAGCTATCGTTGACGGATGCGGACAAGCGATCCAAGAGCCATGCGCGCTCTCGCGCACCCGCTGCGCCTGGAACTCCTCGACCTGCTCGGACGGATCGGCTCCGCGACGGCCACGACCTGCGCCAAGCACCTGGCCACCTCCCAGGCGTCGTGCTCCTTCCACCTACGTCAACTGGCCAAGTACGGTTACGTCACCGAGGCCCAGCCCTCAGAAGACAAGCGCGAGCGGCTGTGGCGGCTGACCGACCACGAACAGAAGTGGTCCGCGGTGGAAGGTGGCCCGGCGGCCGCGGAGCTGGAACGGGTGCTCATCGAACGGGAGGCCGCCCGCATGACCACATGGACCCAGACCCGTCACTCCACCCCTCAAGCCTGGCAGAACGCGGCCTTCGTCTCGGGAATCAGCGTGCCCCTCACTCCCGAGGAACTCGACGCGATCGGCAAGAGTCTCACGGGGCTGCTCGAACCGTACATCGCCCGGCTGACAGATCCGTCACTCACTCCAGCAGACGCCGAGTCCGTGCGGATCTTCCTCCATGGAGCCCCCCATCCAGCCCTTGACGCATAGCGCGTTCCGGAGGTCACGCACACCAGAACGCACTACTCGCGTCTTGCCGGGTCGTCTGCTGGGAACGCTCACAGCCGGCCACTGATCACTGTGTTGCGATGACCCCCGGAAGACGTCGAGCGTGGGCGTTTTACTGAGGGCGGGTTCGCCGTAGAGTCGGCTGATGGACCCGGTTGCGCTCTTCCAGCAGGTGGCGGCGAGCGTTCCCGCCTATCGCGCCTTTCTGGCGGAGAACTCCATCGATCCCGAGAAAATCCGCACATTTCAGGACTTTGTGCGGCTGCCGATGACGACCAAGGAGACCTACACGCGTCGCCATCCCCTCCCCGACCTGTGCAGGGACGGCGTGATCGGGGACATCGTGGCGGTGTCGTCCGGCTCCACCGGCGAGCCGTCGTTCTGGCCGCGGTCGGCGGCCGACGAGCAGGTGATCGCCGCCCGCTTCGAGGAGGTCTTCAGAGACTCCTTCGCCGCTCATGAACGCCGCACGCTGGCCGTCGTCTGCTTCGCCCTCGGCACCTGGGTGGGCGGCCTGTTCACGGTCGACTGCTGCCGTCACCTGGCCGCGCGCGGCTACCCGATCACCGTGGTCGCGCCCGGGACCGACCGGAGGGAGATCCTGCGCGTCCTGCCGGAACTCGCCCCGCACTTCGACCAGGTCGTGCTGCTCGGCTACCCGCCGTTCCTCAAGAACGTCATCGACACCGAGGACCTTCCGTGGCACCGCTGGAACATCAGGCTGGTCACGGCGGGCGAGGTGTTCAGCGAGGAGTGGCGCACGCTGGTCGCCGGTCGGGCGGGGATCGAGGACCCGGTACGCGGAATCGCCTCCCTGTACGGCACCGCCGACGCGGGCGTGCTGGGCAACGAGACCCCGCTGTCGGTCGAGATCCGCCGGTTCCTGTCCGACCGCCCCGACGCCGCCAGGGAGCTCTTCCGCGAGTCGCGGCTGCCGACCCTCGTCCAGTACGACCCCGCGGTGCGGTTCTTCGAGGAGCACCAGGGAACCCTGCTGTTCTCGGGCGACAACGGGGTCCCGCTGATCCGCTACCACATCGCCGACGAGGGCGGGCTGGTCGCGTACGACGAGATGCTGGCCTTCGTCCGCCGGCACGGCTTCGAGCCGGCCGCGCGAGGCCCCGAGCGCCCGTTCGTGTACGTGTTCGGCCGCAGCCACTTCACCGTCTCCTACTACGGCGCCAACGTCTTCCCGGAGAACATCGCGATCGGACTGGAGCAGCCCGCGATCAGCGGGAGGGTGACGGGCAAGTTCGTGCTGGAGGTGAGCGAGGACGCCGACCGCGACCGGCATCTCACGGTGACGGTGGAGCTGATGCCGGGCGAGAAGCCGGCCGAGGAGATCGCCCAGGCGGCGGGCGAGTCGATCCTGACGCAGCTGCTCCGGCTGAACAGCGAGTTCGCCCACTACGTGCCCCCCGCGCGGCAGGCGCCGTTCATCCGCCTGCGCGAGTCGGGCGACCCGGAGTATTTCCCTCCGGGCGCCAAACACCGCTACACCCGCGCTGCCGACGCAGGTACTGGTCCTCGACCGGGCGATCATGTTCACCGACTGAGCGCCCGTAGCCAAAGGCGATAGCATCGAACCGAGCGCAAGCAGGGAAGGGAATCAATGGCTTATCGTCCGATGACACTTTCCGACCTCGCCGCGCGTTTGACTGCGAACATCGATGACAAGGTTCGGTGGAAACTCGTCTGGGAGTTTCTGGAAGAATATCGCTGGGAGCCGCCCGAGCTTCAGCCGCCGCTGCTTCAGGCCGAACCGGAGCCCGTCGGTGATGAGCGGTGGGACGCGCTCCTGGCTGCCCTCGCCGAGCATCTCGCTGCCAAGCACGACCTCGCCCCCCCGCCGTGGGCGGCTCTTCGCGTGCTTCGCCGGCCCTGGTTCCCCGCTGAGTTGGCCAGCCAGCGGACCGACGCACTCGTCTGGGCACCGTCGGCGTTCCGAAAACACGGCGTCTATCTCTCCATCAATGATCTTGAGGCGGCGTGAGCGACGACGGGCTACTCGGCCGAGCCGAACTCGAGCGAGCGTTCACCGCACTGGGAGAACGTTTGGTGCGGCGTGGTGTCGTAGCTGATCTCTTCGTCGTTGGCGGGGCCGCCATGGCGCTGGCCTATGATGCGGTGCGGGTCACCCGGGATGTCGACGCGCTTTTCGTGCCGCACGGAGTCGTTCTGGAAGAGGCACGCGAGGTCGCCAAGGACCTCGACCTGCCGCCGTGGTGGTTGAACGAGCAAGCCAGCGTCTACATCTCTGGCAAGGCCGACCCTGGCAAGCGTAGAGTCTTCGATCATCCCGGCTTGCGTGTGATGGCGGCATCACCTGAACACATCTTCGCGATGAAAGCGATCGCCGCGCGAACGCGGGACATAGATGATCTTCGTCACTTGGCGAGTCTTGCTGATATCGCAACCGCGGAGGACGCGTTTCTGCTTTGTGAGCAGTTCTTCCCTGGCGAGGAGGTCTCGCCGCGGGCGCGAGCGGTGCTGGCCGAGCTCTTCGGCTGAGGCGGAGCGCCGGCTATGTCGCCAGGGCGGCCGCGATCCGGTCTTCGGCCCACGGCACCATGAGGAAGCCGCGCTTGACGGTCAGCACCTGCACGCCGGCCGTCCAGGAGTGGATGCCGGGGATCGAGGCCAGCGTGCGTGAGGTGAAGCGGTGGATGTCGGCGGTGGTCGGCACGATCACCTCGCACATGAGCGAGGCCTGCCCCAGCAGAGAGGCGATCATCCGCACGCCGCGCTCGCCGGACAGCCGTTCGGCCACGCTGTCCTGCAGGCTGGGCTCGACCGACAGCCAGAAGAGGATCTCGGCCTCGTAGCCGAGCGCGGCGGCGGGGATGAACGTGGTCACCATGGCGCAGCCGCATTCCAGCAGGCCCTCCAGCCGCCGCCTGGCGGTGCTCTCGCTGATGCCGAGGCGCCGCCCGACCGACTGGAAGCTGGCCCGCCCGTCCTCCCGCATCGCGGCCAGCACCTCGCGGTCGACGTCGTCGAGATGGCTGCGCCCGCACGTCCGGGCGCGCGGCGGCACCGCGAACGACGCCGCCTGCTCCCCCAGCACAGGAACGCTCCAGTCGTAGCTGACCTTGTACGTGTTCAGCACCAGGTCGGCGCTGCTCTGCTGGGCGCCGGGGATGGCGTGCACGAACTCGACCAGCATCGAGTAGAGGTCGCGGTCCTTGGGCGCGACCAGCTCGAAGACGATGTCGTAACCGCCGGTGACGATGGTGACGTAGCGGACGTCGGGGTTGGCCGCGAGCAGCCCGGCGACCCGCAGCTGGCTGCCGGGCGCGCAGGTGAGCCGGATGATGAAGGTGTTGACGGGTCCGTCGCACTCCAGGTGCGGCAGCACCGCCACGCGGGCCAGCCCGGCCGCGAACAGCTGCTGGGCCCGCCGCGCCACCGTGGTGGTGGAGATGCCGAGCAGCTGGGCGATGTCGGTCCAGCTGGCCCTGCCGTTCACGTGCAGCGCGGCGAGGATCTTGCGGTCGAGGTCGTCGAGATCATCCATCGGGGGCATCATCGCGCGTTCAGGCCCGTTCGCGCACCTTGCGGAGGAAGTCGCGGACGGTCGCCTCCCACAGTTCGGCCTCCTCGACCTGCGGCGAGTGCCCCGATCGTTCGAAGACGCGCAGCTCGGCGCCGGGGATGAGGGCGGCGATGGTCTCGCTGCACTCGACCGGGGTGATCCAGTCGTGCCTGCCGACGGTGATCAGGGCAGGGGCGGTGATGCCGGGCAGGAGATGCTTGATGTCGTAGGCGGGCTGGTTCACGGCGAACGCGTAGTTGTGCGTCTGGTAGTGGTACGGCGTGGCGGCCACCCGCTGCTCCACCTTGGCCGGGTCGTAATCGTGGTCGTAGAGCGGCAGGATCTCGCGCCAGCAGTCGCGCAGGTCGTCGTCGTCGCGCACGGTGCCGGACATGATCCGGTCGAGCTTGGCCGGGTCGATGCTCACCCGGGACGAGGCGGCGGCGTTGCGGGTGGCGAGCTCCTGGTTGGCGTTGTCGGCCGAGGTGTCGCGGAGCACGACGGCGCTCACGCGGCCGGGGTGGCGGGCGGCGTACTCCATGGCGATGAAGCCGCCGTACGAACCGCCGGCGACGATCACCTGCTCGGCTCCGAGCCAGCGGCGCAGGCCCTCGACGTCGGCGACCCACTGCTCGTGGGTGAACGGGCCCGTCTGGCCGCTCTTGCCCGAGCCTCTGGCGTCGAACACGACGACGCGGTATTCGTCGGCGAGCCGCCCGAAGCTGGCCCGGGGTTCGGCGAGCGAGCCGAGGCCCGGGGCGCCGTGGTGGGCGATGATCGTCTGCTCGCCGTCGCCGAGGATCTCGACGTTGAGCGGGTTGTCGTTGATGTCGACGAACACGGGGTGCCTTTCAGATGATGACGTCGGTGAGCTCGCGCGGGTACGCCGTGAGCCGGCGCGGGCCCGCCTCGGTGACCAGGACGGTGTCCGAGATGCGGTAGCCGGCGTGGCCCGGCACGTAGACGCCGGGCTCGCTGGACAGGATCATGCCGGGGGCCAGTTCGGTGGCGTCGCCGTCGGAGAGCCACGGCGGCTCGTGGAAGCCGAGCCCGATGCCGTGCCCCTGCCGGTGGCGGATGTGCTCGGCCAGCCCGGCCTCCTCGATGACCCGCAGGCAGCGGCGGTTGGCCTCCTCGCAGGTGACGCCCGCGACGAGCGCCTCGGTGCCGGTCTCCTGGGCCTCGCGGACGGTCTCGTAGTAGCGGGCCTGCTTCGTCGTCGGCTCGCCGATCACGAACGTGCGCTCGCTCTCCACGAACCGGCCGCCGACGGCGCAGCCGAGCGAGAGCATGAACGTCTCCCCCTGGCGCAGCCGGTCGCCGCCGGGCAGCCGGTGCGGCTGGGCCGAGTTGGGCCCGCCGTAGACGAGGCCGCCGGTGAGCATGGGCACGACGACGACGTCCGTGTGCCTGGCGTACATGAGGGCGCTGCCGTGGGCGATGACGTGGGAGGCCAGCTCCGTCTCCGCGGGCAGGTCGCCGCCGGCCTCGACGGCGGCCCTGACCAGCTCGACGCCGGCCTCGATCATCGCGTCGGCGATGCGGGCGGCCTCCTCGTGCAGGGCGATCTCCTCGGGCAGCTTGCGCAGCCGTACGCGGCCGACCGCGTTCGAGGCCCTCCACCGGGTGGCGGGGAACGCCTCGGCCAGCGCCTGGGCCCTCGCGACGCTGGTCGAAGGCGCGTACGCGGCCTGATCATGCGCCTTCACGTGACCGGCCAGCACCGCGAACGGCGACCTGACGCCGGGGAACTCCGGGTAGGCGACGATCTCGGCCCGCGCCCCCTGGTCCTGGGCGTACTCCCGTTCCAGGTCGGGGACGAGCAGCACGGGGTCGCCGTCGAGCGGCAGCCAGCAGGCGACCGGCCGCTCGTTCGGGAAGTGGTGGAAGCCGGTCAGGTAGGCGACGTCGAGCGGGTCGTCGAGCACCATCGCCGCCAGGCCCTCGGCGGACATCTCGGCTCGGACCCGGCCGAGCGCGCCGGCGTAGAAGGCGTCGGGCAACGTCTGGGAGAAGGTCATGTATCGCTCCTGTGGTTGCGAGCGTCGTTGTAGGCCACGGAGAGCAGGGTCGTGGACAGCACCAGCAGCAGGATCGCCACCGACGGGAACAGGGTGGTCCACCAGGCGGAGGCCAGGGATCCCGACTGCTGCGCCTTGTGCAGGATCGTGCCCCACGACCAGCTGTTCGGGTCGCCCAGGCCGAGGAAGGAGAGCCCCGCCTCGGCGAGCACGGCGCGGGAGGTGGTCAGCACGACCGACACGCCGACGACGGGGATCACGCCGGGCAGCAGGTGCTTGCGGACGATCCACCACGACGAGCCGCCGACGACTTTCGCCGCCGACACGAACGGCATGGGCACGATCGCCAGCGCCTGTGAGCGCACCACGCGGGCCACCTCAGGCCAGCTGAACAGCGCGATGACCACGACCAGCGTGCGCACGCTCGGCCCGGCCAGCGCCGCCACCAGGATCATCAGCGGCAGCATGGGCAGCGACAGGGAAAGGTCCACCAGCACGCCGAGCGGCGTGTCGAGCCGCCTGAAGTAGGCGGCGCTGACGCCGATCAGCAGCCCGATGACGATGGCCAGCACGGACGCGCTGAGGCCGACCGCCATGCTGACCCGGGTGCCCCACACCACCTGGGCGAACACGTCCTGCCCGATGTCGTCGGTGCCGAACCAGTGCGCGGCCGACGGCGGCTGCGAGGTGTCGGTGCCGTACCCCTCGGGGAAGGGCGCGAGCAGCGGCGCGAAGACCGCGACCAGCGCCAGCAGGATGAGCAGGGCCCCGCTGCCCATGCCGAGCGGGTTGCGGCGGAAGGCGGACCAGGTCCGCTGACGGGGGGTGAGCTCGACCGTCGTCATGAGGTACGCACCCTGGGGTCGAGGATTCCGTAGGCCACGTCCGTGATCAGGTTGGCCACCACGACGGCGGCGGCGAGCAGCACGAACGCGCCCTGCAGGACGGGGAAGTCGAGCTGGCCGACCGCCTCGTAGACGGCCCGGCCGATGCCCGGGTAGGCGTAGATCGTCTCGGTCAGCACCGCGCCGCCGACCAGGGTGCCGAGCTGGAGTCCGGCGATCGTGGTGGTCGGCAGCAGCGCGTTGCGCAGGGCGTGCTTCCACACGACCTTGCCCGGCTTGACCCCCTTCGCCTTGGCCAGCGACACGTAGTCCTCGCCGAGCGCGTCGATGAGCGTGGTGCGCATCGTCAGCACGTAGCCGCCGAGCTGGATGAGCACCAGCGACAGGCACGGCAGCACCAGGTGGTGCAGCATGCTGAGGGTGGCGGCGAAGCCGGTGGCGTCGAGGTCGACCGCCCCGCCGATGGGGAACCAGCCGAGCCAGACGCCCAGCACGTACATGAGGAGGATGCCGACGCTCGGCACGAACAGCGACTGCGCGGTGACGCCGGTCAGCTGGATCACGCGGTCCATCCAGCCCTTGGCCCGGGTGGCGGCGAGCACGCCGAGCGGGATGCCCAGCACGATCGTCACCGCCATGGCCGAGATCGTCAGGATCAGCGTCCACGGCAGCCGTTCCATGAGCACGCTGGTCACCGGGACCGACTGCCGGAACGACATCCCCAGGTTGCCCTGAAGGAGCTGCCCCAGATAGTTGAGGTACTGCACGCCGAGCGGCTGGTCCAGGCCGAAGTCGGCGAGCAGCTTCTGGCGCAGTTCCTCGGTCATGTTCGGGTCGGCCACGGCGAGCACCGGGTCGCCGGGCAGCAGGCGCACCAGGAAGAACGTCACCGTGACCGCGAACCAGAGGGTGAGCAGGCCGCGGGCCAGCCGGATGCCGATGAACCGCATGGGATCAGCCCGCCGGCTTCGCCGCGGCGAGAGAGAGCGGGTTCAGGATGGACAGCAGCTCGCTCGGCATCGGCTTGAACCCGGTCCACTTCGTGGAGTGGGCGATGTTGAACGTCTCCACGTACAGGACGTTGTCGTAGACCTGGTCGTGGATGATCCTGGCGGCCTCCTGGATGGGCTTCTTGGCCTCCTCCTGGGTGAGCGCCCGCTGCGCCTGGTCGATCAGGTCGTCCAGCTTGGGGTCACTGACCTGGGCGTAGTTGATGAACCCGCCGGTCTTGAAGGCCAGGCCCAGGTTGGCGGGCGGGTTGTCCATGACGGCCCACGAGCCGGCGTAGATGTCGAAGTCCCGCTTGGCGGTCTTGTCCAGGTACGTGTTGCGCTCGAGGCCCTGCAGCTTGATCGTGATCCCGGCCTTCTTCGCCGCGTCGCGGACCATGGGGGCCCAGCGGGCGATGTTCGGGTCGGCCTGGTCGTAGATCATGTTCAGGCTCAGATTGCTCACGCCCGCCTCGGCCAGCAGTTTCTTGGACTGCTCAGGGTCGAAGGCGTACTCCTTCGACGCCGGGTCGGCGTAGTCGGGCAGCGAGGGGGTCAGCACGCTGGAGTTGGAGGACCTGGCGAAGCCCTTCAGCGCGATGTTCCTGATCGCCTCGTAGTCGACGGCGTGCGCGAGCGCCCTGCGGACGCGCACGTCGTCCAGCGGCTTGCGCTTGGTGTTGTACTGCAGGTGCGCCCAGCCCAGCGAGGGGATCTGCTGGAGCTTGACCTTGGGGTCGTTCTTCAGCTCGGCCGCGGTGGCGGGCGGCAGGACGTTGCCGATGAGGTCGATCTCGCCGTTGCGCAGGGCGAGCACCTCGGTGTTCACGTCGGGGAAGACCCGGAAGACGACCTCCTTGATCGCCGGCTTGCCGGGGCCGAAGTCGTCGACGCGCTCCATGACGTAGCGCTGGCCGCGCTCGGCCTTCGTCAGCTTGAACGGGCCCGCGCTCACCCAGTCGGAGTCGTTGGCGAACTTCTGCACGCTGGGCGCCTTCCCGAACACGTGCTTGGGCACGATCGGCAGCCAGAAGCCGACGTTGTCCAGGAACGTCCCGTCGGGACGGCTGAGGGCGAACTCGACCTCGGTGGGCGAGACGGCCTTCGCCTTGTCCAGCGCCGTGATGAGCCCGGCGACCACGCCGAACTTCTCCTTCTGCACCGCCGTCACCGAGAACACCACGTCGTCGGCGGTGACCGGCTGGCCGTCCGACCACGTCATGTCGTCGCGCAGCTTGACCGTGGCGGTCTTGCCGTCCTCGGAGTAGGACCACTCGGCCGCCAGGTACGGGACGCGCTTGCCGGCCTCGTCCATCTGGGTCAGGTGCGGGTACATCAGGCTGGTGACCCAGGAGTCGGTACGGCTGTTGCCGACCAGCGGGTTGTAGTTGACCACGTCGGCGGTGGTGCCGATGGTCAGCCGGCCGGCCTCGGCGGGCGCGCCGGACGAGCCGGTCGACTGCGACGAGCCGGGCACGCTCGGGGCGCAGGCGGCGGTCAGCGCGACGGACAGGGCGGCCAGCGCGCCCAGGACGGTGACACGTCTCATCAGATCCAGACCTCTTCCAGCACGCGCATGACGTTGCCCCCGACCACCTTGGTGATCTCCTCGTCGGAGTAACCGTGGGTGACCAGCCAGGCGATGATGTTCCAGAAGCACTCGGCGGGGTTCTCCAGGCCGTCGACGTACGGCACCTTGTCGTAGGCGATGCCGGCGTGCGCCTCGTTGAGCGACAGGTGCTCGGCGAAGGTGTCGTGCAGCCCGACGTGGTCGCCGAACAGCGTGTCGGGGCCGAACGCCACGTGGTCGATGCCGACCAGGTCCACACAGTACGTGAAGTGGTCCATGACCGACTCCAGGCTGTGGCGGGTGTGGTCGGGCGACAGCGTGGTGTGCGGGGCCGCCTCGAGGCCGATCACGCCGCCGCGCTCGGCCGCGGCCTTGATGACGGAGTCGGGCTTCATGCGGTTGGTCGGCCAGACCGCGCGGGCTCCGGCGTGGGTGATGAGGATCGGCCTGGTGGAGTGGCGGATCGTGTCGAGCGAGGTCTGGTCGCCGGAGTGGGAGACGTCGATGGCGATGCCCAGCTTGTTCATGCGGCGCACGGCCTTCTCGCCGAACAGGGTCAGGCCGCCGTCGCCGCGCTCCTTCAGGCCGCTGCCCAGAGTGTTGGCCTCGCTGTAGGCGATGCCCATCTGCCGTACGCCGAAGCCGTACAGCATGTCGATCCTGTCGACCTCGTTCTCGATCATGGTGGCGGCCTCGAGGGCGAGCACGAGGCCGATGCGGCCGCTCGCGTGCGCCTCGTGCACGTCGGCCAGGCGCTCGACCTTGATGACGTAGTCCTGGTGGGCGAGGTCCGACAGGCGCATGCCAATGTCGGCGACCACGTCGTTCCACTTCCAGCCGGCCTGGCTGGTGATGCAGCAGGTGCCGTCCATGAGGTTGTCGAAGACGACGGTCATGCCGGAGCGGGCCAGGCCCGCGTACCCGGTGTGGTGGCGGGCGGTGCGGTTGTAGTCGACCGTCTGGCGGATGTCGTCGGGGAAGACCGAGGGGTGGTCGTGCAGGGAGACGACCAGGTTGTCGGTCAGCAGGCGGCGGACGCGTTCGGACTGCTCGGTGGTGAGCTCGGGCCCCTCGTACGCGGGGACCCGGCCGAGCTCGGGCGCCAGGTCGAACGTGCGGTAGTCGGTGCCCGCCTCCAGGTATTCGTAGGAACGGTAGCCCTTGTAGCTCTTCGCGGCTTCCAGCACTTGATATCCCCTCTTGTCCGATTGCCGGAAGTTTGCCAGGATCAGGCGCATAAGACAACATCGATGGTGAATTTCGGCGTCAGACAAGATTCGGACGCCATCATCCGGCACAGCGAGGAAGGGGTGCGGTGAGCGAGTCACCGGTTCTGGAGATCCGCGACCTCCACGTCACGTTCACCGCGCGCGGGCGTGAGATCCACGCGGTGCGCGGCGTGGACCTGACCATCGAGCGCGGCCAGACGCTGGCCCTGCTCGGCGAGTCGGGCTCGGGAAAGTCCGTCACCGCCAAGGCCGTCATGGGGCTGCTCGACCAGCCCGGCGTCGAGGTGCGCTCGGCGGCCGCCCGCCTCGGCGGCCGTGACCTGCTCGCCATGTCCGCCGAGGAGCGCCGGGCCCTGCGCGGCAGCGCGATGACGCTGGTCTTCCAGGACGCCCTGTCGGCGCTCAACCCGGTGCTCAGCGTCGGCGACCAGATCGGGGAGCTCTTCCGCGTCCACCGGGGCCTGTCGCGCAAGGAGGCGAGGGCGCGCTCGGTCGAGCTGCTCGACCTGGTGGGCATCCCGGCGGCGGCCACGCGGATCGGCGACTACCCCCACCAGTTCTCCGGGGGCATGCGGCAGCGCATCCTCGTGGCCATGGCGGTGGCGCTCGAACCCGACCTGATCATCGCGGACGAGCCGACCACCGCGCTCGACGTGACCGTACAGGCGCAGATCCTGGAGCTCATCGACCGGCTGCGGCGCGAGCTCGGCACCGCCGTCCTGCTGATCACCCACGACTTGGGGGTGGCGGCGGAGGTGAGCGACCGGGTCGCGGTGATGTACGCGGGCCGGCTCGTGGAGAGCGGCCAGGCCGAGGAGCTGTACGACCTGCCCGCCCACCCGTACACGGCCGCCCTGCTCGCGGCCGTGCCCGACCTGGACAGGCCGGCGTCGGAGCTGCGCGCCATCCCCGGCGCGCCGCCCAGCCCCGCGACCACGTCGCCCGGGTGCTCGTTCGCGCCCCGCTGCGACCGGGCGAGCGACGTGTGCGCGAGCACGCGCCCGCCGCTCGTGCCGCTGGAGACCGGCGCCGGCCGGTACGCCGCCTGCCACCACGTGAAGGAGATGCTCGATGGCGCCCCCGCCTGAACCCGCCACCACCGCCACGCCCACCACCGCCGGGCCGGGCGAGACGGTGTTGCGCGCCACCGGGCTGCACAAGACCTACCGCGGCGGGATCCTCTCGCGCGGCGGGGCCGTACGCGCGGTCGCGGGCGTGGACCTGGAGCTGCGGGCCGGGGAGACCCTGGGCATCGTCGGCGAGTCCGGCTGCGGCAAGTCCACCCTCGCCCGCATGCTCGTCGGCCTCGAACGCCCCGACCAGGGCGAGGTGAGCTTCCGCGACCGGCCGTTCTTCACCCGCGGCGGCGTGCCCCGCGACATCCGCCGCCGCGTCCAGATGGTCTTCCAGGACCCGCTCACCTCGCTCAACCCCCGCATGACCGTGCTCGACATCGTGGCCGAGCCGCTGCGCGTGCACCGGCTGTGCGCGGACGCCCGCGCCCTGCGGGACCGGGTGGGAGAGCTGCTCTCGCTGGTGGGCCTGCCGCCCGAGCGGATGAACCGTTACCCGCACGAGTTCTCCGGCGGCCAGCGCCAGCGCATCGGCATCGCCCGCGCGCTGGCCACCGAGCCGGACGTGATCGTGTGCGACGAGCCGGTCTCGGCGCTGGACATGTCGGTGCAGGCCCAGGTGGTCAACCTGTTCGCCGAGCTGCAGCGCACGCTCGGGGTGGCGCTGGTGTTCATCGCCCACGACCTGGCCGTGGTGCGGCACGTGTCGCACCGGGTGGCCGTGATGTACCTGGGCCGGCTGGCGGAGACCGGGCCGGCGGCCGAGGTGTACGGCAGCCCCGCGCATCCGTACACGATGGCGCTGCTGTCGGCGGCCCCCGCGGCCAAGCCGCAGCTGCGGGGCCGCAAGCGCATCATGCTGGCCGGCGACCCGCCGAGCCCCGTGGCGCCGCCGCCCGGCTGCCGCTTCCACACCCGCTGCTGGAAGGCCACCGACCGGTGCGCCGAGCAGGAGCCCGCGCTCGAGCCCGTCTCCGGCGGCGGCCACGACGCCGCCTGCCACTACGCCGAGCGGCAGTCCTGACTCCACGCCCCGCGCGCCCCCGGCTCAGGGCTCAGGGCTCACGGCGCAGGACGACCAGCGCGACGTCGTCCTCGCGCGCGCCGAACGCCCCCAGCATGCGTTCGGCGAACTGTTCCAGGTCGTCCTCGACGGTCTCCGCCAGCCGCCTGGCGACCTCCAGGCTGTCGTCGAGCGGGGTGTCGCGGTCCTCCACCAGCCCGTCGGTGAACAGCACCATCGTGCCGCCGGGCGGCAGTTTCAGCCGGTCGGCCTCGTAGCGTTCCGGCATCACGCCCAGCAGCAGGTTGCCCAGGCCGTGGTAGGCGGAGCCGGGCCCGGCGAGCAGCGGCGGGAGGTGACCGGCGTTGGCCACCTCGACCTCGCCCGTGGCCGGGTCGACGAGCACCATGCAGACGGTGGCGGTCACGCGCGGGTGGTAGCGCCGCATCATCCGGTTGAGCAGGTCGAGCGAGGCGCTCAGGTCGACCTGCGCGATGAGCGTGGCGCGCATGGCGTGGCGGATCTCCGCCATCACGGTCGCGGCGTGCAGCGAGTGTCCCTCCACGTCGCCGATCGCGACCAGCACCCGGTGGTCGATCGGCAGCACCTCGTAGAAGTCGCCGCCGACCTCGACGTTGTCGACGGCCGGCTGGTAGCGCACGGCAACCTGCAGACCGGGCACGCGGGGGATGCCGGCAGGCAGCAGGCTGCGCTGCAGGGTGAGCGCGATCGCGTGCTCCTCGGTGTAGGCGCGCAGCGCGTCGACGGCCAGCGCCAGCTGCTGGCCCACCTGGCGCAGCAGGTTGACCTCGTCGGCGTCGAGCGGCGGGCCGGTCGCCACGCCGAGGTAGACGGGAGACCTCGACTTCCTCGTCCGGCAGAGCACGCCGGTGCTGGGGCCCTCCGCGTTCACGCCGGGCAGGAGAGCGTGCCAGCGGGCGGCTTCGACCGTGAACACCTGGGCCGGCGCGGCCTTCTCCGGCGCCAGCAGGGAGAGCCGGTCGAGCACGTCGGGACCGGCCGTGTGGGAGGTGGCCCGCTCGCCCGGCCGGGCGCAGTAGCGCCGTGTCCAGCCCTCCGGCAGCAGCGCCAGGGCGCCGCAGAAACGGCCGAGCAGGTCGGCCGTGCCCTCGGCGGCCACCGCGAGCACCTGGTCGAACGTCTCCGCCTCGTTCATCGACAACGTCACGCCGGCCAGCCGGGCCAGCCGCCCGGCCATGAGCTCGGCCTGCCACCGCGCCCGGTAGTAGCGCAGCATGGCCCGCACGATGGCGGCGAACTCGGCGGGCTCGATCGGCTCGATCAGGTACGCGTCGGCGCCGCGTTCCAGCCCTTCGGTGCGGTCGGCCACGGTGATGGCGTTGGCCGACACCTGGACGACGGGGATCGACGCGGTGGCCGGATCAGCCTTGATCCGCTCGCACACCTCGAACCCGGACATGTCGGGCAACCGTACGTCGAGGACGACCAGGTCGATCTGCCCGCCGGCCAGCTTCTCCAGCGCCTCCTCTCCGCTGCTCGCTTCGACCACGCTGTGCCCGGCCCTGCGCAGCCATCTCGCGAGGATGTAGCGCTTGGTGGGCGTGTCGTCGACCACGAGGACGGTTCCCGGCTGGATGTCCGCCACGGGGACGGTTTGCTGTCGCGTCACGCTTCGCCCCCTCTGGCCTGGCGGATGGCCTGGATCAGCTGATCTCTGCGCAGCCCGTGCTTGGACAGGACCGCTCGTCCCTCGGGCGCGTACTGCGGCTGCACGGTCACCACGACCACGGGGATCCGGCTCAGCCGATCGTCCTTTGCCATGCGGAGGAGCAGCGTGTGGCCGTCGACGCGCGGCATGAGCAGGTCGATGAGGATCACGTCGGGCGGCTCGGCGGCCATCGCCTCGAGGGCGGCGGCGCCGTCGGCGGCCTCGACGACGTGGGCGGCGAAGCCGTGCAACATGCGCCGGGCGGCCGCGCGGAACACCTCGTCGTCGTCCGCGACGAGCACCCGCTCCAGCTCGGGCGGACCGCCGTGGTGCGGCAGCCTGAGCGTGGCGGTGGTGCCCTCGCCCGGCGTGCTGGACAGTTCCAGCGTCCCGCCGAGCGCCTCGGCCAGCCTGCGCGCGTACGGCAGGCCCAGGCCGGTGCCCTTCGCCCCGATCTGGAAGGAGCCCGGCACCTGGTAGAAGTCCTCGAACACGCGCTTCACGTGCTCGGGCGCGATGCCGATGCCGGTGTCGGCCACCGTGATGACGACCTCGCCCCTGTCGTCGTCCGCGCGGGCCTCCAGCCGCACCTCGCCGCCCTCGGTGAACTTCAGCGCGTTGGACAGCAGGTTGCGCAGGATCGTGACGAGCATGCCCTCGTCCACGTGCAGTGTGGCGGCCTCGGGCGCCACGTGGTGGCGCAGCTCCACGCCGCCCCGCTCGCTCGTCGGGCCCATCGTCAGGTGCAGATGCTCCGCCACCTCCGTCAGGCTGATCCTGGCGGGGTGCGGTTCGAGACGGCCCGACTCGGCCTTGGCCATGTCGAGCAGCTCGCCGACGAGCCCCAGCAGAGTCTCGGTCGAGCTGCCGATGAGCTCTACCTGGTGGGCCTGCTCCTCGGTCAGCGGATCGCCCCCCGGGCCTGCCAGCAGCCGCACCAGGCCGATGACCGAGTTGAGCGGGGTCCGCAGCTCGTGGCTGACGGTGGCCCAGAAGCGGTTCCTGGCCTCGGTCGCCTCGCGGAGCTGGCTGGACTTCTCATCCAGCTCCGCGTACAGGGCGACCACTCCCCTGTTGGTCTCCTCCAGCTCGGCCGAGAGCTGGTTGTACATCGCCAGCACGCCCGTGTTGGTCTCCTGCAGCTCGGCGTTGAGCCGCAGCACGTCGTCCAGGGTCGCGGCCAGTTCCCTGTTCTGCTCCCGTAGCTCGTCGAGGACGGAGACGGGCGCCAGCCGGGCCAGCCCGGCGCGGATGCCGGCGACCTGACCGTGCCACGGCCGCGCCCGCAACCGCTTGGCGAGCGTGACGTGCCCGTCGTCGAGCTCGACCTGGTCGACCAGCCGGCCCGCCAGCCTGACACCCTCGGACCCGGCCAGGCCGGATCGTTGCTCGTGGCTCAGGGTGATCAGCAGCTCGTCGTCGCCGAGCGCGATCAACGCCGCCGCGCCGGGGCCGTAGACCTCCCTGCCGACCTCGCTGAGCGCCGTCGCCACCCGGACCTGGTCCTGCGGCTCGAGCCCGGCCAGCTCGGCGGCCGCGCGACCGAGGCGGCGCAGCACGAACACGTCCTTCCCGGCGTCGAGCCGGACGCGAATGAGCTCGGCCGCCTTCACGTGCCCGGCCTCGCCGCCACCACGCACACGTCGTCGCGCCTGGTGCCGGCCTCGCGCAGCAGGCACGCGGCGATCACCGCCGGGGTGCGGGCGAACAGGCCGGGTACGTGCGCCGGGTCCCAGCGTTCCGACAGCCCGTCCGAGTGCATGATCACGGTGGCGTGGTCCGGCAGCTCGTACGTGAGCTGCCGCAGCCGTCCCCCACGGTGGCCGGCGATGCCCGGCACCGACACCATGCCCTGCCGTCCCTGGGCGTGCGCGACCCACCCGGAGACGTTGCCGAGCCCCGCGTAGGTCACCGCGCCGCCGGCGAGGCGCGCGACCGCGACCGCACCTCCCCTGGTGACGCCCATCCCGCGGTGCAGGTGATCCACGATGGCCAGCGGCTCCCGCTCGCACACCTGCAGGAACAGCTCGACGGCCAGCTGGGAGGCCTGCGCCGCGATGTGGCCGTGGCCCAGCCCGTCGCAGACCATGACGGTGGTGGCGGCGCCCGTCGTGGAGATGGCGAAGGAGTCGCCGCACACCTCCTCGTCGCCGATGGGCCGGGTCAGGCCGCTGGCCGCCGCCGCCGGCGGAGCGGACCGGCGGCCGGCGGTGAAGTGCATGGCGAGCACGGTCCCCCTGCCGGGCAGGGAGTGCACGTCGTAGCCGGTGGCGATGCGGGCGATGGCGCCCATGCCGATGCCGAGCGTCCCGGAGGAGGAGTAGCCGTCGCGCAGGGCGCGGGCGACGTCGGCCATGCCCGGCCCTCTGTCGAAGGCGATGAGCTCCACCGTGGCGGGGGCCTCGGGATGGAGGCGGACCATGACGCTGCCCTCTACGGCGTGCTTGACGAGGTTGGACGCCGCCTCGCTGACGGCCACCGCCATCTGCCCGGCCAGCGTCGCGTCGAACCCGGCCCGCTCGGCCAACTCGACGGCCCGCCGGCGTACCGCGCCCACCACGCTGGGGTCTTCGGCGCGGACCCAGGCCTCCATCCGCCGGCTGGTCACGTAACTCATCTCGCGGCCCATCGCGTCACCGGGCCCATTTCGTCACCGTCACCGTCGTGCCTTTTCCCGGTTCTGAGAGCAGGTCGAACTCGTCGACCAGCCGGCGTGACCCGCCCAGCCCGAGCCCCAGGCCCGTGCCGGTGGTCCAGCCGTCGGTGAGCGCCCGCTCGACGTCCGAGATGCCCGGTCCTTGGTCGCTGACGACCAGTTTGAGCCCGCGTTTCGGCCCGTTCTCGACGACGTGGACGCGCACCTCTCCCCGCCCCGCGTAGACGAGGGAGTTGCGTGCCAGCTCGCTGGCGGCCGTGATGATCTTGGTCTGGTCGATGAGGGACAGCCCCGCCTCGATGGCGGCGCTTCTGACGAGCCGGCGAACCGCCACGACGTCGGCGCTGCTCGCGATGGCCGTCTCCCGCTCGGAGTTCACGGCACCGCGCCCCTGACGTGGCCTAGCAGCGCAACCCCTTTCTCCAGGTCGAGCGCCGTACGGACGCCGCCGAGCGAGAGTCCGAGCTCCACGAGCGTGATCGCCACGGCCGGCCGCATGCCGACGACCACGGCGTGCGCGTCGAGCACACTGCACATCTCGCCGATCGTGGCCAGGATCCGCCCGGTGAACGAGTCGACGATCTCGACGGCGGAGATGTCGATGATCACTCCTCTGGCCCCGCGCGCGACGACCGCCTCGGCCAGGTCCTCCTTCAGGGCGAGCACGGTCTGGTCGTCCAGATCGACCTGGATGGAGACGATCAGCAGGTCGCCGAGCTTGAGGATGGGCACCCGCTCCATCACGCCTGCTCCGCCCGTACGGTGACGCGCGTGGCCGGCCCGCCGCTCACCTGCACGCCGCTGCGGTTGAAGGCGTGGGCGAGCGCGTCGGCCAGCGACGTCTTGGTCACGATGTCGCCGAACTCGATGCCGAGCGTGACGATGGTGTGCGCGATCTGCGGGCGGATGCCGGAGATGACGCATTCCGCGCCCATGAGCCGCGCCGCGAACACGGTCTTGAGCAGGTGCTGGGCGACCTGCGTGTCGACGGCGGGGACGCCGGTGATGTCGATGACCGCGTGCTCGGCGCCGGTCTCGACCAGCGTCTCCAGCAGCTTCTCCATGACGACCTGGGTGCGGGCGGAGTCGAGCGTGCCGATCAGCGGCACCGCCACGATGCCCTCCCAGAGCTTGACCACCGGGGTGGACAACTCGAGAAGCTGCTCCGCCTGATCCATGATGATCTTCTCGCGGGCCTGCGCGTACGCCTCGAACGTGAACAGGCCGAGGTCGTCGATGAGGCGGGCGACCCGGATGAATCCGCGCAGCACCTCGTCGTCGGCTTGGTCGACCACGACCTCGTACAGGGCCCCCTTCAGGCCGAAGACGGCCTTGGAGGTCTCGGCGGGCGAGTAGCCGGCGCGGGCCCGCGAGCGCGACAGCTCGGCGAGCAGGCCGCGCAGGTCGGCGAGGTCGCGCCCGCCCTCCTCGATGGCGCCGAGTATGGCGCCGTAGATCTCCGCCAGCTCGTCGCGCGGCGCGTCGGCGGACTCCACCCACCGGCGGACGACCTGCTCCTCATGGGTGCGGAGCAGCTCCACCAACCGCCGTTCCACGTCTGCATGATCGGACAAGGTCTCTCCAGAGGGGACTCTCGATGCGCTCTTCCGGCATCCCGGTACACCTTCCCTGCCCAGAGTCACCCCTGAGTACTACGTGCAGGTTCAAACCCTGCGGCGACGCGGATTACCCGGCGGCCTCCATAACGTCGCGGCATGTTCAGAAACCTCGTCCTGGCCGGGCTTGTCGCGACCGGCACATTCCTGCTGTGGCCGGCGCCGCCGGGCGGGCGGCTGGTGAAGATCTACGGAGAGCTGAAGACAGCCGACCGGGTGGCGGTCATCGTGCCGGGCGCGGACACCACAGTGGAGACCTTCGACGACGGCCCCGAACGGCCCGGCGGCGCGGCGCGGGCACTGCTGGCCGAAGCCGCCCGGCTGGCGCCGCACGAGCGGCTGGCGGTGGTGGCGTGGCTGGGCTACGACGCCCCGCCCACGCTGAGCCTGGGCGCGATCGCCGACGACGCGGCCGGCGAAGGGGCCGGGGAGCTGCGCCGCACCGTCGTCAGGCTGCGCGGGCGCACGGACGCGCCGGTGACGCTGCTGTGCCACAGCTACGGCTCGGCGGTGTGCGCCAAGGCCATGCCCGGCCTGCCGGTCTCCGACCTGGCCGTCTTCGGCAGCCCCGGCGTCGACGCGCCGTCGGCCGCCGCGCTGACCGCTCCGCCTCGCACGGGGTCCGTCCTGGCGTCGCACGGTGGGCCCGCCCAGGCGCGCGTCGGGGCGTCGCTGGGTGTGCCCGCCCGGCCGCGGGTCTGGGCGGGGCTCGGGGCGAACGACTGGATCCGGTTCGTGCCCAAGACCAAGCTCGGCCCGCTGGGGTTCGGCACCGATCCCATGAGTGCCGCGTTCGGCGCCCGCGTGTTCGAGGCCGGCCCCGGCGGGCACAGTGACTATTTCGCGCCCGGCAGCACGTCGCTGCGCAACCTGACCCTGATCGTGCTGGGGCGATCCGGGCAGGTCACCGGTTGACCGGGACCGCGTGGGGGTAGGAGGAACTTTGATGACATGGTGTCGTCATCAGCTTGACGCCGGCGGGCGCCGTTTGTGACACTTCGTCATGAAAACACCAGCGGAGTAGAGGTGGGCTGTGACGACGTCGTTCTCCGAGAGCTTGCGAAAGGCCACCTGGGCCGACCACGAGTCGGCCGAGTCCGAGGGCTATCTCACCGAGCTCATGGCCGGCCGGTTGAGCGAGCACGAATACGGCGAGATGGTCGCCCAGCACTACTTCGCCTACACCGCGCTCGACGGGGTGTCACGGGAGCTGGCCGAGCACCCGGTGGCCGGCCGCTTCGTCTTCCCCGAGCTCTACCGCGAGCCCGCCCTCGAACGCGACCTTGCCACCGTCTACGGGCCGGGCTGGCGCGACCGGATCACGCCGTCGGCATCCACCGAGGCCCTCGTGGCGCGCATCCGCGAGACAGCCGGCTGGCCGGGCGGCTACATCGCCCACCACTACACCCGCTACCTGGGCGACCTGTCCGGCGGGCAGTTCATCCGGATGGAGTTGCAGAAGATCTACGGCTACACCAAGGGCGGGGGCGTCGACTTCTACTTCTTCGACGAGCTGGGCAGCCTGCCCCGGTTCAAGACCGAATACCGGTCCCGGCTCGACGCGCTGGAGCTCGACGACAGCGAGCGGCGGCGCGTCATCAGCGAGGTCAAGCTCGCCTACCGGCTCAACACCGCGGTGCTCGCCGAGCTCTTCCAGACCGTCAGGGCCGCCGCCTGACCGGCGGCTCTAGCCGGCGTCCTCGCGATAGGGGTCGCGCAGCGGGGCGGCGCGCCCGGCGAAGTCGGCCTTGATCTCGGCCATCCGGGGGCCGGCCTCGTAATAGCGGCCCTTCGTCTCACCGTAGGGCCGCAGCCAGCCCTTGACGGCCAGGTCGCGCAGGTCACGGGCGGCCTGGCCCTGGCTCAGGCCCTCGTCGGCCTGATAGCGGCTGCGGCGCAGGCGCCGGCTCACGAACGCTTCGTACAACGCCGAGACGCACCGCGTGTTGAGCCCGTCGGTGTCGACCCGCTCCTCCAGCAGGGTCCAGATCTCGCCCGCCTCGGCGAGCCGGCGCCGGACGCGCTGCGCCTGCATGTGATGCGCCTTCAGGCAGAACCGCACCCAGGGAAGGGTGTCGCCGTGCGGGCTCCATCGGCGCCCGCCGACGACGCCGAGCACGTCGTAGTATTCGACCGTCGTGCGCTGCTGCCCCAGCCCTTCCTCGATGGAGGCGAACTCGGGGGTGGTGATCCGGTCTCTGCCCAGCACCAGGGTCTGCAGGGCACGAGACATGCGGCCGTTGCCGTCGCGCCACGGATGGATCTTCACCAGGTTGAGGTGGGCCATCGCGGCCCGCACGTAGCTCGGCGCGTCGCGGTCGCCCTCGTTGAGCCACGTCACGAGCTCGCCGAGCAGGCCCGGCACCACCTCGACGTCCGGCCCTTCGTAGACGACCGTGCCGGACTCGGAGTCACGAATGAAGATGCTTCCCGGCCTGACGACGCCGGGGGTCTTGTGCCGGTGGTGGCCGATCATCATGAAGTTGAGCGCGTTGAGCACGCCCACGTCGTAGCGGAACGCGGGCGCGCGCGACAGCAGCGTGATGTAGGTCAGCGCCTGCTGGTAGCCGGCGATCTCCTTGGCGACAGAGGCGGAGGTTTCCAGAGGCTCTTCCCCCGCCATGATCGACTGGATGTCCTCCACCCCAGCCCGGTAGCCCTCGATGGAGTTGGAGCCCTGGATCGCCCGCGCCTGGAGCTGCC
The DNA here is from genome assembly GCF_039880665.1 of Nonomuraea sp. B5E05. Lineage (NCBI taxonomy): Bacteria > Bacillati > Actinomycetota > Actinomycetes > Streptosporangiales > Streptosporangiaceae > Nonomuraea > Nonomuraea sp. B5E05. The sequence continues at coordinate 177,661 of NZ_JBDPMJ010000002.1, forward strand.
TGCGGAGCTGGCCGTCCCATCGATGGGTCTCGGCCAGGCGGAAGCGCAGATCCTGCCGCATGTCCTCGATCTCGGCGAGCACCGCCTTGTCGGCGGGGTCGAGGACCGGTGTGCCGTAGAGCATGAGGCCATGAAAGCACGGTCGAATCAACCAAGCAAATGAGCGAATGATTCGATTGAATGTGTCCGGTAAGTTCCGCAGGCTAGATCGCCCGTACGCCGTAACATGGGCCTATGCCCCGCATCTCCGCCGCCACCATCGGCGAGCACCGCGCCCAGACGCGCGACCGCATCCTGCAGGCGGTCTCGCGGCTGTCCAGGGAGCAGGGCATCGACGCCATCTCCATGACCGACGTGGCCGGCGAGGCCGGCATCACGCGCACCGTGCTCTACAACTACTTTCCCGACAAGACCGCGCTGCTGCTGGCGTTCACCGAGCGGGTGACCCGCTACTTCATCGACAGCTACGAGCGGGAGCTGCCCGCCGACGCCTCGCCCGCCGACCGGTTGCGGGCGTTCGTCCGCCTCCAGCTGGCCGGGCTGCTCGCGCACCCGCATCCGGGGGCCGCCGACCTCAGCGCGGCCCTCGGCCCCGACGCCTACCAGCGGCTGGCCGAGCACGTCGCGCCCATGCAGCGCGTCCTCGTCGAGATCCTCGAGAGCGGCCAGGCGTCCGGGGACTTCCAGGTGCTCGACGTGCCTGCCACTGCGCGGATGGTGCTCGCGGTCATCGGCGCGGAGCGGGTGCCGCTGATCAGCGGCGACGTGACGGTGGAGGCGGCCGCCGAGCTGGTTTCCGCATTCGTGTTGCGCGCCCTCGGGAGCGAGGCCGGGCGGCGGTGACAGGATTGGGCCCATGACCTCCGGGCCCAACGAGCTGCATGCCGGCGACCATGTCGAGCTCAGGTCGGCGCGCGGCCGCTGGATCCTGTTCGCGACGGTGCTGGGCTCGGGCCTGGCACTGCTCGACAGCACGGTCGTGAACGTCGCGCTCCCCTACCTCGGCAGGGAGCTGGACGCGGGCATGGCGGGGCTGCAGTGGACGATCAACGCCTACACGCTCACCCTCGCCGGGCTGATCCTGCTCGGCGGCTCGCTCGGAGACCGCTACGGCCGGCGCACGATCTTCGTCATCGGCGTCGTGTGGTTCGCCGTGGCCTCCGCGCTGTGCGGGCTGTCGCCGAGCATCGAGTTCCTGATCGGGGCCAGGGCGCTGCAGGGCATCGGCGGCGCGCTGCTCACGCCCGGCTCGCTGGCGATCATCCAGGCGTCGTTCGTCCGGCACGACCGGCCGCGCGCCGTGGGCACGTGGTCGGGGCTCGGCGGGGTGGCCAGCGCCATCGGGCCCCTGCTCGGCGGGTGGCTGGTGCAGACCGCCGGGTGGCGGTGGGCGTTCCTGATCAACCTGCCGTTCGCGGCGCTCATCCTCTTCGTCGCCCTGCGGCACGTGCCCGAGAGCAAGGACGAGCAGGCCGCGGGGCGCTTCGACGTGCTGGGCTCGGTCCTTGCGGCGCTGGCGCTGGCCGGGATCACCTACGGGCTGATCCAGGAGGGCGCGCCGGCGCCACTGCTCGCCGGGTTGCTGCTGGGGGCCGCGTTCGTGGCGATCGAGGTGCGCAGGTCGCCGGACGCGCTGGTGCCCGTCGCCATCTTCCGCGACCGCGTGTTCACGGCCGTCAACGTGGTCACGCTGATCATGTACGCGGCCATGGGCGTGGTGTTCTTCCTGCTCGTGGTGCAGCTCCAGGTCGTCTCCGGCTTCTCCCCCATCGCCGCCGGGCTCGCGATGTTGCCCACGACGATCCTGATGATGTTGCTGTCCGGCAGGGCCGGTGAGCTGGCCAGACGGATCGGGCCGCGCTGGCCGATGACGGGCGGGATCCTGCTGGCGGGCGCCGGTTTCCTGTGGATGAGCACCATCGGCTTCGGTGCGTCCTATCCGCTCCAGGTGCTGCCCGCGGTGTCCGTCTTCGGGCTGGGGCTGTCGGGCGCGGTCGCGCCGCTGACCGCGACGGTGCTGGCCACGGTCGAGGACCGCCACGCGGGCACGGCCAGCGGCGTCAACAACGCGGTGGCCCGCACCGGCAGCCTGTTCGCGGTGGCCGCGGTGCCGCCGGTGGTCGGCCTGGTCGGCGACGCGTTCGAGAACCCTCCGGTGTTCGACGCGGGCTTCAGGATGGCGATGCTGATCAGCGCCGGCATGATGGCGGTGGCGGCACTGATCACGTTCTTCACCATCAGGTCGAACGTCCTCGTGTCCGACGACTAGCGACGGCTAGAAGGCGAATCCCTGGCTGCGCACGCTGTTGTCGAAGTTCGACAGGAGCAGCTCGGGCTCGCCGACCGAGCGGATGCCGGGCAGCCTGGTCAGCAGCTCGCGGAACATCGTCCGCAGCTCCTGCCTGGCCAGGTTGGCGCCGAGGCAGAAGTGCGGCCCGGGCCCGCCGAAGCCGACGTGCGGCTTGGTGTCGCGGGTGATGTCGAACGTGTCGGGGTCGGAGAAGACCGACTCGTCGCGGTTGGCCGAGCCGTAGAAGAGCACGACCTTGTCGCCCTTCTTCAGCTCCAGGCCGCGCAGCGTGTAGTCCTCGGTGAGCGTGCGCCGGAACTGCATGATCGGCGACACGTAGCGGACCATCTCCTCGACGGCGCCGTTGATGTGCGTGTCGAAGTCGCTGATCAGCAGCTCGCGCTGCGCCGGGTTGTCGGTGAGCAGCTTGATGCCGTGGGCCATCGTGTTGCGGGCCGTCTCGTTGCCCGCGACCAGGAGCAGCGCGAAGAACGAGCCGAGCTCCTTGTCGGTCAGCTTCTCCCCGTCGGGGTTGGCGTTGACCAGGAGGGAGACCAGGTCGCCCTTGGGGTTGGCGACCCGCTCGTGGCCTAGCTTGATGACCATGCGCTGCAGGGCGAGCAGGGCCAGCATGTTCTGGCCGGCCATCTGGACGCTGCGGGCCAGGCTGGGCCGCACGCCGGTGTAGGCGGTGGAGATGTCGACGTGCTGGTGCACCTTGGCCCGCAACTCCTGCGGGATGTCGAGCATGTCACAGATGACGTGGATCGGCAGCCGGGCGGCGACCTGGGAGACGAAGTCGCGCGGACCGTCCTTGACGACGTCGTCGACGATGCGGGCGCAGGCCGCCTCGATGTCGCTCTGCAGGCCGGCCAGCATCTTCGGGCTGAACGAGCGGGTGACGATCCTGCGCAGGCGGGCGTGGCGCGGATCGTCCATGTTGACCATCGACTCCCCGAACACCTGCTTCACCCAGCCGGGCGGCTCGGGGTTGGTGACGGCGGGCTCGCTGGAGAACACCTTGGCGTTACGGCTCGCCTCGACCACGTCCGCGTGGCGGACGAGGGCGTAGAAGCCCTTACCCGAGCGGAGGAGCGGGACCTTCTTCTCCGGGAAGAACACCGGGAGCTCCAGCTGACGGAGCCGGGCGAACGCCTCGTTGCGCTCCTTGAGCGGTTTGCGCCAGAAGTCCAGATCAGCGAGGTCGATGTCGTCCACCCGACTATCCTGGCACGGTCCCGCGCCGGTCCGGACACGGGAAACCCCGCGCCCACAGGGCTCCTCGCGGTCGGCGGGCGATGTGCATGCTGCCCTCCTGGCCCGTTCTCGTGCCGTTCAGGCGCGGTTCGACCTGCCTGGTCATTACTTCCGGTATGAACGCTGTGCTCGCCGCCTGCCTGGTTCTTCCCCTCGCCACAGGTACGGCCCCCGCCACCGCCCGGTCGTGCGGCGGCCACCCGCTCGACTTCGACGCCGACGGGCGGCCCGACCTCGCCGTGGCCGCGCCCTACGACGCCTCCAGAGCCGGTTCCGTGACCGTGATGTACGGCTCGGGCAGGACGGCCAAGCTCGTCCAGGACGACGCCGAGCCGGGTGACGCTTTCGGCTCCGCGCTGGCCGTCGGCGACTTCGACGGCGACCGGTGCGCGGACCTGGCCGTGGGCGTGTCGGAGGAGTTCGCCGGCGAGCGGGTGCCGGGCGGCGACGGGAACGGTGTCGTGCAGATCTACGACGGCTCTCCCGAAGGGCTGGTCGCGGGCCGGCGGCTGGCGCCCGCCAAGCCGTCCAGCGACCGGTTCGGCGCGGCCCTGGCCGCAGGCGACCTCGACGGGGACGGCAGGGACGAGCTGGCCGTCGGCTCGCCCAGCCACCGGTCGGGCGGGGCCGTGACGGTGTACGGGATGAAGGGGCGCAAACCGTACCAAATCACGCAGAAGACGCGGTGGGTACGGCAGGCGGCGCGCGTCACCGACCAGTGGGGCGCGGCGCTGGCCACCGGCGACTTCGACGGGGACGGCAGGGACGAGCTGACCGTGGGAGCGCCCGCCGACACCGCGGACAAGGACGGGCAAGGCTCGGCCACCGTCATCGACGTACGCGCGAGGCGGGCCCGGCTGCTCACGCAGAGCACGCCCGGCATCCACGGCGTCGCGGAGAAGTGGGACGGGTTCGGGGCCTCGCTGGCCACCGGCGACTTCAACGGCGACGGCAAGGACGACCTGGCCATCGGCGTGCCCGGCGAAGGGCTCAGCGCGAACCAGCGGGCCATGGACTACGGCGACGGCACCGTGGACGTGTTGTACGGCTCGCGCCGCGGGCTGCGTACCGACCGGACCGAGGCGTGGTCGCAGAACACGCTCGACGGCAGGCCCCGCTACTACGACCGGTTCGGTGCCTCGCTGGCGGCCGGGGACTTCAACGGCGACGGCAGGGACGACCTCGCCATCGGCGTGCCCGGGGAGAAGGCCGTCCAGGTGCTGGCGGGACGTGCGGCGGGCGGGCTCACCAGGAAGGGGAACCTGCTGGTCAAGGGGAAGGGGCGCGACTTCGGCGCCTCGGTGACCGCGCTGCCGGGATGGGGTGACGGCTACCGGCCGCTGACCCGGCGGCGCCCGGTGCACACGCTCGTGGTGGCCGCACCCGGCCAGGGCCTCGTCATGTACGCGCCCGGGTCGCGCAGGGCGGGCCTGCGGCTGGGCAAGGTACGCCCGCTCAGCGAGGGCTCCGGCCTGTACGGCTACACCTTCGGCTGACAGCGCCGGGTGCGGCACCCCTGCGGGCGGGCTCAGCGCCCCCAAGGCGGGGCCCACACGACGAGCGTGGGGTCGTGTCGGCGGTCAGCCGGGAGGGGCGGCGGCCTGGGCGGCGGCAGCGGCGTCGGGGGCGGCGTCGGGGGCGGCCGGGAGGGTGAGGCGGTGGGAGGTGCGCGCGCGGGCACCTCTGCGTGAGATGTAGTCCAGTGTTCGGAACTCGACGGACATCTCATCGCGGGTCAGTCGAGCCATCACATACCCGCGCCGCTGGTCGATGTAGGAAATATGGGGGTTCTCCTGGAGGGCCTCCGCGATCCACGTGCGGTCCCGGTACCCGTCCCCGTCGCTCGCGATCGACGACGCCACCAGTTCCCTGGCCACCACCGGCGAGTCCGGGTCGTCGAAGTCCGTCTTGAGGTCGGCCAGGTGGTGCATGTGCGCGTCCCCCGTCAGCACCACCGGGTTGGAGGTGCGGGCCAGCGACCGCAGCAGCCGCGTGCGCTCGGCCGCGTAGCCGTCCCACGAATCCAGGTTCACCTCGCGTCCCGGGCCGACCTTGTGGTCGCGCTGCGCCATCATGATCTGCTGCCCGAGCAGGTTCCACCGGGTGCTGGAGCCGTGCAGCCCGCTCTCCAGCCAGCGCCACTGGCCGGGCCCGAGGAGCGTGCGGCCGTCCGCCAGCCGCTCGTCGCACCCGGCCCGCACCCCGTCCTCGCACGCCTGGTCGTCGCGGAACTGCCGGGTGTCCAGCAGGTGGAAGCGGGCCAGCCTGCCCCACGAGACCCGCCGGTTCACCCGCAGCACCGCTCCCTGGAGGCTGGCGCGGCGCAACGGCATGTTCTCGTAGTACGCCTTGAACGCCTCACGCCGGCGCCCGGCGAAGTCCCGTGCTCCCGAGCTGGAGACCGGGCCGGCCCAGTTGTTCTCCACCTCGTGGTCGTCGAACGCCACCAGCCACGGCGCCGCCGCGTGCGCGGCCTGCAGGTCGCGGTCGCTCTTGTACTGCGCGTGCCGCAGCCGGTAGTCGGCGAGCGTGCGGCACTTGCCCGGCGTGTGGGTGCGGACGCGGCCGGTCAGCGCGGTGTAGCCGCTGGGGCCGTACTCGTACATGTAGTCGCCGAGGAAGACGACCAGGTCGGGCTCCTCCTGCGCCAGGCGGCGGTAGGCGGTGTAGTAGCCGTGCTCGTAGTGTGCGCACGCGGCCACCGCGAACGTCAGCGGCGTCTCCCCCTCGGGCGTGGTCCTGGTCCGGCCGGCCGGTGAGAGCCGGCCCTCGCTCCTGAACCGGTAGAAGTAGTCGCGCCCCGGCTCCAGCCCTTTCAGCTCGACGTGGACGCTGTGGGCGTCGCGCGCCCTGGCGGTGGCGGTGCCGGATCTCACGATCGTGGCGAAACGTTCGTCGGCCGACACCTGCCAGGCGACGTCCACGTCGCGGGAGGGCATGCCGCCGCGCCCGTCGCCGTTCAGCGGGGCGACGGCCAGCCTGGTCCACAGGACGAAGCCGTCGGTCGTCGGGTCGCCGGAGGCGACGCCCAGCCTGAACGGATCGGATCTGAGGGTTCTGGCCGGGGAGGCGAGGGCCGGCCGGCCGGCGGGCTGCGGGAGGAGGAGTCCGGCGGTCGCCGCTGTCAGGAAGGCTCTGCGGTCCACGCTCCAGGTATGTCCGCCCGTGCTGACCCGGCCGTGACCGCGGAGTCAAGGACGGATGAACAGCGTCAGTCGTCCTGTCCGCGTAGCGTCGCCTTCACCCCAGCGTCGCCTTCACCCCAGCGTCGCCTTCACCCCAGCGTCGCCTTCAGCGCGGCGGCGCCGGTGAAGTGCACGCCGGTCATGCCGGCCCGCTCGGCGCCCTGGACGTTCTCCAGCCGGTCGTCGATAAAGACGATCTCGGCGGGGTCGGCGTCGAGCTCGCGGGCCACCTCGTCGTAGATCTCCTTGTCGGGTTTGACCAGGCCCATCCTGCCGCTGTAGAAGCGCCGCCCGATCGCGGCGATCCAGGGCAGCTCGTCCAGGCCCTCGCTGACGCAGACGGGCGCGTTGGACAGCAGCGCCACGTCGCGGCCCGCCTCGAGCAGCTCGCCCAGGACGGCGACCGTGCCCTCGTCGGGATGGGCCCAGCTCGCGATGTCCATGGCGACCAGCCGGGCGGCCTCGGAGTGGGCGACGGGCCTGCCGAGCACCGCCGACCAGTAGGTGAACGGCGTCAGGCTCCCCCGGTCGAACGCGAGGCGGTACTCCCAGTAGCCGCGGCTGAACAGCTCGGGGTCGGCCCCGGCGGCCCGCGCCATGGCATCCGCGTCGGACTCGGGCTGGGGCAGGGACAGGACACCGCCATAGTCGAACACGATCCACGTCATGCCAGGAATGGTCGCAGATGCGGGTCGAGCGCCGGGCAGCCGAGGTATTTCTCGGCCGTGTGGAAGTCGATCCAGTCGAGGTTGACCAGTTCTTCGGCGTCGACGCCGGTGAAGCTCTCGCGCAGCGCGGGCGGGATGGCGGCGATGTCGTCCTTGTCGGCGATGTTCACCCAGCGCCCCACGTTTTTCGGGCGCTCGCCGCGGCCGTTGATGGGGGCGGGCAGGAGGCGTTCGAAGACGACGTGGCGCATACCGAGCGGGCTGCCGAGGGTGACCAGCAGGTCGATCTCGAGCTCGGGGTGCGCCCAGAGCGTCTCGTACGCGACGACGCTGCCGAGCGAGTGGGCGATCACGACTCTGGGCCGGTTGCGCCGGATGACGTCGGCGACGACCTGCCGGCAGCTCTCCCGCCTGGCCTGGTCGGTGAGGTACGTCGCCACCTCGGGCGCGAACAGCTTCGCGAACGCCGCCGACCTGCCGTCCAGCCTGTCGAGCAGCCAGCCGGTGACCGATTTGAGCGCTCCTGTGATGTGCTCGCCGAGGCCCATGTTCCTGGCCCAGCCGGCGAGGACCTCCTGGGCCTGGATCTCCATCGCGGCGGCGGATTCCGGCGCGTCGTCGACCCGGTCATCGGGCCCGCCGTGGTGCAGGTGGTGGGCGAAGTAGGCGATCTCGGCGAAGTAGGCCGCGGACTCCGCCTCCAGCGTCGCGTGCAGGTAGCGGTCCCACTTGCGGCGCATGGCCTCCGCCGCCCCGGCCGCGGACCGTCCGGCGTCCACGTAGTAGTTGTACTTGCCGATTCCGTGCACGCCGACGATGGCCGCCACAGCGCCTCCCCACCCTTGATCGTTGTTGCGCGATATTGGCATACGCCGCTTGCATCCCGCCGTCAAGCCGGTGATCCCGCCGCGGCGAAGGGAAATGCCGTTGCGACCGGCATAGGTCGCCCGGATACGGTGACACTTCACTGTGGACGTCGAACAGGAGTTTCACCCATGCCCGGCCCGCTGGTCGTCAACGACTCGGTCGTCATCCCCGACGCCGAGCTCGTCTGGCGCTTCTCGCGCTCGTCAGGCCCGGGCGGCCAGGGTGTCAACACCACGGACAGCCGCGTGGAGCTGACCTTCGACCTGGCCGCGAGCACCGCGCTGCCGCCTGCGCTCAAGGAGCGGGCCCGCGGCCGGCTGGGCGCCGACACGATCACGATCGCCGCCTCCGAATACCGCTCGCAGCTGCGCAACAGGGAGGCCGCGCGGCACCGCCTGGCCCAGCGCCTGCGCGAGGCCATCGCCCCGCCGCCCAAGCGCCGCCGCCCGACCAAGCCGAGCCGCGGCGCCGTCGAGCGGCGCATCACCGCCAAGAAGCACCGCTCCGACGTCAAACGCCTGCGCCGCGACCCCTAGAGCGGCCCTCAGGGCGGCCCTCAGGGCGACAAAGAAAGCACGGGTTCCAGGATCCCGGTGGGGCAGAGTTGCCGGATCACCGCGCGCACCTGGTCTCGCAGGGCGGCCGGCCTGAGACGTCCGTACTCGTCGAAATGGGAGCAGGCGGGGGAGATCACCAGCTCGGCGCCCATGACGACCGCCCCGGCGCTCTGGAGCCGCTTGTAGAGCTCCGCCTGGGCCCACATGGCGCCGCAGGCGCGGGCGCTGGCGCTCATGACCGCGACGTGCTTGCCGGACAGGCCGTCGCGGGCCGCCATCCAGTCCAGCGCGTACGTCAGCTCGGGCGGCAGCAGGCTGTGCTCGGGCGCGGTCAGCAGCACGGCGCCACCGGAGGCCACCAGGCGGGCCAGCGCGCCCGCCGGCGCGGGAACCGGACCTCGGGTGTACGGCGGGATCTCGGCCAGCCCGCGCCACTCCTCGAAGGCGATGCCGCGGGGCAACTCGGCGCCCGCGGCGACGAGCAGCCGGTTGATAAAGGACCCCTTGTTGAGGCTGGCCGCAATCCCGATGATTTTCACCCTCTGCTCCCAAGGGGTTCCGGTGTTACCGGGAAACTGCCCGATGCCTTGGATGTCCAAGACCATCCCTCGGTCAAGAGCCCCACAGGTTCACTAGTTTGATTAAAGATCTTTAGTGATCGTAGTAGCGTGATCGCTGTGGAACTTCTTCGACTCTCAAGGGCTGCGAAGCGTCTTGGTGTTCATCCCGTGACGCTTCGCCTTTGGGCTGACTCGGGGAAGATTCCGGTGACATGAGTCGGTCGTGAGCGTCGCTTCTCCTCGGTCGATGTCGAGGCGATGAAGGTCACGAGCGGTGCGGATGGTGTTCGCTTGGAGGCCCTGTACGTACGCGTCTCCGGTTCCTCTGGGCAGGAGTCCTCTCTTATCGCGCAGGAGGAGCTGCGGGCCACCTCCAGCGGAGAGATCGTCCGTGTTTCAAGGACCGGTCATCTGGGCGGGAGGATCGGCCGGGGCTCAACCGGCTGCTGCGGCTGGTCGCTGACGGAAGCGTCACGGTCGTGCGCGTCACGCATGAGGACCGGCTGGCTCGCTTCGGTGTCAGGTGGCTCAAGCAGTTGTTCGCCGTGTACAGGCGTGAGGTTGGACGTCCTGCACCCGAATAGAGTCGGTGGGCGGGATGAACTCCTCGAAGACTTCATTTCCTTGGTCACCACCTTTGCCGGCCGCTTGTACGGGATGCGTTCGGCGGACGCTCGCAAGCGGCTGCTGGCGGAGTCCGGACAGTGCCCCGATGGTGGTCAGGCCCGGTGAGCCGGAAGCTGCCGCTGGCTGAGGGCAAGACCTGCCGTACCGCATGCGCCCGTGGCGTGTTGCGTACGGGAGTGGATGAGAACAGCGGTGAACTGCTCAGCTCCTCGGCGTTGAAGGAGCGAGTTGGCTGGGTTGTTGATCTGGTGTCCGGCATGGTCGCCTCGCTGGTGGAAGCGCACTGGAACGCCACCGATGTGCATGTGCTGGCCTGTGGTCAGGACGCGGGCGGCAGGAAGCTGCCGTCCCATGCCTGGATGGCGTTGCGCCGCCTGGGCTGGAGCGCCTCCGCTCCCGAGGGCGTCAAAGTCAACGACCGTATCGTGCGCATGGCGCAGGAGCAGGCCGGGCGGACCCTGCGCTCGGTGAAGTGGCGGGCCGACCTCACCTGCGGGGTGCTGGCGACGTGGCCCGCCGATCCGGCCAGGCGCACTGCCAAGGAGTGGGATGCCGTCCGTGAGGTGGTAGCGGGCGGGCGGCATCTGCCGGGAGGCGTCATCAAGTCCCGTACCCGGCAGATTGCCGCCTTCGAGCGTAAGCATGGGCGGCTGCCTGCCGACGTGTTCGAGGCGGAGGCAGCGCCGCGCACAGCGCGGATGCTGCTGCTGTCGGCGTGCGACGGGCAGCAGGCCGGCATCGAGCGCGGCGACGATCCCAGGCGGGCGCTGCTGCGCTTGCAGCTGCCCACCCGTCCCGACCCGCGCTCCTACCGGGACTGGACGTGGGTGTCCTGCCCGATCGCGCTGCCGCCCACGATTCCGGCCGGCGCGGTGCTGCACCTGCCCACCCTGCGCATCGGCCGGGGGGAAGTCCGCGCCGATCTTGCCTACACCCACGCGGTGCCCAGGACACGGCGCACTGGTCACGCGGTCGCACTCGGCGTGGACTGGGGCCTGAACACGCTCCTCAGCGCCGGCGCCGCCCGTCTGAACGAGGAGGGACGCCTCACCGCCCTCGGCTCCGGCGCCCAGTTCCGGGCCGCCGGCGTGCTGGCCAAGCAGCATCGGCTGCGCCGCCTGTCCGAACACCTCCACGCTAAAATCGACCACTACCAGCGACTGATCAGCCAAGACGCCGGCCATCCCCTGGCCGCCAGGCACGCGGTCCTGACCGGCGAGCTGACGGCGGTGTCGGAGCGCAGGTCGCACCTCAACCAGGCCCTGGCTTGGTCGGCCGCCCGCTGGGCCGTGGACCAGGCCATCGCGGCCGGTGCCACGGTCATCTACCTGGAAGACCTGCGCTCCATGGAAGCCAGGGGCATGGGCCGCAGCATCAACACGCGCTTGTCCCAGCAGGTACGCGGGCAGATCGCCGACCGTATGCGGCACCTGGCCGCCGAGACGGGCATCGCCGTGGTCACCGTTCCGGCCCGGGACACCTCCCGGCGCTGCCCGCAGTGCCTGACCGTGTTGCGGCACCGCAAGGCACCCGACCGGCCCACTGCTCCGGGCTGGAAGTGGGCGATCTGCCCCGACCGCGACGGCTGTGGCTGGCAGGGCGACCGCGACATGGGTGCATGGCGGCGAATCGCCGCACGCGGCCTGACCCACCAGGCCACAACCGTGACCGACCGCGCCAGCGGGCAGATGGTCATCCGCAACGTCGCAGACAAGCTCGAAGCCAAGGCGGTCATCACCCCGGCCGCACCACAGACCAGCCGAACGGACCGGTCCAAGACCGGCCCCACCCGGCGACGAACCACACGCCCCGCGCCCAGGCGACGCAGGGCACCCTCCCCCACCGGCCCATCGGGTCCGGCGGGCAAGCGTCCGGAGGGACACGCACCCACGGACCGGACCCGGCTGCCCCGCGCAGCCCACCGGCACCAGAGCGTGACGACGATCAGCACTCCCTCCCCCAGACCCCGTCCGGGGGGCTCCCCATCCAGCCGACACCGGCCACGCGGGGCGGCATTGGGCGCGGGCTTCCATCTCCACGCTCACGCCACCCGCCCACGATGGGAAATCCCGCTGCCAGACACTACGTCTGACACAGGATCACTTAGCTGATTAGAGACGCTTTACCGGCGAGGGCTCACAGGCGCTCGTCCGATGCGCGGGGACGGCGGAAGATCAGCGCGAGCACGCGCAGGACGAGGATGGCCGAGATCACCAGCAGGTTGTAGCCGATGAGCTGGAACAGCGACGTCGTGCCCAGCGCGGCGGGCCCGCCGTCGATGCCGAGGAGGATGACCGCCATGATCCCGGCCGTCGCGCCGAGCACCGTGAGCAGCACCTGGTGCAGCAGGCCGGTGAGGTAGGCGCGGTCGCGGTCGTCGGCGAGCAGGCGCACGTTCATGCTGAACCTGCCGTGCTCGGCCGCGCTGGCGATGCGCTCCACGCGGCGCGGCAGGCGGCGCAACATCGGCACCAGCGCGGCCAGCTCCTGGGCGACGGACTCCTTGATCGTCTCGGGGCTGACCTGCTCGGCGAGGTAGCGGCCGGCGAACGCGCGGGCCTCGCCGATGAGGTTGAAGCCGGGCGAGAGGCGGATGAGGGTGCCCTCCAGCGTGGCCAGGGCACGGAAGACGGCGGCCACCTCCGGCGGGATCGACAGCCCGTACGCGGAGACGATCTTGAACAGGTCGGTGAACATCTGCGCGCTGTCCATGCCGCCGGCCAGGTGCCTGGCCATGAACTGGCCGAGCGCCCGTTCGAGCGCGGCCTCGTCGATGTCCTCGGGCCTCGGCACGACCTCCAGCAGCGCGTCGGTCACGCCCAGGGGATCCTGCCGGTTCATGGCCAGCAGGAAACGTTGCAGGGCGGAGCGCACGCCGGCGTCGAGCCGGCCGACCGAGCCGAAGTCGAGCAGGCCCAGCGTGCCGTCGTCGAGCAGCATGAGGTTGCCGGGATGCGGGTCGGCGTGGAAGACGCCTTCGACGAGGATCTGCCTGAGCAGGCAGTCGAGCAGGTCGCGGGCGAGCTCGGGGCCCTGCTCGCGGGTGGCCGCGGTGACCGGCCTGCCGGACAGGCGCCGCATGACGAGCACGCGTTCGGTGCACAGGGCGCTGATCGGGGCCGGGTAGGTGACGCTGCCGCCGCCTGAGGCGGTGACGGCGGCCATGTTGGCGGCCTCGACCCGGAAGTCCAGCTCCTCGCGGATGGCGGTGGCGAACCCCTCGCCCAGGTCGCGCAGGCCGAGCGAGCGGCCCCAGCGGGTCCTGGACTCCAGCGTGACGGCCAGCCGCCGGACGATGTCGAGGTCCTTGGCGACGACCACGCCGATGTCCGGCCGCTGCACCTTGACCACCACGCTCCGACCGTCGTGCAGCCGGGCGACGTGGACCTGCCCGATGGAGGCGGCGGCCAGCGGCGTGCGGTCGAACTCGGCGAACACCTCGTCGACCGGCCCGCCCAGCTCCGCGGCGAGCACCGGCTCGATCCGCTCCCACGGCGCGGGCGCCACCTGGTCCTGCAGCCGCCCCAGCTCCTCGACGAACTCCGCGGGCAGCAGGTCGCGCCGGGTCGACAGGACCTGGCCGAGCTTGACGAACGTGACCCCGCCGTCCTCGAGCGCCTCGCGCAGCGACCTGGCCAGCCGCATCTTGCCCGAGTGGTCCTCCAGGCGCTCGCCCCGGCCCCGCAGGTAGGGGCCGAGGCCGTGCCTGATGGCGATCCTGGTGATTTGCGAGTAGCGCCTGGCCCGGGAGATGCGGCCGCGCACGGAGCGGGACAACTCCAGCGGGCCCGGCACCGAGCCGGGCGGCACCAGCGCCTCGGCCAGCACCAGGATCACCATCGGGATGAGCACCACGCACATGATGACCAGCAGCAGCAGCCCCAGCGCACCCGGGCCGGGAACCGTCTCCCGGTCGGCCGGGCCGATGAGCCCGATGATCGGCTCCAGCACCGGCTGCGCCAGCCCGAAGGCGACCAGAGCCGCCAGGAACGTGCGGACCATGCCGAACCTGACGTTCAGCAACCGTTGCGCCGCCACGGCCAGCGCGATGACCGTCAGGAACGTGAGGAACCAGATGAGCAGCTGGGCGGGGAGATCCATGGGGCGTCATCATGCCACCGACGGGCGGCACTCCGCGCCGGGGTCAGGTGCGGGAGGTCAGGTGCGGGCGGCGGCGCGGGCGCGGCGCTCCTCCCGGCGTTCGACGAACTTGGCGGCGGTGGCGTCGGTCCTGGCCAGAAACGCCGACAATTCCTCGCGAGCCTGCTCGCCCTCGGCGTCCAGCCCGGTCTTGTCGAACACGGCCCACTGCTTCAGCACCGGCATGAGCACGTCGTCGAGGTGGAGACGCAGGTCGTAGATGCCCTCGTGAGCGATGATCATGGCCTTGCGGGCGAAGCCGTCCATCCCGGTGCCCGGCATCTGGAACGTCGTGACGACGTCGGTGACCGCGCGCATGGTCTGGTTGGGGTCGAGCTCGAAGGCGGCCTTGAGCAGGTTGCGGTAGAAGAGCATGTGCAGGTTCTCGTCGGCGGCGATCCTGGCGAGCAGCCGCTCGCAGCCCTCGTCGCCGGAGGCCCTGCCGGTGTTGCGGTGCGAGATGCGGGTGGCCAGCTCCTGGAAGGAGACGTACGCGAGCTGCTGGAGCATGGTGCCGTACTCGGTGGTGAAGCCGTGCTCCATGTGGCGCATGCGGGCCCGCTCGAGGGCGACGGGGTCGACGGCGCGGGTCACGGTGAGGTAGTCGCGCAGCGCGGTGCCGTGGCGGTCCTCCTCGGCGGTCCACCGGTGCACCCAGGTGCCCCAGGCGCCGTCGCGGCCGAACGTGGTGGCGATCTCGTGGTGGTAGCTCGGCAGGTTGTCCTCGGTGAGGAGGTTGACGATGAGCGAGACGCGGGCCGCCTCGGGGATCTTGGAGTCGCCTTCCTGCCACGCCTCGCCCCCGTATATGCCGTCGAAGTCGCGGCCTTCGCTCCACGGGATGTACTCGTGCGGGAACCACTCCTTGGCCATTTTCTCGTGGCGGTCGAGCTCCCCCGCCACCACGGGCTCGAGCTCGTGCAGCAGCTCCGTCTGCGTCATCGCCATAAAAGATCTTCTCCTTCAGGTTACGGTACCGTAGGTTAGGCTACCCGAAGGACATACCGGTCAAATAGGGTGGGCCGTATGCGACCGAGTGTCCGGGGCGTCCTTCTCGACGACGACGAGCGGCTGGTGCTCTTCAGGCGTACGGTGCCGGGCCGCGACGTCTACTGGTCGGTGCCGGGCGGCCACGTCGAGCCGGAGGACGGCTCGCTGGTCGACACGTTGCGCCGCGAACTGCTCGAGGAACTCGGCGCCACGGTCTTCGGCGTGACGCCGCTGACCACCGTGTCGTACGCGTGGAAGGACGCGGTCAAGACACAGCACGTCTTCGGCTGCCGGCTGGCCTCGATGGACCCCGGGCTGCGGCACGGGCCGGAGTTCGAGGATCCGTCGCGCGGAGTGTACGAGGTGGTGCGGGTGCCGCTGGAGCGCGAGGAGATCACCACGCGCCACCTGGTGCCCGAGGCGGTGGCGGACTACCTGTCGTCCGCCATCACCCGGCTCCCCCGGCTCATCGGCCAGGACGCGTGACCTTCAGTCGCTCTCCCGCCGCTTCAGCAGGCGGTCGAGCTTGATGCCCAGATCGGTCATCTCGGACCGCAGGGAGTTGAACTCGTGCTCCAGCCCCGACCGGACGGCCGCGAACTCGTCGGCGACCACGCCCTCACCCGCCTCCGGGGCGGGCGGCCAGGCACTCACCTCCCGCCGGATGGCCGCGATCTCGGTCTCGACGGCCGCGAACTGCTCGACCATCTCGACCCTGCCGTCCGCGAGCGCCGACTTCACCGCCGCGACGTCCGCCCGCAGGCTCTTGGTCCGGTCTCCGAGCTCGCGCAGGAACTCCTCCTGCCGGTCGCGCTCGCCGCGGCGCCCGATCGCCACGGCCCCGTGCCGGACGCCCGTCTCAAGCTCTTCGACACGGAGTTTCAGGTCGAGAATCTCCGCCCGCATGTCCACGCACGCCTACCTCTGCCATGACCGGATGGGAACACGGCCGCCGGCAAGGGCGGCCGATTTCTGTCATCATATGGTCACAGCGTGTAGCCGTGTCCGGTGTTCGCCGTAACGGCTCAGCGCCGGTCCTCGATCTCCCAGAGGTGGTCGATGACGTGCCAGGCGATGCGGCGCAGCGCGTAGCGGGGCGGCCAGCCCGTCGTCTGGGGCGGCTCCCACGGGCGTGACAGGACCTCCGCCAATTCCTCGCGCATCGCCTCGCGGTCGCCGCGGGATCGGTAGGGCCGGTGCCGCACGCCGACCTTCCTGGCGAAGGCGCGCTCGGCGTTCTCCACATGATCGACGATCTTCGTGAGGTCGCGCCCGCCGCCCCGCGGCCCCTTGCGCAGTTCCTCGGGCGAGGCGGCGGCGGTCTCGTCGAACAGGCCCCAGGCCGCCCGCAGCAGGGCGATGCCGCGCTCCGCCTCAGGAGCGGGCAGCGGCTCGAGGTCGAGGTCGGGCACCGCGTACGGGACCCCGAAGTCGGTCATGTCGCTGCCCGGCACGCGCCCTGCCACCACCAGGTCGCCCGGCGCGAACTCCAGCCCGGCCCGCGCGGCCACCACGCGGTAGCGGGGCGCGTATTCCAGCAGCCGTTCGAGCGCCGCCTCCTCGCCCTTGGCGATCCGGCACCAGCCGGGCCAGTCGAGCGAGCAGGCGAACACCTTCTTCGGGCCGGTCTCCAGGTAAACGCGGGTCATGACAGGTGAGCCTGCCAGGTGTACCTGTCAGGGAACGTCAGGTTCAGATGAATTCGATGAGGTCGGCCACCGAGTCGACCACCAGGGACGGGCGGTAGGGGAAGCGCTCGACCTGGTCGCGCGCGGTGACGCCGGTGAGGACGAGGATCGTGTAGAGCCCCGCCTCCATGCCGCACACGATGTCGGTGTCCATGCGGTCGCCGATCATCGCGGTGGTCTCGCTGTGGCCGCCGATGGCGTTGAGCGCGCTGCGCATCATGCGGGGATTGGGCTTGCCGACGAAGTAGGGGGCGACGCCCGTGGCCTTGGTGATCATGGCCGCCACGGCGCCGCAGGCCGGCAGGGAACCCTCGGTGGAGGGGCCGATCGCGTCGGGGTTGGTGGCGATGAAGCGCGCGCCGCCCTCGATGAGCCGGATGGCGCGGGTGATCTGGGTGAAGCTGTAGGTGCGGGTCTCGCCGAGCACGACGTAGTCGGGGTCGAGGTCGGTGAGCACGTAGCCCACCTCGTGCAGCGCCGTCGTCAGGCCCGCCTCGCCGATCACGTACGCCGTGCCGCCCGCCCGCTGGTCGTCGAGGAACTCCGCGGTGGCCACGGCGGAGGTCCAGATGGAGGCGGGGGGCACGTCGAGGCCCGCGGCGCTCAGCCGCACCGACAGGTCGCGCGCCGTGTAGATCGAGTTGTTGGTCAGCACCCGGAAGGGTGTTCCGGACTCGCTGAGCCGTTTGATGAATTCGTCCGCACCGGGGATCGGACGCCCCTCGTGGACGAGCACTCCGTCCATGTCGGACAACCAGAAGTCGATCCGTTTACGCTCGGTCACCGCCCCATCCTACCGATGGAGCCGTACCGGCCTCCTGCCCGCGGGGTGTGGCGAACCGCCACCAGCGTGGCATGACTGGACGCGACGGCACGGACATGAACAATGGCCTCATGTCGTTCACTGAATCCGCGCAGGACATGCGGGACGAAATCGTCCAGCTCAGGCACTCGCTGCACACCACTCCGGAGATCGGTCTCCAGTTGCCCCGCACCCAGGAGAAGGTGCTGGCCGCCCTGGACGGGCTGCCGTTGGAGATCAAGACGGGCACGGCGCTGAGCTCCGTGACCGCGGTGCTGAGGGGCGGGCGGCCGGGCCCCGCCGTGCTGCTGCGCGGCGACATGGACGCGCTGCCGGTGACGGAGAAGAACGACCTGCCGTACGTCTCCGGGCTGGCGGGGCAGATGCACGCGTGCGGGCACGATCTGCACACCGCGATGCTGGTGGGAGCGGCGCGGCTGCTGAGCGCGCGGCGCGACGAGCTGGCCGGGGACGTCGTCTTCATGTTCCAGCCGGGCGAGGAGGGCCACGACGGCGCGAAGCACATGATCGCCGAGGGCGTGCTCGACGCGGCCGGCTCCCGCCCTGTGGCGGCCTACGGCATGCACGTGGTCTCCTCGATGTTGCCGCTGGGGTCGTTCGCCTCGCGGCCGGGGCCGATCATGGCGGCGGCGGACACGTTCTCCGTGACGGTCAGAGGGCGGGGCGGCCACGGCTCGAGCCCGCACCGGTCCCTCGACCCGATCCAGGCGGGCTGCGAGATGGTCGCGGCGCTGCAGTCGATGGTGACCAGGACGTTCGACGTGTTCGACCCCGTGGTCGTGACGGTGGGCAGCTTCCACGGCGGGTCGGCGGACAACATCATCCCCGACGACGCCCGGTTCGACGCGACGGTCCGGACCTTCAGCAAGGAGAACAGGACCCTGGTCAAGCGGCGGCTGGTGGAGGTCGTGGAGGGCATCGCGGCGGCCCACGGGCTGCGCGCCGAGGCGTCGTTCGGAATGGGCTACCCGGTGACGGTGAACAACGGGAGCGAGGCGGACTTCCTGGGCAGGACGGCCGACGAGCTCTTCGGGCCCGGCCGTTACTTCGTCTCGCCGCAGCCGGTGATGGGCTCGGAGGACTTCTCGTACGTGCTGGACTCCGTGCCAGGGGCGTTCGTCTTCCTGGGGGCGTGCCCGCCCGATCGCGACCCGGCCACGGCCCCCTACAACCACTCGCCCGAGGCGGTCTTCGACGACTCGGTCCTGCCGGACGGGGCCGCGCTCTACGCCACCCTCGCCCACGAGCGCCTCGCCGGGGTCGGCTGACGTGCGCGCCTGGGTGGTGAACCGGCCGGGGCCGATGGCGTCGGGGCCGCTGGAGCTCGTCGAGCGGGAGGTGCCCGAGCCGGGGCCCGGCGAGGTGCTGGTGCGGGTGGAGGCGTGCGGCGTGTGCCGTACGGACCTGCATCTGGCGGAGGGCGACCTGGCGCCGCGGCGGCCCCGCACCACCCCGGGCCACCAGGTGGTCGGCCGGGTCGTCGGCACGGACCGGCGGGTCGGGGTGGCCTGGCTCCGCTCCACCTGCGGGAGGTGCCGTTACTGCGTCAGGGGGATGGAGAACCTCTGCCCCGCCTCCACCTACACCGGGTGGGACGCCGACGGCGGGTTCGCCGACTATCTCGTCGCGCCGTCCGCCTACGTCTATCCCCTGCCCGGCGAGCCTCCCGCCGAGTGGCTGGCGCCGCTGCTGTGCGCGGGGATCATCGGCTACCGGGCGCTGGCCCGTGCCGACCTGCCGCAGGGCGGGCGGCTGGGCATCTACGGGTTCGGGGCCTCGGCCCATCTGGCCGCACAGGCCGCCATCGCGCAGGGGGCCACGGTGCACGCCGTCAGCAGGTCCCCCGCCTCCCGCGAGCTGGCGCTGGAGCTGGGAGCGGCCTCTGCGACCGGTGGCCCGCCGCCGGAGCCGCTGGACTCGGCCATCCTGTTCGCTCCGGTGGGCACGCTGGTGCCGCCGGCGCTGGAGGCGCTCGACCGGGGCGGGACGCTGGCCATCGCCGGGATCCACCTGACCGACGTGCCGCCGCTGAGCTACGAGCGCCACCTTTTCCAGGAGCGGACCGTGCGCAGCGTGACGGCCAACACCAGGGCCGACGGCCGGGCCTATCTGGAGCTCGCGCTGGCCCACCGGCCGCGGGTGACGACGACTCCCTACCCCTTGGAAGAGGCCGCCCAGGCGCTGGCCGATCTGGCGAACGACCAGGTCAGCGGGGCTGCCGTCTTGGTAATGAACTGACGTTTTACTTGACGGCGCTTAGCTCCACTTCGCACACTGATGAAGGAAAGTTACATTAACCTCACAACCCCTGGAGATTATTGACGCCGGTCTGACGTGATCGTAGTGTCCGGTCAACTCCTGCAGATCCCTCAACAGGCTCGACATCCTCCGGAGCGGCAAATGAAGCGACTGGCAGCGGTAGTGGCGTTGCTGGGCCTTGCCACCGCGACTGCGGCATGCAGTGGTGGCACCACCGACAAG
Organism: Nonomuraea sp. B5E05; assembly: GCF_039880665.1. Classification (NCBI taxonomy): domain Bacteria; kingdom Bacillati; phylum Actinomycetota; class Actinomycetes; order Streptosporangiales; family Streptosporangiaceae; genus Nonomuraea; species Nonomuraea sp. B5E05. Next base: position 197,794 of record NZ_JBDPMJ010000002.1, read on the forward strand.
TCAGGCGGCTCGGGCGGTGGTGGCGGCCTGTTCACCACGATCGACGTCAACAGGCCGGGCCTCGACGCGAGCGCCCCCGCCAACCCCTGGCACCCGAAGGGTAACTCCTACCTGGGGTACAACGCGATGAAGCTGGGGTGGGTCAAGAACCACGTGACCGACCCCAACCAGTTCTACCCCGGCATCGCGGAGAAGTGGGAGATCGCGGAGGACAACTCCTCGATCACCCTGCACCTGCAGCCGAACGGCAAGTGGTCCGACGGCAAGCCGGTCACGGCCGAGGACGTCAAGCTCTCCATCGGCATCGCCTACACGCAGGGCAGCACCGCGTTCGCGATCACGCCCGGCGCGGCCGGCGCGGCGGCGGATGTGGAGGTCGTCGACGACAAGACCGTCAAGGTCACCCAGGACATGTCGAACCCGAGCTCCAAGTTCGCCCGCGGCGTCATGGACAGCCTGGTCGTGCCCGCGCACGTGTGGAACAGCGTGCTGCCCGCCGACTTCTGGGAGAAGCTGAAGACCTCCAGGGGCACCGGCGACGGCGCCGAGAAGGCGCGCGAGGAGATCCTCGCCGTCGGCCAGAAGGTGCTCGCCTTCAAGCCGCCGCAGGACGTCTCCGCCGGGCCGTTCACGCTGGAGCGGGTCAACCCCGGCGAGGCCCTGCTGCTGAAGAACAAGAACTTCTACAACGCCGCCAACGTCGCTCCCGACCAGGTGAAGTTCCTCAACTTCAGCGGCAACGAGCAGATCTGGAACTACCTGACCGCCGGCAAGCTCGACCAGTCCGGTTTCGTCGCCGCCCCGACCGACGTGATGAACCGCATCAAGCAGGCGCCCGGCTCCCACCTGATCAAGGGCTTCTCCCCGGTGGCCGTCGGCATGGCGTTCAACCAGTCGAAGAAGCCGTACGACAACGTGCACGTGCGGCGCGGCCTGGCCTACCTGATCGACCGCCAGCAGGTCACCAAGGTGGCCTCGCCCGAGGGCGGCACGGCGGCCGTGACGACGACCGGCATGCACCAGAAGCCCGCCCAGGAGTGGATCGGCGACGAGCTGTCGAGCCTGGAGCCGTACGCGCACGACGTGGCCAAGGCCGAGACGGAGTTCAAGGAAGCCGGCCTGCAGAAGAAGAACGGCAAGTGGACGCTGGCCGACGGGTCGCCGTGGAAGGTGACCATGCACGCGCCCTCCGGCTTCTCCGACTGGATCTCCGCCCAGGAGAACATCAAGAGCCAGCTCATCGAGAACGGCGTGGACGCCGAGGTCGTCACCGTCGCCGACTACCCGATCTACCTTGAGGAGATCGCGGCCGGCAAGTACGACGTCGGCTTCTGGCTGATGGCGCTCGGCCCTGCGCCGTACGACATCTACCAGCGTCTCTACGGCGCCTCCAACGGCTGGACCAACGTCGCGGGCAAGGTCAAGCACAGCGCCCCCGGCAAGGGCGGCAACTGGATGGGCAGCGCCGAGGAGATCGACGTCGAAGGCGTCGGCACGATCAACCCTGGTGAGCTGACCGGCAAGCTCAACGCGGCCTCCGCCGAGGAGGCCAAGCCGATCATGTCGCAGCTCGCCAAGGCCGCCAACCAGGACCTGCCCGCCATCCAGCTCTGGGACTACGTGAACACGCAGTTCACCAACACCAGCCGCTTCACCGGCTGGCCCGAGCAGGACAGCGACCTGCTGCGCCTGCCGGCCGGGGTCTGGATCCAGCTCGGCCTGGTCAAGAAGAAGCAGTAGAGAAAGAGCCTATGACGGTCATCACACGCCGACTCGCGGGCCATCTGGCCCGCGGGATCGTCATGATCCTGGTCGTCGCCACGATCAGTTTCTTCATCGTCAGGAGCATTCCCGGTGACCCGGTCGCCGCGAACGTGCAGAAGCTGATCGAGCAGGGCATGGCGCCCGAGGCGGCCGAGCAGGCGACCCGCGTGCTGTACGGGTTCCAGCCCACGGGCTCGCTCTGGGAGCAGTACACCGACTACATGGCGGGCCTGCTCACCTTCGACCTGGGCCAGTCGGTGACCCACGCCGGCGCCCCGGTCACCGAGGTGCTCGGCGAGGCGGCCAAGTGGACCGTGCTCCCGGTGCTGGCGGGCACGCTGCTGAGCTTCCTCGTCGGCATCATCTTGGGCGTCTACGCGGCCATCAAGCGCACGGGCAAGCTCGGCGACGTCCTGGCCGTCTCGGGGTCGCTGCTGCACGGGGTGCCGCAGTACGTGCTGGGCCTGCTGCTCAGCGCGATCTTCGCGACGCTCATCCCGATCCTGCCCGCCGACGGCCCGGTGGACATCCTCTTCGAGCCCGGGTTCAACGCCGGCTACATCGGCTCGCTGGCCGAGCACGCGGTGCTGCCGGTGGTGACGTACGCGCTGGCCGCGTACGGCGGCTGGATCCTCGCGATGAAGTCGAGCGTGGTGACCGTCCTGGGCGACGACTTCATCCTGGCCGCCGAGCTGCGCGGGATGAAGCGCTCGATCATCTTCAGGTACATCGCGCGCAACGCGATCCTGCCGCTGTTCACGATCCTCGCGCTGTCGCTGGGGCTGCTGCTCGGCGGCGCGGTGTTCATCGAGCGGATCTTCAACTATCCGGGGCTCGGGCTGCTGCTCCTCGACAGCATCACCATGCGGGACTACGCGCTGATGAGCGGGGCGTTCCTGCTGATCACGGCGGCCATCATCGTGGCCAACATCATCGCGGACCTGTTCTACAGCGTGATCGACCCGCGGGTCCGCAGCGGTGAGGAGGCCGGCGCATGAGTGTGCTGCTCGAGAGCACGTCGACGAGCGCCGCCATGCGGCGCAACTTCTGGTCGGGCGTGTGGCGCGTCATGAAGCGCAAGCCCAGCCGCCTGGTGGGCGTCGTGCTGATGGCCGGGTTCGTCTTCATGGGCCTGTTCGGGCCGCTGTTCTACCCCGACCCGCTGCCCCGCGACCCCGCCATGCTCACCAGGCCGCCGAGCTGGGAGCACTGGCTCGGCACCGACGACCAGGGCAGGGACGTGATCGCCCTGGTGGTCACCGGCTCCCGGTACGTCCTGCTGGCCGCCCTCGTCACCGCCGTCATCACGGTCGTGCTGGGCACCGCCATCGGGCTGTTCTCCGGCTTCAAGCGGGGCCGCTGGGACACCGTGCTCATGCGGCTCACCGACATGAAGCTGACCATCCCCGGCCTGCCGCTGCTGCTGGTGTTGTCGACGGTGTGGAAGTTCAACAGCGCCGTGCAGATGGGCCTGGTGCTGGGGCTGCTCAGCTGGGGCGGCGTGGCGCGGGCCGTGCGGGCGCAGACCCTGTCGCTGCGTGAGCGCGGCTTCATCGAGGCGGCGCGCGGGCTCGGGCTGTCCACCACGCACATCGTGGGCAAGGAACTGCTGCCGAGCATGGCCCCGTACATCGCGATGAACATGCTCATCGCGATCACCGGCGGCGTCTACTCGCAGGTCGGGCTCTTCTTCCTGGGCGTGTTGCCGTACGAGTCGAACAACTGGGGCCAGATGCTCAACACGGCCGTGTTCCGCTCGGGGGCGCTGACCGTGCCGAGCGCGCTCGGCTTCCTGCTGGGGCCGCTGCTGGCGATCCTGCTGCTGACGCTGGCCATCGTGCTCGTGGTCGACGCCATGGACGAGATCTTCAACCCCCGGCTGCGCGAGGAGTGACCGTGACGAGGACTGCGCCGGGAGTGCGCATCGACGGCCTCACGGTCGTCTACAAGACACCCGCGGGCGAGCTGCCCGCGGTCAGGGACGTGGACCTGACGCTGGAGCCGGGCACGATCACCGGCATCGTCGGCGAGTCCGGGTCGGGCAAGTCCACGCTCGCGCTGTCGCTGCTGAACGCGGTGCAGCCGCCGGGCCGGATCTCGGCGGGCAGCGTCGAGATCGACGGGCTCGGCGACGTGGTGGGCCTGCGGAACGAGCAGCTGCGCAAGGCGCGCGGCAAGCACATCGGCTACGTCTTCCAGGCCGCCCAGAACTCACTCAACCCGCTCAAGACCGTCGGCAAGCAACTGCTCGACCTGGGCCGCTCGCACGGCGTGGAGGACCTGCGCGCCCTCGTGCGCGAGGCCAAGGAGCTGCTCGGCCGGATGGGGCTGGACGGCGCCAGGGTGCTCGACTCGCACCAGCACGAGCTGTCCGGCGGCATGCGTCAGCGGGTCGGCATCATGCTCGCGCTGGTGCTCAACGCGCACCTGGTGGTGCTGGACGAGCCGACGACCGCGCTCGACATGATCACCCAGGCGAACATCCTCAAGATCGTCCGTGAGGTGCACGCGGAGCGCGGCCTGACGACGCTCGTCATCACGCACGACATCGGCGTGGTGGCCGAGGTCGCCGACCGGCTGGCCGTCATGTACGGCGGCCGGCTCGTCGAGCAGGGCCCGACCCGGGAGGTGCTGGGCGCGCCGCGGCACCCCTACACCAGGGGTCTCATCAAGGCCATCCCCCGGCTCGTCGGCGACATCGACGAGGCCCAGGCGCTGCCGGGACGGCCGCCGACGCTGGCCACGGTGCCGGCCGAGGGCTGCGTGTTCAGGGAGCGCTGCCCGCTGCGCATGGACGTGTGCGACACCATGGACCCCGAGGCCCGTACCGACGACGGGGCCGGCGGGCCGAGGACGGTGGCCTGCCACGCCGTGACCGTGAAGGAGCACGCATGATCACCGGGACCGGCATCGTCAAGACGTTCAAGCAGCGCGGCAAGGTGCTCGGCGCCCGCGAGGTGCAGGCGCTGCGCGGCGTCGACTTCGCGATCCCGAAGGGCGGCGCGGCCTCGTTCATCGGCGAGTCCGGATGCGGCAAGACGACGCTGGGGCGCATCATCGCGGGGCTGGAGACGTACGACGCGGGCGACGTCGTGATCGGCGACGTGCCGATGTCGCCGCTCAAGCCCAAGCAGCGCCAGCCGCACTTCCGCAAGATCCAGATGATCCACCAGGACCCCTACTCCGCGCTCAACCCGACCAGGACGGTCCACCAGACGCTGTACGCGCCGCTCAGCCTGCGGGCCAGGCAGACCGGGCGGTCCAGGGCGTGGATGGAGGAGCGGGCGGCCGAGGTGCTGTCGCTGGTGGGGCTCGATCCGGGCTCGGTGTTGGCGCGCTACCCGCACCAGCTCTCCGGCGGCATGCGGCAGCGGGTCGTCATCGCCAGGGCGCTGACCGTCGACCCCGAGATGCTCGTCGCGGACGAGGCCGTCTCGATGATCGACGTGTCGCTGCGGCTCGGCATCCTGGCGCTGCTGAAGGACCTGCGCGAGCGGCTGGGCGTGAGCGTGCTGTTCATCACGCACGACGTGGCCACCGCCCGCTACATCGGCGGCGACGGCGAGCTGTACGTCATCTACCGCGGCCAGGTCGTCGAGCGCGGCCCGGTGGACACGATCATCGCCGACCCGGTGCACCCGTACACGCAGTCGCTGCTGTCGGCCATCCCGGTGCTGCACGGCCTGGAGCGGCCGGGCGAGCAGCCGGTGGAGCCGCTGGAGTCGCTGGACGAGAGCCAGGCCGACGAGGGCTGCCTGTTCGCCCGCCGCTGCCCGTTCCGCGCGGAGCGGTGCGAGGATGAGCGGCCGCTGCTGCAGTTGACCGCGGGCGTCCCGCAGGAGCACGCGTGCTTCTTCCCCGAGCGCCGCAGCGTGATCGCCCGCCCGATGAGCGAGGTGTGATGGCCCACACCGTGCGGGCCGCCCAGTGGTTCACGGGTCCTTCTGCTGGGCTCGCCGAGGCGTCCGACATCGCCACCGCGGCCCTGACGCTGGACACCGCGGAGGCCGCGGCCCTGGTCGGCTATCTGTCGCGGCCCCCTGCCGGGCGGAAGTGGACGGCGCTGACCACGGACGGCGGGGTCGTGATGGTGTCGATGTCGGCCACGGACACCGACGACGCCACCGGCGACGGGGCCCCGGCGGGGCACATCGACCTGCTGGCCGTGCACCCGTCGGCGCAGGGTCAGGGGCGCGGGCGGGCGCTGGTGCGGGCGGGCGAGGAGTGGCTGGCCGGGCAGGGCGCCCGGCAGGTGCGCTTCGCCGGCAACCCGCCGTGCTACGCCTGGCCGGGCATCGACGTGCGCTACACCGCCGCGGCCTGCCTCGCCGAGCGCCTCGGGTACGAGCGCTACTCCGTCGCCTGGAACATGACGGCCGACCTGGGCGTGGACCTGTCCGTGGAGGACGACCTCGAACGGCTGGCCCGGCACGGCGTGACCGTGCACGCGGCCGGCGACGACCGCGAGCGGGTGACGGCGTTCGTCCGCGAGCACTTCAACGGCTCCTGGGCCTGGGAGGCGGCGCACGCGGCCGGGGTGCACTACGGCGAGCGTGACGGGCGTGTCCTGGGGTTCGCCGCCTGGGGGGCGCGGCCTGCGTGGTTCGGGCCCACGGGCACCGCGCCGGACGCTCGCGGCCTGGGCCTCGGCCGGGTGCTGCTGCGCAGGTGCCTGGCCGACCAGCGGGCCGCCGGGCAGGCCGACGCCCAGATCGGGTGGGTCGGGCCGTTGCGGTTCTACTCGCGTGCCGTCGGCGCGCGGGCGGAACGCGTCTTCTGGCTCTACCGGCGCGATCTGGCGTGATGGCCCGCGTCCCCGCACAACCTGACACCCGCCGGGGGCCGTCGCACACGGCCCCCGCAGGCGCGCGTTCAGCCCTCCGCGGGGCCGCCGTAGAGCAAACGGCCCTCGGGGTGCGCCGGGGGCGGGCACAGCTCGCGGGGGTCCTCGCCGGCCTCCATGGTGCGGGTCAGCGCGTCGGAGCCCCACAGGTGGTCCATGAACAGGTCGGGGCCCCACCAGCGCAGGTCATCGGGGTAGAGGGTACGGGCCACGTGCAACATCGACAGTCCCGTCAGCACCGGCCGGAACGCGTGGCGGTCGTGCACGTGGAGCTGGACCCCGCGGACGGGCGTGCCGGCGTGCTTGTGGAACGTGGGCGTGAACCACGTCTCGCGGAAGCGCACGCCCGGCAGGCCGAGCCCGGCCAGCGCGGGGGCGAACCGCCCGTCCACGTACGGCGCCCCGGCCAGCTCGAACGGCCTGGTGGTGCCGCGCCCCTCGGAGAAGTCGGTGCCCTCGAACAGGCCGGTGCCCGGGTAGACGAGCGCGGTGTCCACGGTCGGCATGTTGACCGACGGCATCACCCAGGGCAGCCCGGTCTCGGCGTACGTCATGTCGCGCCGCCAGCCCTCCATCTCGATCACGTGCAGGTCCAGGTCGAACCCGAACAGCACGGCCAGCTCCCCCACGGTCCTGCCGTGCCGCACGGGCAGCGGGAACCGCCCCACGAAGCTGGCGAACGCCGGGTCGAGCAGCGGGCCCTCCTCCACGGCGCCGCCGAGCGGGTTGGGCCGGTCCAGCACCACGAACCGCAGGCCCAGCCGGGCGGCGGACTCCATGAGGTCGTACATGGTCCAGACGTAGGTGTAGAAGCGGGCGCCGACGTCGGCGATGTCGAAGACCAGGGTGTCCACCCCGGAGGCGGCGACGACGCGGTCCAGCGCCTCGCCCGAGAGCTTGTGGGTGTCGTACACCGGCAGCCCGGTCCTCTCGTCCACCGTGTCGCCCTCGCTGCCGGCCGCCTGCGCGGTGCCGCGCATGCCGTGCTCGGGTCCGAACATGGCGGTGAGGCCGGCGCCCGCGGCCATGAGCGCGTCGGGGGTGGGGGTCAGGTCGGGGAGGATTCCGGTGGGGTTCGTGATCAGGCCGAGGCGGGTTCCCCCTGCGAGCGAGGGGGTCGTGGCCAGCCGTTCTGCTCCGGTGCGTACGTGCGTCATGAACCCATTGTCTGAAAGATATTTACAAGAGAGAAGTAAAGGGTGGAAATTAGCGTCATGATTGATCCGCTACCCGAGCTGTCCACCGAGCAGAGCGACCCCCGCTACAGCCAGATCGACCGGCTGCCCACCGAGGAGATCGCCCGACTGATGAACCAGGCCGACACGGCCGTGCCCGCCGCCGTGGCGGCGGCCGTCCCGGCCATCTCGGCCGCCATCGACGCCATCGCGGCGCGGATGGCCGAGGGCGGCCGGCTGCTGTACGTCGGCGCGGGAACGTCGGGACGGCTGGCGGTGCTCGACGCCAGCGAGTGCCCGCCCACGTTCGGCACCGACCCTTCGCTGGTGCAGGGGATCATCGCCGGCGGGCCCGAGGCGCTGACCCGGTCCGTCGAGGGTGCGGAGGACGACGCGGAGGCCGGGGCCGCCGCCATCAAGGCCCTGGAGGCCGGCCCGCTGGACTCGGTGCTGGGCGTCTCCGCCAGCGGCCGGGCCCCTTTCGTGCTGGGCGCGCTGGCGGAGGCGTCCGGCCGCGGCGCGCTCACCGCCGCCCTGTCGTGCAACGCGGACGCGCCGCTGTCGGCCGCCGCCGAACACGCGATCGAGGTGGTCGTGGGGCCCGAGGTGGTAACCGGCTCGACCCGCCTCAAGGCCGGGACGGCGCAGAAGCTCGTGCTGAACATGATCTCCACGATCTCCATGGTCAGGCTCGGCCGCACGTACGGCAACGAGATGATCGAGATGTCGGCGATGAACAACAAGCTCGCCGGACGGGCGCTGCGCATGGTCAGGGACATCACCGGAGCCGACCAGGAGACGGCCGTGGCGGCGCTGGACGCGGCCGGCGGCCAGGCGAAGATCGCGGTGCTGATGATCCAGCACGGGCTCGACGCCGAGGCGGCCCGCGCGCTGCTGGAGTCGCACGGCGAGCGCCTCAGCGACGCGCTGAGCGGCTGAGGCCGCCACACCACGACGGGGCCGCGACGGGGATGAGGGGGACGGGGATGGACGACCGGCTGGACACGATCCTGGCGGACGGGGTGCCGCGCGTGTGCTCGGCGGCGGTCGCGCTGATCGCCGTGAACGGCTCCGTGGCCGCCGCCTCGGCGGCCGGCGAGCTCGTACGGTACGCGGACGCGGACGGGACGCCGGCCGGGGAACGCCCGCCGGCACTCCGCGACTCGATCTTCGACCTGGCCTCGATCAGCAAGCTGTTCACCACGGTCGTGCTGCTCTCGCTGGCCGAGGAGGGCCGGCTGGACCTGGACGAGCCCGTGGCGCGCCACATCCCCGTGCGCGACGGGCGGATCACCCTGCGCCACCTGCTCACCCACACGGCGGGCCTGCCGCCGACCCGCCGCATCGACCGGGAACTGCCCGGCGCGGACGCCGCCGCGCGGATGGCCGCGATGCTGGAGACGCCGATCGTCCATCCGGTCGGCGGGCCCTACCTCTACAGCGACGTCGGCATGGTCATGGCCGGCCGGATCGCGGAGCTGGCCGGCGGCGCGCCGCTGGACGCGCTGGTCCGCGCCCGCATCACCGAGGTGCTCGGCCTGGACGGCACCGGCTACCGGCCCGCGTCTCCCGCGAGGGTCGCGGCGACCGAGTGGAAACCGGAGCGTTCCGGGCCCGGCTGTGTACGGGGCGAGGTGCACGACGAGACCGCCCACGCGCTGGGCGGTGTGGCGGGGCACGCGGGGCTGTTCGCGACGGCCGGGGACGTGCTCGCCTTCGGCGAGGCGCTGCGGGTCGGCGGCGGCCCGATGCTGAGCCGGGAGAGCGTGGCGGAGATGACGCGCGACCAGGGTGCCGAGGGCGCCCCCTTCCGCCACGGGCTGGGGGTGCGGCTCGGCGATCCGTCCATCGTGGGACCGCTGGACGGCGCGTACGGGCATTCTGGCTTCACCGGCACCTCGCTCGTCGTCGATCCCGATCGCCGGCTGACCGTGGTGCTGCTGACGAACTCCGTGCATCCGGTGCGGGGCAGGGGCGGCATTCGCGAATTGCGCCACGCGGTCGCCGCCGAAGCGCTCGGCGCGGCTGACCTCGCCCTTTGACAGGACGTAATTACAAAACCACAAAGAGCGTATTGCCCCGCCCAAAACGGTGTGTGAAGGTACACGTGAGGCGGCTGTGAACGGTAGGCCACCTCAGGGTTCCTTTCATCAGAAGGGCCTCGGGCACACATGGGTGAACCTCCATCGTCCAAACAACCGTCGCAACAGAACCGATTTATCCAGCGATTCTCTGGAATGGGTAGATTCAGCCTGGTCTGGAGTGGCCAGGTCGTCACCCTCATCGGGAATTCCGTTCTCCGCTTCTCCCTGGTCATCCAGGCATGGACGGTCGACCACCAGGTCACCCAGGTGGTGGCGCTGTCGCTCTGCGCGCTGCTGCCCCAGATGTTGCTGAGCCCCACCGCGGGCGCCATCGTCGACCGCTTCCGCAAGCGCACCGCCCTGCAACTGGCCGACCTCGGCGGGCTCGTGGCCGTCGCCGCCATGACGGCCGTCTATTTCCTCGGCGACCTGCACCTGTGGCAGGTCTACGTCACCGTCGCGCTGCTCGGCGCCGCCGCCGCCTTCCAGTTTCCCGCCCTGTCGTCGGCCGTGCCGCTGCTGGTCGGCAAGGAGCAGCTGCAGCGGGCCAACGGCCTGCTCGCCACCGCCAAGAGCGTCGCCGACGTGGGCGGGCCCGCGCTGGCCGGGCTGCTCGTGGTGACCGGCGGTCTCGGCGTGGTGCTCTGGATCGACCTGCTGAGCTTCGCGGTCGCGCTGCTCACCGTACGCCTGGTGCGCATGGACGGCGACCAGCCCGGCGAGGCCGGGACGCGCAAACGCCTCGGCGCCGACTCGCTGGAAGGGCTGCGCTACCTGTTCGCCCAGCCCAGCCTGCGCGGGCTCATCCTGGTGTTCTTCACGGTCAACCTGGTGATGGTCTTCGGGTTCGCCGTGGTGCAGCCGATGATCCTGGCCAGGACCGGCAGCGACGTCTCCGCGCTGGCCAGCGTGAACGCCGGCATCGGCGCCGGCGGCATCGCGGGCGGCCTCCTGCTGGCCGCGTGGGGCGGCCCGAAGAACCGGGTGCTCGGCATGATGCTCGGCGTCGTCGGCATGTGCGTGAGCGCGCAGATCGCGACGGCCGTGGTGCACGGCGTCGTCGCCTGGACCGCGGCCATGCTCGTCGGCGCGATGATCATGCCGATCGTCAACGGCTCGATGCAGTCGATCATCCAGACCAAGGTGCCGAAGGACCGGCAGGGGCGGGTGTTCGGCGCTGTCATGTTCGTCTCGCAGATCTCCTCGCCGGTCGCGATGGCCTTCTCCGGGCCGCTCGCCGACCAGGTCTTCGAACCGCAGGCCGCGGCCGGCACCGGCCTGGCCGGGCTGCTGCGGCCCCTCGTCGGGACCGGGCCCGGCAGCGGCATGGCGGCGATGTTGTTCATCGCCGGCCTGCTCGGGGCCGGCGCCGCCCTGTGGGGGCTGGCCCGCCGCGCCGTACGCCACATCGACGTCCTGACCCCCGACCTCGAGCAGCAACCCGCGGGAGGCTGACCATGACCACCAACCCCTTCGAGGACGAGAACGGCTCCTACCTGGTGCTGGTGAACGACGAGAACCAGCACTCGCTCTGGCCGGCCGGCATCGACGTGCCCGCGGGCTGGCGGGTGGCGCTGGAGGAGAGCCCGCGGGCCGCGTGCCTGTCCTACATCGAGACGCACTGGACGGACATGCGCCCGGCGAGTCTCACCCGGTCGTGACGATGAGCGTGCCGAACGGATCTCCAGGCGGTGTGCACGAGGTCTTCGCGCGGCAGGCGGCGCGGACCCCCGGCAGGACGGCGCTCATCGGCGCGGGCGAGCGGCTGACGTACGCCGAGCTGGACGCGCGCGCATCGGCGCTCGCCGCGCGGCTCGGGGCGGATCCTGCTGTGCGGCCGGGCCGCCTGGTCGGGGTGCGCATGGAACGCGGCGCCGAGTTCGTCGTCGCGCTGCTGGCCGTGCTGAAGGCGGGCGCCGGATACCTGGTCCTCGATCCGGACTTCCCCGAGGAACGGCTGCGCGCCGTGGTGGCCGACGCGGGCGCCGCCGCCGTCCTCACCTCCTCCGGGCTCGAACCCCTGCCGTACGACGCCCGCCACGACGGCGTCGCCTGCGTCATGTACACCTCCGGCTCCACCGGCAGGCCCAAGGGCGTCGCCGCCCCGCACCGGGCGATCGTGGCCACGGTGACGGGCCAGGACTACGCGCCGTTCGACGCGGTGTGGCTGCAGTGCTCGCCGGTGTCGTGGGACGCGTTCGCCCTGGAGTTGTGGGGGCCGCTGCTGTCCGGCGGCACCTGCGTGCTGCACCCGGGGCAGCGGCCCGACCCGATGGTGATGGCCCGGCTGGCCGCCGAACACCAGGTCACCTGCATGTACCTGTCGAGCAGCCTGTTCAACGTGATCGTGGACGAGTACCCCGGCGCGCTCGCCGGCGTGCGGCACCTGATCGTCGGCGGCGAGGCGCCGTCGCCCGCGCACGTCGGGCGCGCCCTCGAACGCCATCCCGGGCTGCGGGTGAGCAACGGCTACGGGCCGGTCGAAGGCATGATCTTCATGACCACGCACCCGATCACCCCCGGCGACGGGCCCGTGCCCATCGGCACGCCGTTGCGGGGCAAGCGGGTGCACGTCCTGGACGCGCGGCTGCGGCCGGTGGCGGACGGGGAGGTCGGCGAGCTGTACGCGGCCGGTGAGGGGCTGGCGCTGGGCTATCTGGGACGGCCGGCGGCGAGCGCCGAGCGGTTCGTGGCCGACCCGTTCGGCGCGCCGGGCGAGCGCATGTACCGCACGGGCGACCTGGTACGGCGCCGCGCGGGAACGCTGGAGTACGTGGGCCGGGCCGACGAGCAGGTCAAGATCCGCGGGTTCCGCGTCGAGCCGGACGAGGTGGCCTCCGTGCTGGCCGCCCACCCGGCCGCCGCCCGGGTGAGCGTGGTGGCCAGGGCGGACACGCCCGGCGAGCGGCGGCTGGTCGCGTACGTGGTGCCACGCCCCGGGCACGCGGTGGACGGCGAGGCGCTGCGGGCCCACGCGGCGGCGGCGTTGCCCGCCTTCATGGTGCCGTCGGCCTTCGTGGTGCTGGAGGCGTTGCCGCTGACCGCCACCGGCAAGCTGGACCGGGCGGCGCTGCCCGCGCCCTCGTACGCGCCGGCCGGCCCGCATGAGGGCGAGGGGCCGCGCGACGAGGTGGAGCGGCGGTTGTGCGAGCTGTTCGCCGAGGTCCTCGGGGTGCCGGAGGCGGGGGTGAGCGACGACTTCTTCAGACTGGGCGGCGACTCGCTGACGGTGGCCAGGCTCCTCAGCAGGATCCACGCCGAGCTGGGCGTGGAGGTGGGCGTCAGAACCCTGTTCGAAGGGCCGACGGTGGCCGCGGTCGCCGCCCACGTCCATGACCTCCGCCACGACCCGGCCAACGGTCTGGCGGATGCCCCAGGCTCCGGCGACCACCCGGTGAGCAGCCCAGGGAACCCCCCGCAGGCCGACGGCGCGCTGCCGCTGTCGTTCGCGCAGCGCCGCCTGTGGTTCCTCGACCAGATCGACGCGGGCGTGGCCTACAACATGCCCATGCTGGTACGGCTCAGCGGCCCCGTGGACGTGGCGGCCCTGCGCGGAGCCCTGGAGGACGTGGTGGCGCGGCACGAGCCGCTCCGTACGATCTTCGCCGTGCACGACGGGGAGCCCGCCCAGAAAGTGCTGCCCGCGGAGCGGGCCAGGCCCGGATTCAGCGCCGTCGAGGTGGCGCCGGACGAGCTGGACGCGCGGGTGGCCGAGGCGGCGAGGCACCGCTTCGACCTGGGCGCCGAGCTGCCGATCCACTCCGTGTTGTTCACGACGGGGCCGGACGAGCACGCGCTGCTGCTGGTCATGCACCACATCGCCACCGACGGGTGGTCGCTGCCGCCGTTCATGCGCGACCTGTCACAGGCCTACCGGGAGCGGCTGGCCGGCCGGACCGCCGCGTTCCCTCCCCTGCCGATCCGGTACGCCGACCACGCGGTGCGGCACCGTACGCGGGTGGACGCGCTGCCGGCCGCCGAGCTCGGCTACTGGCGCAAGGCGCTGGCGGATCTGCCCGAGCCGCTCACCCTTCCACGCAGGCCCCGGACGCGGGGCGCGGAGACGGCCGGCGCCGCGGGCACGGTGCGGACGTGGATCGGCCCCGTCCTGCACCGGCGGCTGGTCCAGCTGGGCAGGGAACGCGGGGCGACCCTGTTCATGGTCCTGCAGGCGGGCCTGGCCGTGGTGCTCGAACGGGCGGGCGCGGGCACCGACCTGCCCATCGGCGCGCCGGTCGCGGGGCGGTCCGGCGACGAGGTGGGCGAGCTGGTCGGGTTCTTCGTCAACCTGCTCGTCCTGCGTACCGACCTGTCGGGTGATCCGTCCGCCGGCGAGCTGGTGTCGCGGGTGCGGGAGACGGACCTGGAGGCGTTCTCGCACCAGGAGGTGCCGTTCGAGCGGGTCGTGCAGGAGCTCGGCCCGGTACGGCGCCCCGGGCGGCATCCCCTCGTCGACGTGGTGCTGGCCCTGCAGAACAACGTGCGGGCCGAACTGTCGCTGCCCGGCGCCGAGACGCGGGTCGAGGTGGTCAGGACCGGGGCGGCCCGGTTCGAGCTGCTGGTCGACGTGACCGACGACTACGAGGACGACGGAGCGCCCGCCGGCATCGCCGTGACCGTCGAGTACCGCCTGGACGCCTTCGCCGAGCCGGTGATGGAGTGGCTGGCGGACGCGCTGGTGCGGGCGCTGGAGTCCATGGCCGCCGACCCCGGCGTACCGGTCTCCGCCATCGACCTGCCCCCCGTCCCCGCCTCCGCATCAGCACCCGACCCGGCCATCGAACCCGACCCGGCCTCACCGGCCGAACGGGTCTCAGGAGTTGTCCCGGGAGCCGGACCGGGCTTCGGAGCCGGTCCGGGGCCGGACGGAGGGCGGGTGCCGCGTACCGATGTGGAGCGGCGGATCGCGGCGGTCTGGGCGGACGTGCTCGGCGTCGCGCGGATCGGGCTCGACGACGGATTCTTCGCGCTCGGCGGCAACTCGCTGCAGGCCGTACGGGTCGCCGCGCGCCTCTCGGCGCAGGGTCTGCCCGCCACCGCCGGCCACCTCTTCAACGCCCCCACCGTCGCCGAACTCGCCACCCGGCTGACCGCCGCCCAGGGGCCGGCCATCCCCCGCCTGCCCAGAATCCCGCGCACCCGCCCCTGAGGAGAAGCGCACCGTGACTCCTCCGCTCCCGATTCCCCCATCGCCTGAAGGCGACGGTCCTCTCAGGAGGCTCTGATGGACCTCAGCGTGATGTTCTTCGGCGCGGACGACGCGAGCACCGTCGGCCACGCCACGAAATACGATGACATCCTGGCGATCACGAAGGCCGCCGACCGGCTCGGCTTCACCGCCGTCTGGACCCCCGAGCGGCACTTCCAGCAGGTCGGGCAGGTCTTCCCCAACCCCGCTCTGCTCAGCGCCGCCCTGGCCGTGGCCACGGAGCGCATCCACGTGCGGGCGGGCAGCCTCGTGCTCCCGCTGCACCACCCGCTGCGCGTCGCCGAGGACTGGGCGGTCGTCGACAACCTGTCGCGCGGCCGGACCGGCGTCTCGGTGGCGACCGGCTGGCACTCGAAGGACTTCGTGCTCGCCCCCGGCGCGTACGAGGACCGCAGGGAACGCGCCGTCCGCGACCTCGCCCTGCTGCGGCGGTTGTGGGCGGGCGAGGCGGTGGAGTTCGCCGACGGCGCGGGCGAGCCGGTGACGGTGACGTCGCAGCCGCGCCCGTACTCCGATCACCTGCCGCTGTGGACCACGACCTCGGGCAGCCCCGCGACGTGGGAGGCGGCCGGGCGGACGCGGACGAACATCCTCGGCGCCACCATCGGCCAGACCCGCGAGGAGCTGGCCGGGAAGATCCGCGCCTACCGGGACGCCTACGACCAGGCCCCCGAGCAGCCCGGCTCCCCGCCCAGGGGCACCGTCACGCTCATGGCCCACACCTACGTGGGCGAGACGGACGAGCACGCCAGGGAACGGGCGGGCGGCCCGCTCAAGGACTACCTCAGGTCGTACGTGGCGCAGACCGCGGCGAACAAGGGCGGCGCGGGCCGGGCGGCGGCGCTGAGCGACGAGCAGCTCGGCACGCTCGCCGAGTTCGCCTTCCAGCGGTATCTGACCTGGGGCAGCCTGCTCGGCTCCGCCGAGACGTGCCGCAAGAGCCTGGCCGACCTGGCCGAGCTGGGCTGCGACGAGGTGGCCTGCTTCGTCGACTTCGGGCTCGGCGTGAACGAGGTGCTGGCCGGGCTGGAACGGCTCGCGGAGCTGCGGGAGGACATGTGACATCGGCAGTGACACCGGCAGTGACATCGGCAGTGACATCGACGGGGGGACACGCGAGACCCGCGTCACGGGGCAGCAGCGCGGAGCGGTTCGCCGCGCTCGACGGGAAGCGCCGGGTGGAGCTGCTGCGGCGGCTCGTCGAGGCGGGCAGGCTGGAGGCGATCCCCGACGTCGTGCCGCCGCGCGACCCCGCCGTGCCGGTGCGGCTCAGCCCGGCGCAGGAGGATCTGTGGGTGTTCGAGTCGCTCTATCCGGACACGGCGGCCCTCAACCTGTGCTGCTCGTACCACTTCGACACTCCCGTGGACCCCGCCGACCTGGAGGCGGCGCTGACCATCGTGCAGGACCAGCACGACAGCCTGCGCATGCGGATCAGGGGCGAGGTGGGCGACCTGCGGGTGGAGCTGCCGCCGGCGGAGCCGTTCACGCTGGAGCGGCTCGACCTGCGGGGCACGGGCGTCGGCCTGCGGGAGGCGCTGCACGCGTTCAGCCGCCGTACGTTCGACCTCGACGGCGGGCGGCTGATCAGGGGCCGGTTCATCACCGTGGACGGCACGCGCTCCACGCTGGTGCTGGCGCTGCACCACATCGCGACCGACTGGTGGTCGTTCGACGTGCTGCACGGCGAGCTGACCGAGGCCTACCGCGCCGTGCGCGACCGCACCTCGGACCGGTCCTGGCCGCGCCCGCACCGCCCCGTGATCCAGTACGCCGACTTCGCCGGCTGGCAGCGTGAGCTGGAGGCGGCGGGGGTGTTCGACGCCCAGCTCGCCTGGTGGCGGCGCTACCTGGCGGACCCGCCGCGACCTCTCACCGTCGGCTCGGCGACCCCGGGCGGCGAGTTCGGCGTCGAGCAGATCGCCTTCCGCATCGGACGGGACACCGAGGCCGCCGTGCGCGCGCTCGCGAAGGAGCGCGGCGCCACCGTGTACGGGGTGCTGATGACGGCGTTCGCGGTGTTCGCGCACCGGATGACCGGCGAGCGCGACCTGATCACGGGCACGCCCATGGCCAACAGGTCCGCCAAGGGCCTGGACCGCGTCATCGGCTACGTCATGAACTCCGTCCCGATCCGCTGGCGCTTCGGCGAGGACACCACGTTCGCCCAGTCGCTGTCGGGTTTCACCGCCGCTTTCCCCGAGGTGACGGCGCACGCCGACGTCCCCGTGGGCAGGATCGTGCGGGCGGTCGACCCGGTGCGGGTGGCCGGGCGGTCGCCGCTGTTCCAGTGGGTGTTCATGCACCTGCCCCGCCAGGAGAGCGTGGCCCGGCTGCGGGAGATCGCCGACCCCGAGCGGGTGCACACCGGCGGGGAGCACGACCTGATCGGCATCGTGCGCGACGCCGACGACGGGTTCGAGGCGAGCCTGGAGGTCCGCACCGACCTGTACGCGCCCGAGGTCGTCCGGGCCTGGGCGGAGGCGTTCACGACGCTGCTCGGGTCGCTGGTGGCCGACCCCGACGCGCCGGTGTCGGCGGCCGGCCTGGTGCCTCCAGACGAGCTCCCGCTGACCCCTGCGTGCCCCGCCGAAGACAGCGCGGGTGCCACAGCGGGCGGCGCGGCGAGCGGCAGCGGCGCGGAGTCGCCGTTCACGAGCCTGCCCGAACTGGTGGCCCGGCAGGCGGCACGCAGGCCCGGCGCGGTCGCCGTCGAGTCGGACGGCGAGCGGCTCACCTACCGGGAGCTGCTGGAGCGGGCCGACGGCCTGGCGGGCGCGCTGCGCGAGCGCGGGGCCGGGCCCGAGCGGGTGGTGGCGCTGGCGCTCGGCCGTTCGGTGGACCTGGTGGTGGCGATCCTGGCGGTGCAGCGGGCGGGGGCCGCGTACCTGCCGCTCGACCTCGACCATCCGCTCGAACGGCTCGCGTACCAGATCGAGGACGCGGGAGCGAGGCTGCTGGTCGCCGAACCGGGCGCGCTGCCGGAACTGGCGATCGAGCGCCTGTCACCGGCGCCGGCGCCAGGCGGACCCCCGCCCCCGACCCGACCGCACCACGCGGGACCGCCACCCCTGAACTCCGCGCACGACGCGGCCTGGGTGATGTACACCTCCGGCTCCACCGGCCGCCCCAAGGGGGTCGTGGTCGGCCATGCGGGCGTCGCGAGCCTGACCCGCACCCTGGTGAACGCGTTCGGGCTCGACGCCTCCAGCCGCGTGCTGCAGCTGGGCTCGCCGGCCTTCGACATCTCGGTGGCCGAGCTGTGCATGGCGTTCGGCTCGGGCGGCACGCTCGTCGTCCCGCCCTCGGGTCCCCTGATCGGTGCGGACCTGGGCCGCGTGTTGCGGGAGCGGCGGGTCACGTTCGCGCTGGTGCCGCCGGCGGTGCTGGCGACCGTGCCGCCCGGCGACTACCCCGACCTGCGGGGGCTGGCCTCGGGCGCCGACGTGTGCCCGGCGGAGCTGGTGTCGGCGTGGGCGGGCGTGCGGTTCTGGAACGCGTACGGGCCGACGGAGACCACGGTCGCCGCCAGCGTCAGCGACCCGCTCACCCCCGGCGGCGGCCTCCCCCCGATCGGCCGTCCCCTCGCCGGCCACCGCCTGTACGTCCTGGACGCCCGGCTGCGGCCGGTGCCCGTGGGGGTGCCCGGCGAGCTGTACGTCGCGGGCCCCGGCGTTGCCAGGGGCTATCTCGGCCGGCCCGGGCTGACCGCCGAGCGGTTCGTCGCGGACCCGTACGGCCCGCCAGGTGAGCGCATGTACCGCACCGGGGACCTGGCGCACCGGCGCGCCGACGGCCAGGTGCAGTTCCTGGGCCGGGCGGACGACCAGGTGAAGGTGCGCGGCAACCGGATCGAGCCGGCCGAGATCGAGGCGGTGCTGGCCGGGCACGAGTGCGTCGCCGGGGCGGCGGTCGCTCCGCGCGACGGCCGCCTCGTCGGCTATCTCGTGCCCCGTGAGGGCCGCCCGTGCGACACCGCGGACGTCCTGGCCCGGGCCGTGGCGGCGCTGCCCGCGCCGATGGTGCCGAGCGACCTGGTGGTGCTGGACGCGCTGCCGCTCACGCCGCAGGGCAAGCTGGACCGGGCAGCGCTGCCCGCTCCGCCCGTGGCGGGGCTCTCCGGGCCTCCGTCGCGCGAACCGGCCACGGACCGTGAGGCGGCGCTCTGCGCCCTCTTCGCCGAGCTGCTCGGCGTGCCCGGGGTGGGGCCGGAGGACGACTTCTTCCGGATGGGCGGCGACAGCATCACGGCGATCCAGCTCGTCAGCCGGGCCAGGGCGGAGGGACTCGGGCTCACGCCGCGCGAGGTGTTCGTCGCCAGGACCCCGGCCGCGCTGGCAACCGTCGCCCGGGCCGGCGTACGCACCGTCACCGACGCTCCCGCCGGCCGGTTCCCGATCACGCCGATCATGCACTGGTGGCGCGAGCACGGAGGCCCGCTCGGCACGTTCACGCAGTCGCTGACCGTGCCCGTGCCCGCGGGGACGGACGAGGAGCGGATCAGGGCGGCGCTGCGCACGCTGACGGCCAGGCACGCGGCGCTGCGCACGCGCCTGCTGCGCCACACGGACCCGGGCGCCGGCGC
This sequence comes from Nonomuraea sp. B5E05, assembly GCF_039880665.1. Classification (NCBI taxonomy): domain Bacteria; kingdom Bacillati; phylum Actinomycetota; class Actinomycetes; order Streptosporangiales; family Streptosporangiaceae; genus Nonomuraea; species Nonomuraea sp. B5E05. Next base: position 217,454 of record NZ_JBDPMJ010000002.1, read on the forward strand.
GGACTGGGAGCTGGAGGTTCTGCCCCCGGAGGAGGCGCCGGAGGTCCCGTTCAGCCGCGTGGCCGCCGGGCCGGGCCAGGGCCCGTCCGATCCGGCCCGCGACGCGCCCGGCGCGGACCCGCCGCACGCCGCGTCCCGGCCGGACGCGGGTGCGGTGCTCGATCCCGGGAGCGGGCGGATGCTGGCCGCCGTCTGGCACGCGCCGGACCGGCTGGTCGTCACCGCGCACCACTTCGCCGTGGACGGCGTCTCCTGGCGCCTGCTGGGCCCCGAGCTGGAGGCGCTGCTGCGCTCGCCCGGCTCCGGCGGGCCGGCGCAGGGCACGTCGTTCGCCCGCTGGGCCCGCCTGCTGGCCGCCGAGGCGGAACGTCCCGGGCGGGTGGCGGAGCTGCCCTTCTGGGAGGAGACGGCGGCGGGCGGCGCGACCCTCCTGCCGCCGGGGTGGAAGGGACGCGGCGGCCCGCGCACGACCCTCACCACCCGGCTCCCCGCGGACCTCACCGAGCAGGTCCTCACCCACCTGCCCGCCGCCTTCCGCTGCGGGCCGGACGAGGTCCTGCTGACCGCCCTCGCCATCGCCGTGGCACGCTGGCGCGGCGGCACGGAGGTGCTCGTCGACGTCGAGGGACACGGCCGGGACGCCTTCACCGACGACGCCGACGTCTCCACCACCGTCGGCTGGTTCACCACCCAGCACCCGGTACGGCTGGACGCCGCGGGAGAGCCCGCCGCCGCCCTCAAGCGGATCAAGGAACGGCTGCGCGCCGTCCCGTCGGGCGGGCTCGGCTACGGGCTGCTGCGCCACCTCAACCGGGACACCGCGCCGAGGCTCGCCGCCCTGCCCGCCGCCGACCTGCGCTTCAACTACCTGGGCAGGTTCGAAGGCGAGCTGGCCGGCATGCCGGAGGCGCCGATGGCGTACGCGGTGGAGCTGGACGCGGTCGCCCAGCCGGGCCAGGACGGCGCCCGGCTGGTGGCGAGCTGGTCCTACGCCGCCGGCGCGGTCAGCGCGGAGCGCGCCGGGGAGCTGGCCGGGCTCTGGTCCGGCGCGCTCGCCGAGCTGGCCGGGCAGGCGGGCGAGGGCGGCGCGACGAGCTCGGACTTCCCGCTGGTCGAGCTGACGCAGAGCCAGGTCGAGGCGCTCGAAGCGGACCTGGACGGCGACTGGTGAGCCGCGCGCTGGCCGACGTGCTGCCGCTCTCCCCCGCGCAGGAGGGCCTGCTCTTCCACGCCCTGTACGGCGGCGACGACGCGTACGTCGTCCAGGCCAGGTTCACCGTCGACGGGCCGGCGGACCCGCCCCGGCTGCGGGCCGCCGTGGAGGCCCTGCTCGGCCGCCACCCCAATCTGCGCGCCTGCTTCCGCCACAAGGGACTGGACCGGCCGGTGCAGCTCGTCCCGCACCGGGTGCGCCTGCCGTGGACTGAGGTGGACCCGCCGTCGGACGCCGAGCTCGAGCGCATCCTCGAGGCCGACCTGCTGCGCCCGTTCGACGTGACCCGGCCCCCGCTGGTGCGCGCCACCCTGGTGCGCCGGCGGGAGCTGGTGCTGACCCTGCACCACCTCCTGGTGGACGGCTGGTCGATGCCGATCCTGGCGAGCGAGCTGTCCGCCCTCTACGCGGGGGCGGGCACGCTGCCGCCCGCGCCGCCGTACCGGGACTATCTGGCCTGGCTGCGCGCCCAGGACGGGGAGCGGGCGGCACGGGCCTGGCGGGACGCGCTCGCTGACCTGCCGGGGCCGACCCTGCTGCGGCCCGGCGCGAGCCCAGCCGACAGCGCGGCGAGCATGCGGCAGGGGAGGGTGGAGACCGAGCTGACGGCGGAGCTGAGCGAGGCGCTGCGCCGGCGGGCGCGCCGGTCGGGCGTGACCGTCAACACGCTGGCGCAGGCGGCGTGGGGGCTGGTGCTGGCGCGGCTGACCGGGCGCTCGGACGTGGTGTTCGGCACGGTGGTGTCGGGCCGCCCGCCGGAGCTGGCGGGCGTGGAGTCGATGGTGGGGCTGTTCATCAACACGCTGCCGGTCCGGGTCAGGACGGGCGAGCCCCGCCTGCTGGAGCGCCTGCAGGACGAGCAGGCCCGGCTCTCGGCCTTCCACCACGTACGGCTCGCCGACGTGCGGCGCGGCGCCGGCGAGCTGTTCGACACGCTGCTGGCCTTCGAGAACTACCCCCGCGACGGCCTGGCCTCCTCCGGCGTCCGCCTGACCGAGGTGCGCGACGCCACCCACTACCCGCTCACCGTCACGGTCGTGGCCGGCGAGCGGCTGTGGCTGCGGCTCGGCCACCGCGCCGACATGGTCGGCCGCGCCGAGACCGAGGCCGTCGCGGCCCGCCTGACCCGGGCGTTCGAGAGGGTGGCCGAGGGCTCGGAGAGCGGCGATGTGCTTCCCGAGACGGAGACGCGCCGGCTTCTCGTCACCTGGAACGGCGCCACGCGGGCGCGGGCGGGCGGGTCGGTGCCCGAGCGGTTCGCGGCGCGGGCCGCCCGCACGCCGGACGCCGTGGCCGTCGAGCACGGCGGGCTCACCCTCACCTACGCCGAGCTGGACGCCCGTTCCGACCAGGTCGCGGCCGGGCTCGACGTGGCCCGGGAGGCGCCGGTCGCGGTGCTCATGGACCGCTCGCCTGATCTGGTGGTCGCCCAGCTGGCGGTGCTGAAGGCGGGCGGCTGCTACGTCCCGCTGGATCCCGGGCAGCCGCGCGACCGCCTCGACCGGCTCATCGCCGACAGCGGCGCCCGCACCGTCCTGACCAGCCCGCTGACCGTGGAGGGCGACGGAGACGGGGACGGTGTCCCGCCGAAGCCCGTGCACCCCGGCTCGGCCGCCTACGTCATGTACACCTCCGGCTCCACCGGCGCCCCCAAGGGCGTCGTCGTCACCCACGGGAACATCGCGGAGCTGGCCGCCGACCGGCGCTTCGCCGCGCACCGGCGGGTGCTGCTGCACAGCCCGCACACGTTCGACGCGGCCACGTACGAGGTGTGGGCGCCGCTGCTGAACGGCGGCACCGTCGTCATCGCCCCGCCGGGCCCGCTCCATCCCGGCACGATCCTGCACGGCCGGCTGGACGCGGTGTGGCTGACGGCCGAGCTGTTCCGCACCGTGGCCGACCTCGCGCCCGCGGCGCTGGCCGCGGCGGGCGAGGTGTGGGCGGGGGGCGACGTGCTGCCGCCGGACGCGGTCCGCCGGGCGGCGCTGCACGGCGCGCGGGTCGTCAACGGGTACGGCCCCACGGAGACGACGACGTTCGCCACCGCCCATCCCGCGGGCTCCGATCCTGGGACCGGACCGGTGCCGATCGGCCGGCCGCTGGACAACACGCGCGTGTACGTCCTGGACGCGCGCCTGCGCCCGGCCCCGACCGGCGTCGTCGGCGAGCTGTACATCGCGGGGACGGGCCTGGCCCGCGGCTACCTCGGCCGGCCCGGGCTGACGGCGGAGCGCTTCGTGGCGGACCCGTTCGCGAGCGGCGAGCGGATGTACCGGACGGGGGACCTCGCCCGGTGGACGTTCGGCGGGGAGCTGGAGTTCGCCGGCCGGGCCGACGGCCAGCTGAAGATCCGCGGCCATCGGATCGAGCCCGGCGAGGTGGAGTCCGTCCTGGAGAGCTCGCCGGACGTGACCCGCGCGGTCGTCGCCGCCGCCGACGCACCCGGAGGCGGCCGGCGGCTGGTCGCGTACGTGGTGCCCGGCGGATCGCTGGAGCGGGTGCGCGCGCACGCCGCCGCCCGGCTGCCCAGGTATCTGCTCCCCTCCCAGTACGTGCCGCTCGACCGCCTGCCGCTCACCCCCCACGGCAAGGTCGACCGCGCCGCCCTGCCCCCCGTTCCGCTTCCCGTGCCGCTTGATGGGCCGCTTGATGGGCCGCTTGATGGGCAGCGCGCGGCCCGTCAGGGCGCCGGTCCCCGGCCCGCCGCGAGCCCGCACGACCCCGCCGAGCCGCGCTCCGCGCGCGAGAAGAAGTTGTGCGGCCTGTTCGCCGAGGTGCTCGGGCTGCCGGAGGCGGGCGCGGACACCGACTTCTTCGCCTCCGGCGGGGACTCGCTGCTGGCCATGCGGCTCACCGCCGCGATCGAGGCCGCGACCGGCGTCCGCACCTCCATCGCCGCCCTGTTCGAGGCCCCCACGCCCGCCGAGCTCGCCATCCGCCTCGACGCGCCCTCCGATCAGGGCGAGCTGGACCTGTCGCCGCTGCTGACGTTGCGGGCCGAGGGCGAGCGGGCGCCGCTGTTCTGCGTGCACCCCGGCCGGGGCATCGGCTGGTCGTACACCGCGTTGCTCCCGCACCTCCCGAAGGACCGGCCGGTGCACGCGCTGCAGTCGCCGGTGCTCGGTGACGGCGCCTGGCGGCTGCCCGGCACCATGCGGGAGCTGGCCGACGACTACCTGGCGCGGCTGCTGGCGGTCCGGCCGGAGGGGCCGTACCTGCTGCTCGGGCACTCGTTCGGCGGGCTGCTCGCGTACGAGATGGCCGCCCGGCTGCGGGAGGGCGGCCGGCGGGTGGGGCTGGTCGCCTCGCTGGACGCGGTCCCCTGGCCCCCGGGCGTGGAGCCCGACCCGGACGAGGTCGAGCAGGAGGCGCTGACCATCCTGCTGCGCACCCGCACGCTGCACCCCTACGCGCAGCCGGGGCGGCTGGAGCGGGAGCGGGTGTTCGCCGCCGTGCGCGGCAGCGAGGGCCCGCTGTCGGGGCTGACCGGCGAGCACCTGGCGGCGGTGGCCGGCACGGTGGCCGGGCATCTGCGGCTGGCCGTCACCTACCGGCCGCCCCCCTATGACGGGACGGTGCTTCTGTTCTCGGCCACCGCCCAGCCCGGCGGCGTCGACTCGGCGGTCAAGGCTGAGCGCTGGAGCGGCCGCGCCCGCCACGTGCGGGTCCACGACCTGGAATGCGGGCACAGCGACCTGCTCAGGCCCGGGCCCGCCGCCGAGATCGCCGCAGTCATCGAGCCGATCCTCCGGGAGTCGTGATGGTGAAGTACGAGTTCCCCGTGTCGCCGGCGCAGGCCAGAATGCTGGTGCTCGACCAGCTCAACCCGGGCACCGCCCAGTACAACGTGCCCGTGGCCTTCACCGTGCGCGGGCGCTTCGACGTCGAGGCGTTCCGCGCGGCCCTGGACGCGGTGGTCGCCGCGCACGAGTCGCTGCGCACGGTGTTCCAGCCGCACGACGGCGGCTACCTGCAGGTCGTCGCGGAGGAGGGGAAGGCCGCGCTGCGCGTCGAGCGGGACGTGCCCGCGGCAACGGCGCACGCGCGCCTGCGAACCGAGGCGGCGGCGCCGTTCGACGTCGAGGCGGGGCCGCTGCTGCGGTGCGTGGTGTACGTCCTCGGCGACGAGCACCACCTCGTGCTGCTGACCGCCCACCACCTGGTGTGCGACGGCTGGTCGCTGCGGCTGCTGCTGGAGGAGCTCTCCGGCGCCTACCGGCGGCTCACCTCCCCCGGCGGGTCCACGGCGGACGCCGCACCGGCCGAGCCCGCGCCGCAGTACCCGGACTACGCCGTCTGGCAGCGGGAGCGGCTGCACGCCATGGACGAGTCCGTCGCGTTCTGGGCGGAGACGCTCAAGGACGCCCCCACGACGCTCGCCCTGCCCGCCGACAGGCCCCGCCCCGCCGTGCAGTCGCCGGCGGGCGGCGTCGTACGCGTCCCGCTGCCCTCCGGCACGCGCGAGCGGCTGGCCGAGGTCGCCGCCGAGCGGAACGCGACGCCGTACATGGTGATGTTCGCGGCGTTCGCCACGTTCCTGGCGAGGATCAGCGGCCAGCGGGACCTGGTCATCGCCGTCCCGGTGGCCGGCCGCGACCACCCGGACGTCCAGGGCATGATCGGCCTGCTGGTCAACACGCTCGCCGTCCGTGCCGACCTGTCGGACGACCCCGAGTTCCTCGACCTGCTCGGCCGGGTGCGCGAGCGCCTCCTCGCGGCCCGGCCGCACCACGAAGCCCCGTTCGAGACCGTGGTGCAGGCCCTCGCCCCCGGCAGGGAGCTGAGCCACGACCCGCTCGTCCAGGTGATGCTGGCCTACGACGACGACACCCGGCCGGCCCTCGACCTGCCCGGCGCCACCGCGGAGCGCGTCGAGCTGCTGCTGGACGACGCCAAGTTCGACCTGCTCATGAACGTCGAGCGCCAGGCCGGCGAGCTGGCCGCCCACCTCGTCTACCGGGCCGACCTGTTCGACCGGGAGACCGTACGCCACTGGGCACGCGCCTTCGCGACGCTGCTCGACGGCCTGCTCGGCGAACCCGGCCGGCCCGTGAGCACCGCCGGCCTCCTCCCCGCGGCGGACCGCCGCCTGATCGTCGAGGGATGGAACCGCACGGCCGCCCCCACCGGCACGCGCCTGGTCCCCGACCTGGTGGCCGAACGGGCCGCGGAACGCCCCGGCGCCACGGCACTCGTCTGCGGCGCCACCGCGCTCACGTACCGGGAGGTGCTGGAGCGCGCCGACCGGCTGGCCGGCCGGCTGCGCGCGGCGGGCGTCGGGCCGGAGATCCCCGTGGGGCTCTGCCTGCCCAGAGGCGCGGACATGGTGGTGGCGGCGCTCGCCGTGCTGCGCGCGGGAGGCGCGTACGTACCCCTCGACCCCGGGCATCCGGCCGCCCGGCTGACGTTCATGATCGGCGACGCGGGGGTGCGGCTGCTGATCGCGACCGAGCCCGTGGACCTCGGCGTGCCCGTGGCCGCCCCCGACGGCGACGCCCCCATCCCCCCGGTCGGGCCGGTGCTCACGGCGCGGCCCGAACCCGCGAACACGGCCTACATCCTCTACACCTCCGGCTCCACCGGCACCCCCAAGGGCGTCGCCGTCGAGCACCGGGCGCTGCTGAACCTGGCCACCGCCGTACGCCACCGGTTCCCCGTGACCGGCGACGACCGGGTGCTGCAGTACGTGTCGTTCGGGTTCGACGTGGCCGTGTCCGACCTGTTCTTCTCCCTCGTCGCGGGGGCGGAACTGCACATCGCGGCCGAGTGCGAGCGGCTCGGCGAGGACCTGTACGCCCGCCTGCGCGACTCCCGCATCACCTACGCCTTCCTGCCGCCGTCGGCCGCCATGTCGCTGCCCTGCCCGCCGGACGCCCGCGAGACGGCGCTGCCGGACCTGCGCACACTGGCCGTCGGCGGCGAGGCGTGCCCGGCCGAGCTGGTGGAGCGCTGGGCGACGCCGCGGCGCCGGATCGTGGACGCGTACGGACCGAGTGAGACCACCGTCTACGCGACCACGGCCGACCTGTCGCCGGGGCGGCCCGTGGTGATCGGGCGCCCGGTGGCCAACGGGCGGGCGTACGTGCTGGACGAGCGGCTGCGTCCCGTGCCCGTGGGGGTGACCGGGGAGATCTACCTGGCGGGATCGGGGATGGCCAGGGGTTACGCCAACCGGCCCGGGCTGACCGCGGAGCGCTTCGTCGCCGACCCGTACGGGCCGCCGGGCGAGCGCATGTACCGCACGGGCGACCTCGGCAGGTACGACGCCGGCGGGGTGCTGTCCTACCTCGGCCGGGTCGACACGCAGGTCAAGCTGCGCGGCTTCCGCGTGGAGCTGGGCGAGATCGAGACCGTCCTCGCGGCGCACCCCGGGGTTTCGGTGGCGGCGGCGTCCGTGCGCGGTGACCGGCTGGCGGTGTACGTGGTCGCGGACGGCGAGCCGCCACCCGCCGCGCGGCTGCGGGCGTGGCTCGGCGAGCGGCTGCCGGGCTACATGGTGCCCGACTCGGTCGTCCTCCTGCCGGAGTTGCCCGTCAACAGGTCCGGCAAGGTGGACAGGTCGCTGCTGCCCGAACCGCCGCCGACCCGTCCCGACCTGGGCCGCCCCTACGTCGCCCCGGCCACGGACACCGAGCGGCTGCTGGCGGAGGTGTGGGCGGGGGCCCTCGGCCTGGAACGGGTCGGCACGCAGGACAACTTCTTCGACCTGGGCGGCAACTCGATCAGGCTGCTGGCCGTCCTGGCGGCGCTGCGCGAGCGCGGCAGGGACGGCGGGCTCAAGCTGGTCGACCTCTTCCGGCATCCGACGGTCGCCGCCCTCGCCGACCGGCTGGACCGCCCCGCCGGTTCTCCCGCCGGTTCTCCGGCCGGTTCTCCGGCCGGGGCGGACGTCGGCGCGGCGAGACTGCGCGGCCAGAGCAGGCGCGAACGGCTCGCCGCGCGCAGGAACGCACAGAGAGGGTAACGAATGACCGACGCACCTGCTGTGGCCATCGTGGGGATGAGCGGCCGCTTCCCCGGAGCCCGCGACGTGGCCGGCTTCTGGGCCAACCTGCGTGACGGCGTCTGCTCGATCGCCGACTTCGGCGAGGAGGAGCTGCTGGCCGACGGCGTGCCCGCCGACGAGCTGCGCCATCCCGGCTACGTGCCGTCCAAGGGGTTCCTGGCGGACGCGGACCGCTTCGAGCACGAGCTGTTCGGGTTCGGCGCGGCGGAGGCGCGGGCCCTGGATCCGCAGCTGCGGCAGCTGCTGGAGACGGCGTGGTCGGCGCTGGAGGACGCCGGGCACGACCCGCGCGCGGCTCCCGACAGGACCGGCGTGTACGTGGGCGGCGAGCCCAGCGACCACGCGCTCGCCGCGCAGCTCGATCCGGGGCTGCGGGCCCGGCTCGGGCCCCTGCAGGTGCGGATGTTCACCGACAGGGAGTTCATGGCCGGGTGGCTGTCGTACCGGCTGAACCTGACCGGCCCCAGCATGACCGTGCAGACGGCCTGCTCGACGTCGCTGGCCACCGTGCACATGGCGGTCCAGGCGCTGCTGCTCAGCGAGTGCGACCTGGCGCTGGCCGGCGGCGTGTCGATCGACTCGCCGTACAGGCGGGGATACCTGTACGAGCCCGGCGGCATCTTCTCGCCCGACGGGCGGTGCCGGCCCTTCGACGAGAAGGCGGCGGGCACCGTCGGCGGCAACGGCGTCGGGCTGGTGGTGCTCAAACGCCTGGAGGACGCCCTGGCCGACGGCGACGCGATCCACGCGGTCGTCCGCGGCACGGCGCTCAGCAACGACGGCGCCGGGCGGGTGGGGTTCACCGCGCCCGGCGTGGACGGGCAGACGACCGCCATCGTCGAGGCGTGGGCGGCGGCCGGTCTCGAACCCGCGAACGCGCAGTTCCTGGAGGCGCACGGCACCGGGACGGACCTCGGCGACCGGATCGAGGTGGCGGCCGCCGCGGCGGCCTTCGCGGGCGCGTCCGGGTGCGCGATCGGCTCCGTGAAGTCCAACGTCGGCCACCTGAACGCGGCCGCGGGCGTCACCGGGCTGATCAAGGCCGCGCTGATGCTCCGGCACCGCACGATGGTGCCCACGGTGAACGTCACCCGCCCTCACCCCGACCTCGACCTCGACTCCACCCCGTTCCACCTGCTCACCACCACCACGGAGTGGGCCCCTCCCGCGACCGGCCCGCGCCTCGCCGGAGTCTCGTCCCTCGGCATCGGCGGCACCAACGTCCACGTCGTCCTGTCAGAACCTCCCGCCCCGGCCCCTGCGCCTGGGCAAGGCGGGCCGCCCCTGGTGCTGCCGCTGTCGGCCCGCACCCCTGCCCAGCTGGCCACGGCGGCGGGCCGGCTGGCGGAGGCGCTGCGCGCGCCCGGCGCGCCCTCGCCGGCCGACGTCGCCCACACCCTGGCCACGGGCCGTGCCGCCCTGGACGCCCGCGCCTACGTGGTCGCCACGACCCTCGACGAAGCCGCCGCCGCGCTGGAGGCGCTCGCCGCGCGCGGAGAGGCGACGGGCGGCGGTGGTTCCGCGCTGGGTGACGCGTGGGTCCGGGGCGGGAACGTCGCCTGGCCACAGGCGGGCGGGCGGCGGGTCCACCTGCCCGCGTACCCGTTCGCGGGCGAACACCACGGCGCGCTCACCGTCGGCGCCCCGCCGCCTCCCGAACCCGAACAGCCGCAGGACATGAGGACCGCGGTGACCGAGCTGTTCCTGACCACCCTGGACCTGCCCGGCAGGGAGGACCTGACCAGGACGTACTTCGCCGTCGGCGGCGACTCCCTGACCGCCGTCTTCCTGGTCGGCGAGCTGCGCGACCGCTTCGGCCTGGAGGCGCCCATCGAGCTGTTCCTGGAGGAGCTGCCGCTGGAGGAGCTCATCTCCCGCGTCCTGAGCGACCCGGACGACGACCCGCTCGGCGCCCTGCTGGACGAGCTGGAATCATGAGGCCCAGCCAGGACCCGGCCGGGATCGACGCGCTCGACCTGCTCGATCCCGCGCTCCACGCCGCCCACGACCTCACCCCCGTGTGGCGCTGGCTGCGCGCCCACGACCCGGTGCGCAGGCACGAGCGGTTCTGGAGCGTGACCCGCCACGCCGACGTGCTGCGCGTCGTGCGCGACCCGGACACGTTCAGCTCGCTCCAGGGCAACATGTTGCGGACCCTCCTGCGCGGGCACGATCCCGGCGCGGGCAAGATGCTGGTCGTCACGGACGGGCCCGGGCACACCCGCCTGCGCCGCCTGCTGGCGCCCGGCTTCGGCCCGCGCGCGCTCGGCCCGGTCACGCGCTCGATCGAGGAGGCCACCCGCGACCTGCTCGGTGCGCTCGTGCGGCGCGGCGGCGGCGACTTCGTGGCGGAGGTGGCCGCCCAGGTGCCCCTGCGTGCCATCTGCGAGCTGCTCGGCGTCCCCGAGCAGGATCGGCAGCGCGTGCTGGAGCTGACCGGCGAGGCCATGCTGGGCGAGACCCCGGCCGGACAGCGGGCCGGACAGCAGGCGGGGAGCGCGCCGCCGGCGGCGATGATCGCCCAGAGCGAGATCCTGCTCTACTACACGCGCCTGGCCGCCCGGCGCAGGCATGCGCCGGGCGACGACGTGATCAGCCTGCTCGTCGGCAGCGACCTGACCGAGGAGGAGGTGCTGCTCAACTGTTACAACCTCATCATCGGCGGCGACGAGACGGCCCGCCTGGCGATGGCCGGCGGGCTGCTGGCGCTGGCCACGTACGACAAGGAGTGGGCGCGCCTGCGCGAGGACCCCGCGCTCGTCGACCCGGCCGTCGAGGAGGTCCTGCGCTGGACCACCCCGGCCGCCCACGTCGGGAGGATCGCCACGCGGGACGCGGAGCTGGCCGGGCGGCAGGTCGCGGCCGGCGACGTGGTGGCGCTGTGGACGGTGTCCGCCAACCGTGACGAGGCCGTCTTCGACGACCCGGACCGCTTCGACGTCGGCAGGACGCCGAACCGGCACCTCACGTTCGGTCACGGCCCGCACTTCTGCCTGGGCGCCCAGCTCGCCCGGGCCGAGATCCGCGCGCTGCTGGCCGAGCTGCGGGCGAGCGTGTCGGCGATCACGGTGACGGGCCCGGCGACCTGGTTGCCGTCGAACTTCGTCAACGGCGTCGGCACGCTCCCCGTGGCGCTGGCGTAGCCTGCGATTATGGCTGTCCACCTGAACCACACCATCGTCGCGGCGAAGGACAGAGACGCGACCGCCGCGTTCCTGGCCGACGTCCTGGGGCTGGAGCCGCCACCGGTCTACGGCCCGTTCCGCGTCGTCTCGCTCGGCAACGACGTCTCGCTCGACGTCGTCCAGGCGGGCGAGCCCGTGCATCCGCAGCACTACGCGTTCCTGGTCGGCGAGGAGGAGTTCGACCTGATCAAGGGGCGCATCGAGGAGCGCGGGCTGACCTACTGGGCCGACCCGCACCACCGGCGGCCGGGCGAGATCAACACCAACGACGGCGGCCGCGGCCTCTACTGGGAAGACCCCAACGGCCACAACCTGGAGATCATCACGGTGCCCTACGGCGGCGGAGCCTAGGGCGCCAGCGCCTCCAGGGCCTCCTCGGCCCGGCGCATCGCCTCCTCGGGCTCGGCTGTGACGATCTCGCGGTCGAAGTTGAGGTCGTGGAAGACGTCCGTCACGCCGCGGGCCGCCAGGCCGGCCACATCGGCTCTGATCTTGTCGTACGTGCCCGTCAGCGGACGGTCCTCGGCACCGGGCCGGACCTGGGTGACGCCCCGGCACACGAACCGGAACCCGGTCGCCTCGCGCCCCGACGCCGCCAGCTCCGCCTTGATCAGCTCCACCCTGCCCGCGATGCCGGACAGGTCCTCCCTGCTGGAGCTGACCCACCCGTCGGCCAGCCGGGCGGCGCGGCGCAGCGCGACCTCGGCGGTGCCGCCGAGCAGCAGGCGTGGCGGCGCGGGCACCGGCTTGGGGTCGATGTGGGCGGGCGGCACCCGGTAGAACTCCCCGTCGTGCTCGACCACGTCGTCGCGCCACGCCTTGCGCAGCACCTCGACGAACTCCTCGCCCCTGCGGCCGCGCCGCTCCATGCCGGCGCCCGCCGCCGTGAACTCCTCGGGCAGCCAGCCCAGCCCGATCCCGGCGGTGAGCCGTCCGCCCGCGACCGTCTGCAGCGTGGCCAGTTGCTTGGCCAGCAGCACCGGCGGCACGTAGACGTTGACCACGGCGACGCCCAGGCCGATCCCGCCCGTCACGCCCGACAGGTGCGCCAACGTGATCAGCGGGTCGTGCACGGCGCGGTAGGTCGGCCCCATCGGGTGCCCCACCGGATAGAGCAGCCGCTGGTACGTCCACAGCTCGTGGTAGCCGAGCTCCTCCGCCCGCGTGGCGACGCGGCGCATGTTGGCCGGGGTGGCCCATGGCCCTGACTGGGGGACTGCGAAACCCACTCTCATGCCCTCCAGTCTGACCGAGACGATCTCGTCCCGGGAACGGGCCTTCTGCTGCTGCCTCGGCGTTCGCGGTCCGGCATGCCGCCGCGGGTGCCGCTGGCCACCGTGTTGCGGATGCGGGGCTCGCTGACGCCCTTGCCCGCCAGGACGAGCGTTCTTCGATGACGGCGACGGGGATCCGCCGGCTACGCCAGTGGACGTTACCGGTCGGGGCACGGTTCCATGGTCAATCATGATGCGTAGAAGATCATCCGCCGCCGCCGTCGCCGTTGTTGTCGCTGTCGCGTTCGCCGCTCTCACGTCGTGTTCCACGGATTCTTCGAGCGTATCCCCCACCGAGGGTCAGCCCAGCAGGTCCGGCTCCGGGTCACCGGCGTCCAGTCCCACGGAGACGGCCATGCCGTCGCCCTCGCCGACCGGACCGTGCGCCGACGGGACGTGCGAAATCAAGGTCGCCGTGGGGGACGTCGTGACAGTGCCGGAAAAGTACGGCCTCGGACCGATCGAGGTGACAGCGATCACCGGCGGCGCGGTCGAGATGTTCGCGCCGCTGACCGGGTCGGGCTACAGCATCTCGGGCTGTTCCGGTGGCGGCGGCGTGTCGTCGGAGGGCGGCGGCGGTGTCCGGCTGAGCTGCGACCAGGGAACCGTAGCGACCATCAACGACGCGATGAGCCTGGAGGTCGCCGAGATCCTCGACACCGCCGCCGTCCTCCGTATCGAACCCGCTGGGTGACGTACGGCTCGCTGCGAGAGGTCGCTCAGCGGGTTCTGCCGGTGGCCACCCGGTACGAGGGCAAGGAGCGTGCTGGAAGCCGGCGGCGCCGGCACGTGCGGCACGCTTGCGGCTTACGACCCCCCGTCAGTGCGCACGACCTCGCCAGTCGGCAGCCCACGCGATCAGGTTCGCGATCCGCAGCAGGTTGGCGTAGCCGTCGCAGCGGAGCTCCAGGACCTCCGTGTCGCGCTCTGGCGATGGCACCCGGCGGCACGCGCCCCCAGCACTGCCGAATAGTCTGTACCGGTGAGTCTGGAGGCGGAGCTGGCGGGCGTCGCCGCGGCGTACGGCGGCACGGGCGTGCCCGAGCTGCACCCGACCCGCACCGATGTCGTGGTGTTACGCAGGGGCGAGGTCGTGGTGAAGGCTCACTCGGCGCGTGACGACGCCGGGGCGTTGCGGCCGAGGTTACGGGCCGCCGCCTCGGCCGCGGTGAGCGGCGTGATGCTGGCCCCGCTGGAGCCCGAGGTGCTGACGGTGGCCGGGCGCGCGGTGACGGTGTGGCCCGCGGGGCGGCCTGTCGCGCGCGACGACGATCCGGGCTGCGCCCCGTGGGAGGAGGGGGCCAGGCTGCTGGCCCGGCTGCACGCCGTCCCCCTGACGCTGCTGCCGGTCCTGCCCGCGGCCGGTGGGCCCGCGAGGGCCGCCCGCGCGGTGGGGCGCATGTCCGGGGACGGCCCGGTCGCGCGGCTCGTCAGGAGGGCCTTCATGCGCCTGCCCGCGACCGACCCGCAGCCGGGGCTGCTCACGCACGGCGACTGGCATCTGGGCCAGCTGGTCGACCGCGACGGGTGGCTGCTCATCGACGTCGACGATCTCGGCGTCGGCGACCCGGCGTGGGATCTCGCCAGGCCGGCCGCCTGGTACGCCGCAGGCCTGCTCGCCCCGGACGTCTGGGCCCGGTTCCTGGGGGCCTACCAGGCCTCCGGCGGACCTGCGCTGGGCCAGGGCGACGACCCGTGGCAGCGGCTCGACGTACCGGCCAGGGCGCTCACCATCCAGCTGGCCGCCGTCGCGGTGGTCAACGCCGAACGCGAGAGCCGGGAACTGGACGAGGTGGAGCATTCGTTGATCGAAGCGTGCAACAGAATCGTCCGGGCGTGACGGGGTTGCGCGCGGTAGGTTTCACCCTGGAGACCTCAGAGCCAAGGAGAGCGACTCAGATGCATTGCCCCAAGTGCCACGGAAACATGCGGACCTATGAGCGCAACGGCGTCCACATCGAGCAGTGCGACAACTGCCGCGGGATCTTCCTCGACTACGGCGAGCTCGAGACGCTGTCCCGGATGGAGTCGCAGTATCACTCGGCTCCCCCTCCCGCCCCCGGCCCCGGCCCCGCGTGGGGCGCACCGCACGGCGGCCACGGCGGCCACTACGGACACAAGGGTCACCGCAAGGGCAGCTGGGTGGGCATGCTGTTCTCGAGCTGAGCCGGCTCGTCTCGTCGAGGGCCGCGCACCGGGCGGGTGCGCGGCCCTCGCGCGGTTCTCAGCCGGGGAAGTCGTCCGGGTCCACCGGGGAGGTGCGGGCGTTGCCGCCGGAGATGGCGTGCAGGGTGACCCGCCAGTCGTGCCAGCGAATCTGCGTGGCGGTGTAGGTCGTCCTGAACTTCACCGTCTTCTGGAACCTCTCGAAGCTGCAGTCGCGGGTGAACGCCTTGCGCTTGCCGTCCCAGTCGACGCCGTGCGTGAAATAGATCCGGTACGTGCCGTCGCGCACGCCCCGCACCTTGTACGTCGCGTTCTTGCGCACGTAGACGCTGAACGCCTTGCTGCCGCCCCGCACGGCGGTGATCACCGCGTCGCGGCTGCCGCCGTTGTCGATCTCCAGTGAGCTGCGGCCGTTGAGCGTGCTCTTGCGCACGTACGAGCCGTTGCGCAGCCTCCTGTTCTGCTTCTTCCCGGCCGTCACGCCGACGACGTCGGCCTTGTAGTCTCCGGCGCTCTCCAGGGCCTCTCCGGCCTCGTCGAGCTGGTCCAGCGCGTCGTCGAGGTCGGTGAGCACGGCCGAGGAGGTGCACAGGTCCCTGTCGCCGACCTTGTCGCCGGTGGAGGCCAGCGCGGACGCGACGGCGCGCAGGCCGGCGACGTAGGCGTCGTGCTGGGCGCGTACGGACTCGGGCGGGGTGAGGCCGGCCAGCTCGTCGGCGCCCCCGCTCAGGGCCGTTTCCGCGCGGCCGAGCCGCTGGTCCAGCGCTTTGAGACCGCGCGCGCCCGCCAGCGCGTCGAGCGCGTCGCGGATCGGCTTACGCTCGCTGCCGAGCTCGTCCTTGTACGCCTCGGGGGTGAGGGCGGTCGCGCTGGGCGCGGCGGGCGTGGCGCCGCTGACCGAGGGGGCGCCGCCCTGGCCGCCGGCCTTCGACTCGCCCCCCGTGGGCGAGGGCGAACCGGCCGAGCACGCGCACAGTGTGAGGGTTGTCAGGGCGAGAACGCAGGGAATCAACCGCGGTGCTGCCACCTGCCACACTATCGCCCGGTTGATCCCCGGCCGTCAATCATGTTTCGGCCAGTCCGGCCTCCCTGTCCTGGTGCAGCCAGCGGGTGATCCCCAGCGTCTCCAGGAACGGCATGTCGTGGCTCGCCACGATGAGCGCGCCCCGGTAGGCCGACAGCGCCTGCGCGAGCTGACCGACGCTGGCCATGTCGAGGTTGTTGGTCGGCTCGTCGAGCAGGAGCAGCTGCGGCGGTGGCTCGGCCGACAGCAGCGCGGCCAGCGTCGCGCGGAAGCGCTCGCCGCCCGACAGCGTCCCGGCCGCCTGGTTGGCCCGCTCACCCCTGAACAGGAAGCGCGCCAGGCGGGCGCGCACCTCGTTCACCGAGGCGGAGGGGGCGGCGGCGCGCACGTTGTCCACCACGCTCAGCGAGTCGTCCAGCAGGTCGAGCCGCTGCGGCAGGTAGCGGACGGGCACGTGGGCGCCGTGCGCCAGGATCCGCCTGAGCAGCGTGGTCTTGCCCGAGCCGTTCGGCCCGAGCAGCGCGATGCGCTCCGGTCCGCGCACGACCAGGGTCTCCAGCACGGCCATGCGGACCTCCTCAGCGCCGTCCTCAGCGCCGTTCTCAGAACCGTCCTCAGGACCGTCCTCTCGCGTGGCGGCTGCTCCCCCCGGGGGCGGGTCCAGCGGGAGGGTCAGGACCGTACGGCCGGCCGGCACCTCGGTGCCCGGCAGCTGGATGCGGATCTCCGCGTCGTCGCGCACCGACTGCTCGGCCTCGGTCAGCCGCTCGCGGGCCTCCTCCAGCTTCTCCATGTGCAGGGAGCGCTGCTTGCCCGCGCTCACCTGGGCCTTGCGCTTGAGCCCGTTCGCGACGATCTTCGGCGCCTTCTTGTTCTCGAACGCCTTCCTGCCCGTGCGCAGGCCCCTGTCGATCCTGGTGCGAGCCTCGACGAGCTCGCGCTGCTGCCGTCTCACCTCGCCTTCCGCGGTGCGCACCGTACGTTCGGCGGCCTCCTGCTCGGCCGCGACCTGCTCCTCGTAGGCGCTCAGGTTGCCGCCGTACATGCGCACGGCGCCGTCGCGCAGCTCGGCGATCTGATCGACGAGGTCGAGCAGCGCCCGGTCGTGGCTGACGAGCAGCAGCACGCCCTGCCAGGCGGACACGGCGGCGTAGAGCCTCCGCCTGGCGTCGAGATCGAGGTTGTTGGTGGGCTCGTCGAGCAGCAGCACGTCGGGCCGTTTCAGCAGCTGGGCGGCGAGCGCGACCATGACGCTCTCGCCGCCGGACAGCGTGCCGACCGTGCGGTCCAGGCCGATGTGGGCGAGGCCGAGGCGGTCGAGCTCGGCCCGCGCGCGTTCCTCGACGTCCCAGTCGTCGCCGACCGCGGTGAAATGCTCCTCGGCGACGTCGCCGCTCTCGATGGCGTGCAGCGCCGTCCTCGTCGCGCTGATCTCCAGCAGGTCGGACACGGTACGGCCGGCGGCGAGCGGCACGCTCTGCGGCAGGTATCCCACCTCCCCCGAGACGGAGACGGACCCGGACCGCGGGGCCAGCTCGCCAGCGATGATCTTGATCAGGGTGGACTTGCCCGATCCGTTGAGCCCGATGAGCCCCGTACGCCCCGCGGGAAACGCGGCGTCGAGCCCGTCGAGCACCTTGCCGCCGTCCGGCCAGGCGAAGGAGACATGATCGAGGACAAGAGAGAAAGACATAAGGCGGCTCCCAATCACAAACGTCGAAATGTCGTGACGTGGCGGGAAATCACCGCATAGACGCGCAACCCAGGGGAACTCGTACGGAGTCCGTGATCGAAGCGAGGATGTCGCCGAGGTCAGGTGTGCGCGCAGGCCCAGGACAGGGCGGAACGGCGCGGTGCCCGCGACCTCAGATCCTCACGTCGGCTGCCCCCACGGATCGGCGATAAGACGACCGGAAGTTTATGCGACGTGCAGATCACCTGGCAAGGCCGCGTGCCCGATGCGCCGCGACGTTGACCCTGTTGGCGCAGGCCGGCGAGCAGAACCGGCGGCGCCCGTTGCGCGAGGTGTCGATGTAGACGACACCGCAGCCGTCCCTGTCGCACCGCCCCAGCCGCCGGCCGCCGGCGAACGACATGGCCATGGCCAGGCCGCCGGCCGTGGTGTCCTTCGCCCTGGCCACGATGTCGGCGTCGACCGAGAAGAAGTGCAGGTGGGGCTCGCGGCCGTCGTGGGCGCTCACGTACGGCTTGGACGCGGTCACGTCGAGCAGCTCGTTGACCAACCTGATCTGGGTGTCCTGGTCGAGCTCCCCGAACACCGGGCGGAGCCGTCGTGCCCACTCCCGCAGCTCCCCCGCCTGTGCCGGGGTGACGGCTGCGCGCAGCAGGCGGTGCTCGGTGAGGATCGCCTCGACCGCCGCCGGGCTGAAGTCGGTCGCGTTGACCAGCGCCGCCGCGAGGGCCGCCCCGTTGCCGCCGTAAGCGTTGAAATGCACAAGGCCATTACATCAGGTTGGAATCATGCACTCCGCAGATCAGCACGACCCTCTCGCCCTGACCGTCGTCTCCTCTCACCGCACGTCCGAGGGCCTGGTCTCCTACCTGAGGTGCGCCTGCGGCGTCTGGGAGGTGCGAACCTCACGCATGGTCGCGACCGCCGCTCCCGGAGGACGGTCGATCAGGACCATCGACTGAGACGCCGCCGTGGTCCTAGAGTCGGCCCCACACACCCTCCAGGAGGTCAGGCATGTCCAGCATTCCGTCCTTGCTGCGCGACAGGATCGCGGCGACTCCAGACGCCGAGGCGTACCGGGTGCCCTCCGACGAAGGCTGGAGCTCGCTGTCATGGCGGGAGGTGGGCGAGCGGGTGCGCGGCCTGGCGCTGGGGCTGGCCCGGCTCGGCGCCGGGCCGGGCACGCGCGTGTCGATCCTCTGCTCCACCAGGCTCGAATGGATCCTGGCCGACCTGGCGGTGTTGTCCACGGGGGCGGCCACGACGACGATCTACCCGTCCAACACGGCCGCCGAGTCCGCCTTCGTCATCACCGACTCGGGCAGCACGATCGTCATCGCCGAGAACGACGACCAGGTCGCCAAGATCAGGTCCGTGCGGAAGGAACTGCCCGACGTCACCCACGTCGTGGTGATCGACGGCTCGCCGGGCGACGACGGCTGGGTGATCACCCTCGACTCGCTCGGCGAGGACCCCGCGGGCGGCGACTACGACGCCATGGTCGACGCCATCGCCCAGGACGACCTGGCCACGCTCATCTACACCTCGGGCACCACCGGCAGGCCCAAGGGCGTGGAGCTGACCCACGACAACTGGCTCTACGCGGCCGGCGCCGTGCGCGAGATCGAGCTGATCTCCGCGTCCGACCTGCACTTCCTGTGGCTGCCGCTGTCGCACTCGTTCGGCAAGCTGCTGGAGGTCGTGATGATCGACGCCGGCGTGCCCACGGCGATCGACGGCCGGCTCGACAAGATCGCCGACAACCTGGGCGTGCTGCGGCCGACGGTCATGGCGGCCGCGCCGCGCATCTTCGAGAAGATCCACAACACGGTCGTGGCCAACGTGCGGCGCGAGGGCGGCGCGAAGCTGCCCATCTTCACCTGGGCGAAGCGGACGGGCATCAGGGTCGCGCGTGCCCGCCAGCGCGGTGTCTCCGTCCCGATCACCACGAGGATCGAGTACGCCCTGGCCGACCGCCTGGTCTTCGCCAAGCTCCGCGAACGGTTCGGCGGCCGGATCCGCTTCTTCATCTCGGGCGCCGCCCCTCTGTCGCAGGACATCGCCGAGTTCTTCGACGCGGCCGGCCTGACGATCCTCGAGGGGTACGGCCTGACCGAGTCGTCGGCCGGCAGCTTCCTCAACCGGCCCGAGTCGGTGCGGTTCGGGACGGTCGGGCAGCCGTTCCCCGGCACCGAGGTGCGCATCGCCGACGACGGCGAGATCCTGATCGGCGGGCGCGGCATCATGCGCGGCTACCACGGCCTGCCGGAGGAGACGGCGGCGGCCCTGCAGGACGGCTGGCTCCACACGGGCGACATCGGCGAGCTCGACGAGGCCGGGCGGCTGGTCATCACCGACCGCAAGAAGGAGCTGATCAAGACCTCGGGCGGGAAATACGTGGCGCCGACCTACCTGGAGGGCCGGATCAAGGCCGCCTGCCCGTACGCGTCCCACGTGTTCGTGCACGGCGACCGGCGCAACTACGTGACGGCGCTGGTCACCCTCGACATGGACGTCGTCAGGCCGTGGGCGCAGGCCGAGTCGCTGCCCTCGGACCCCCGCGAGCTGTGCGAGCACCCGCGCATGCGCGCGGAGGTCGAGAAGGCGATCGATCAGGTCAACGCCGGCGAGGCGAGCTACGCGACGGTCAAGAAGTTCGCGATCCTCGCTGACGACTTCACCGTCGAGACGGGCGAGCTGACCCCCAGCCTCAAGATCAAGCGCAAGGCGGTGGAGGAGCTCCACGGCGACGTCCTCGACTCCTTCTACGCCTCGCCGGCCTGATCCTGCACCTCCCGGTGCGCCCGCGGCACCGCGGGGCCGGCCTGGTCGCCGTCGGCACGATCACGTACGTGCGCGTGGCCGGCGGCCGGGCCGCCCCGCTGCCGGAGATGCTCACAACACCCGCTTGGCTCCGGGCAGCGACCGCACCGCGTAGGCCAGCGCCCAGCACGCGGGCAGCGCGATGACGAGCATGATGGCGAACTTGACGATCGCGATCGCCTGGATCGGGCTCAGCGCGTAGCCGAGGGCGACCAGCACGAGCGGGTGGATGATGTAGACGGTGAAGGCGTGGTCGGACAGGAACCTGCCGCGCGGCCCCTGATTGCCGAAGCGCTCACGGAAGACCACGGTCAGCCCGATGATCATGCCGACCGCGAAGACCGACTCCCACAGGGCCGTCAGCGCCGACGACAGTGCGCCGGCCGTCATGAACTGCGCCGGCACCAGCACCGCGCTGGACACGCCCGCCGCGACGAGGCCGAGCGGCCCGGCCTTGGCCGGCAGCGTCTCGAACCAGCCGCGCCTGAAGGCGACGCACCCGAGCACGAACATGGCCGCGTACTGCGGCAGGCACTGCGGCGAAGGCAGCCCGAGCACCGGCACGTAGCTGCCGGTCGGCACCGGGATCCGCCACAGGAACGTCGCGACCGCCAACCCCAGGACGAACAGCGCGATCCAGCCGAACCTGAGAGGGACCGAACGCTGGTCGACCGGCCGGCGCCGGCTCCGCCACACCACGTAGACCAGCGCGAAGACGATCAGCACCTCCGCGAACCACATGGGCCCCGGGTCCCAGGAGCCGATGTAGTAGTGCCAGTACGGCATGCCCGCGGGCGCGGCCCACTCGGCGTATCCGGAGAAGTTGACCAGCGGCCGCAGCAGGAAGAGGAAGACGAGCAGCGGGATGCCCAGCCGTATGAGCCGGTCGCGCATGAAGGCGCGGCCGCCCTTGCGGTCGTAGGAGCGGGGGGTGAAGAAGCCGGAGATGAGGAAGAAGAAGCCCATGAAGAACGCCTGGTTGAAGGAGACCAGGAGGTCGAGCAGTCCACCTGAGGGGTCCTTGGCGGGCTCGGTGTAGAACCAGAGGGGGATGTTTCCGTAGGTGACCGCCACGTGGTGGGCGACGACCAGCACGGTCAGCACGATCCTCAGGTTGTCGACCGCGTGGAGGCGGGTCGTGGCCCTTGGCTCGGTCTTCATGCTGTGCATGCCCTTTCGAAGATGTCGGCCAGTTCCCTGGCGTGCGCGTCGAGATCGTGATCGGGGTAGGCGACCCAGTAGGCGAACATGTTGTCGATGGCGGAGGACTGCGTGACGGCCATGACACGGCGGTCGAAGGGCCGGAACTCTCCGCTCTGCTGGCCCATCGCATAGATCCCTTCCAGCAGCCGGAAGATCTCCTCGTTGGCCTTGATCCCGTAGCGCGGGCGCCCGTTGTCGCCCCTGAGGTTGGCGAAGATCTCTCCCAGCGCCTTCAGCTGCGCGCGGTGGCCGCGCATGTGCTCGGCGACGCCGAGAATGTAGGCCCTGAGCAGGTCGCGGGCCGAGCTCAGGCCCTGCATCCTGGCCGCCACGGCCTCGGAGATGAGGGCGTAGGCCCGTTCGACCACCTCCACCATCAACTCGTCCTTGCCGGCGAAGTGGTAGGAGATGACGCCCTTGCTGATGCCCGCATGCTGGGCTATGCGCGCCAGCGAGGCCTGGGAGAACCCGCCCTCGGCGATCACCTCCACGGCGGACGCGACGATCTGGGCACGCCTGGCCTCCTCGATGAAGGAGCGCCGCTTCTGGCCACTCGGCTCATTTTCTGACCGCATGGCCAAAATCTAGCACACGTGGCAAAGGTCCTGCCGCCGTGCCTGGATGGCGCGACAGAAGCGACTTGTGCTATTTACCGTCTGTTGAATTTCACACACAACGGAGGAAACCGGTGGAGAGCCCGCTTGGCAGCTTCGCGAACATCGACGTCGAGGCGTTCCTGCGAGATTCCCAGCAGCGCGCGAGCAGATTCGCGACCGCACAGAAGGAGGCCGCGGCGGTGGTCGGCCGGGCCACAGCGGCCAACGGGCACATCGTGGTTGAATGCACCGCGCAGGGCGGCGTGACCCGGCTCGACATCGATCCGAGGGCGAAGCGGATGAGCGTCAAGGAGATGTCCGAAGCGATTCTCGCCGCCATCCGTGACGCCGACGCCGACCTCCAGCGCCAGGTTTCCACGATCATGGGCGACTCGTTCGGTGGCCTGGACCCCGCACTGGCCGACCCGGACACGGCACTGGCGAAGGTCGCCGAGGCGCAGCAGGCGTTCGACAGCATGATGAACGACGCCATGGGCGAGCTGGATCGCCTGCGGAGGAAACTCGGCTACTGAAGGAGTCTTCGCGGGACGGGGCCCATCCCTGCCCCGCCAGGGAGGGCGGGACGGGGATGGGCCCCGCCCCGCCAGGGAGGATCAGACGTCCGCGGTGCTGCCGCCTTCCTGCCGCCCCGCCCCGTATGAGGGCTTGAGGCCGTCGGTGAGGGTGAACTCGGCAGCGATGGCGCCGGCGGCCGCCAAACCGACACCCATCGCGGAACGGGCGAGGAAACGCTGCAACTGCCTGACCCTTCCGTCGATGCCCGCCGCCACCGAATCCATGACGAGGCGGCCGTACAGGCGCCCTCCCGGCCCCATGAGCAAGCTCTTGGCCGCAGTCGCCGCTCCCACGCTCGCCGCGAGGAAACTGAGGTAGATCCCGAACGTCTGCAGGTTGGCCACCCACCTGAGTATGGTCGACAGGGTTCGGGCGGAGTCGGACGCGGTGTCCGACGCCAGAGCGTAGCCGTCCATCCGTTCCCCGTAGAGTTCGCGCTCCGGGGCCTGCCAGTTCGCCTGCGAGACGCCGTCGTGCTGCTGCTGCGCCGTTCGGCCCGCGGCGTACAAGCCGCCGCCGAAGGAACTCCAGCCGTCCGCCGCCCTGTGTACCACCTGGGGGTCGGTCGGCACCGTCAGCCCGTACGTGAGCACCGTCCTCTCCAGGTGCGGGAAGACGCAAGCGCTGAACACCAACATGGCGAGGGTGAGGTACTGCAGGTTCTTGAGGTCGCCGCCCTCGTCGCCGGGCTGCCACGGGCTGGGGGTCCCGCCGGGGACGGGGATCTTAAATCCGTCGGACATGCTCTTCGTTCCTGGTTTCCGCGATCTCGATGTTGCCGGCGACCGAGTGCAGCCCTTCCCGGCGCTGGTGCAGTCCGGCGATGGCGTTGGTGACCGTGCTCTCGGCGTAGCCGACGATCTTGTCGTGTTCCAGCGCGAACGGGAAGCCGAGCACGCCCATGGCGAACGGCCCCATGCGCATGTTCGGGGGCATGCGACCGGCCTCGTTCAGATGTGACACCGCAGAGGTGTCGTCGCTGTCGTCAGTGAGAGCGTCACCCAGCGCTCTGATCGCCGGTAAATGATGGATACGTGATACTTCGTCCCCTACCACACCTGCTCCAATTGCACGATGTATGACTCAAGAGGCAATAGTAACGAGGTGTTGCGAAAGGTGCACGCAGGGCAGCGGTGGCATGGGGCATCGCTGGGTGAGGCCGTCGCGATCCGCCACGTCAATGCCCCGGCCCGGGCATCGTCCATGACGCCGTTCGCGCCGCCTGACAAGCGTCAGAACCGCAGCCAGCCGATCCGGTCGTACCAGGTGCCGCCGGAGGCGAGGTGATCGGCGACGGCCCTTTCCAGGCGCGTGCGGCGCGGCAGGCGGGCCGGGTCGGCGGGGTCCACGCCGAACACCGGCCACCGCCGGAGATCACGGACGTTCGAACGCCGACAGCAGGCGGTCGGCCGCGAGCGCGGGAGTGAGGTCGCCCGCGAGGACGTCGCGCTCCACCTCCTCGGTGATCGCCGCGACGCCCGGATCGTGGCGCAGCTCCGCCAGCAACCGGTCCCGCACCAGGGTCCAGGTCCACCGCACCAGCTGCCGGCGGCGCTTGGCGGGCAGGTCGATCGCCTGCTCGTGAGCCAGGACCTGCCGCCAGAGCTTGTCCAGCCCGTCACCGGTCAGGCCGCTGCAGGTCAGCACGGGCGGCGGCGTCGAGTCGGAGCGGAGCATGCGCAGCGCTCCCGCCAGCTCGCGCGCGGCCTTCCTGGCCGGCAGCTCGTGGTCGCCGTCGGCCTTGTTGACCGCGATCACGTCGGCCAGCTCCAGCACGCCCTTCTTGATCCCCTGGAGCTGGTCGCCGGTCCGCGCCAGCGTGAGCAGCAGGAACGTGTCGACCATGTCGGCCACGGCGGTCTCCGACTGGCCGACCCCGACCGTCTCGACCAGCACGACGTCGAACCCGGCCGCCTCCACGACCACCATGGCCTCCCTGGTGGCCTTGGCGACGCCGCCGAGGGTGCCGGACGTGGGCGAGGGGCGGATGAAGGCGGAGGGGTCGGCCGACAGCCGGGCCATGCGGGTCTTGTCGCCGAGAATGCTGCCGCCCGTCCTGGTGGAGGAGGGGTCCACGGCCAGCACCGCCACCTTGTGACCCTGCTCGGTGAGCATGGTGCCGAAGGCGTCGATGAACGTCGACTTGCCCACGCCGGGCACGCCGGAGACGCCCACCCTGCGCGCGTGCCCGGACTGCGGGGTCAGCTCGACGAGCAGTTGCTGGGCCAGGGCCATGTGGTCGGCCCTGGTCGACTCGACGAGCGTGATCGCCCGGCCGATCCACGTACGCGAGCCGGCGCGTACGCCGCGGGCGTAGTCCTCCAGCGAGTGCACCCGTCTTACCCCTTTCTTCCCAGTTGATCAGCCTAATGTCTTACAAGGCTTGACATTTGCCAGTAGGGTGCTGGAGTTCTGATCTCAGCCGTCACAGGAGTCACTCCCCTCATGCCCAACGTCGAACCCCTTCACGAGGGCGACCCGGCAGCGGTGGGGCCGTACCGGCTGGTCGGGCGGCTCGGCGCGGGCGGCCACGGCGTCGTCTACCTCGGCCAGGCACGCAACGGAACCCCCGTCGCCGTCAAGGCGCTGCGCGAGGGGATCGTCATGGGCGGCCGGCTGGTCGAGGACATCGCCACCGCGCGCATGGTCGAGCCCTTCTGCATCGCGCGCGTGCTCGACGCGTCGACCAGCGGCAGGGCGTACATCGTGGCCGAGTACGTGGACGGGCCCTCGCTCCAGCAGGCCGGCCGGCACGCCGGCGTGGAGCTGCAGCGGCTCGCCGTGGCGACCGCGACCGCGCTGGACGCGATCCACCAGGCGGGCGTGCTCCACGGGGACTTCAAACCGGCCAACGTGCTGCTCGGGCCCGAGGGGCCGCAGGTGGTGGACTTCGGCATCGCGGCGGCGCTCGGGTCGGGCATGAAGGCGACCAGCACCATCGTGGGAACGCCCGCGTACATGGCCCCCGAGCAGCTCGCGGGCAAGCCGGTGGGCGCGCCCGCGGACGTGTTCGCGTGGGCGTCGGTGATCGTGTTCGCGGCCACGGGGGTGCCGCCGTTCGGGGACGACTCGCTGCCCGTAGTGATCAACCGCATCGTGAACGAGGAGCCGCAACTCGGCGAACTGCCGCGGCCGCTGCGCGAGGTCGTGCCGACGTGCCTGGCCAAGGATCCGGCAGCCCGCCCCACGATGCGCGACGTACTGCTCCACCTGACCGCGCCCCAGCGCAAGGGCACGCCCTCCGCACAGAGCACCCCTTCCGCGGAGGCCACGCCCCCCGCGCCGGGCACCGCCTCCCACCAGGGCGCCGCCTCCCCTCGCGGCGCCGGCTCCAAGTCCTCCGGTTCCGGGCAGGGCACGCACTCTCCGGAGGCGGAGGGCTCGCAGCAGGCGCCCGCGTACGACGCGCCCTACCAGACGCCTGAGCACCAGAACGCCGGCCAACCGGCCAGGAACGACACCCCCGACTGGCTCTGGGAGCAGACACCGGAGCCGGCTTCCACCGAGCCCGCGGCGGGGCCCGGCAGCGAACAGCCCGCGCACGACGCTCCCGGACAGGGAGCCCTGCCGGACGCGCCCGGCCAAGCCGCCTGGCCCGATATGCCCGGCCAGCCTGGGTTCGAGACACCCGGCCAGTCCGGGCGCGACATGCCCGGCCGGCCTGCGTTCGATACGCCCGATCGGCCCCGGCTGGAGACGGCCGACTCGGCGGCCTGGCAGCAGACCGCCGACCAGACTCTCGATCAGGAAGCGTCCCCGCCCCCCGGCAGCTCCGCCGGTGAGCCGCCGCCCCTCGGCAGGGTCGTCGGCGAGCCCCTGCCCAGGCGCAGGACCAGACCGCCGCAGCAGGGCGGGGCTCCCGGTGATCCCGCTTCCTACCAGGGCCCCGGGCAGGCCGCGTACCCGTCGCCTGATCACCAGCCGGGCGGTGGCCCGCACGGGCTGGGCCGCGAGGTCCAGGATCCGCAGGGAGACCCGGCACAGGAAGGCCCATCGCAGGGAGGCCCCGCGCAAGGAGGTCCGGCGCAGGATGGCTCGCCGCTCCAGGCGCTGTTCGATCTGTCGTCGCCGGTCGAGTCCACGCCCGGGCACGGCACGCAGCAGGCGTTCGGGCAGGGCGCGCCGCACGGCTCCCCTGCCGGGTTCGGAGCACCGTCCGGACACGGGACCTACGAGCCACCGTCCGGACACGGGACCTACGAGCCACAGATCGGACACGGGACGCACGACGAGGGGCAGGACCGGTACGGCGGGCAGGCGTCCGAGGTGCCGGCGTGGTCGGAGCCGCCCGCGCCGTTCGCCGCGAAGCAGGGGCTCGAGCCGGCGCCGTTCGAGTCTCAGCCGCATGCCTCCGTGCCTCCTCACGCGCCCGAGTCGACGCACTCGGTGCCGACGCCGCAGTCCTCGGCGCTCGTGGACGCCCTGGTGGCCGGCGAGAGAACATCCGCGGCTCCCCCGCCGAGGAAACGGCGCCGGGCGAAGAAGGTGATCGTCGCCTGCGTCTCCGGTGTGTGCGCGCTCGCCCTCGGCGGCGCCATCGTCTGGCTCACCCCCACCAAGCCCACTCCCAAGACCACGAGACTCGCCGTCGTCAGCGACGCGCCGACGGCCTCTCCGTCCGCCACCAAGGCCGAGCGGCCAAGGCGCAGCCGTACCACCACCCCCCAGCCCGACGACTCGACCGGCACCGGCCGCGCCACGAAAGGCCGGCTGAGGCTGGTCTACGTACGGGCCGGAGGCACCAGGACCGGCGACTGCTGGGCCGGCGGCGAGGCGACGCTGCAGGCGCTGGTCGAGCGGACCGGCGAGGCGGTGACCTTCGCCTACACCTGGTACGTCGACGGGTCCGCCATCGGCCGCGCGACGGCGGGGGTCTCGCGGAACGGCCGGCGCTATCTGGCCGCGCCGCGCAACCTCACGAGTGCGGGGGGCGTCCACAAGGTCACGTTGCGGATCACCTCCCCCCTCACCACCCAGCGGACCGTCTCCGTCACCATGTGCCCGCACTAGCCCTATGGGCGCCTCCTCAGCTGGTCGATGAGGTCGAGGGCGGCGTCGGCGATCACGGTGCCCGGCGGGAAGATCGCGGCGGCGCCGGCGGCCCGCAGCGCGTCGTGGTCGTCAGGCGGGATGACGCCGCCGACCACGATCATGGTCTCGCCGGCGTCGTGGTCGGCCAGCGCCTTGCGCAGCGCGGGCACGAGCGTGAGGTGGCCGGCGGCCAGCGACGACACGCCCACGATGTGCACGTCGGCCTCGACCGCCTGCCTGGCGACCTCTTCCGGCGTCTGGAACAGCGGGCCGACGTCGACGTCGAAGCCCAGGTCGGCGAAGGCCGTGGCGATGACCTTCTGGCCGCGGTCGTGACCGTCCTGGCCCATCTTGGCGACCAGGATGCGCGGGCGGCGCCCTTCGGCGCGCTCGAAGTCGGCGCAGGCCTGGCGGACGCGTTCGATGGCGGCGGAGGGGCCTGACTCGTCGCGGTACACCCCTGAGATGGTACGAACCTGCTCGGCGTGCCTGCCGAAGACCCGCTCCAGCGCGTCGGAGATCTCGCCCACCGTGGCCTTGGCGCGGGCGGCGTCGACGGCCAGCTTGAGCAGGTTGTGCTCCAGGCCGTGTTTCGGGCCGGGCGCCGGGTTGTCGGCGGCCTTGGTGAGCGCGTCGAGCGCGTGCTGGACGTCGGGCTCGTGGCGCTCGGCACGGAGCCTGGCGAGCTTGTCGAGTTGCTGGGCGCGTACGGCACTGTTGTCGACCTTGAGCACCTCGATGTCCTCGTCACCGGTCGCGCGGTACTTGTTCACGCCGATGACGGGCTGGCGGCCCGAGTCGATGCGGGCCTGGGTGCGGGCGGCGGCCTCCTCGATGCGCAGCTTGGGCAGGCCCGCCTCGATGGCCCTGGCCATGCCGCCGGCGGCCTCGACCTCCTGGATGTGCTCCCATGCGCGTTCCGCGAGGTCGTGGGTGAGGCGTTCGACGTAGTAGGAGCCGCCCCAGGGGTCGATCACCTGCGTGGTGCCCGACTCCTGCTGGAGGAGGAGCTGGGTGTTGCGGGCGATGCGGGCGGAGAAGTCGGTGGGCAGGGCGAGTGCCTCGTCCAGGGCGTTGGTGTGGAGCGACTGGGTGTGGCCCTGGGTGGCGGCCATGGCCTCGACGCAGGTGCGGGCGACGTTGTTGAACACGTCCTGCGCGGTCAGGGACCAGCCGGAGGTCTGGCTGTGCGTACGGAGGCTCAGCGATTTCGGATTTTTCGCGTTGAATTTGGAAACGAGCTTGGCCCACAACAACCGGGCGGCCCTCAGCTTGGCGACCTCCATGAAGAAGTTCATGCCGATGCACCAGAAGAACGACAACCGCGGCGCGAACCGGTCGATGTCCATGCCCGCGGCGACCCCGGCCCGCAGGTATTCGACGCCGTCGGCCAGCGTGTAGGCCAGCTCGAGGTCACACGTGGCGCCGGCCTCCTGGATGTGGTAGCCGGAAATGCTGATCGAATTGAATTTCGGCATCTTCTCGCTCGTATACGCGAAAATATCCGAAATAATTCGCATCGACGGCGCCGGGGGATAAATGTAAGTGTTGCGGACCATGAACTCTTTGAGGATGTCGTTCTGGATCGTCCCCGCGAGCTGCTCCGGCGCGACGCCCTGCTCCTCGGCCGCCACGATGTACAGCGCGAGAACGGGCAGCACGGCGCCGTTCATGGTCATGGACACGGACATGCGGTCGAGCGGGATCCCGTCGAACAACTGCCGCATGTCGTAGATGGAGTCGATCGCCACGCCCGCCATGCCCACGTCCCCGGCGACGCGGGGGTGGTCGGAGTCGTAGCCGCGGTGCGTGGCCAGGTCGAACGCGACCGACAGGCCCTTCTGCCCGGCGGCGAGGTTACGCCGGTAGAAGGCGTTGGAGTCCTCGGCCGTGGAGAAGCCCGCGTACTGGCGGATCGTCCACGGCTGGTTGACGTACATCGTGGGGTACGGCCCGCGCAGGTAGGGGGCCGCGCCGGGATAGGTGCGCAGGAAGTCGAGACCGTCGAGGTCGCCGGCGGTGTAGAGCGGCTTGACCTCGATGCCCTCGGGCGTCTCCCACACCTCGCCCGCGGGCTCGGGGGCGTTCGTCCCCGGCTTGGGCCCGCCGTTGAGGGGGATGCCGGAGAAGTCCGGGATCATCGGGTCACCTCCAGGTCGTCGAAGGTCGTGCGGAGCACGGCCAGCGCGTCACAGCCCGCGTGGAGGGCGGCGTCCACGCCGTCGTAGTCTCCCTTCCCCGCCAGCCACACCTTCTTCGCCCCCGCCCTGCGCAGGGCGGTGGCGACGGCCGCGGCGTGCTGGGCGTACAGCTTGTCGCTGGAGCACAGGCAGGCGACCGCCGTGCCGCTGACGGCGAAGGCGGTGGCGATCTGCTCGGGATCGGTGCCCGGGCCCGCGGTCTCGGTCTCCAGCCCGCCCGCCTGGAACAGGTTCGCCGCGAACGCGGCCCTGGCGGTGTGGGCGGCCACGGGGCCGATGGTGGCGAGGAACACCTTGGGGCGCTCGGCCTGAGCGTCGGCCAGATCGCGCAACTCCTCGAACGGCTCGGCGTAGCGCACCCGCGGCAGACCCGCGCTCCCGCCGGCCTCCGCCGGCTCCGGTGAGCGGTCCGCCCGCGACGCGCCTGGAGGGCCTGACCCTTCCGGCGGCGCGTCCCTCCGGATGTCTTCAGGTGTCCCCTGCGGGGGTGTGCCGGAGGCCGGGGCAGGGCGGAGGGGTTTCTCGTGGAGGTCGGGGTATTCGCTCACGCCCGTGATCGGGTGGCGCCGGTGGGCGATGTCGTCGGCGCGGCGGGCACGGGTGGCGGCGATCCGGTCGGACACCAGCCCGGCCCCCGCCTCGATCCCCCCAGAGGCCTCGATCTCCTGGAACCAGCCCCACGCCCGCTCGGCCAGGTCGGCGGTGCGGCGTTCGACGTACCAGGAACCGCCGGCGGGGTCGATCACCCGCCCCGCACCCGACTCCTCCAGCAGCAGCGCCTGCGTGTTGCGGGCGATGCGGCGGGAGAAGGCGTCCGGCAGACGGAGGCGGGCGTCGAAGGGGCGCACCGTGACCGCCTCGGCTCCGCCCACGCCGGCGGCGAAGCAGGCGAGCGTGGTGCGCAGCATGTTGACCCAGGGGTCGCGGGCGGTCATCATGGCCGCGCTCGTCACGGCGTGCTGCGCCTGGCCCCCGTGCTCGGGGGCGCCGCAGACCTCGGCGACCCTGGCCCAGAGCCGGCGCGCCGCGCGCAGCTTGGCGATGGTGGCGAACTGGTCGGCGGTGGCGGCGTACCGGAACTCGATCTGCCCCAGCGCCTGCTCGACGGAGAGCCCGCCGCCGGTGAGCGCCCGCAGCTCCGCGACGCCCCGCGCCATCGAGCAGCCGAGCTCCTCGGCGTCGCTCGCGCCGGCGTCGTGGTAGGGGGTCGCGTCGACGACGACGGCCCGCAACCCGGGGAAGCCGGCGACGCAGCGACGCGCCAGCTCGGCCCCGAGCGCGCCGGAGGCCCCCAGGTTGCCGCTCAGCGTGGTGCCGCGGGCGGCGGCCAGGCCGAGCAGCGCCTCGGCGGCCTCCGCGGCGAGCTCGCCGGCCTCCAGGACGACGGGCGCCAGGTCGAGATAGACGTCCTTCAGCACCGTGCCGAGCTCGCCCACCGGGATGGCGCCCGGCCCGACGACCAGCCACAACGAGGTGACGCCGCTCTCCAGGTCGGCCAGCACGGCCTCGGGGTCGGCCACGGTGTGACGCTGCCGCACGTCCCACCCGGGCACGGCCCTGGCCCCGCGGACGTAAGGGGCCGCGCCTGGCAGCCCCGGATCCTCGGGCAGGTCGCCGGCGTCGTAGAGCGGCGCGACCGTCACCCCGTCGTAGGTCAGGGTCGACAGCGCCTCCTCGGGAGAGTCGGCCTCGATCCCGGATTTGCGCAGGACCGCCACCGCCAGCGCCCGCCAGTCGTCGCGCGACACGGGCGCGAACCCCGCTGCCAGTTCCATGTTCGGATAGTAGGCGGAAGGCCGCGAACCCAGTAACCCAGGGTCCACCCCTACACGAGATCAGCTGGTCGGGGCCTCCCACGCCAGCCGCCAGGTGACCGGGCCCACGATCCCGTCGTCGTCGATCTCCTGCACGCGCTGGAACCTGCGGCACACGTCGCGCGACTCGGGACCGTACGCGCCGTCCACGTCGAGGTCCCAGCCGCGCTTGCGCATCTGCGCCTGCCACGTCCGCACGTCCTCTCCGCGCGTCACCGGAGGGTACCTCAGCAGCCGCCCGGGGAACGGCGGCCTCGAGGGCGCCGGCGGCGCGGGCGTGCCGGGACGCGGGGCGCCACGCCTGACCCAGGCGTACAGCGGGTCGCCGGGGCAGTCGGTGGCGTAGCCGTCGCGGTGCCCCTTGATCTCCTTGCCCGCGCGCCCGCGTGCGCGCAGGTGCTCGATCGCGTCGACGATCGCGTGCATGACGCCGTCGGGCGGCTGCACCAGCCCCGCGTTGCCCACCAGCCCGAGCACGGCGTAGTGGCCGGAGTTGAGCCCGGGGCCGTTGGCGGCGGGCAGATGATGCGGCCCGCGCCCCTCGAACACCTTCCGGTGCGGGCAGGCGATCATGGTGTTGCCGGTGAAGTAGACGGTCCCGTCCCTGCGCGCCAGCCAGCTCTGGTTCTCGGTCCTGGGACACCAGATCGGGCCGTGGTACGTCTCCTTCCTGATGGTGAAGCCGGCGTCGCCGCGTTCTTCGGCCGGTCGCGGCACGACGTGCCGCCGTCCGTCGACGGAGGTCATCCACCCGTCCGTCTCCGTGTCACCGACCGGCGGCACGCGGCGCAGAGACGCTCCCGACCCGGACAACAGCACGGCGACCATGAAGGCCTCAGCCGCCGCCCGGTCCTCCCGCACGAGCCCCCCGGGCCCGGCCTCGCCCGCCGCCAGAGAGGTCTCCACGAACAGGGCGAGCTGCGCCCTCGACAGGGAGAGCAGGAAGTCGAGCGCGGGCACCCGGCCTGGCGCCACCTCGAGCAGCCGCCGGCCCGCCCCGGCCGGGAGGCGGAACGCGACGCGATCGCCCGTGACCGTCTCCCGCCATCGGGGACCGCCACCGCCCTGCCGGCGGAGCCGATCGGCGGGAGGGCCGAAGGCCCCGTGGAGCGCGGCACGGATGCGTACGAGATGCGCCTCGTCCTCCGGCGACCGGTGGATCGCGACGCCGCCCTGGGCCAGGGCGCCCTCGACGACCCCCGCCGTCCAGAACCATGCGGCCAGCTCCACGAAGGCGTCCGACCATTTCGGCTCGGCCGGCAGGTCGGCGCAGGGAGCCGCGATCGCGATGCGGTCGTCGTGGCGGATGGCCTCGGTGGTCACCCACGCGCGCTCACGACGGGTGACCGTCCGGCCCGCCCTCCCGGCGGGAAGCCACTTCGTGCCGGGCCCCCTCCACCGTACGGGGCCGGGGCCGCGGCGGCGGCGCTCCACCGGCCAGCGGTGATGGGGCGTGGTCAGCGAGGAGTGGCCGGCGCCTTCCATCCGGATCATCTCCCGCTCCCGCGCGGGGAACACGCACACCTCGAGCACGGGCTGCCACTCCGACATGCCCGTGCCGTGGTCGAGCGTGAGCGCGATGTCGCCGGGGCGCAGCTCACGGTGGGACCTCCACCCCTGCCGGGTGAGGATCTCGGTCTTCTCGTCGACGCAGTAGCCGATGTCGATCCAGCCGTTGCCGTTCATGTGGTGACCCTGGATGGAACGTACCAAGGCCGTGCAGGCGTCGTGGTCGGTGACGATGCCGGGGTCGACCCTGCCGCCCGTGTAGTGGACCTTCACACCTTTGGCGGAGTCGAGCTGCGTGTAGTCGCCGCGCGGCGGGCGAGCGTTCCAGTCGCGCCTTGATACCAGGTCGATGGCCACAGGTGAGCTCCGGGGGTCGCTGTCGGTGACGACCGAGCGTAACGCGGGTGGCGCGGACCGGTCCTGGAGATGGGGGATTTGGTCAGGGGCGGATCACTCGCTGCTCCGTCACGATCGCGGTGATGAGGTCGTGCGGCGTCACGTCGAACGCCGGGTTGATCGCGCGCGTGCCCTCCGGAGCCACGCGCACCCCTCTGATGGCCACGATCTCGTCCTCGCCCCGGTCCTCGATCGCGATCTGCTCGCCGGACGGGGTGTTCTGGTCGATCGTCGACTCGGGCGCGACCACCACGAACGGCACCCCGGCGCGTTCGGCGCCGAGCGCGAGCGCGTACGAGCCGATCTTGTTGGCGGTGTCGCCGTTGGCGGCGATGCGGTCGGCGCCGATGAGCACGGCGTCCACCTCGCCCTTGGCCAGCAGGTAGGGGCCCGCGGAGTCGGCGACGAGCCGGTGCGGCGCGCCCATCCTGGCCAGCTCCCACGTGGTGAGCCGGGCGCCCTGCAGCAGCGGGCGGGTCTCCAGCGCCAGCACCTCGGCCAGCCGCCCGCGCTCGTGCAGCGTCTGGACGACGCCGAGCGCGGTGCCGCGTTCGACGGCGGCGAGCCCGCCGGTGTTGCAGACGGTCATGATCCGCAGCCGGTCGCCGTCGAGGAGGTCGGCGCCGCGCTCCCCCATGGACCTGCAGGCGGCGATGTCGGCGTCGCGGACGCGCAGCGCGGCGGCGAGCACCGCGTCGCGGCCCTCCGGCAGGTGCGCGGCGACCTGGTCGACGCCCCAGGCGAGGTTGACCGCGGTCGGCCTGGCGGCGCGGAGCCTGGCGATCCGGCCCGGGTCGCCGTCGGCCAGCACGACGCCCAGCGCCCCGGCCACGCCGAGCGCGGGGGCGCCGCGCACGGCCAGCCGCCGGATGGCGTCGACGAGGTCGTCCACGGTGTGGATGCGCAGCATCACGCACTTGTCGGGCAGCAGCGTCTGGTCCACGAGCTCGACCGCGCCGTCCACCCAGTCAATGGTCCTCACGGGGCACACGGTAACCCACCGCAACCCAACGGGGCGCGGGGTCAGCGTTCGGCGAGCACGATCACCGAGTCCGCCCCCTCCAGGACGATGGGCTCGGACTTGTCCGGGTTGAGGACGATGCCGTAGTGCGGCGGATCGTTCCTCGCCGTGTTCTTGCGGTAGCCGATGGCCGTCTCGCCCCTGCGCCTGGCGGACTCCACGACCGTGGAGAACGACACCTTCACCCCCGTCTTCACGTAGGAGACGGCGGGGCGCGGGTAGATCTCCGATCCGCGCGAGTCGAACAGGTAGCCGAACACGTCGGCCAGGTGCCGGTTCTCGGCGAGCTGGGCGAGGAGCAGGCCGATGACGGTGTCGCTGATGACGATGTCGTCGGCTTCGGTGACCTCGGCCAGGGAGCGGTTGTTCTCGTCGTGCATCTCGCTGACGATCGAGTAGTGCTCGCCGAGCGCGCGCTGCATGTCGCGGAGCTGGAGCAGCGTCATGAGCGTGCGCGTGTCGGAGTGGTGCGGCTCGAAACGGTCGTCGCTGAGCACGATGACGTGCTGGAAGAGGCCGACGCCGAGCGATTCGAGGGCGAAGCGGTCGGTGGTGTCGCAGTCCTTGACGTTGACGGTGAGGTTGGCCAGACCGGCCAGGCCGGTGCCGGCCTTGGGGTGGTCGGCGGCGATCTCCAGGACGGCGCCGGGGGCGACGTAGCCGTCGAGGTAGCGGACGATCTGCTCGGCCCTGCCGTTCCAGTTGAGCAGCAGCATGCGCTCCGGCTCGGCGGGCGTGCGCTGCGTCCCGACGATGGCGCCCTCCTCGACGTACGGCATGCCGGCCGCCAGGCGGACGTGGGAGTCGTCGTGGGCGATGACGATGACCTGGTCGTCGGCGTCGATGACGGTGTCGCCCGGCGGGTTCAGCACGACGCCGGACGGCCGGCGCAGCCCGATCACGGAGGCGGTCTGGTACGCGTGCAGCGCCTCGCCGTACGTGACGCCGACGAGCTTCTTCGGGGTGCGCAGGTAGATCTCGCCGCCGTCGAAGTTGAGCAGGTCCATGCACACCACGGACATCCCGGACTGGCGCGAGGACTGCACGATGAGCCGGGACGCGGTGTCGTCGGAGTCGACCAGGAGCACCTCCTGGCCGCCGGCCAGGCGGGCGGCGGCGATGTTGCGGCTGGAGGTCAGCGCCGCGACGGCCGGCGGGTGCACGCCCTCGCGCTTGGCCAGCGCGAGCAGGATCTTGATGACGTGGGCGTCGGGATCCTCGCGCTCGGGCGAGAGCACGACGACCGAGCGGGCCGCCGCCAGGTTCATCAGGTCGAGGTCGTGCGGCTCGGTGGGCCGCCCGGTGCGGCAGACGACGCGCGTCTTGCCCAGGTTGCCGGCCTGCTCACGGATCTGGTCCTCCATCTCCAGTTTGTCACGTTCCGCCAGGATGGCGATCACCGAGCTGCGCTGGCTCGCCTGCGCCTTGGACAGCTCGGCCACGATCGTGAAGATCTGGTCGGACCAGCCGAGCACCACCGTGTGGCCGGACTCGACGATCCGCGAGCGGCCCTTGCGCAGGCGGTCGACCTTCTGCTTCAACCCGTTGGAGAGCAGGCCGACGAGCATGCTGACGATGAAGATGCCGCCGAGCGAGCCGGCGAACATCACCGTCATGTACGCCGTCGAACCCTCATCGCTGGAGATCTTGCCAGGGCTGAGCGCGTGCATGAGCGCGATCCAGAGCACGTGTCCGGGCCCGGTCACGCCCTCCGGCTCGTTGGGCGCGAGCCAGAGCGTCAGCACCGTGACCACGACGAGGAGCGCGACCGACACCATGGCCAGCCAGCCGATCAGCGAAGCCGTCCCCCTGGACATGGTGTTGTCGAACCAGTACCGCGCCCTTTCGCGGAACGTGATCTTCGACACTTCCCCTGATACCTCCGCGTAAGGAGTGAAATAACGCAACGGTCTAAAATACCGCTGGATCTTGGCGTCCGCATGGCGATGGGATCTTTGTCGCGTGCGTGACGACGGTAACGTATCGCCCATGGTGACTCCCCCTGACACCAGACGACCCGGCGTCACTGGGCGATTACCGCCTGGACGGGAGGCTCGGCGAAGGCGGGCAGGGTGCGCGAGCACTGCAGGGGCACCATCACCCTGACCGAGGTGGAGGAGACCCGGCCGACCTTCGCCCTGGGCCGGAACGAGGGCGGTTGCGTCCCCGGCACCATCGTGCTGACGTTGGAGGGCGACTCGCTCACCTATACCCGGCGCGACGCACCTGGCCTCGATCTCATGTCGCAGACGGGTACCCTCAACAAGGAATGACCACTTCTCCTTTCGGAAACCCTTCGACATCCGACGACCCTGCGGAGATCATTACCGATATGTCTGTGATCAGGGAGGTGCCGTTCCCCAGCCCCGACGCCGCAGGGCTGCCGATGAACATCACCATCGACGACGCCGACTCCGCCATCGACCTCATCGACGCCCTGGCGCTGTCGCCGTTCGCGACGGGCGCGCAGCCCTGGTCCCGGCTGGCCAACCTGGAGCGCGTACGCCCTGAGGCCACGCTCAGCCCCGCCGAGGGCCGCGTGCTGCGCACGGCGCGGGTCGAGGACGGCCCGGAGTCGCGGCTCATCGGCGGCGACGGCTGGACCCTGCGCGTCGTGCGCCACCGCGACCGCACCGCCACGGTCAGCGTGACGGCGGTGAGCGAGGAGCTGGCCAAGTCGGTGCTCCACGAGACGATCGACGGCGCGGAAGAGGCCATGCCGGACGTCGACCACGTCGAGATGGGCTTCTGGTGGCGCGGCACGCACGGCGGCACCCGCTCGGAGCGGCCGATCACGGCGCAGCCGTGGTACGAGATCAGCGCCAACTACTCCGGCAAGATACGCGCGTCCCTCGGCAAGCTGATGTCCGTCACGCCCTCCGACGTGAACGGCCGGCTCATCCTCCTGCACGGCCGGCCGGGCACCGGCAAGACCACGCTGCTGCGCACGCTGGCCAAGCAGTGGCACGACTGGTGCCAGGTCGACTGCGTGCTCGACCCCGAGCGGCTGTTCAACGAGCCGGGCTACCTGATGGAGGTGGCGGTCGGCTACGACACCGACGATGACGCCCAGCGCTGGCGGCTGCTCGTCCTGGAGGACTGCGACGAGCTGATCAGCGCCGGCGCCAAGGCCCAGGCGGGTCAGGGTCTGTCGCGCCTGCTCAACCTGACGGACGGCCTGCTCGGCCAGGGCCGCGACGTGCTGGTGGCGATCACCACGAACGAGGACCTCGCCCGCCTCCACCCTGCCGTCGTACGCCCGGGCCGCTGCCTGGCGCAGCTCGAGGTCGGGCCGCTGAGCAGGGACGAAGCGATCGCGTGGCTCGGCACGCCGCAGGGCGTGGGCCCTTCGGGGGCGACGCTCGCGGAGCTGTACGCGCTCCGCGCCGGCCGCGAGCTCCCCCACTCCTCCGGCAACGACTCCACGGGCCTCTACCTCTGACCGCCGCGCACCCGCTCAGGACAGGCGGGTGCGCGGCGTCCCCGGCTCCGGGACGGTTCCGCCCGTCGTGGAGAGCCGGGCCGGTACGTAAACCATCCGATGTGCGACATGGAGTGCGAAACCACAATATGGGTGGTGCTCACCGTCGACCTGTCCCCCGTGGCCTTCACCCGCTTCACGATGCCCGACACGGGGCCCGACACGGGACCCGGCACGGGACCCGACACGGGGCCCGACACGGGACCCGGCACGGGACCCGACACGGGGCCCGGCACGGGACCCGACACGGGACCCGACACGGGACCCGACGCGGGGCCGCGCATCTGGATCGGTGAGGAGCACCCGATCGGTTTCGCCGCCACGCAGCTCGTGCCCTCGTGGACCGCTCGCACCCCGCCGGGCACGTGGATCGAGATCGCGCTGCGCGCCACGACGGCGTCCGGCACCCGCACCAAGTGGTACATCATGGGCCGCTGGTCCGAGCACGGCGATCCGCGCACCTCGGTGCCCGGCCAGGGCGACGGGGACGGCGACGTGGCGGTGGACACGTTCGTCGCCAGGCGTCCCGTCGTGGCCTGCCAGCTGCGCGTCACCCGGCACGGCGCGGGCGCCCGCGTCACCGGCCTGGGCGTGATGGCCTCGGCCCCGCCCCAGCACCCGCTCCCCCCGGCCACCGCCGCCGGGCCGGGCGCTGACACCGGCGCGGTCGATGCCGCCGGGCCGGACGCGGACACCGGGCCGGGCGCGCCGGGGACCGGCGGCGGCGTGGGGACCGGCGGCGGAGCGGGAAGCTTCAGCGGGGTGGAAGCCCGCGGCGGGGTGGGGGCCGTCGAGCTGGCGGTGCCCCGGCACTCGCAGTACGCGCACGCCGGGCACCACCCGCGCTGGGACGGCGGCGGCGCCAACTGGTGCAGCCCCGCCTCGGTGGCCATGGTGCTCGGCTTCTGGGGCCGCGGCCCCGGCCCCGGCGAGCTGGCCTGGGTCGGGGCGGACGACCCCGCGCCGACGGTGGACCACGCGGCCATGGGCGTGTACGACGAGAGCTACCAGGGCACCGGCAACTGGCCGTTCAACGTCGCGTACGCGGGGCGGTACGGGCTGGCCGGCTTCGTGACGCGGCTGCGGTCTGCGGCGGAGCTGGAGCGGTTCGTACGGGCCGGGATCCCCGTGATCACGTCCCAGTCGTTCAAGGCGCACGAGCTGCCCGGCTCCGGCTACTCCACGAACGGGCACATCATGGTCGTGAGGGGTTTCACCGCCGGCGGCGACGTCGTCGTGAACGACCCCGCCGCGCCGGCCGAGGCCGAGGTCCGCCGGGTCTATCCGCGGGCCGCGTTCGAGCGCGTGTGGCTCAGGAGCCCAGGCAGTGGCGGCGGCACCGGCGACGGCAGCGGCGGCATCGTGTACATCCTCCACCCACCAGAGCATCCCCTTCCTCCCTGTATGAATGGTAATTGGTGAATTAATGAGTATTCGTCCGATCGACGTTGCCCGTACCGACGGCGGCCCTCAGTGGGTGGAGGCGGTGGCCACGCCCTCAGGCACCGAGGTCTGGTGGGACGAGCCCCGCCCGCATGAGGGCGGCAGGCGCTGCGTGGTGCGTCGCCTGCCGGACGGCTCCCGCGTGGACGTCCTGCCGCCCGGCTGGAACGCGCGCAACCGGGTGGTCGAGTACGGAGGCCGCTCCTGGCGCCCGCTGCCCGGCGGCGGGCTCGTCTTCACCAACTGGGCCGACCAGCGCCTTTACCGCCTCGACGCGGGTGGGGACCCGGTGGCGATCACTCCCGTGGGTACGTACCGTTACGCGGACCTGTACCTGCCCCCGGGACGTGAGGAGGTGTGGGCGGTCAGGGAGACGGACAACGTGCGGGATCTGGCGGCGGTGCCGCTGGACGGCGGCCGGACCAGCGTCATCGTCAAAGCCCATCATTTTCTGATGAATCCTCGGATTTCACCCAACGGCCGCCAGGTCTCATGGATCGGCTGGGACCACCCCAACATGCCCTGGGACGGCACCGAGCTCTGCGTGGCCGAACTGCGCGCGGACGGCACGGCCGGCCCCCACCGGGTGGTGGCGGGCGGCCCGCGCGAATCGGTCGCCCAGGCCGAGTGGCGCGACGACACCGCCCTGTACGCGGTCACCGACCCCACCGGCTGGTGGAACGTGCACCTCGTGCCCGCCGGCGGCGGGCCGGGCCGCAACCTCACGCCGATGGAGCTGGAGTTCGGCGGCGCGGCGTGGAAGCCGGGCATGACCTACCTGACGCTCGCGGACGACGGCGACCTGGTCGTCGTGTACGGCACCGCCGACCGCCGCCGCCTGGGCGTGCTGGATCCGGAGACGGGCGACCTGCGCGAGATCGGCGGCGCGGCCACCCACTGGTCCTCGACCGTGTCGGTGGCGGGCGGCAAGGTCGCGGCGGTGCGCGCGACGCCGTACACGCCGCTGGAGGTGGCGCTGGTCGGCCTCGACGGCGCGTACGAGATCGTGTCGGCGCCCAAGCCGCTGCCGGACGGGGACCTGCTGCCCACGCCGGAGGCGATGACGATCGAGGGCGTGCACGCGCACCTCTACCCGCCGTCGGGGGCCACCGGCCCGAGCCCGTACGTGATCTTCGTGCACGGCGGGCCGACCGGGCACCTGCCGATCGTGCTCGACCTGGAGATCGCCTACTTCACCAGCAGGGGCATCGGCGTGGCCGTGGTGAACTACGGCGGCTCGACCGGCTACGGCCGGGCCTACCGGGAGCGGCTGCGTCACCAGTGGGGCGTGGTCGACGTGCAGGACTGCGCCAAGGTGGCCCGTGGCCTGGTGGAGCTGGGCCGGGCCGACGCGTCGCGGATCGCCGTCCGTGGCGGCAGCGCCGGGGGCTGGACCACGGTGGCGGCGCTCGTCCACAGCGACGTGTTCGCGGGCGGGGTCGCGCACTACGCGATCACCGACCCGGAGAGCTGGGCCACGGAGACGCACGACTTCGAGTCCCGCTATCTGGACGGCCTGGTGGGGCCGCTGCCCGAGACGCGGCAGCGCTACACCGAGCGTTCGCCGCTGCTGAACGCCGCCCGCGCGTCGGGCCCGTGCCTGATGTTGCACGGCCTGGAGGACGCGATCGTGGACGTCGGGCAGGCGGAGCGGTTCACCGCCGAGCTGGACCGGCACGGCAAGGCGTGGGCCCTGCTGACGTTCCCTGGCGAGCAGCACGGCTGGCGCAGGGAAGAGACCATTGTCGCGGTGCTGGAGGCCGAGCTGGCCTTCTACGGGCTGATCTTCGACCTGGAGACGCCCGAGGTGCCGCCGTTGACGCTTAAGGGGAGAGCATGAAGAGCGTTGCCGAGATCTGCTCGGATCTGATCAGGTTCGACACCACCAATCCGGGCTCGGGCGAGCGGCCCGCCGCCGAGTACGTCGCCACGCTGCTGGCCGACGCCGGGCTCGAGCCCGTGGTGTTCGAGTCGGCGCCGAAGCGGACCACCGTCGTGGCCAGGATCGACGGCGACTCCCCCGACGCGCTGCTCATCCACGGCCACCTCGACGTCGTGCCCGCCGACCCGGCCGAGTGGCGGATGCACCCGTTCTCCGGGGAGATCGTGGACGACTGCGTGTACGGCCGGGGCGCGGTCGACATGAAGGGCTCGTGCGCGATGACCCTCGCGACCGTGCTCGACCTGGCCGCGCGGGGAGTGCGCCCGAAGCGCGATCTGGTCCTGGCCTTCCTCGCCGACGAGGAGGCGACCGGCGACTTCGGCTCGCGGCACGCCGTCACCGAGCACCGCGAGCTGTTCGACGGCGTCACGGAGGCGATCAGCGAGTCGGGCGGCTTCAGCGTGGCCTCCGGCGAGCACCGGGTCTACCCGATCGCGGTGGGCGAGCGCGGCACCGCCTGGATGCGGCTCACCGCGCGCGGCGTGGCCGGCCACGGCTCCAAGCCCGCCGTGGACAACCCGGTCGCGACGATGGCGCACGCCCTGTCGCGGGTGGCCTCCCACCAGTGGCCGGTACGCCTGACGCCGCCGGTCGCGGCGCTCATCGAGCACCTGTCGGAGATCACCGGCCAGCGCATCGACCTCGACCGCCTGGACGAGGAGGCGGCCCGGCTGGGGCCGCTGGGCAGCCTGTTCAAGGGCCAGATCCGCAACTCCGCGAACCCGACGATGCTGGACGCCGGCTACAAGGTCAACGTGGTGCCCTCGACCGCCGGGGCGCACGTGGACGGGCGCTACCTGCCGGGGCTGCGCGAGGAGTTCCTGGAGACGATCGACGCCCTGCTCGGCCCGAAGATCACCCGCGAGTTCGTCAACCTGGAGGACGCTCCCGCCGCGCCGTACCCGTCGGCGTTCTTCGACGAGCTGGCGGGCTCGCTCGTGGCCGAGGACCCGCTCGCGCGGCCGGTGCCGTACGTGATGTCCGGCGGCACGGACGCGAAGTCGTTCGCGCGGATCGGCATCAAGGGGTACGGCTTCGCGCCGCTGATGCTCCGGCCCGACCTCGACTATTTCGGGATGTTCCACGGCAAGGACGAGCGGGTGCCGGTGGAGGGGCTGAAGTTCGGCACCCGGGTGCTCGCCCGCCTGATCGCCTGAGCCGCCCGGCGCCGCCTCCCGAGCTCAGGCGGCGCCGTGCTCGCCGCGCGGTCACTTCAGCCGAACTTGGTCTTGGGACGCTCCTGCAACTCCCCGTCGAGGTAGATGTCGAGCTTCTCGTCGTAGAAGGCGATCAGCCCGGCGACCCGCTCGCTCTCGGGCAGCGGTGTCCGGTAGGACCAGGCGAGGTCCTCCTTGCCGTTGACCGACCAGTATTCGGCCGTGCCTTTGTACGGGCAGTGCGTGATCGTGGCGGTGGATTCCAGCAGGTCAAGCCGGACGTCCGGCTTCGGCAGGTAGTAGCGGGCCGGCAGCCCCGTCTCGAAGAGGATGTGCGGGCTGCGGGAGTCGGCCACGGTCACCCCGTCCACCTCGACGCGCACGTGCCGCGAGCTCGGCAGGATGTCCACCCGGGTGTA
Organism: Nonomuraea sp. B5E05; assembly: GCF_039880665.1. NCBI lineage: Bacteria > Bacillati > Actinomycetota > Actinomycetes > Streptosporangiales > Streptosporangiaceae > Nonomuraea > Nonomuraea sp. B5E05. Next base: position 260,627 of record NZ_JBDPMJ010000002.1, read on the forward strand.
CGGGTCGCGCGGGTGGAAGAAGACCTCCTCGTCCTCCTCGAACCAGGCGTCCATGGCGTCCCACTCGAAGCGCACGTGGCCGCGGATCTCCTCCAGCGGAGAGTCCTGGTAGACCAGCGCCGCGCCGGGGGCCTCCTTGGCGCCCGCGGTGACCGTGTGCACCAGGCCGTCGCCCCTGCTCGGCGAGTGCTGGGCCGTTCCGGCCGGCTTGAGCGCCGACTCGTCGACGTCCGCCAGCGGGAAGTAGTAGGCCGGATAGTAGGGGACCTCCCACACCAGCAGGGCGGAGGCGGTGTCGGCCACCACCCGGCCGCCGAGGTAGGTCCGCACCCGTTTGGCCGTGCGCTCGACGCGTACCCGGCCGCGTTTCGTGGCATCCATGCTCGCGGCAACCGCCGCGCGCACCCCGCTATTCCGCGATCGTCCCGGTGATCAGCTCAGGCCGAACGCGGCCAGCGTGGCCCACGTCACCAGCGCCCCCACCGCCGTGCCCGCCACCACCTGCGGCCAGGTGTGGTGCGTCAGGCGCACCCTGGCCCAGCACACCAGCGCCACGACGGCGGCGCCGGCGACCGCGGCCGGCCAGGAGGGCAGCACGTGCGCGAGCACCACCACCGTGCCCGCGCAGACGGCGGCGTGGAAGGAGATCTTCCAGCGCAGCGTGATCGGCACGGTCACCGCCAGCGCGGCCAGCATCGCGGTCACGGTGGCGACGAGCAGCCTCGGCGCGCCCATGAGGACCAGCAGAGCCAGCGCCGCCAGCACCGCCGCCACCGCGGCCAGCAGCGGGCGCGTGCGGCGGGCGCGGTCGACGATGTGGTGCGAGTCGAGCCGCCCCGAGCGCACGCCGACCGCGATCACCGCCGCCGGCACTCCCCCGCAGAACGCCGAGGCGACCAGGCCCCACGCCGCCCCGCTCCAGCCCTGCGCGAGCAGGCCCACGAGTGGCGGCATGACGATGACCAGCACCTGCGGTGCCAGCAGGTTGGTCACCTGTCTCGCCACGAGGTCACCCGTCATGACAGCCAAGATTACGCGATCATGGCGCGCGGCCCCGGCGACATGCCCGCCGGCCGGCCCGCGCGCCATGCCCGGCCGGGCGCCAGGGGCGGGGTCAGCCCTTTCCCGCCGCGTTCACGATGCGGGTGGTCGAGCGGCCCGGGATGGCGTCCATCTCCCAGCACTCCGCGCCCAGGATCGCCGCGGCGGCGGCCCGCGCGCCCGCGTGCGGGTCGCCGGCCGTGTGTGCGAGCGCGCCCGGCCGCATCGGAGCGAGCAGGTCGATGTAGTCCTCAGGCCCGTGCGCCTCGGGCGGCCCCGTCACGATGAACACCCCGGTCACGAAGCGGAGCGCGGCCAGCACCTCGGCGCGTTCGGCCGCCGGGTTGAGCGGCCTGCTGGGGCCCTTCCACGCCCGCACCCGCGGATCGTCCTCGACGCCGACGACCAGTGGCAGCCCGCGCTCGGCCACCGCTCCCAGATAGCGCACATGGCCCACGTGCAGGATGTCGAAGACGCCGGTCACGACCGCCGCACCCGGCCGGTCGTACGGCCGCACCCAGACGGCATCCAGGCTGTTCACGCCACCTCCTCGCACGCTGCGCTCCCCCGGGGTCTGGACGACTCGTCGATCGCAGCGTACTCGGTCGCCGCCGGAGGTAGCGCAGGCGACCTTGGGAAAGCCCATTCCTACCTTTTCGCGATAATCTCCAGCACCCCTCTGGCGCGTCTCATGAAGTCACCGGATTTGGGGGAGGCCGCCGTGGCACCGCCGGACTCGCACCGCGTCGATGGGACCGAGGAGAGCGATCCGCCCGCCGGCCACGATCTCGTGGCCCGGCTGCCGGGAAGCCCCTCCCAGGTCTCCAGGGCCAGGAGCCTCGTGACGGACGCGCTCGGCCGCGATCATCCCCTCCACGACGACGTCGTGCTGCTGACCAGCGAGCTGGCCACGAACGCCGTGCTGCACAGCCGGTCCGGCGCCGGGGGGTCGTTCACGGTGACCGTGACACGCTCGGACACGCTGGTGCGGGTGTTCGTGGCGGACGCCGGGTCGGAGGGGCCTCCCTGCGTGTGCCGTACGAGTGCGCAGGCGACCAGCGGCCGGGGCCTGCCGTTGATCGAGGCGCTCAGCCACCGCTGGGGTTTCACCCGCGAGGCCGGTTCGACGACCGTCTGGTTCGAGCTGCTCCAGGCTCGCGTGGCCGCGGGGCTGGCCGTCTAGTCCTTTGGAACGGTCCCTCGGCTTCCCGGGGCGCCGGGGCGGTAGTGCCAGACGAATTCCAGCCAGGGCGGAGCCACCGTCATGAAGTGCTCCCAGCTCCCCGGTTCGGCGTCGCGGGCGTCACCGTGGACCTCGGAGAGCAGCCTCAGCACGACGCCCTCCCGGGTCAGGCTGTTGACGATCCGGCTCAGCGTCTGCGTGTATTCCCTGGGTTCGCGGACGATGCGGCCCGCCGGCGTGCGGTCGTAGACCCGGTCCTGGTCGGGACAGGACGTCATGGCCTCGTCCGCGTAGGGCTGGGCGATCGCCACTCCTTTACTTCCCGGACGCACCTCGCACGTCGAGGCGGCACAGGCCCTCGGCGAGGGCCTTGGTGGTCAGGCGGGTGCGGCTGTCGCAGCCCAGCTTGGCGAAAATGTGCTCCAGGTGGGTGGTGACCGTGCGGACGCTGAGCACGAGCGCGGCGGCGATCTGCGGGTTGGAGTCGCCCGCGGCCACCCTGGTGAGCACGTCCACCTCCCGGCCCGTGAGGTCGTAGGGCAGCGGGCACGGGCGCTCGGCGGCGACGGCGCCCTGCAGCGCGCCCTGGAACCCGACGCCCGCCCTGAGCAGCCGCAGCTCGTGCCATCCGCCGGCGCCGTCGAGCCAGAGCCCGTGCCTGCTCAGCTCGCGCGAGTCGATGAACGCGCGGGCGAAGGCGGCCATCGCCGGGTCGTCCCGCAGCGCGGGCGAGATCTCGCGCCCCGGCACCTCCCGCCGGGCGCCGAGCCGGTCGAAGGCGACCGCGCGGAAGTCGGCCGGCAGCCCCACCGGGTCGATCACGCACCGGGTCAGGTCGGTGACGTGGGCCAGCATGGGGCTCACGGCGGCCACGAGCGCTTTCGTACGGCGCGGGAAGTCGCCACGGGAGACCAGGTGCAGCAGCCCGGTGTAGCGGCCGCCGCCGAGGAACAGCGGCGCGGTCAGCCCGGCCCGCCACCCGTAGGGGGCCAGATGGCGCCGGAAATAGCGCTCGGTGCCCGGCTCGGGCATGCCGACCGGCGCTCTGGTGGCCAGCGCCCTGCGGTAGGCCTCCAGCCCGGCGTACTCCTCCGCCGCGTCGCGGTCGATGCGCGGGTGCCCGTCGGACACGACGCTCTGGTGCCGCCCGGTGGCGGGGTCGAACGCGACGAACTCGTAGGCGTCGAGCGGGACCACGCGGCGCAGCGCCGCCATCGCGGCGCACGCGCCGCCACCACCCGCGACCTGGTAGCCGACCTCGGCGAACACCTGCAACTGGCGAACGTCCAGGGTGATCTCGGCCACGGGCTCTTTATATCATTTGCCATTCCTTGGGATTCTCGTGAAGGTTTTCTTCACGGAGATCCCCGAGACGCGCCGGATGTTATGGTCGTCCCATGCAGCGCGCTCTCGTCACGACGACGCCGGACCTCGTCCCGGCGCGCTGATTCCATGCTTCCCGGGCGAACGCCCGGGAACGCGGTCGTTCGCCCTTTCCACGCAAAGGACGATCATGAACGACCACCGCAAACTCGGCCGCGAGCTGGGCATCTTCGACACCGACCCGCTGATCGGCTCCGGCCTGCCCTGCTGGCTGCCGGCGGGCGCGGCCGTGCGCAAGGCCATCGAGGACTACGTCCACGAGCTCGAACGTCGCAACGGCTACCAGCACGTCAACTCTCCCGTGCTCGGCAAGCGCGAGCTGTACGAACGATCGGGGCACTGGGCGCACTACGCCGACGACATGTTCCCGCCCATGAACGTGGGCGGCGAGGAGTTCGTGCTGCGGCCCAGCCTGTGCCCGCACCACGCGCTCATCTACCGCTCGCGCGGGCGCAGCCGCCGGGACCTGCCCCTGCGCCTGGCGGAGCTGGGCGGGATGTACCGCTCGGAGCTGTCCGGCGTGCTCGGCGGGCTGACCAGGGTGCGCGCCATCCAGCTCAACGACGGCCACGTCTTCTGTGCTCCCGAGCAGGCCGCCGCCGAGGTGTCGGCCTCGCTCGACCTGATCGAGGCCGCGCACGCCCAGCTCGGCATCCGGGCCGCCCGCTATCGGCTGTCGCTGCGGGGCGAGGGCGACAAGTTCGTCGACGACCCCGCCATGTGGGCGCGGGCGGAGGCGGTGTTGCGCGAGGTGCTGAAGGAGCGCGGGCGCGGCTACGACGAGGAACGGGGCGAGGGCGCCTTCTACGGACCGAAGATCGACATTCAGATCACCGACCCGGCCGGCCGCGAGACCACCCTGTCCACCGTCCAGGTCGACTATTTCCAGCCGCAGCGCTTCGACCTGAGCTACGCCGGCGGGGAGCGGCCCGTCATGGTGCACCGCAGCGTCGTGGGCGGGATCGAGCGCCTGGTCGCGCACCTCATCGAGATACACGGCGGGGCGTTCCCCTCCTGGCTGGCGCCCGTTCAGGCCGTGGTGCTGCCGCTGTCCGACGCGGAGTTGCCCGCCGCCGAGTCGGTGCTGCGGAGCTGCCTGGCCGCTGGGCTGCGGGCGGAGCTGGCGCCCGCGGGCCGGGGCAGTCTCGGGGCCAGGATCCGGGCGCACCGGCTGGTGCCGTACCAGCTGGTCGTGGGGCCGCGCGAGGCGGCGGACGGCGGGATCGCGGTGCGGCGGCGGGACGGCAGCCAGGCCGGTGACGTGCCCGTCGAGCGGCTGGCGGCCGATTCGCGCCCCTTGTACTGATAGCGGAAACCAAATAGGTAACGGCCTCTTCCCAGATCAAGTAAGCGGCTCGTAAAGTCCCTGCAACGCGCCCTGTCGGGAGGACGACTTGACCGAGCTGAGCGACCGTGAGGCCGACCTGGTTTCCGCGCACGAACAGGAACGCCCGGCGCGGCAGCTCGGCGGGGCCCTTCGGCTCGGCGTGTGGATCCTCGGCGGGCTGCTGTCGGTCTATGCGCTGGTGGTGGTGTTCCGGCCGGTCGAGGCGTTGCAGCACCGGATGACGTTCCTGGCCGTGGCGCTGCCGCTGGTGTTCGTCTGCTACCGCTCGGGCCTGTCGGGGTTTCTGCGGCGGAAGGCGTGGCTGCTGCGGCTGGAGTGGCGGACGCGGCGCCGCCGGGCCGATGACCGCCTGACCGCGATCGGCGGCACCTCCGCCGAAGAGGCGCGCGCCGGCGACGCGCCGCCCGAGGCCGGGACCGGCGGGCTCCCGCCCGAGGCCCCCGGCGTGCGCCCGTCCGAGGCCAAGGCCGGGGCGCTGCGGTCCGAGCGGCCGAGCGTCATGGACTGGCTGCTGGCCGCGGCCTCGCTGGCCGTGCTGGTCTATCCGCTGGCCGCCATCGACGACTTCCGCAACCGGGGCTCGGGCGCGGCGCTGACGGACCTCGACATCGTGGCCGGGCTGGCACTGACGGTGTTGCTGCTGGAGGCGGTACGCCGGACCGTCGGCATGGCGTTGAGCATCATCAGCGTCATTTTCCTGATTTATGCCTATTACGGGGCCTATCTGCCGATCGATTGGACCATCGGTCACCGGGGTTTCGACCTCAGCCAGATCGTCTCGCAGCTCTACACCGGCACCGAAGGCTTCTTCGGCGTCCCGATGCAGGTGGCGGCGAGTTACATCATCCTGTTCACCATCTACGGCGCCGTGCTGGACTATTCGGGCGCGAGCCGGTTCTTCATCGACCTGAGCTTCGCCGCCTTCCGCAGATCCCGCTCCGCCCCCGGCCGCACCGTCGCCACCGCGGGCTTCCTGCTCGGCACCGTGTCGGGCTCGGGCGTGGCGACCACGGTCAGCCTCGGCAGCGTCGCCTGGCCGGTGCTCAGGCGGGCCGGCTACCCGAGGGAACCGGCCGGCGGCATCCTGGCCGCGAGCGGCATCGGCGCCATCCTGTCGCCGCCCACGCTCGGCGCGGCGGCGTTCATCATCGCCGAATACCTCCGGGTCGGCTACCTCGAGGTGCTGCTGTACGCGACGATCCCGACCCTTCTCTACTACCTGGGCATCTTCCTGGCCATCGAGATCGACTCGCGCCGCTTCGGCACCCACGCCGTGCCGGTCGACGCGCCCGGAGCGGGCCGGCTGCTGCTGCGCTTCGGCTACCACTTCAGCTCGCTGATCCTCATCATCGTGCTGATGGCGCTCGACCGGTCGGCGTTCCAGGCGGTGGTGATCGCCACGGCGGTCGCGTTCGCGCTGTCGTTCCTCGACCCGCACCACCGGATGGGCCCCAAACGCGTCGGGCAGGCGCTGGCCAAGGGCGCGCTCGAGGTGCTGCCCGTGACGGCCGTGTGCGCGGCGGCGGGCATCATCGTGGGCGTCATCACCCAGACCGGCCTGGGCCTCAACCTCAGCGCGATCATCGTGGACTTCGCGGCGGGCCACCTGCTCCTGACGACGCTCATGTCCGCCGTCGCGGTCATGCTGCTGGGCCTGGCCGTGCCGGTGACCGCGAGCTTCATCATCGCGGCGGTCATCATCGGGCCGGCGCTCACCGCGCTAGGGGTGTCGCAGGCCGAGGCGTACATGTTCGTCTTCTACTACGCGGTGTTGTCGGAGGTGAGCCCGCCCACCGCGCTGTCGGCGGTCGCGGCGGCCGCGATCACCGGCGGCAACACGTACCGCACGATGATGATGGCCTGGCGTTACACGCTGCCGGCCTTCCTGGTGCCGTTCGCCTTCGTGCTCACGCCCAACGGGCAGGCGCTGCTCGGGCAGGGGCCGATCGGCACCGTGCTGCTGATGGCCGCCGTGTCGGCCGTCGCCGTGGCTGCTCTGGCCATGGCGACGGGCGGCCTGTCCGGCTGGTTCGAGCGGGTGCTGGCGTCCGTGGCCGCGGTGCTGCTGCTGTTCCTCGAGCCCGTCCCCATCGTCGCCGGTCTGGCCGTGCTGGCCGTGGCCGCCGCCGTGCATCTGGTCAGAAGAAGGAGAAGGGACCCAGCGTGAAGCGGATTCTTGCGATAGTCGCAGCGACCGTCCTGACCGTGGCGGGCTGCGGCGGGGGTGCGGGCGGCGGCTCGGGCAACCGGCTGTCGATCGCCACGGGCGGCACGACGGGCGTCTACTACGTCTACGGCGGCGGCCTGGCCAAGCAGCTGTCCTCCAACATCGCCAACACCCAGGCCACCGCGTCCGTCACCTCCGCGTCGGTCGAGAACATCAAGCTCCTCGCCAGCGGCAAGGCCGACATCGGCTTCTCCCAGGCCGACACCGCGGCCGACGCGGTCAACGCCAAGGACACCTTCACCGCGAAACAGCCCATCAAGGCCATCGCCCGCATCTACGACAACTACGCCCACGTCGTGGCCGCCCCCGGCGTCGAGGCGGCCAAGGTCGCCGACCTGAAGGGCAAGCGCGTCTCGCTCGGGCCCGCCAACTCCGGCACCCAGGTCGTGGCCAGGCGCATCCTGGAGGCGGCCGGCATCAACCCCGACAGCGACATCACCAAGCAGCAGTTGTCCATCAACGAGTCGGTGCAGGCGGCCAAGGACGGCACCATCGACGCGTTCTTCTGGGTCGGCGGCCTGCCCACGGCCGGCATCACCGACCTGGCGACGAGCAAGCCCGACATGAAGCTGCTCGACACCAGCGACGTCCTGGAGAAGATGCGCGCCACCTACGGCGAGCAGTACGTCCCGCTCGACGTGGACCTGTCCGTCTACAAGCTGTCCGGCGCCGTCAAGACCGTCGGCATCGCGAACCTGCTGCTGGTGCCCGACTCGATGGACGAGCAGCTCGCGTACGACATCACCAAGACCCTGTTCGCCAAGAAGGCCGAGCTGACGGCCGTGCACCCCGAGGCGGAGAAGCTCGACGTCAAGCTGGGCCAGCAGGTGGCGCCGGTCGAGCTGCACCCGGGCGCCGCCCGCTACTACAAGGAACAGGCCTGACCCGGCTGCTCCTGACGCTCGCCCTGGTGGCGGCGCTCGGCGGCGGCGCCGGGCGCCTCACCGTGAACGGCCTGCCCGTCGTCGCGGGTTCCTTCGCGATCGCCTACGTGCACTCGGTCTACAAGGCGCCCTCGGCTGAGGTGTTCACCGTCGAGGGGCGCCGGTTCACCATGCGGGCGGTCGTCTCGGCGAGCGACAGCGTGCTCGACTACTACGCCCTCGACGGCACGCGCTCCCGCACCCCCGAGGGCCTGTGGGTGCTGCGCCTGGCGTCGCCCGCGACGTACGACGGGCTGTCGCTGCTCACCACCTCGATCGGCCGCAGGACCCTGCTCGCGGGCGGCCGCTGCCTGCCCCTGTATCCCGCGTCCGGCGCCGCCCAGGTGCGGGTCGCGGTGCGGCTCACTCCCGACGTGCGCGGCCGGGCCTGCCGGCCGCCGTACGACGGGCTGCGCGCGGCAGGGGCGACGCTCACAACCAGTCGTTCTTCTTGAACACCGAGTACAGCACCACCGAGGTGAGCGCCACGAGGACCGCGGACGCCCAGAGCCCCCAGCTCTGCCCGGTGCCGGGAACGGGCACGTTCTGCCCGTAGAAGCCGGTGATCAGCGTGGGCACCGCGATGATGGCGGCCCAGCTGGTGACCCGTTTCATGATCTCGTCCAGCCGGAAGCCCTGCTGGGCGAGGCGGGTCTCGCGGACGTTCGCGAGCATCTCGCGGATCCCCTCGACCCACTCCGTCGCCCGCAGCACGTGGTCGTAGACGTCCGCGTAGTAGGGGGCCATCACGGGGTCGGCGACGATGTCCTGGTCGCGGTGGAGCAGGGTGCCGATCACCTCGCGCATCGGCATCGTGATCCTGCGGACCCGGGTGGTGTTCCCGCGCAGGTCGAACATCGCGCGTTGCAGCCGCCTGCCGTCTCCTGAGTCGCCTTCGTACAGGGACTCCTCCAGGGCCTCCGCCTGCGCGTCCAGCTCTTCCACCAGGTCGAGCTGGCCGTCCACCACGTAGTCGAGCAGGCCGTGCAGCAGGAACGGCACCCCGTGCCCGGCCAGGCGGGACAGCGTGTCCCAGCGCCTGACCACCTCGTCGATGTCGAAGGCGTCGCCGTCGCGCACGGTGACCAGGGCGTTCGCGGTGACGAAGACGTTCACCTCGACGGGACGCAGCCGCCCCTTCTCCACGTGCACCCCGTAGACCGTGATGAACAGCTGGTTGTCGTAGACGTCGACCTTCGGCCGCTGCCGGTCGGTGAGCGCGTCCTCCATCGCCAGCTCGTGCAGCCCCAGCTCCTCACCGACCGCGGTGAGCTCGGCGGCCGAGGGGCGGCACAGGTCGAGCCAGACGACGTTGCCCCGATCCGACACATGCCCGGAGAGCTCCTCGAGGGGGAAGCCCTCCTTCTCGAGGACGCCGTTCCGGTAGAGACGCGTGCGCACTAGCAGAGTCTGGTGAAGCGTCGCGCGTCCCGCACCGCCGCTCCCCCCAGGTCGTTGTTGAAGTAGACGTAGGCGTCCTGCCAGCCCGCCTCGCGCACCCGCCCGGCCCACGTCCTCAGCGCGGCGTCGCCGTAACCGATGCCGGCCCGCCCCTGGTGCAGGCGTACGTACCCCCATCCCGCGGTGCGCCAGAACGGGCCCTGCGGCCGGCCGCGGCGATCCGCCCAGCACAGCGCGGCGCCCCAGGCGCTCAGGATGTCGCGCACCTCGCGGGTCCACCACGAGTCGTGGCGCGGCTCCACGGCCACCCTGACGTGCGCGGGGAAGCAGGCCAGGCACCGGTCGAGGCGGCCGGGGTCGACCTGGAGGGTGGGCGGGAGCTGCAGCAGGATCGGCCCGAGCTTGTCCTTCAGCTCCGACGCGGCACCCATCAGCCGCCGCACCGGCTCATCCGGCTCGGCCAGCCGCTTGATGTGGGTCAGGAACCTGCTGGCCTTGACGGCCATCACGAAGCGCGGAGGCGTCCTGTCGCGCCAGGCGGCGAACACCTCGGGGCCGGGCAGGCGGTAGAAGGCGTTGTTGCTCTCGACCGTGGGGAACTCCGCCGCGTACGTCTCCAGCCAGAGCCGCTGCGGCACCCCCTGGGGATACAGCACGCCCCGCCAGTCCTTGTACTGCCACCCCGAGGTGCCCACCAGGCATGTCATGCCGTTGCAGCTACCCAGGCCCGCCGCGTGCAGTACTGTCCTTGTTCGTCAGCCGAGGAGGACCTTTCACCCGATGGGCGTTATCTGATGGGCGCCGGGCACGGGCACGGGCACGGCGCGTCCGCACCCCGCTCGCGGCGCACGATGATGGCGAGCCTGGCCGTCCTGGTGCCGGTGGCCGTCGTCACGCTGGCGGCCCTGCTGTGGCTCTGGCCGGACGGCCGGGCGGAGCAGCAGGGCGGCGGCGCGCAAGCGTCGGCCGTCGAGCGGCTGGCCGGCACCGTCACCGGCGTCACGCTCAGACGTTGCCCCGCCGCCCCCGAGGGCGCGCCGCGGCCCGACCCCGCCACCTGCGGCACCGCCACGGTCAAGCTCGGTGAGGGGCGCGACGCCGGCCGTGACGTCACGCTCCGCCTGCCGGGCGGCCCGGGGGCGCAGCGCTTCGCGCCCGGCGACGGCGTGATCCTGCTGCGCGACGCCGAGGGGGCCTACCAGATCTCCGACCATGACCGGGCGACGCCGCTGTGGTTGTTCGGCGTGGCCTTCGCGGTCGCGGTGATCGCGTTCGGCCGCTGGCGCGGGGTGACGGCGCTGATCGGGCTGGCGGTCACGTTCGTGCTGCTGCTGACGTTCGTCATCCCCGGCATCCTGGAGGGCAGATCCCCGATGCTGGTGGCCATCGTCGGGGCGGCGGCGATCATGCTGACGGTGCTCTACCTCACGCACGGCTTCTCGCTGCCCACGTCCATGGCCGTGCTCGGCACGCTGGCCAGCCTGGCGCTGACGGGCGCGCTGTCGTACGCGGCGCTCGGGCTCGCCCGGCTCAACGGGATCACCGATGACAGCGCGCTGACGCTGGGCATGAGCCTGTCGATCGACACTCAGGGGCTGCTGCTGGCCGGGATCATCATCGGCGCGCTTGGGGTGCTCGACGACGTCACGGTCACGCAGGCGGTGACGGTGGCCGAACTGGCCCAGGCCAACCCGTCGTACGGCTTCGCCCGCCTCTACCAGGCGGCCGGACGCATCGGGCGGGCCCACATCGCCTCGGTGATCAACACCATCATCCTGGCGTACGCGGGGGCGTCGCTGCCGCTGCTGCTGCTGTTCAGCATCGGGGAGCAGCCTCTGGGTCAGGTGCTGACGACACCGGTCATCGCCCAGGAGATCGTCCGCAGCGTGGCCGGCACGCTCGGCCTCATCGCCGCCGTCCCCATCACCACGGCCCTGGCCGCCCTGGCGGCCACCCGCCACCGGGAAGAGCCGGCGAAGACCTCCTCCGGCCGCCGCGCGAACCCTGACATGTCCGCCTCACGCCGCCGTGCGGAGCCCCGCGCGGCGGACGCTCCGCGAGAGGACTTCTTCACCCCGCATCCGTCCCACCACCACGACGGTTCCCCCGGCCAGGAGCCGGAGCCCCGCGGGGAACGCGGCCGCCCGGCCCGCCACCGCCGCGCGAGCACCTAGTCAGGGCCCTCGCCCGGCCGGCGAGGACGGCGCCGGCGGAGCGGGGACGTTGGGGGATCCAGCATCGGGATCCCGGCGGCCGGCCCGCGGCCGCGTTCACGGCCGGTGCCGGGTGGTCCATGGGCTCACTTCTCGGGGGAGACCGGGATCGCCGAAGGCTGCGCGTCCTGGGCGGTCAGGTCGTGCTCGTCCGGCTCACGCTGGGCTTCCGTGCGCTTGATGAGCGCGCGGACCCCCACGATCGACACGCACACCATGAGCATGGCGTACACGACGACTGCCACGATCGAGCCGGTCATGGTGAGCAGCGCCTGCCCGACGAACGGCACCGAGCCTCCGAAGAGCAGCGAGGACAACGCGTAGGAGACCGAGATGCCGGTGTAGCGGACCCGGCCAGGGAAGGCCTGCGCGAGCAGACCCGCCGTGGTGGCGTAGAACATCACATTGGGGATGGTCGCCACGACCACTCCGACCAGCGCCCAGCCGAAGGAGCCGGCGGAGAGCAGCAGGAACATGACCGGCAGGGTGCCCAGTTCGATCACCAGCATCGCGGTGACGCTCTTTCGTGGATCGAACCGGTTCGCGAGCACGGCGCCGAACGGCTGCACGCAGAACTGGACGATGGACGCGATCAGGATCACGCTGAGGATCGTCTGCCGCTGGAAGCCGAGATCGGCCGTGCCCCAGGAGAGCATGAAGGTGCTGCGGATGTAGGCCGAGGTCATCACCGCCGCCATGGTCAAAGTGGCGATCAGCACGATCATCCGGTGTTTCTTGAGCACGTCGACGAGCGGGTAGCGGACCACCTTTTTCGTGTCGCGCAGCCGGGCCAGCACCGGTGACTCCTCGATGCCGAGCCGGATGATCAGGCCGATGACGATGAGCACCGAGGAGACCAGGAAGGGGATGCGCCATCCCCACGACATGAATGCCTCGTCGCTGAGCAGGCTCGTCGCGGAGAAGGCCAGCGCGGCGAGGATGTGCCCGATCGGCGAGCCCTGCTGGGCGAAGGCCCCGAAGAGCACGCTCCGTTTGCGGTCGGTGTGCTCGGTGGCGATGAGTACCGCACCGCCCCACTCGCCACCGACGGCCAGCCCTTGGATGGCTCTGAGCAGGACCAGCGACACCGGGGCCAGCGGTCCGATGGTCTCGTAGGTGGGCAGCAGGCCGATGCCGACCGTCGCCGTTCCCATGAGCAGGAGCGTCGTGATCAGCATCCTCTTCCGGCCGATGCGATCACCGAGGTGACCGAAGATGATGCCGCCGAACGGGCGTGCCAGGAACCCGACCCAGAAGGTGGCGAAGGAGGCCAGGACGCCCGCGCCGGGCGAGGACTGCGGAAAGAACAGCGGCCCGAACACGAGCGCCGCCGCCGTCCCGAAGATATAGAAGTCGTACCATTCGATCGCCGTCCCGAACAGCGACGCTATTCCAGCTTTTCGCGCCATCTTCTCGTCGTGACGGAGCTGCATCACGGCCACCACATTTCAGTATTTGGGGGATCGATCGGACATTGCGGCTTCCGGCCTCGCGGGAGGTGATCGTCCACGGTCGGCGCGGCGTGAGCCTTCCTAGCCGGGGTGGGACTGTGGGCAGCCGCTCATTGGCGAATACTGATGTGTTCGGCACCATACACAGCTGTGTTCTGCACATCAACCCCCCTTTCATCGTTCGAAGAGAGGCGGAGAAGAATTTCCCATACCGTGGTATACAGTGGCATGCAGCCGTCGCCGCCTGGGTGGGAGAAGGGTTCGGCCTGCGTCATGAGGCTTGAGGCGACCTGCCGAAGCGGATCAAGGAGAAGAAATGACCGGTGCCCCATCTCGCACGTCCCGGGTCAGCCAGACCATCAAGCAGCACACGCAGCGCCCGTCCAGCCGGCCCGGTCCCACGGTGTCCCCGCTGCACGTCGGCGACCCCGACTTCGCCACACCGGAGTTCATCACGGACGCCCTGTGCGCGGCGGTGCGATCCGGTCTGACGCATTACGCGCAGCCCCAGGGCGATCCGCTCCTGCGGGAGGCGCTGGCGGCCGATCTCAGCTCACGGGCGCGCCGGCCCTACTCGGACCGCCAGGTCATCGTCACCGCCGGCGGCAGTCCGGCGATCAACTCGGCGATCCTGGCCGTCGTCGACCCAGGCGACCGCGTGCTGATCCCCAACCCCACCTACTCGCTCTACGCCGACTCGACGCGGCTGGCGGGCGGGGTGCCCGAGTACCTGCCACCGGGTCGCGACGGGCGGATCGACCTGGAACTGCTCGAACGGCGCGCGCCGGGGGCGCGCCTCGTCGTGTTGTGCCAGCCCGGCAATCCGACCGGCGGCGTCTACACGCGCGGGGAGCTCGAGCAGATCGCCAGGACGTCAGCCGAGCACGGCCTGCTCGTGCTGAGCGACGAGGCGTACGACCACATCGTCTACCACCACGCGACCTTCGTCTCCGCACTGGAGATCGACGCGCTCGCCGACCGCCTGATCTACTGCCAGACGCTGTCCAAGACCTTCGCGATGACCGGATGGCGCATCGGTTACGTCGCGGCGCCGCCTGATGTGGCCGCGGCGGCGGGACTGATCCATCGCACCTACAACGGCGCGGTCAACAGCGCTGTCCAGCGGGCGGCCCTGGCCGCGGTGACCACGCCGTCGACCTGGCCGGCGGACCGGCTCGCCGACTACGAGCGGCGACGCAAGATCGCGGTCGACGCGCTGGTGGACCTGCCCGGCGTCTCCTTCGAAGAGCCCGACGGAGCCTTCTACGTCTTCCTGCGCTACCCGCACGCACTGTCGTCGCGGCAGATGGCCGGGCATGCGCTGGCACACGGCGTCGGAGTGCGCTCCGGCAGCGAATTCGGCCCCGCGGGCGAAGGGTTCGTGCGCATCGCGTTCTGTGTCGAGGACGCGCAGCTGACAACCGGGCTGGCGCGGCTGCGCACGGCCCTCACCACCGACAGCCCGCAGGAGCTCACACCCTAGTGGTGCGCACTCCCCCGGGCGAGAGCTCTCGCGCGTCCGGCGCCGGCGCGGGCCGCGTGGGTCAGTCCTCGCTCTCCCACAGGGCCAGCCTTATGTCGCGGGCGTCGCTGAAGTGCCGGCCGCACAGCTTGCCTGCCTGCTCCTGGTCGCGCGCCTCGATCGCCTGCACGATCGCACGATGTTGCTCGATGGTCTGCTCGCGCCGGTTGGGGTAGGTCAGCGTCGTGTTGGGGAAACGGCCCAGATGCAGCTCGAGGCGTTCGAGCAGGTCCAGCAGCGCGAGCTGGTGTGTGCACCGCCAGACCGCCTCGTGGAACTCCCGGTTCGCCTCGACCATGCCCCGCGGGTTGTCGACGTCAACGGCTTCGTACCGCTTCGCGGCCTTGCGCAGGGTCAGCAGGTCGTGCGTCGTCCGCCGTTCGGCGGCCGCCCGTCCCGCCTCGCTCTCCAGCAGGATCCGCACCTCGTAGAGATCCAGGATCTCGGCCGGGCTGTGGTCGCGGACCATCAGGCCGTCCCCGCCCCGGACGACCAGCCCGTCCTGCTCCAGGCGCAGCAGTGCCTCGCGGATGGGCGTGCGGCTGACTTCGTACATGCCCGCGAGTGCGCTTTCCACCAGGTGCTGGCCCGGTTTCAGGTCGCCGAGGTAGATCGACTCCTTGAGCTGCTCGTACAGCGGGCGACGCCGGCTGTCGGGAAGGCTCGCGAGCGATCGGCTCGATCCGGCCGAGGCAGACTTCATACCGCTCCTCTGTCGTGTGGCGCTGCCCGGCAGTGTCAGTGCGCAGCTGCATACAGCATAACTGCACCGGCGTGAGACCGTCGACGGGCCCGTTACGCGGACATGTTCCTCGTTCACCGTGCCCGTGACCTGACTGGGGAGAGGCTTGGCCGGTTGACCCCTTCGTGTCTGTATTCTACGGTGGACCTCTGTATACAGCCTTGTAGCGAGGCATGCTGCGGTGGATCGTCGAAGGGAACTCCATGGCCGAGTCCGGCAATGTGGCATCCGTGATGGCCGACTACCTCGTCGGCGCAGGGGTATCGCACGTCTTCACCTACCCAGGAGACCCGACGATCGAGTTTCTGGAGGCGCTACGCCGAAGCGGCTGCGAGGTCGTCCTCGGCCGGCGGGAAGGCACCGCGGTCTTCATGGCCGAGGGGTACGCGCAGGCGACAGGCAGGCTCGGGGCATGCGTGTCGACGCTCGGCCCCGGATCGACCGCCATCGTCAACGGCGTGGCCGCGGCGACCTGGGACCGGGTGCCGATGCTCGCGATCTCCGGGCAGATCGAGACGGCACGTGAGCAGTTCTTCACCCATCAGGTGGTGGACCATCAGGCGTTGTTCGGCCCGATCACCAAATGGGCCGGCCGGGTGGAGGCGGCCGCCGTGGGCGTCACCCTGCGCAAGGCCATCCGCACCGCGACGGCGGAGCGGCCCGGTGCCGTGCACCTCAGCGTCGGAGGGGACGTCTTCAAGACGCCGGTCGCCGGCACCGACGTCGTGGTGCCTCCGCTCGAAGCCGAACGTCTCGGAATCGAGGTTCACCGTGCGCCCACAGCGGACGCCGACACGGTCGGCGCCCTCCGCCGTGCCAGGCGCCCGGTGATCCTGGCCGGGATCGGCGCGGTGCGCGCGGGCGCCACCGAGTCCCTGACCCGGTGCGCGGAGACCATCGGCGCGCCGGTGGTCGTCGCACCGATGGCGAAGGGCGTACTGCCGGAGGACCATCCCTACTTCGCGGGTGTCCTCGACATGGCCTGCAACACGGTGATGTGGGACCTGCTGGCCGGGAGCGACCTCATCCTCGCGGTCGGCTTCGATCCGGTCGAACTGATCAAGCCGTGGACGCTGCGCGTCCCGGTGATCCACGTGGACGCGCTCGCCAACACCGACCAGATCTACCGTGCCGACATCGAACTCGTCGGCGCCATCCCCGTCATCCTCGACGCGTTGTCCGGCGACTGGCAGGGACAGCCGAGGTGGGCGGAGGCCGAGGTGCGCCGGCACCGGGAGAATCTCAGCGCTCTCTACTACGCCGGGCGAAACCCCGACCGGCTCAACCCGACCGACGTGGTCGACGGGGTGCGCGCCGCGCTCCCGCCCGACGCGGTCGTCAGCTGCGACGTCGGCTCGCACAAGCTTCTGGTCGGGCAGGGCTGGCGCACGACGCGGCCACGCGGCGTCCTGATGAGCAACGGGCTCTCCTCGATGGGCTTCGGCCTGCCCGCCGCCATCGGCGCGAAACTCGCCGATCCCGGCCGGCCGGTGGCCGCGCTGGTGGGGGACGGAGGCTTCGCGATGGCAGCCACCGAGATGCGGCTCGCCGCCGCCCTGGGGCTGCCCATCGCGGTCGTGGTCTTCGTCGACGAAAGCCTGAACAGGATCGAGCTGAAGCAGATGGCGCAGGGCTATCCCAGCACGGCGACGCGGATCGAGCCGATGGACCTGACACGGCTGGCCGAGTCGATGGACTGCGACGGCGTACGCGTCGAGACGGTCGCCGAGCTGGAGAAGGCGACCGGCTCGCTCGGTGAGCTGTCGCGGCCACTGGTGATCGAGGCCGTCATCGACCCCGCTCAGTACGAGCACCAGTTCTGACCATGTCACGCATCCACGAACACCACGATGCTCCGATCCTTGCCGAGCTCGCCGCACGCACCGTTCAGGCGCGGACCGGCGCAATCCCGCAAGCCGCCGGACATGCCGCGAACCGAGCCCTCGTCGACTGGTACGCCGCCGCGGTGTCCGGCGGCGTGGAGCCACCGGCCCGCATTCTCAGCGAGGTGGTGCTGGCCGAGAGCGTGGCGGGCCACTCGTGTGTCGTACCCTCCGGACGCGCCGTACCCGCCCGTCCCGCGGCGCTGATCAACGCGACGGCCGCCCACACCACCGAGATAGACGACATCTTCCGCGACGGCATGTACCACCCGGGCGCCCCCACCATCGCCGCGGCGCTCGCGGTCGCCGAGGAGGTGAACGCCTCGGGCGCCGACCTGCTGCGGGCCATAGTTCTCGGGTTCGAGGTGGGCTGCCGCCTGGCGCAGGCCGTCGCGCCCTCGCACTATCGTTTCTGGCATCCGACCGGCACCATCGGCGCGCTCGGCGCCACGGTGGCCGCCGCCGACCTGTACGACCTCGACGCCGACCGGTTGACGCACGCCCTGGCGACCGCCACCACCATGGCGGCCGGGCTGCAGCAGGCGTTCCGCGGCGAGTCGATGAGCAAGCCACTGCATGCGGGGCGGGCGGCGGAGACCGGAGTGTTCGCCGCCGCCACGGCCGCGCGCGGGTTCACGGGCACCGCCGGCGCCTTCGACGGCGAGGCCGGCCTCGCCGCGGCGATGTCGGCTGACGCCGATCTCTCCGTCGCGGCCCGGAGCTTCGGCGAACCCTTCGCGGTCGGCTCGATCACCGTCAAGAACCACGCGTGTTGCGGGCACACGTTCGCCGCGGTGGACGCCGCGCTGGAGCTGCGCTCCGCGTTCCCGGATCTCCGGGACATCGAGCGGATCGAGATCGATACCTACCGCGCGGCCACCATCACCGCGGGACATCCACGGCCGGAGACCGCCTTCGAGGCGAAGTTCAGCCTGGCCTACTGCGTCGCCGCGGCACTGGGCCTCGGCACGGTCCGCGCAGCGGCCTTCGAACCGTCCGCGCTCGCCGACCCGCTGCTGCGCCGTCTGGTGGAACGCACCGTGGTCCGGGTGGACGGCCGCTACGAGAAGCTCGCCCCGAACCGGCGTGCCGCCAGGGTGACCGTCTCCGGCGAGAACAACGGCCGGCGCTCCGCCGAGAGGCTGACCCGGCGCGGCGATCCGGACGAACCGCTCAGCGACGCCGAGCTCAGCGACAAGTTCGTCGAGTTCACCCAGCCGGTCCTCGGCGGGACGGCCGCTCGCGACCTGCTCGCCCGGGCCTGGCGGGTGTCCTCCCTGCGGCACGTACGTGACCTGAACCGGCTGCCGGCATCTACCGAGAATCGAGTGATCACATGAGCGTCACCCTGGGGTTGATCGGCCTGGGCGAGGCGGGACTCGCCATCGCCGACGGGCTGCGCACCGAGGGGGTGGAGGTCCACGGCTACGACGTGCGGGCCGGTGACCCCGCCGTGGCCGAGCGCATCCGCGAGGCCGGAGTCGTACCGCGGGCGAGCACGGCCGACCTCGCCGGCACCTGCGACGTCCTGATCGGGCTGACCACGGCGAGCACGGCGAAGGCGGTGGTGGGCGACCTGGAGGATTCACTCCGGCCACGGCACGTCTTCACCGACTGGAACTCGGGCAGCCCGGGGCTCAAACGCGAGCTCGCCGGGATGGTCTCGCGGACCGGCGCGCGGTTCGCCGACGGCGCCGTGATGGGCGCCGTACCACCGGCGCGGCACCGGGTGCCGGTGTTGCTGAGCGGTGACGGGGCCGAGGCCCTGGCCGCAACGGTGGAGGGCCTCGGGTTCAACCTCGAAGTGATCGGCCCCGAGCCGGGGCAGGCGTCCGCGGTCAAGATGATGCGCAGCCTTCTGATCAAAGGGCTGGAGGCGCTGCTGCTGGAGTTCGTGGCGGGAGCCGACCGCTACGGGATCACCGAGCGCGTGCTCGGCTCCATGGACGGCGCCCTGCCCGTACACGACTGGGGTGAGCTCGCCTCCTATCTGCTGACCCGCAGCTACACGCACGGAGCCCGGCGAGCCGAGGAGCTGCGCCAGGTGGCGGCCACGCTGGCCTCGTCCGGGGTGGAGCCGGTGGTCGCCTCCGCGGGGGCCACGCGACTGCAGTGGCTGGTGGATCTCGGCCTGGATCGTTCCTCCCCGCCTCCCGCGCATTACCGGGACGTGCTGGAACTCATCAAGGAGGCGCAGGCGAGATGACCGATCTTCCCCTTTTCCTCGAAGGCGCTTGGGTCGCCGGCGAGACCAGCTACCAGCACGACGACACCTACAGCGGGCAGTTCGCCGCGACCGTGCAGGTCCCCGGCCGCGAGCAGGTGAGCTCGGCGCTCAGGGCCCTGGCCACGGCGCAGGCGGCGAGCAGGCTCACCGCGCACGACCGGTTCCGGATCCTCGCGCGTGCCTCGGACGGGGTACGGCGGCGTTCGGCCGAGTTCGCCGACACGATCATCACCGACACCGGCTTCACGGTGACCGACGCGGAGCGGGAGGTCTCCAGGGCGGTCGAGACGCTGCGCCTGTGCGGGGAGGAAGCCAACCGGCTCACCGGCCGGATGGTGCCGTTGGAGGGCGCTCCCGGGGTCAGCGGCCGGTTCGGCTACACGATGCGCCGCCCGCTCGGTGTCGTCTGCGCGATCACTCCCTTCAACTCGCCGCTGAACACCGTCTGCCACAAGGTCGGGCCGGCGCTGGCCGCGGGGAACGCGGTGCTGCTCAAGCCGGCCGCGGAGACACCGCTGACGGCGGCGCTGCTCGTCCGCGTGCTGCTGGAGGCGGGGCTGCCGGAAGATCTCATCGCGCTCGTCCAGGGCGAGGGCGCCGACGTGGGCCAATGGCTGCTGGACGACCCCACTCCCGCGTTCTACGCCTTCACCGGGAGCACCCGGGTGGGAGAGCACATCCGGCGCAGCGTCGGACTCCGCCGTACCCAGCTCGAACTGGGCAGCCTGGCGAGCACGATCGTCTGCGACGACGCGGACGTCGCGGCGGCGGCGGCCCTGTGCGTGAACGCGGCCTTCCGCAAGGCGGGCCAGGTGTGCACGTCGGTGCAGCGGCTCTACGTGCAGCGGCCCGTGCAGGACGAGCTGGTGGCCGCGCTGGGCGAGCAGCTTCGCGGTCGCCCGGCCGGGGATCCCCGGCTGCCGGAGACCTTCGTCGGCCCGCTCATCCGCCCCGCGGCCGCCGACCGGGTGTCGAGCTGGGTCGGCGCGGCGGTGGAGTGCGGAGCCCGGGTGGTCAGCGGGGGCGGGCGCAGCGGCGCGGTCCTGGAGCCGACGATCCTCACCGACGCGACGACCGAGATGCGGGTCATGCGGGAGGAGGTGTTCGGGCCCGTCGTGGTGCTGCGCCCGTTCGACGACCTCGACGAGGCGATCGCGGAGGCCAACGACACCCCCTACGGTCTGGCGGCCGGGGTGTTCACGGCGAGCCTTGGACGCGCGCTGCGCGCGGCGGAGAATCTCCGGGTGGGCACGGTGCACATCAACGAGACGTCGAGCAGCCGCGTGGACCTCATGCCGTTCGCCGGCGTCAAAGCGAGCGGCACCGGCGCGGAGGGCCCCCGGTACGCGGTCGCGGAGATGACGGAGGAACGGCTGGTCACCATCGGGGCGGGCCCGGGCGACCGGTCACGATGACCGGACCCTCAACACCGAGCCGCCACGACCGGCCCCTCATGGCAGGGCCCCATGACCGGGAAGAGGCCGCCAGGCGACGTCATGCCCCGGGTGCGCCCAGAGCCCGGTAGAGCTCCGGACGGCGGTGCCGGCGCACGTCCGCGTAGTCGCGCGCCGTGGTGATCGCGCCGCCGTCCAGCCGGGCGCGGACCACCTCGGCCGTTCCGTCCGGGTCGGATGCGATGATCTCACCGCTCGGTGCGGCGACGCCGCTCCCGCCGCGGAAGATGCCCGCGCTGTCCACCCCGCGCCGGTTCGCCGCGATGAAGAAGGCGTTGTTCTCCATGGCGCGCGTGCTCGCGCGTGTCAGCAGGGTGCTGGGCGATCCTGGCCTGCTGACGAGTGCGAACACGCAGACCAGCAGTTCGGCGCCGAGCACCGACTGGACGCGGCACACCTCGGGGAAGCGGGAGTCGTAACAGACGGACAGGCCGATCCGTGCCAGCTCGCTGTCCGCGACCCGGATCTCGGCGCCGGGCGTGAAGTAGTGCCATTCCTCGCGCCACAGGTGTGTCTTGCGCTGAACCCGCGGCGCGGCGCCGTCGGGTGAGACCAGGGCGACCGAGTTGTACAGGGCGCCGCTTCCCGGCTGCTCGCTGAAGCCGTACACGACGTGCACGCCGGCCGCTCGGGCCGCGCGCCCGATGGCGTCGCCGGCCGGGCCACCGAGCTGGTCCGACTGCGTTCGAAGCGCTCGGTGGAACGCGGGGTCGTAGCGCGGCGGCACGTAGCCGGTGGTGGCCAGTTCGGGAAAGACGACGAGATCGGTCGGCGCGGCCGCCGCCTCGCGCTCGATGATGCCGGCCATCAGCGCGACGTTCGTGTCCCGCTCCAGGGCTCGCGGGGAGAACTGCGCTATCGCGACGTCGATGTGGTCTCGCACGGCGCCCGCCTTCCTCCTCAGCCGGCTCTCTCCCGCATTCTGCTGATGATCCCGGTGTCGTAGTCCCCCGACCTGAATTCGGGGTCGTCGAGCAGTTCGAGGTGGAAGGGCAGCGTCGTCTTCGGCCCGGAGACGACGAACGCGGCCACCGCCTCGCGCGCCAGGGCGATCGCCGCTTCCCGATCGCCGGCGTGGACGATGAGCTTGGCCAGGAGCGAGTCGTACTGAGCCGTCACGGCGTCGCCTTTCCCGTAGCCGGCGTCCACCCGGATGCCCTCGCCGGCCGGCTCCTCCCATGCGGTGATGTCTCCTGGTGAAGGAAGGAACCTGCGAGCGTCCTCGGCGTTGACGCGCATCTCGATGGCGTGCCCTCGGGAGCGCAGACCGTCCAGGGCGAAGCCCACCGGCTCGCCGGAGGCGATCCGCAGTTGCGCCGCGACGAGGTCGACGCCGAACACGGCTTCGGTGACCGGATGCTCCACCTGCAGGCGGGTGTTCATCTCCAGGAAGAAGAACTCCCCCGTGCGCGGGTCGACGAGGAACTCGACCGTGCCCGCGTTGCGGTAGTGCACCGACTCACCGGCCGCAACGGCCGCCTCGGCGAGCGCGGCTCGCAACGTGCCGTCGAGCCCGGGCGCCGGCGCCTCCTCGAGCAGCTTCTGGTTACGGCGCTGCACCGAGCAGTCGCGATCGCCGAGTGCGATCACACGCCCGTCCGCGAGGCCGAGGATCTGCACCTCGACGTGCCTCGCGCTGGGCAGATACCGCTCCACGAAGATTCTGTCGTCGCCGAACAGCCGCATCGTCTTGTCGATCAGCGACTGGTAGGCCCTGGCCGCCGCCGCCCGATCATGCGCGACGACCATGCCCATGCCTCCGCCCCCGGCCGACGCCTTCATCATCAGCGGGAAGCCGACGGACTCAGCGGCCTCATCGACCTCATCGAGGCTGCGGACCGCGCCGGGCGAGCTGGGCAACACGGGCACGCCGGCGGCGGCGACCCTGGCCCTCGCCTCGATCTTGTCCCCCATCGCGGCGATGGTCTCCGGCTCAGGCCCGACCCACCCGCAGCCGGCGCGGAGCACGGCCGCGGCGAAGTCCGCGTTCTCGGAGAGGAAGCCGTAGCCGGGGTGGACCGCCTGCGCTCCGCTCTCCCGCAGCGCGGCGAGCACGGCGTCGGCGTCACCGTAACCGGCGGTCGTGCCGGACACGAGCTCATAGGCCTGATCCGCCTCGCCGACGAAGGGCAGGTCCTTGTCCACGGGGGAATGAACGGCGACCGTGCGCACGCCCAGCCCGCGCGCGGTGCGGATGATCCGGCGCGCGATCTCGCCACGGTTGGCGACGAGCAACGAGTCGATCAACGTTCCTCCTTGTGTGCCCGGCCGCTCGCGGCGGCCGTCACGCGGTCCAGCATTCGCTGACGAAGGCGGTGCTCCTCGACCGCCTCTCCGGTCGAGCACAGCCGGAATCGAACACCGTCACCAGGGCGTAGCTGCCCCGCGACGGACAGGCCCGCGGTCGTGACGACCGCGAGGATCGGATAACCGGCGGTGATGCTGCGTCCCCTGTGCAACACGATCAGCTCCTCGGACGGAGTGAGCTCCACCGCCCCTATCGCGACGCCGCGGGAGGTCAGCTCGCCGGGCATGGACAAGGGTGGAAGCTCGCCGTTCAGCCTGATCCCGACGTGGTTGCTTCTCGTGTCCACGACGTACGCACCGCGCAGGATCTCGTCCCGTACGCCGGCGAAGGCGTCCCATTCCGGTCCGGTGCAGACGGGCAGGGTCGCCGGGTCGCCGTAGGTGGCGACGAAGCCGTCCGGCAGTTCGGGCTCCATGCAGGCCTGGCGGGGAGACGGGACGAAGGGGATCTCGTCGCCGCGCCGGAGGCGAGCGCCGAAGCCCAGCGCCGGGTCGGGCGCCACGCTGCCGAGGAACGCCGGCACGTCGAGCCGCCCGCGCACCCCCACATAGCAGCGCAGCCCCTGCCGGATGTCGCGGATCTCGATGTCGGCGTCCGCCGGGACGGTCGTCGCGCGCCACTGGCCGATCGGCTGCCCGCCGACCCGCACGTTCGCGACGGCACCGGTCACCGCGATGGTCGTGCCGGCCGACACCGAGAACGTGAACGGCATCGCGGTGATCTCGAGCAACGGGTTCGCCGGGGAGTTGCCCAGCAGCGCGTTGGCCGCCCGCGCCGAGTAGGCGTCCGCGGCTCCGTTGCTGGAGACCCCGAGACGTGCCGTGCCGCTGCGGCCGAGGTCCTGCACCGAGGCTATGCCCGCGCGGCGCACGGAGACGCGGTCACCCATGGCTCACCCGCACCGCGGTTCCGCGCAGGTCGTGCCATTCGTCGGCGGTGATCGCCTCGAAGCGGATCTCGTCGCCGGGGCGCCAGGGCACCAGCGGGTCCGCGTCGATGTCGATCAGCCGGAAGGGGGTGTGGCCGATGATCTGCCAGCCGCCCGGCCCGTCCATGGTCTTCACGAAGCCCTGCGTGCCCGCCAGCAGAACGGCGCCCGCCCGCACCTTGGGCCGCGGGCTCCGCTGCCGCGGCACGGGCGCCGGCAGGTCGGGCCCGTCCATCATGGGCCCGCCTATCGGGCCGGCCAGGCAGCGCACGCGGTAAGGGGCGCGCGTGTGGCATTCGATCAACGCGGCGGGCGACAGGCCGAGCGACGCGGCCAGCGACTCGAGGTCGGGGCCGTGCTCGCCGCCGTAGCAGGTCGGCAGCACGAACCGGCGTACGGGGGGCATGGACGTGCCGTCCATGCGGGACAGTTCGCCGACGAGTTGCTCCACGCGGTGGCGTACCGAGGGGTAGTCCGTGACGACGCAGTCGAACTCGATGAGGACATGCCGGTATGTCGGTATGGAGTTCAGCACTCCGGGCACCGGACGGTCGTCGACGGCCCGGCCCAGCAACTGCGTGGCCCGCCAGACCTCGTCCTTCGTCCCGCCTGACAACTCCACCAGGACGGCCGAGTCACCGAAGGGGTCGACGCGCGCGGCAATGCTCATCGGCTGCCCAGGCCCTCGACGGCGATTCCGGCGTCGTCGAAGGCGCGCCGGACCCCACGGGCCAGCTCGACCGCACCGGCGGTGTCGCCGTGCAGCAGGATCGTGTCGCAACGGACCGGCACGTCCTTGCCGGACACCGTCCGAACCACCTTCTCGGTGACCATGCGGATCGCGCGGGCGATGACCTGGTCCCTGTCGTGGATGACGGCGCCCGGGACGTGCCGGGGGACCAGCTCTCCGTCATCGCCGTAGGCCCGGTCGGCGAAGCCGGAGAAGCCGCAGGCCAGCCCGCGCTTCTGCGCGGCGTCGGTCAGCCCGCCCTCACGGGTGACGATCCTGAGCGCCGGGTCGAAGTCCGCGACCGCACTGGCCACGGCGTCGGCGTAGTCGGACCGTTTTCGCGTGAGGTTCCCCAGCTTGCCGTGGGGCGAAAGATGGGTGAGACGTGCGCCGTTCGCGCGGACGAACGCGGCCAGCGCGCCCAGCTGGTAGAGGACGTCGGTGTAGACCTCGTCCGGCGTGCAGTCGATCGCACGCCGCCCGAAGCCCGCGAGGTCGGGAAAGCCGGGATGGGCGCCGATGTCGACACCGTTCTCGACGCAGCGCCGCACCGTGCGGTTCATGATGCGGGGGTCGCCGGCGTGAAACCCGCAGGCGACGTTGGCCGAGCTGACCACCTCGAGCATCGCGGCGTCGTCGCCCATCGTGTAGGCACCGAAACCTTCGCCCAGGTCGGCGGCGAGATTGATTCGAGTCGGCACGCTGGAAGCCTCCTTCTGGCCAATGCTTGTCACCCCGGCGCGGCAACGGTCGACGAGGTAGGCTCACGTACCCACCGGATACTTATAGTATACCGATGTATACAGCTTCTGCCAAGAGTGTCGGAGCTCCTGAACAGCGCAGCGAGCCGGCCGGGCCATCACGGGGGTGTGGCGCACGACAGTATGTATACCGTCGTGCGCAGGGCGGGGCGGCCGATGATCCTGGGGTGCAGGCCGACCGACATCATCCGCGGGTGCCGCGCGCTCTCGGCCAGCAGGATCGAGATCGCCGGTCGGTGTGCCCGGCGCCAGAAGGACGACCCCGGAACGGGCAGCGGCGGCCGTCAGCAGCGAGGTGGCCGTGTTACTCAGGCCCGGCCCGTGCGTCGCGCTCGCCACTCCGGGCTTGCCGGAGAACCGCGCGTAACCGTCGGTTATGGCGACGGCGCTCGTTACGTTTTTCACATTCTCGCGTATGGCATGCAAGTGTACGCAGATGAATTCACAGCCCACAACAGTTGCCCGCCCGAAATCGAGAAACCTTCGTCGTACTGGCTATATAGGCTTCTGATCGATACGTTCGACACCTTCGCCGCACGGCCGCTAGAGCCGCGATCACCCTCACGCGCCGACCGCTCCGCCAGCTGGCAGCTTTAGTGAGTACGGTTGTGTACACAGGTACACTGAGCGCTCAAAGGCCGGCACGAGTGTTCGCCTCCCCCGCGATGCGCTCCCGGTCGCACCACCGCTCCACCGCCGGCTGACGAACCCGGGCCGACCAGAAAGGCTCCCTCCATGGACAATCAGGCAGATGTCATCGTCGTAGGCACCGGCAACGCCGGGTTCTGTGCCGCGCACGCGGCCGCCCGGCGCGGCGCGCGCGTGCTCATGCTCGAGAAGGGGCCGGCAGGAGCGATCGGTGGCAACACCTACTTCACCGCCGGCGCGATCCGCACGACGTATGAGAGCCTCGACGAGCTGACGCGGCTGGTCGTGAGCGACGAACGCCACTCCCGCACCGACATCGCCCCGTACACGACCGCCGACTTCGGCAGCGACATGGCCCGTGTCACGCTCGGGCGCTGCGATCCCTCCCTGACCCACACGATGGTGCACGACATCGCGGACGCCCTGCGCTGGATGCGCGATCTCGGAATCCGCTTCCGCCTCCAGTACGAGAGGCAGGCGTACGAAGTAGACGGACGCTACCGGTTCTGGGGCGGCCTGCCGCTGGCCGTCGTCGACGGCGGAAAAGGGCTGGTGGCCCAGCATCGGCTCATCGCCGAGCGGGAAGGCGTCACGATCCGCTGCTCGGCCGCCGTGGACCGGTTGCTGCGCGATGCCGGCGGCGGGGTCATCGGCGTGGGGGCCGGCGACGAGGAGTTCCGTGCGAGCGCGGTCGTCCTGGCCGCCGGCGGCTTCCAGGCCAACCGGCTGCTGCGCGCCCAGTACCTCGGCCCGAGCTGGGATCTCGCCAAGGTGCGCGGCACGCCCCACAACACCGGCATCGCCCTGATGGCCGCGCTGGACGCGGGCGCCCAGCCGGCCGGCCACTGGAGCGGCTGCCATGCGGTGGCCTGGGACTCCAACGCTCCCGAGACCGGTGACTTCGAGCTGACCAACCGGCACACCAAGCAGTCGTATCCCCTGAGCATCGTCGTCAACACCGAGGGCAAGCGCTTCCTCGACGAGGGCGCCGACCTGCGCAACTACACCTACGCCAAGTACGGCTCCCAGATCCTGCTCCAGCCGGGCGCCCGCGCCTTCCAGCTCTTCGACGCCAAGACGGCGCCGCTGCTGCGCGAGGCGGAATACCAGGTCCCCGGCGTCACGCGGTTCGAGGCGAACTCGATCGGCGAGCTCGCCGAGCTCGCCGGCATCGACGCCGCGGGGCTGGCAGGCACGGTCGAGGAGTACAACGCAGCGACCCGGCCGGGGCACTTCGACCCCTCCGTCAAGGACGGGCTGAGCACGGCCGGGCTCCACCCCCCGAAGAGCAACTGGGCCCTTCCTCTCGACGAGCCGCCCTACCTGGCCTACGGCGTGACCTGCGGCATCACGTTCACCTTCGGCGGGGTCAAGATCGACGACTCCGGACGCGTACTCGACCAGGAAGGCGAGGCGATCACCGGGTTGTTCGCCGCGGGAGAGATGGTCGGCGGTCTCTTCTACCACAACTACCCGGGCGGCAGCGGCCTGGCGGCAGGCACGGTGTTCGGCCGCAGGGCGGGAACGGAAGCGGCCCGGTCGGCCGCCGCGCCGGCGGCGGCCACCTGACGGTCACCGGTCCCGGCGCTGCCGGCGCACGTTCGCATGCGCCCATGCCGGGACCCATGCCGGGACCCATGCCGGGTCAGTACGCCTCGGCGCTGCCGTTCACGCGCAGCTTGCGCCGGGCCCGGTCGTAGAAGGTGGTGCCCAGCCGCACCACCTGGGCCGCCCCCGGCCAGGCGGCGACCGTGACGCGGTCACCCGGGCACAGGTCCCCGACCACGGCCCCGTCGACCTCGACCGCGAGCCGCCCGCTGGTGGGCAGCACCTGGAGCGTCACCTCCTCGTCGGCGGGCAGCACCAGGGCCCGGTTGAAGGCCGAGTGGGCGGCGGAGGGCACGACGAGCACGGCCTCCACGCGGGGCGACACGATGGGCCCGCCGGCGGAGAAGCTGTAGGCGGTGGAGCCGGTGGAGGTCGCCACGATCACGGCGTCGGCGGCGAAACGCACGAAGTCGCTGCCGGCCGGGCTCACCGCGATGCCGGCCAGCCCCTCTCCGGGGATCCGTACGAGGGCGATGTCGTTGAACGCGGTCACGTCCGCGCCCCCGACCTTGCTCCTGATCGCCATGCGCGGCTCGATCGTGTAGCGGTGGTCGTCGATCGCCGACAGCGTCTCTGCCAGCTCGCTCACGTCGATCTCCGCGAGGAACCCGAGCCGCCCCACGTTGACCCCCAGGATGGGCGTGCGCCGCCCGGCGAGCAGCCGCATCGTGCGCAGCATCGTGCCGTCGCCGCCGAGCCCGACCAGCAGGTCGGACCGCTCGACGAGCGTGTCGGCGTCGACCGGCACGGCGCTGCAGTCGATGCGGCCCACCTCCTCGGGCAGGCCGAGCACGGTGGCGTCGTTGCCGGCCGCCCAGCGCAGGATGGTGTCGATCGCCTTCCTTGAGTCGCGCTGGGGGTGCAGCACCAGCCCGACCGTCGTGACCATGCCCATGGGGCCACCCTAGGTCAGCGGTCGAGGCAGGGGCGTTTCGGGTCGAACACCCAGTCCTTCACGAGATACCGCATGGCCACGGCGTCGTCGCGGGCGCCGAGCCCGTGGCGGAGGTAGAGCTCGTGGGCCTCGTCGAGGGCCGCGCGGTCGAGTTCGACGCCGAGCCCGGGGGCGGTGGGCACGTCGATGGCGCCGTCCACGATCTTCAGCGGCCTGGTGGTGAGGGCCTGGCCGTCCTGCCAGATCCAGTGGGTGTCCAGGGCGGTGATCTCGCCCGGGGCGGCGGCTCCGACGTGCGTGAACATCGCCAGCGAGATGTCGAAGTGGTTGTTGGAGTGCGAGCCCCAGGTCAGGCCGAAGTCGTGGCAGAGCTGGGCGACCCTGACGGAACCGGACATGGTCCAGAAGTGCGGGTCGGCGAGCGGGATGTCGACGGCGTTCGCGCGTACGGCGTGCGCCATCTCCCGCCAGTCGGTGGCGATCATGTTCGTGGCGGTGCGCAGGCCGGTGGCGCGCCGGAACTCCGCCATCGTCTCCCGGCCGGAGAAGCGGCCCTCGGCCCCGCACGGGTCCTCGGCGTAGGCGAGCACGCCGCCGAGCCCCGCGCACAGCCGGACGGCGTCGGCCAGCAGCCAGCCGCCGTTGGGGTCGACGGTGATCCGTGCCCCGGGGAACCTGCCGGCCAGCGCCCTGACCGTCTCGATCTCCTCCGCGCCGGGCAGCACCCCGCCCTTGAGCTTGAAGTCGGCGAACCCGTAGCGCTCCTGGGCGGCCTCGGCCAGCGCGACCACCGCGTCCGGGGTCAGGGCCTCGCGGCGGCGCAGCCGCGACCAGGCGTCGTCGCCGCCGTCATCGACGCGGTAGGGCAGGTCGGTCCTGCCCGGGTCGCCGACGTAGAAGAGGTAACCCAGCATCGGCACCCGGTCGCGCTGCTGCCCGTCGCCGAGCAGCTCCGCCACCGGGACGCCGAGGTGCTGGCCGTGCAGGTCGAGCAGGCTGGACTCCAGCCCGGTGACCGCGTGCACCGTGGTGCGCAGGTCGAAGGTCTGCGCGCCCCGCCCTCCGGCGTCCCGGTCGGCGAACCGGGCGGCCACCGAGCGCAGCAGGCTGCGGTGGCGCGCCACGGGCTCGCCGGCCAGCAGCGCGGCCGCCTCCTCGACGGTGCGGCGGATCGCCTCGCCGCCCGGCACCTCGCCGAGGCCCGTGCGCCCGTCGGAATCGGTCGTGATGACGACGTTGCGGGTGAAGAACGGTCCGTGGGCGCCGCTGAGGTTGAGCAGCATGCTGTCGTACCCGGCCACCGGGACGACCTCGACGCTTCGGATGGTGGGAGACACCGGCGGGAACCCTCTCAGCTGATCTTGTTGACGAGGGCGGTCAGCTCGGCGAGCTCGTCCTCGGTGAGGTTCTGCAACGGCGGCCGCACGGGCCCGCCATGGCGTCCCGCGGCGGTCAGCCCGGCCTTGATGATGGACACGGCGTACCCCTTCTGGCGGTCGCGGATGTCCAGGTAGGGGACCACGAACTCCCTGATGCGGCGGTAGACCGCCTCCCGGTCCTGGGCGCGGACGTCGGCGTAGAAGTCGAGCGCGTACTGCGGGACGAAGTTGAAGATGGCCGAGGAGTACGTGCTCATGCCGAGCTGGAGCAGCGGCAGCGCGAAGGTCTCCGCGGTCGGGAGGCCGCCGATGTAGGCCAGGCGGTCGCCGACGCCGGCGTAGATGCGGGCGAGGTTCTCGATGTTGCCGACGCCGTCCTTGAAGCCGACGAGGGTCTCGTTCCTGTCGGCCAGGATCTCGACGGAACGGTCGGTCAGGACGGCGTTGGCGCGGCTGTAGACGACCACGCCGAGCCCCGTGCTGCGGCAGACCGCGCTGACGTGCTCGATCAGACCCGCCTGACCGGCCTCCGTGAGGTAGGGGGGCATGAGCAGCAGCCCGTCGGCGCCCGCGGCCTCGGCGGCCTGGGCCTGCGCGACGGCGTTGGCGGTGCCGCCGGTGGCGGGGGCCACGACCGGCAGCCTGCCGCCGACCTCGTCGACCGCCGCGCGGACCACCTGGTCGATCTCGGCGGAGGTCAGCGAGAAACCCTCGCCGGTGCCCCCGGCGGTGAACAGGCCTGCCACGGGGAAGCTGCTCAGCCAGGCGAGGTGCTCGCGGTAGCGCGCCTCGTCGAACTGGAGGTCCTCGGTGAAGTGGGTGACGGGGAAGGACAGCAGGCCGCTTTTGAGCTGGGTCGCGAGCTCTTGCGGGGTGAAGCTGGGCATGGCGGTCCTTTGCTTTGCATGCGGCCGTGGGATCCCCCGTGCGCCGCAGGTCAGGTCTGTTGCCGCCAGGCTAGAGAGCAGGGGCGATTCCTGTCCAAGTGCATTTTCGTATCCGGCGATGCCATCAGGGCATCGAAGACCGGTCCGGGAGCGAGGCGCTCAGATCGGGCAGCAGGTCGAGCACGCGCCAGAGCGCGGGGTTGGTCGAGTCGCGGTCCCAGATCACGTGCAGCTCGACCGGCTCGCCCGTGGCGTTCTCGTCGCTCTCCAGCGGATCTCCGCCGCCGCGCGCCAGCTCGCAGAAGGTGACGCCGTCCACGCCGAGCGAGCGCGCGCTGGCGGGCGCCAGCGCGACGCCGCGTCCGGCCGCCACGAGGAGCACCGCGGTGAGGATCTGGTGCACCTGCTGTTCGATCCTGGGGTGGGCGTTGGTGAGGAAGTGCACGGTGAGCTCGTGGAAGTAACGCGACTGCACCGGGTTGTAGCTGATCACCGGCAGGCCGTCGAAGTCGTCGGGGACGAGCGGCCGGCCGAGAGCGGCGAGCGGATGCCCGATGGGCAGCACGGCGCACAGCGGCTCGCGGAAGACGACCCGCGAGTCGAGCGTGGCGATGTCGAACGGCGGGCGTGCGAGCCCCAGATCCAGCTCGCCGCGGAGCAGGCCGTCGACCTGCCCGGCGGTGACCCGTTCGTGCAGGATGACGTCGATCTCGGGCAGCTGCTCGGACAGCCTCCGCAGCAGCGCGCCCAGCATGCTGATCGCCGAGACGGCCGTGAAGCCGAGCCGCACGGTGCCGGCGGCGCCGCTGGCGATCCTGCGCGCGCGGTCACCCGCCGTGTCGACGAGCGTGAGCATGCGACGCGCGTCGTCCAGGAAGGAGCGGCCGGCGTCGGTGAGGACCACGCGCCGGTTGTCGCGTTCCAGCAGGGTCACGCCGACCACCCGCTCCAGCTTCTGGATGTGGCGGCTGAGCGGAGGTTGGGTCATGCGCAGCCGATCAGCGGCCCGGCCGAAGTGGAGCTCCTCGGCGACTGCCACGAATGCCCGGATCTGATCAAGTGTTGGCGTGATGCGGAAAGAGTATCACTTGATACCGAATTGAGCCTGGACAGGCATCGAAGCTGGTCCCTAGTCTCCGGAGACTACAGGGAACGGAATAAAACCCCATCTGACGTCCGTCTGAATCCCCGCTTCCGCTCCCCACGCGCACCCCACGCGGGGCATCGCCCGCACGAAGGAGAAGTCCATGCCGGCATCCCGGACAGCCCCCCGCCGCGTTCTCGCGGGAGTCCTCGGCACCGTCGCCGCCATCGCGCTGACCGCGTGCGGAGGGGTCAAGACGACCTCCACCGGAGGTGACGGCGGCGAATATCCGTGCTCGGCGTCCTGCTGATCTCGTCGGTGGGCAACGGCCACAAGCTCAAGGCCATCATCGCCGCCTGCGCCGGGCTGCTGCTCGCGACCGTGGGCCGCGACACCTTCACAGGCGCGGAGCGCTTCACCTTCGACAGCCTCAACCTGGCCGAGGGCATCGACTTCGTGCCGCTCGCCATGGGCCTGTTCGGGCTCAGCGAGATCCTCTACCACATCGAGGAACGCCACAACCAGGTCCACTCCCCCGCCAAGGTCGCAACGTCTGGCCGTCCCGCAAGGACCTCGGCCAGTCCAAGGGCGCGATCGGGCGGGGCTCGCTCAGCGGCTTCTTCCCCGGAGTCCTGCCCGGCGGCGGCGCGACGTTGTCCTCCCTGGCCGCGTACGCGTTCGAGAAGCGGCGCGCGAAGCGGCCCGAGCGCTTCGGCAGGGGCGCCGTCGAGGGCGTGGCCGCGCCGGAGACCGCCAACAACGCCGCCGCCACCTCGTCGTTCATCCCGCTGCTGACCCTCGGCATCCCGGCCAACGCCACGATGGCCCTCATCTTCGGCGCGCTGCTCATCCAGGGCATCCAGGCGGGCCCGCAACTCCTCGCCCAGCACCCCGACGTCTTCTGGGGCGTCATCAACTCGATGTACATCGGCAACGTCCTGCTGCTCATCATGAGCATCCCCATGGTCGGCGTCTTCGTGCGGATCCTGCGGGTCCGGCCCGCGATCCTGGCGCCGATCACGGTGCTCATCACGCTGCTCGGCGCGTACACGGTGAACAACCAGGTCTACGACATCTTCCTGGTCATCGTCTTCGGCCTGCTCGGCTACCTGATGAAGAAGCTCGGCTTCGAGCCGGGACCGCTCGTGCTGGCGTTCGTGCTCGGTTCGATGATCGAGAACTCCTCGCGGCAGTCGCTGCTCATCTTCGGCGGCGACCCGACCGGCTTCTTCACCCGCCCGATCTCGGGCACGGTGCTCGCGCTGGTCCTGCTGGTCGCCCTCCTGCCCCTGATCCGCCCCCTGATCCGCCCCCTGATCCGCCCCCTGATCCGCCCCCTGATCCGCCCCCTGATCCGCAAGGCCGTGCGCCGCGAACCCGCCGGGGAACCGGCCGGGCGCGCGGACGACTCCGTGGAGGAGAACACGCGATGACCACCAGCGCCGGACACCGGACGCCGGACGGAGACCCTGCCACGGGCGGCCGGGTCAGCCGGGTCTCCGTCACCCCCGTCGCCTTCCGCGACCCGCCGCTGCTCAACGTCGTCGGCGTGCACCAGCCGTTCGTGCTGCGCGCCATCGTCCAGGTGCACACGGACGCCGGGCTGGTCGGGCTCGGGGAGACGTACGCCGACCGGGCCCACCTCCAGCGCCTCGAAGCCGTGGCCGCCGCCCTTCCCGGCCTCGACGCGTTCGACCTCAACGGGCTGCGCCACGCGGTCGTGACGGCGCTGGGTGCGTCCACCGGCGGCGCGGGAGCCAGCTTCGGCGGCATGCTCGACCTGTCGAGCGCGGTCGACACCGTGGCGGCGCCCTTCGAGGTGGCCCTGCTCGACGTGCAGGGCAGGGCACTCGGCCGCCCGGTCAGCGACCTGCTCGGCGGCGCCGTACGCGAGCGCGTGCCGTACTCGGCGTACCTGTTCTACAAGTGGGCCGGCCATCCGGACCGGGACGACGACCCGTGGGGCGAGGGCCGCACGCCCGAGCAGATGGTCGCCCAGGCGCGGCGCATGGTCGACGAGTACGGCTTCGGCGCGATCAAGCTCAAAGGCGGTGTGTACGAGCCCCGCCACGAGATCGAGACCGTCGAGGCGCTGGCCGCGGCGTTCCCCGGGCATGCGCTGCGCATCGACCCCAACGGCGCCTGGACCGTCGAGACCTCGGTCGAGGTCGCGGGCCGACTCTCCGGCGTGCTCGAGTATCTCGAGGACCCCACGCCGGGCATCGACGGCATGGCGGCCGTCGCCCGGCGCAGCGACCTGCCGCTCGCGACCAACATGTGCGTCATCGCCTTCGAGCATCTCCGGCCCGCCGTCGCCGCCGGCGCCGTGCAGGTCGTGTTGTCGGACCATCACCTGTGGGGCGGCCTGCGGCGCTCGGCGCTGCTGGGCGGCATCTGCGAGACGTTCGGCATGGGCCTGTCGATGCACTCCAACTCGCATCTCGGCGTGAGCCTGGCGGCGATGACGCACCTGGCCGCCGCGACCCCCAACCTCACCTACGCCTGCGACACGCACTACCCGTGGAAGGCCGAGGAGGTCATCAGGCCGGGGGTGCTGGAGTTCCGCGACGGGAGCGTGGCCGTGCCGACCGGGCCGGGCCTCGGCGTGGAGCTGGACGAGGACGCGCTCGCGGCCCTGCACGAGCAGTACGTCACGTGCGGGCAGCGCGGCCGCGAGGACACCGCCTACATGCGGACGGTCGTGCCGGACTTCACGCCCAACACGGCCCGCTGGTAGCTAGGGCGCCTGCAGCCGGGCGCGCGAGTTGGACAGGTGCAGCCGCATCGCGGCCCGCGCCGCCGCCGCGTCCTGGTCGGCGACGGCGCGGTAGACGTTCTCGTGTTCGAGCGTCACCCGGGTGAGGTGGGTGGCGTCGGAGACCGTGTAGCCGTGCGCCAGCCGCGTGCGCGGCAACATGATCATCATGGGGCCGAGCGAGGCGAGCAGGTCGGAGTAGAACCGGTTGCCGGAGGCCAGCGCGACCTTGAGGTGGAACCGGAAGTCGGCCTCGACGGCGTGGCCGGGGTGCCGGTCGGAGCTCCCGAGATCGACAAGGGCGCGTTCGATGGCCTTGAGCTGCAGGTCGGTGCGGCGCTCCGCGGCCAGCCCCGCCGACTCGGACTCGACCCCGATGCGGAAGTCGATCATGTCGAGGACATCGCGGTGCGTGCGGACCCGCGAGGCCTCCACGGAGAACGGCGCGGGGGCGGGCAGGTCGAGCACGAACGAGCCGCGGCCCTGGAAGGTCTCGACGAGCCCTGCCGCCTGCAGCCGTGAGATGGCCTCGCGGACCACCGTGCGGCTCACGCCGAACTCCTCGACCAGCGAGGACTCGGTCGGCAACTTCTGGCCGGGGGCGATCTCACCGGCCAGGATGCGGGCCTTCAGCCGTTCGACGAGCTCATGGGCGAGGCCACGCCCGGTGTCGCGATCGAGCTTTCTGTCCGGCGGCACGGGTGACAATCTACCCGCCCGCCGCGCGGAACTCGACGGCGTCGAGGCGCCAGGCCGCGGCCTCGTCCGCGACGCTGAGCCCGAGGCCGGGCCGGTCGGGGACCCGCATGCGGCCGCCCTCGATCGTGAGCCGCTCGTTGAACAGCGGCGACAGCCACTCGATGTGCTCGACCCAGGAGTCGCGCGGATGCGCGGCGGCCAGGTGCACGTGGATCTCCATCACGAAGTGCGGCGCGATCTGGAGGCCGGCGTGGTCGGCCAGCGCGGCGACCTTGAGGTAGGGGGTGATGCCGCCCGCGCGGGGCACGTCGGGCTGGAGGACGTCGCAGGCGCGCAGGTCGATGAGGCGCACCAGGTCGGGGACGCTGGAGAGCATCTCGCCGGTGGCGATGGGGGTGTCGAGGGCCTCGGCGAGCCGGGCGTGGCCTTCGGCGTCGTACGCGTCGAGCGGCTCCTCGATCCAGACCAGCCCCAGCTCCTCCACCGCACGCCCGAACCGCAGCGCCGAGTGGCGATCCCACTGCTGGTTGGCGTCCACCATGAGCGGAACGCCCTCGCCCAGATGCTCACGCACCGCCGCCAGCCTGCGCAGATCCTCCCGCATGTCCGGCTGACCGACCTTGATCTTGATCCCGCCGATGCCGCTCTCGATCGACTCCGAGGCCCGCGCCTTGACCTCCTCGATCGGGGCGTGCAGGAACCCGCCGGAGGTGTTGTACGTCCTGACCGAGTCGCGATAGGAGCCCAGCAGCTTCGCCAGCGGCAACCCCGCCCGCCTGGCCTTCAAATCCCAGAGCGCGATGTCGATCGCGGCCAGGGCCTGAGTGGCCACGCCCGAACGCCCGACGGACGCCCCCGCCCACAACAGCATGTCGTAGATCCTGCCGACGTCGGACGGGTCCTGGCCCAGCAGGCGCTCCCCTATCTCCTTGGCGTGGGCGAACTGGGCGGCGGTGCCGGCGCGGGTGGTGTAGGAGAAGCCCAGCCCTCCCAGGCCGCCGGCCGTGGTGACCTCGCAGGTCAGCACGTCGACCCGGGACAGCGGGCGCTGGCGTCCCGTGGCGACCTTGGCGTCGCTCACGGGGGACGGCAGGGGCACGGCGTAGCGGCGGAACCGTACGGACTCGACGCGGTCGCCCGGCGGCATCACGGTCACGCCCGCCCGAACTCGACGCTGTCGACCACCCAGGCGCGGCACTGCTCGCTCAGCGTGAAACCGAGACCGGGACGGTCGGGGACGATCATGCGGCCGTCACGGGTTTCCAGACGCTCGTCGAACAGGGGGTTGAGCCATTCGAAGTGCTCGACCCACGGCTCGCGCGGGTAGGCGGCGGCCAGGTGGAGGTGGATCTCCATGGCGAAGTGCGGCGCGAGGTGCAGGCCGGCGTGGTCGGCGAGGGTGGCCAGGCGCAGGAAGGGGGTGATGCCGCCGACGCGCGGGGCGTCGGGCTGGATGATGTCGGCGGCGCGGGCCTCGATGAGCCGGACGTGCTCGGCGACGCTGGAGAGCATCTCGCCGGTGGCGATGGGGGTGTCGAGGGCCTCGGCGAGCCGGGCGTGGCCTTCGGCGTCGTACGCGTCGAGCGGCTCCTCGATCCAGACCAGCCCCAGCTCCTCCACCGCACGCCCGAACCGCAGCGCCGAGTGGCGATCCCACTGCTGGTTGGCGTCCACCATGAGCGGAACGCCCTCGCCCAGATGCTCACGCACCGCCGCCAGCCTGCGCAGATCCTCCCGCATGTCCGGCTGACCGACCTTGATCTTGATCCCGCCGATGCCGCTCTCGATCGACTCCGAGGCCCGCGCCTTGACCTCCTCGATCGGGGCGTGCAGGAACCCGCCGGAGGTGTTGTACGTCCTGACCGAGTCGCGATAGGAGCCCAGCAGCTTCGCCAGCGGCAACCCCGCCCGCCTGGCCTTCAAATCCCAGAGCGCGATGTCGATCGCGGCCAGGGCCTGAGTGGCCACGCCCGAACGCCCGACGGACGCCCCCGCCCACAACAGCATGTCGTAGATCCTGCCGACGTCGGACGGGTCCTGGCCCAGCAGGTTCTCCGCGACCTCCTTGGCGTGGGCGTACTGCGCGGGGCCGCCCGCCCGCTTGGAGTAGCTGAAGCCGGTGCCGCTGTGACCCTCCTCCGTCGTGATCTCGGCGAACAGGAAGACGATCTCGGTCATCGGCTTCTGCCGGCCGGTGAGGACCTTGGCGTCGCTGACGGGGACGGCCAGCGGGAGCGTGACGGAGGAGAGCGAGACGTGGCGGATCTGGTCGGCGGCCATGGCGGTCCCAAGGGTCGGCTTGCTGAAGTCGCTCGTCATCATACGAATCTAGAAGTCGTATGACAACATGGCATCGGTGTGCGCCGATCTTCGATAACGTCGCGTTCATGCGGCTTCATGTGGGATGCGCGATGTGGACCCACGCGCGCTGGCAGGGACGGCTCCTGCCCGCCGGGCTTCCTCCGGGTGAGCGCCTGCGCGCCTACGCGACCTGGTGCGACGCGGTGGAGGGCAACACGACCTTCTACGCCACCCCGTCGAGGAGCACGGTGGAGTCGTGGGCCGGGCAGACCGGCCCCGGCTTCCGCTTCGTCGTCAAGCTGCCCAAGGCGATCACCCACGAGCGCCGCCTCACCGGCGCCGAGGAGGATCTGCACACGTTCCTGGAGGCGATGGAGCCGCTGGGCTCGCGGATCCACGCGCTCTGGCTGCAGTTGCCCGGCTCGTTCTCGCCTGCCGACCTCGGCGCCCTCGCCGCCTTCCTGCACCGGCTGCCCCGCTCGCACCGATACGCCGTCGAGGTGCGGCACCGCGCGTTCTTCGAGGACGAGCGGTCGCAACGCCCGCTCGAACGCCTGCTGGCCGGCTTCGACGCCGAATGGGTGCCCTTCGACACCACCGTGCTCTTCCAGAGCCCGCCCACCAGCGACGCCGAGCGCGACGCGTGGACGAAGAAACCGCGCGTGCCGCGCCGCACGCGCGCCCTCACCGCCCACCCGATCGTGCGCTACCTCGGCAGGGACGACGAGGCGCGCACGATCGACGGCTGGGGCCCGTGGGCCGGCACGGTGGCGGGCTGGCTGCGCGAGGGGCGCTCGCCGACCGTGTTCATCCACACGCCGGACAACGCGGACGCCCCGGCGCTCGCCCGCCGCTTCCACGACGACGTACGCGCCCGCGTACCCGAGCTGGAGCCCCTGCCGGAGCCGATGCCCAGCGAGCCGCTGACCCTCTTCTGAACACGTCCCGCCCGTTACGCGGCTCGCCCCGCGTGTCCACGCGCCGGACGGCAACCTGCGGGGGTTCCACCTCTTCACGTTCAACGAGCTCGGGAAGACCGAGTCCTGGCGGCGCGGGACGCTGGCCAGAGCCGGGCAGCCCTTCGGCAGCCTGGAGCTCCCATGACCGCCGCGGCAATGGCCCGGTCCGCCGGGCAGTGCCTCTCGCGTCACCCGTGCCCGACCATGCGGATCCTCTCCCCCGAGCTGTGCAAGCACCTCGAGGGCAGGGCCAGCTTCAAGGGCGCGCGGCCCTACCGGCAGGCGTACGAGCGCGGCGTCAAGCTGGTCGGCGTCACCGCGCACTACGTCACGGCCGAGGAGTGCCGGGCCCGTGCCCACCGGCGGGCGGCCCGGGGGCGGCGCGGCGGGCGGCCAGGCGGTCGGGATCCGGCCAGCGTACGGAGTGCGCCCAGCCCGCGCGCTCGAACCAGCGGATCAGCCGCGCGCTCGGGTCGATCTGGCCCTTCAGCACCCCGTGCCGGGCGCAGGCCGGCTCGACGTGGTGCCAGTTGTGCCAGCCCTCGCCCAGCGTCAGCATCGCCACCCACCACACGTTCGACGAGCGGTCCCTGACAGGGAACGGCCGTTCGCCGAACGTGTGCGCGACGGAGTTCACCGACCACGTGACGTGGTGCACCACCGCGTAGCGGACCAGGCCGCCCCAGAAGAAGGCGGACCAGGCGCCCTCCCACGACATCGACCACAACCCGCCTGCCGCCGCGGGCAGCACGAACGACAGCACCACGACGGCCGGGTAGGCGGCGTCGAACCGCCGGACGTCCGGATCGGCCAGCAGGTCCGGCACCCAGTGGCGCCTGCTGGAGCGCCGGCGCGCGGTGAAGAACCAGCCGACGTGAGCGTGCGCCATGCCGCGCAGCAGGGCCAGGCCGCCGTCGCCGTAGCGCCACGGCGAGTGCGGGTCGCCCTCGCGGTCGGCGTACTTGTGGTGGCGCCGGTGCTCGGCCGCCCACAGGGAGACGGGGCCCTCGACGGCCATGCCGCCGGCGAGCATGAGCGCGACCCGCAGCGGCCTGCGGCACTTGAAGGCGCGATGGGTGAAGAGCCGGTGATAGCCGATGGCGATCCCGAAGATGCTCACGAGGTACATCACGACGGCGATGACCAGGTCGCGCGGGCCGATGCCCCACCCCCACACGGCGGGCACGGCGACGGCGAGGAGCAGCACGGGCAGCACCACGAGGACGACCAGGTAGACCGCTCGGCGGCCGGTGGTGAGCGTCACCGTCTCCGAAGTGCCCGAGCCCGCCCGCGGGGTGGGTAACGCGTTCACAGTGCCTCCGTGATCGGTGCAGACGACAGGGCCTCCCCATTGATGACCGGCCCCCGGGGCTCCGGCAATGGCCTGGAAGTGACGAGCACGTCACCAAGAGGAGTC
Source organism: Nonomuraea sp. B5E05 (assembly GCF_039880665.1). Taxonomy (NCBI): domain Bacteria; kingdom Bacillati; phylum Actinomycetota; class Actinomycetes; order Streptosporangiales; family Streptosporangiaceae; genus Nonomuraea; species Nonomuraea sp. B5E05. The sequence continues at coordinate 300,984 of NZ_JBDPMJ010000002.1, forward strand.
AAAACACTCCGCACGGTAGCAGCAACATTCTGTCTAGATTGTGGCTACACAACGTGATGATCTCTGTTCGCTCCGGCCTCAGCGGAAGGTGGGCAAACGGCATGGGTGCTGCCGATCAGGCGACCACGAGCGGCCATCTGGAGAGATACGACGAGGCGCTGGCCCGCGACCCGATGGCGGCGCTGGGGCTCGTCCAGCAGTGGATGCGCACCGAGTGGCGCACCCTGTTCGCCGAGCTGCGCGAGCGGCGGCCCGTCTTCGTCACGCCCGCCTTCACGGTCGTGACGCGCTTCGCCGACGTGATCGAGGTGCTCTCCCAGGAGTCGGTCTTCTCGGTCCGCGCCTTCGGGCCGCGCCTGGACGCCGCGCTGGGCGGCCCGTACATGCTGGGCCGGGACGCCACCCCGATGAACTGGCGGGACAAGGGCCTGATGCGGGTCATGCTCGACCCGGGCGACACCGCCCGGGTGCGGGCGCTCGCGGGGCGCCTGGCCGACGAGGCCCTCGACGCCGCGCTGCCGAGCGGCCGCGTCGAAGCGGTCCACGCGCTGTTCCGCCACGTCGCCCTGGGCGTGTGCGCCGAATACTTCGGGCTTCCCGGGCCTGACCCCGGCACCCTGTCGCGCTGGACGCGTTCCATCGTCACCGACGGCTTCGCCAACTACGCGGGCGACCCGGCGATCCAGGAGGAGTCGGTGCGCGCGGGCGCCGAGATGACGGCCTACCTGCGCGACCGGCTCGCCGAACTCCGGGCCGCGCTGCGCGCCGGGCGTGACCTGCCGGACGACGTCTTCACCCGGCTCGCCCGTACGAACCTGCCTCCCGGCCTCGGCCTGGAGGACGACGAGCGCATCGTCATCAACATGGCTGGCCTGCCGCTCGGCTTCGTCGAGAGCGGGCCAGGAGCCATGGCCGAGGCGGTCGAACAACTGCTCCTGCGCCCGCAGGTGCTGGCGAAGGCCGCCGAGGCCGCCGCCGACCCCGCCGGCTTCGACCCGTACGTGTGGGAGGCGCTGCGCTTCAACCCGTTCTTCAAGCTGCTTCCCCGCATGTGCGAGCGCGCCCACGTCCTGGCCGCCGGCACCCCGCGCGGCACGGTGATCCCCGCGGGCACGCTCGTGCTCGCCGCGCCTGCCTCGGCCATGTTCGACGCGGACGTGGTGCCGGAGCCCGGCGAGTTCCGCCTCGACCGGCCGCGCCACCACCATCTGTTCTTCGGCCACGGTCACCACTCCTGCCTGGGCGTGCACCCCGCCGCCGCGGTGGTCTGCGAGGTCGTACGCCGCCTGCTGCTGCGCCCCGGCCTGCGCCCTGTCCCGCCGCCGGAAGGGACCCTCGTCCGATCGGGCGGCATCTTCCCCGACCGGTTCGTTCTCGCGTTCGGCCCCGCGGGCCAGGAAGGGTGACGATGGCGACGAGCACGGCGCGCAGCGCCGCAACCGACGGGGTCGTCAACCGGCTCAGGTTCCTGGCGCTGACCGGCGGCAGGCCTGTCTGGGACGTCGTACAGGCCGTCCCGGCGCTGCGGCGGCGGGTCAACGCCGCGCTGATCGACAGCGCGATCCGGGAGATGCCGCCCCGGCCCGAGCCGCTCAGCACGATGGCCGGCTACACGTCGTGGCCCTCACTGACCGACCGCACCTACAGCGGCAGGCACCTGCCCCCGCTCCCCCTGCCCGAGGCGAACCGGCCGGCCCCCGAGCGCGCCGCCGACCTGTTCGCCCGTGGCGACACCATGATCCCCTGCCCGCGCTCCTCCGTGTTGTTCGCCTACTTCGCCCAGTGGTTCACCGACGGCTTCCTGCGCGGCGACACCAACATCCCGCGCGATCCCCGTAAGAACACCTCCAACCACCACATCGACCTGAACCAGCTCTACGGCCTGGACGAGACGGCCACGGCGGCGCTGCGCACGTTCGACGGGGGCCTGCTCAAGAGCCAGACCATCAACGGCGGGGAGTTCCCGCCCCACCTGTGCGAGAACGGCAAGATCAAGCCGGAGTTCGCCCCGCTGAGCGTGATCCGCTTCGACGAGCTCACCGACGCGCAGCGCGACACCCTGTTCGCGACGGGGAGCGACCGGGGCAACATCCAGATCGGGTTCACCATGCTCACGGTGCTGTTCCTGCGCGAGCACAACAGGGTGGCGCGGCTGCTCGCCGCACGCCATCCGCGCTGGGACGACGAGCGCGTCTTCCAGACGGCGCGCAACATCCTCATCGTGCTGCTGATCAAGCTGGTGGTCGAGGAGTACATCAACCACATCACCCCCTACCACTTCCGGTTCACCCTCGATCCGCGGCTGACGGCGATGCTGGCCCACGCGCCCTGGCACCGCGAGAACTGGGCCTCGGTGGAGTTCAACCTCGTCTACCGCTGGCACAGCCTGATCCCGTCCCGCCTGTCGGTGGGCGGTCGTGACCTGCCGATGGCGCAGACCATGGCCGGCGGCGCGCTGATCCCCGAGCCCGGCCTCGGCCGGCTCTTCGAGGACGCCTCCCTCCAGCGCGCCGGGCGCATCGGCCTGTTCAACACCGACCCGCTCCTGAGGCAGGTCGACGTGGCCAGCATCGCCGACTCGCGGGTGCTCGGCCTGGCGCCGTACAACAGTTACCGGCAACACTGCCGCTTTCCGCGGGTGCGCCGGTTCGAGCAGGTCTCCGGCGACGCGCGGGTCAGCGGCGCGCTGCGCGACCTCTACCGCGACGTCGACGACCTCGACCTGTACGTCGGCCTGTTCGCCGAGGAGCCCGGCTCGCCCGACGCCATCCTGCCGCCGCTGCTCACGAAAATCATCGCCATCGACGCGTTCTCCCAGGCGCTGACCAATCCCCTGCTGGCCCCGAGGGTGTTCAACGCCGCGACCTTCTCCCCGGAGGGCATGCGGATCATCGCGACCACGAGAACGTTGTCGGACGTGCTGCACCGCAACGTCCCGGAGGACCCGCGCCCCCGTTTCGTCAGCATGACCCGGCGGCCGCCCCGGTGACCGCCCCGGAGAACAGACCGGAGAACAGACCGTCCAGCAGAACGGCGGACGCGCCGGAGGGCGGACCGGGCAGCGGGACGGCGGACGCGCCGGTGGGCGGCGGGGCGGGAGCCGCGGGCGGGCCGCTGCGGGGGGCGGCCCGCGAGCTCGTCGACATCGCCATCGCCATCAGGCAGGCCGGAGTGCACGCCACGGCCGCGCTGACCGACGGCGCCCTGCTCACGGCCATGCCCCACGCCCCCGCGGCGGGTCTCCTGGCCCACCGCACGCTCCTGCACGCCCTCACCGACGGCGAAGGGCTCGGGTACGCGCCCGCCGGCGGCCGGGTGGGCACCCTGGCGGCGCGGCTGGGCGCGCTGGCGGGCCAGGAGAGCCTGGCCGTCCGCGTGCTGGCCACCTCGCTGCGCCTGCGCATCGCCGCCGTCGCCACCGAGCACCCTGAGCTGGCGCGCGACCCGCTCATCGTCCGGCTCGTCGAGGCGGCCGCCGCCGACCGCGATCTGGAGGCCGTACGCGCGCTGCGCGCCCTGCTCAAGGACCGCGGCGTGGTACGCGCGCTCAGCCAGATCGCCCCGGTCTTCGGCGAGGTCCTCGCCCTGCGGGCACTCCTGGACGAGAACCCGCTGAACGACCGCACCGCCTGGCTGATCGCGACCGGCACCGGCCACGCCACCGCCGACCCGATCACCGGCATCAGCAACCGGGCCGTCGCCGCGCTGGACACGGGGGCGGGCGCCGCGCGCAGGACGGGCCTGACCGCGGCCGAGACCGCCCGGCTCGGCTCCGAGGCGTCGCTGCTCGGCTTCCTGCGCAACATCAGCGTGCTCGGCACGACGGGCCGGGTGCTCATCCAGAGCGTCGAAGGCCCCGACGGGGTCGTGCGCCACGTCGTCCAGGCGCCCGGCATGCGCGCCGGGCGCCCCGATCACGACTCGCCCCAGGACCTGCTCGGAGCCTTCAGCAGCACCGTGCTCGACAGCAACCCGTACAGCCGCGCGCTGGCCGCGGCCGTACGCGACTACGGCCTGCCGCAGGGCGCCGAGGTGGCCCTCATCGGTCACAGCGCGGGCGGCGCGGCCATCATGAACCTGGCCCAGGACGCCGGGTTCTGCGCCCGCCACACCGTCACCCACGCCGTCGCCGTCGGCGCGCCCGTCGACTTCAAACGGCCCGCCGACCCTCGCACCTGGGTCGCCAGCGTCACCAACCAGCACGACATCATCCCCACCCTCGACGGGCAGGGCGCGGGAGCCTGCTTCGACCTGCACCCCGACTGGTACGTGGTGGACTACTCCGACGCCACGCACCTGTTCCCGCTCTGCCACGGCATCGACCGCTACATCGCCAACCTCGCCGAGGACCTGCCCGAGGCCCGTGACCTGATGGACGCGCGGCTCGCGCCGTACCGGGGGCCGGTCGTGCGCTCGCAGGCGTACCGGCTGTTCGACCACGCGCCGCGCCCCGGCGGCTTCCCCTTCCTCACCGTGCCCACCCACGCGGTGGACGGCCCTGACGGGCCGGTCGAGCTGCCGATCAGGTGCGAGGACGGCAGCGCTCTGACGGCGTACTTCGCCGCCGACACCGCCGCGGTCGCACGCCTGCTGCACGGGACGGGCCTCGGCCGGGCCGTCGGGGTCGCGGGCCGCGCGCTCGTCACCGTGCACGCCTCCTGGAACCGGCGCACCAGCGTGGGCGGCTACCGCGAGCTCCACGTCGGGCTCGTCGTGGCGGACCCGTGGCGCCCCCGGCCATCCCGCCTCGGCCTGCTCGGGGGTGCGGACCTGCTGCGCAGGGCCGACCGGCGGTGTTCGGGCGCTTTCATGGCGGGCTCCGTGGTCGACACCGCCGCCGTCCACGCCGTGGCGCCGAGAGTGTGGGGCGCCTGGCCGTACCTGGCGCCGCTGGAGTTCGGGCTCACCGCCAGGAGCGTCCGCGTCGCCGTCGGCGGCCCTGACGACCGGCTGCTCACCCTGCACGGCCTGCTCGGGCCCGGGCTGCCCGTGAACGCCCCCGACCTGGTCGGCTACGCGCGGGGAGCGGCGGGCGAGAGGCTGCGCTCCTGCGCGCGCGCCCGCGGGCGCGCGCGCCTGCACCCCCTTCCCCGGCTGCGGCTGGCCGTTCAGCCGGGGTCGGCGCACCCGCTGGCCGGCCGGCTTCGCGAGCTGGGCCTCGACGGTGCCCGTCCGCTGCTGTGCCTGTCGGCCGGCACCCGCCAGCTGCTTCAGGACGCCGCCGTACCGTTGCCCGCCCCCTGACCATCCGGAGGAGCCATGCCGGCCGATCCCGCGGTGATCGCCGCCCACGCCAAGGTCCTGCAGTCCGACGCCCGCGCGCTCGCCGACTGCGCCGAACGCCTGCGGACGATCGGGGCGAGGTTGGAGGCCGACGGCATCGCGCCTCCTTGGTTGCGCGAGGCGGTCAACGCCCACCTCGCCGCCTGCACCGCCGCCGCCGCGGACCTGAGCGCGGCGGCGGCCCACCTCGGCGGCTACGCCGGTCGGGCGCGCCGCTGACGGGCCGCGCTCAGCTCGCCCCGTGGACAGCGGCCCGTGCTCAGATCGCCTCGTGGACGGCGCGGGCGGCGCTCAGCCCTGACTCCAGGGCGCCCTCGATCCACGCGTGCCACAACGAGCAGTGCTCTCCGGCGAAGTGCACGCGGCCCTCCGGCGCGATGATCGCGTCATGCAGGCTGCTCTGCTGGTGCGGCTCGAACAGGGCGAAGGCGCCGGCCGCGTAGGGGTCGTTGTACCAGGCGTGCGTGACCCCGAACTCGAAGTGGTCGTGGATCTCCGGGTGGATCTTCGCGACGTCTTCCAGGGCCTGGTCGATCCGCTTCTGCGGCGGCATCGCGCCCCACCGCAGCGCGTCCTGGCCCCAGGTGTAGCTGGCCAGCAGGACCGAGCGGTCCTCGCCGGGAACCGGGTGCGAGGGATAGCAGACGCGCCGGATCGGCAGGTCGGTGACCGTGGTGCCGCCGACGATCCCGTCGGTCTGCTCCCAGAACGCCCGGCGTACCTGGAAGAGGATCTTGGTGGAGGCGTTGTAGTTGAGCTCGCGGATCGCGCGCTGCTTGCGGCGGGAGAACGCGGGCCTGGTCTCGATGTCGCGCAACACCGAGAACGGGATCGTGCAGATGGCGTGGTCACCGGTGAGCGTCGTCCGGCCGGAACCCGATCTGACGTGCAGGGTGACCGCGCGGTCGTCCTGCTCGATGGCGGTGACCTCGTGGCCGAACCTGATGTGGGCCTTGAGCTCCTGGTAGAAGGCGGCCGGCAGCCGGTCGGCGCCGCCCTCGATCTCCTGCATGTCCTCGAACGCCCGCCCGATGATCTCGCGGAACTGCTCGATGATCGCCGCGTTGAGATTGGACTCCCTGAAGCTCATCACGCCGTAGAGCTCGATGGCCCCCTCGGAGAACCCGCGCTCACGCAGGAAGCTGCGGATGGAGTAGCGGTCGTACTCGGCGCAGATCCGGTCGAGCGCGTCCTCACCCTCCTGCGCGTACAGATCGTGGATCTCCTGCGTGGCCGTGCGCCACAGATCCTCGTAGGTGCGGCCGCGTTCGTGCTCGGCCAGGTCGAAGTCGACGAGCCCGGGGTCGGCGTTCAGCTTCCCCATCGTGGTCCTGACGCCCTGGAGGTAGGCGAGGGCGCTGGGGTTGCCCATGACGAACGGGCGCAGGGTCAGACCGAACTTCGCGCAGTAGGCGAGGGTGAGGTCGTGCACGCGGGGGATCCGCATCGCGCCCGCCTCGGCGTACAGGCCGGGGGCGAAGCCGCGCAGGGTGAGCACGCGCCCGCCCACCCGCTGCTGCGCCTCCAGGACGACGGGCTCGTGCCCCTGGCGCATCAGCTCGTAGGCGGCGACCAGCCCGGCCATCCCCGCTCCGATGACGAGCACGCGCTTGCCGGGGCGGCCTCCGCCGGCAAGCCCTTGCTCGGCCGTGGCGACCACCTCCGCCGGCACCCTGAGGTCGTGACTCGGTCTCGGCGCTCCCGCGTCGGCCGGCTCCGGCATGGCCGCTGACTCCATCCACACTCCTTCATGGTCACGCAAAGAACATCCATGCTCACGCAAAGCGATGATACTCGCCGACGGTCGATCTCCTGGAGTGCTCGGTCGCGGGCGAGGCGGGTCACAGCTTCGGCCAGACGTGGGACCCCATCATCTAGGCCAATATGGGTGATTGCAGCATGTGAGGCCGGATGTGCCCCACAATGGTGTGATGGCACACCCGCAGCAACCCCCGCCCCATGGGCCCTGGGGGCAACAGGGGCAGCAGGGGTACGGGCCGCCATCAGGCCAGGGCACCCCGGCGCCCGGATACGGTCCCCCTGGCCACCAGCAACACGGCCAGCCCGGTCACCCCGGCCGGCAGGGTCCCGGGCCGCACCCCGGTCAAGGCGCCCCGCCGCCCGGCTACGGGCAACCGCCCGCCCAGGGGCCTACGCCGTACGACCCGGGCGCGGGCCAGTACGGCCAGAACCCGGGCGGCCAGGACCCCGGCCAGTACGGTCAAGATGCGGGCCAGTACGGCCAGGGCGCGGGTCACGGCCAGGGCCGGCCGCCTTACGGCCAGAACCCGGGACAGTACGGCCAGGGCTCCGGCCAGCAGTACGGCCAAGGGCCTGGACAGTACGGCTACGGCAACCAGGCGGGTGCGCCGCCCTACAGCTCCCCGCCGCCGGGCGGCCGGAACAACAACGCCGTGCTCATCGGCGTGATCGTCGTCCTGTCGGTGCTCCTCCTCGGCGGCGGCGCGTTCGGCGCGTACAGCTATCTCAACACCCCCGGCCCCGCACCCACCACCATCGCCCAGCCGAGCACCTCACCGTCCGCGCCACCCACCTCCGCGCCACCCACCTCCGCGCCACCCACCTCCGCACCGCCGACGGCCACGCCGACCGACACCCCTGAGCCTTCCAGCACGTCCAGCGACAGTCCGGACACGCCGCTCGACCACACCGAGTTCGACGACTGGAACTTCTCCCTGAAGGGCGAGAAGTACGCGGCGCGCAAGGTCGGCGGCTGGACGTACGACTCGTGCGACCCGGTGGACGCCGAAGGCGTGATGGCCGACAACCACTGCGAGAGCGCCGTCCAGCTCGCCTACACCGCCTACGGAGGGAACCTCAAGGCGGTGCAGATCATCCTGGCGTTCCCCTCCAGCACCGACGCCAGGAACACCGCGAAGCGGCTGAAGAACACCGCCGACAAGAACGTGGCCTGGCGCAGGAGCAGCGCCCACAGGAGCTACTCGTACGGCAAGATCTACACGGGCGCGTACGTCAAGCACCTGGTCATCACGATCGTCACCGCCAACTCGTCGGCCAAGTCGAAGGCCGGGAAGTTCCACACGGCCATGCAGACCGACCGCGGCGTCTACTTCTTCATGGGCCGCCAGAGCGAACGGCCCGTCACCAGTTAGCCCGGGGCCCCGACGTCAGACGAAATCGGCAGCCGTCATGCCCGCCGGATGTCCGGGCGGCCACTGCACGAGCTCGATCCTGTGGCCGTCAGGATCGGTCAGCCATGACGTCCGTATCCCCGGCCCCGGCTCCGCCGGCGGCCCGGCCGTGACGCCCCTGGCCGCGAGCTCGGCGATCGTGGCCTCGAGGTCGTCCACCTGGACGACGAGGTGGTTGACGGCGCTGACGTCCTTGACCGGTCGTGCGGGGTCGTGCACGAGCTCGAGGCTGACGAACGGGTCGTCGGGCAGCTTGAGCATCGTCAGGCTGCCGAACCCCGTCTCGGGGACCCGGCCGAGTTCGGCGTACCCGAGCGCGGTGTAGAAGGCGAGCGAGCGTTCCAGGTCGGTGACCCGCAGCCCGAGGTGCAACATACGCATGCCGGGCAGACTAGCGCCGGCGAGGGCCACGATCGCGCCCGTCAGGGACTGAACGGTGCGTCCGGACTCGTGGCCCGCTGCCCGGCGGAGGACGAGGCGGCGGTCACGACCGCCACCCCCTCGACGGACAGGACCTGGCGGCCTGATCTCAGCCCGGCCCAGCCGCCGGCGACCGGACGAAGCTCGTCGACCTGCTGTGCCCCTGGATACGGCACGATGCGGGCGATCTCGACGACGTCGCCTGTCACCGGCCCCGCCCGGCGCACCATGACGTCGAGCGCGGCGGGGGCGATTCCGTGCTCCGGCGGGAACGGCGACGTCCACAGGTCGGCTGCGGTCACCGTGGGCAGCGCGTCTCCCGCGCCGAGGACCAGCCCTGACCAGTCCAGCCGGCCGCCGGAAGGGGCCACGCCGTGCGTGACCGTCGGCGGCATGGGCTGCGGAGGCACCGGCGGCGACGACCTGTAGAGCAGCCGCAGCGACGCGGCCGTCTCCCCGGTCTCGGCCGTGATCGTGACCTGGACGCTCCAGCCTTGCTCCGTGGTCTCGCCCAGCGCCCGGGTGGTGAACCGGCTACCGCTCGGGGCCAGGATCAGCGCGGGCAGCCGGACCTTCACGTCCCGCGCCTCGGCCAGGTGCTGGGGCGGGCGGTCCGGCGGCACGACCCAGTCGGCGACCGAGCACGCCTGCTCGATCAACACCGAGATCGGCAACGCGGCACGTCCGTCGACGGTGAACTCGGCCAGGCACGGATGAGCGCCCGGTGTGTGGACCACGCTGCTGCGCAGCTCGCGAGACGGCTCGAACAGCTCGACCGCACCCAGGAAGTGCGCGAGCCCGTGCAACCTGGGCAGGTCCGGATGCCCGGTGAAGAGCCTGAAGCCACGGAGCTGGGTGGGCACCAGCGCGCTGCCGATCTGGCCGATGAACATGACCTCCCCGGTGCCGCCTGAGCGCAGTTCGCGGATCCACCGCCTGACTCCCTCAGCCGGGTCGACAGTGGACACGTAGCGGACCGCCGCGTCATAGTTGGCGATCACCCCGAGCCGCTCCCAGGTCGGCCAGCACAATGTCTGCACAGGCAGCCCGTGGGTGTTGCGCGCCCAGAACCCGAGCCTGGTCAGGGCCTCGTTGCCCGCGGCGTAGTCGATCTGCCCGATCATGCCGCCCATCCGCCCGGCCAGCGAGCCGACGTTGCAGAACACCTTGACCGTGTCCCGCCGCGCGCGGAGCACCGCGCGGGTGAGGTTGGCGAAGCCCGTCACCTTCACGTCGACCGTTCGGACCACCTCTTCCGGGCTCTTGTTGTCGAGCCTGGTCGGCAGGTCGATGCCCGCGTTGTGGATGATCACGCTGGGCTCGGGGATGCGGGCGAACAACGCGTCGACCTGTTCCGGCCGCACGCAGTCGCACGGCTCGTAGGTGATGCGCAGGCCGTCCCGCCGGGCAGCCGCCAGGTTCGCGCCGACCTGCCGCAGCTCGGTCTCGCGTTTGAGCGCGGCGCGTACGTCCCGCAGTTCCCTGGCGGTGCGGGCGGAGCGCACTCTGGCCCGGCAGTACTCGGAGTAGCCGGCGTCGTCCATGGTCAGCCAGCGGGCGTCGGCCGGAAGTTCGCCGCGGCCGGTCACCACGATCCGGCAGCCGAACTCCTCCGCGACCCCGCGGGCCAGCGCGAAGCCGACGCCACGGGCGCCTCCCGAGATCAGCACCACGTCATCGGAACCCAGCTCGACGCGGGGCGGCGGTTCCGGGCTCGGCCGCGCGGCCAAGGCATGGCGGACCCCCTGCCGGTAGCCGATCTCGAACAGATCCCAGGCCGCCAGCTCGGCCGTCAGCAGCTCCGACAGGCGGGCCTGCCCGGCGGCGTCCACGTCCAGGACTTTCACCGCGAGGTTGGGCAGCTCGCGGGGCAGGCACTTGGCGAATCCGGCCCAGATCCCGCCCAGCGGGGAGCCGATCGGCCCATCGTGGTAGCCCATCAGCCCGCCCATGGCGGTGACGGCGACGTAGCAGGACCGGTCGGCGCGCGGGTCGGCTCCCCAGGCACCGTATCTGCGCTGCACCATCCGGGTCGTCCTGGCCAGCGCGTCCCGCCATTCCCCGCCGTCGAACCGGTAGGGGACGCCCACGACGTTCAGGTCGACGATCCCGTCCCAGTCGTCCCGCTCGGGTTCGCGGCCGGGCACACAGAGGTCCGCGTCGAGCGCGCTCGCCACCTCTGCGGCCAGCTCCGCGTCGGAGCCGATGACCAGCAGCCGCCGCGCCACGGGGGTGGAAGGCGGAAGCGGGTGCGGCACAGGCTCCCAGACCATGCGGTGAACGGGCCGGACGAAGGAGTCGGTGTCGAAGGACACCAGGTGCGGGCGGACCGGCTCGGGGGTCGTCACGTCCGCTCCTGCACGACCGCGGGGATCCCGCCGCTGGGGAACAGGGTGACGTAGTGTCCGCTGCGGACGGTGTGCGTGCCGGAAAGCCGCAGCCGGTAGCGCTGCGACAGCATGGCCACCGCGGTCACCAGCGTGGCCATCGCCAGCCCTTTGCCGATGCACATGCGCCGCCCGCCGCCGAACGGCAGGAAGGCGTGCTTGTGCCGCTTGCTCTGGGTGTCGTCGAGGAAACGCCGGGGATCGTAGGTCTCCGGGTCGGACCAGTGCTCGGGTGAGCGGTGCGTGCCGTACACGCTGAGCAGGACCGTCGTCCCCGCCGGAACCTCGCGACCGGCCAGGGAGTCCGGCTCGACGGCGTCGCGGGGGAACTGCCAGACCGGCGGGTGCAGGCGCAGCGCCTCGTTGATCGCGGCCGTGGTCTGCACCAGGTCGCCCAACTGATCGGGGGCGGGCGCCTGTCCCCGGAGCACCTCGTCCACCTCGCGCTCGACGGCGCGGCGGGCCTGGGGGTGCCTGGCCAGCTCGTACATGGTCCAGGCGAGCGCCTGGCCGGTGGTGTCGGAGCCGGCCAGCAGCAGGGTGCGGAGGTTGTCCGACACCTCGGCCTCGGACAGGCCGGCGCCGAGCAGTTGACCTGCGGCGTCGTCGCCGTACTCGCCGCCGGCGCGGCGTGAGCGGATCACCCCGTGGATGATGCCGTCGAGCACCCGGTTCGCCCACCTCCGTTCGCGGTGGTGCCGGGTGGGCACGAAGGCAGGGATCATGGTGGGCAACGCCATGATCGTGCGGTTGTAGATGACCTTGTTGGCGATCGCGGAGGCTCGTGCGTAGTCGGTGCCCGACAGGTCTCGGCTGATCAGCGCCATGCCCAGGACCCTGGAGGCGACGTCCATCAGGTCGGGCGCCACGTCCACGACGACGCCGGAGTCCGCGTGCGCCGTCCAGCGGCGGATGATCTCCTCGACGGCGCCGACGGCTTCGCGCGCGTTGCCGCGGACGCGTTCCGGGCTGAACGCGGGCTGGACCGCCCTGCGTGGCCTGCGCCACTGGTCGGTGTCGAGCGTCAGCAGACCGGAGCCCATGACGCCGGAGAATCCGCGGTAGAGCTTGCCCCGCACATAGTTGTCCGGGTTGGTACGCAACACCCGCTCGATCGCCTCTGGCTCGGTGACCTGCACGAACGGGATGGGCAGCTTGACCGACACGACCGAGTCGCGTTCCTGCATGCGCAGGGTGTAGGTCAGCGGGTCCCTGAAGTAGGAGATGGCGTCACCGATCACCGGCAGCCCGGCAGGGCCGTGGGCGACAGGGCAGGTTCCCTGGCGTGTCATGAGCGCTCCTCGCGGTCGAATCGTTCCCTGTCGACGTATTCGCCGGTCTCCTGGTCCACGTAGCCGACGATGGCGCCCGAGATGTCCTTGACCTGGAGCAGCACCTCGCCGTCGGCGGCCACCGCGATCGCCCGGTTCTCGGGCTCGGGATCCTCCAGGTCGAGGTCGACGGGGGTGACGTAGAGCTCGACCGGTTCGGCCAGCGCGGCGAGCGTCAGGTCGGTGTGGCCGCCGTACAGGTCGATACGCCGGACCGTGCGCGGAATCGCGACGGGCGTCCAGCGGTCCGCGACGGTGTGCAGAACGGCCACGCGCACCAGGCCGTCCAGCGAGACGGAGGGGACGAGCAGGCCGGGGAACCAGCGTCGCAATGCGGGCACGTCGAGCGCGAGCCGCCCTCGCCGTCCCAGCGGGTGCGTCCGGGTGTCGGTGGTCGACCGGAACACCTCGCGCAGGAGCACGTCCGACCCTGGCACATGGTAGGGGTCGCGGAGGGGCTTGCCGCCGTGCTCGTCCCAGTGCGTCCACCTCGGGCCGGGTACGGGAGCGTCGCGCAGCCGTACGGTGACCGAGAAGTGCAGCCTGTCGCGGGCGACGGTGACGCCGTTCGGCGCCACCACGTCGCCCTGCACGCGGACGGCGACCACCGACTCGCGCTCGTCGGTGCGCAACAGCGTGGCGGTGAGCCGTTTGACCTCGGGCCGGTCCTTCCGGTAGATCCGCAGGAACGACTCCAGCCGCAGGTCTTCGAAGACGACCGGGACCCGGTTCGGCACCAGTGACACCGCGGCTTGCGCGGCCAACTCGGGCACGAAGGTGCCAGGCAGGGTCGGATAGCCGTTCACCTGGTGAAACTCCAGATAACCGTCCCTGTCGAGGGTGAACGTACGCTCGGCGACCAGCTCCGTGGTGTCGCGGCGCAGCACCGTGTCGATGTACGGCAGCGCTCGCACCTCGCCCATGCAGAAGTCCAGGAACTCCGGACGGATGCCCCTGACGAGCTCGCGTTCCTTGTCGCCCAGGAACACCGTGGCCGGCGCGTCCCGCACGGCGCTCAGCTCGGTGAGGAAGTGGTCGACGCCTTCCTCGGTCGGCATCGGGGTGTACGCGTCGATCTCGTCGAGGAAGGCCCGCATCAGCGGGGTGGCGCCGAGCCCGACGTCCCGCCAGAGGGTCCAGCCGATGGTGAACTCGTTCTCGGCGCTCATCGCGGCCATGTTGAGGAAGTCGTTGGCCGCGGCGTAGTCGGTCTCGCCGCGCTGGCCGGTCAGCCCGATGAACGAGCCGAAGTTGCACCAGCGGCGCGGTTCCCGCCCGCGCAGCGCCTCCTTGAGGTTCAGGTACGTGTGCACCTTGAGGTCACGCACCGCGCGGAAGTCGGCGACCGACTTCGCGGTGACATCGGAGGCCCGGTTGGTGCCGGCGATGTTGAGCAGGAGGTCGATGGGGCCGCTCACAGCGTCGACGGCCCGCCGCACCGCGGCCGGGTCCCGCAGGTCGCAGCGCAGGTAGCGGACCCGCCCGGGCCCGGACAGCCGTTCCAGCTCGGTGAGTGTGTCGCGGACCTGCCGCTGCTCGAGCAGCCGGTCGTACCTGGCGTTCGCCTCGGCCACGCCGACCCGGTTCGGCCCGTTGAGCCGGGCCCTGATGAACGTGCTGCGCTCGGGCAGCTTCTGGGAGTCGCCGGGCGGCTCGGAGCTGCCCAGGATCACGATGCGCGGGCGGTGTCGCACGGCCAGCGCCGTGAGGATCGGTGCGCCGATGCCGCGCGCCCCGCCCGCGGCCACCACCAAGGAGTCCTCGCTCAGCGCCGGCATCCCGTCCGGCGTCGCCTCGGCGGGCACCGCTCGCGGGGTGAGCCGGCGACCGCCGGCGTGATAGGTCACCGGGAGGAGCTGGGCGGCGCCCAGCTCGGCGCTCACTGTGGCCAGCACCTCCTCCAAAGGCGCCGCCTCGTGCACGGTGGCGAGTACGCAGGTGTCCGGCAGCTCCAGCGCCAGGCTCTTGACCAGGCCCGTGAACAACCCGGTGAGGGGCAGCGGCACCCCCGCCGCGGTGACGCCGCCCACCACGCTCACGACGAACGAGCCGCCCGCCAGGCGCGGCGCGCACTCCTTGGCCGTCATGAACGTGCGCTCGTGCAACTCGAGCAGCTCCCGCACCCGGTCGGACCACCGGTCCTCGCGCAGGCTGGGGTCGGTGGCGTCCACCAGCACCCGTACGTGCCGGGGTGCCTGACCGTCCTGGTGGGCCAGCGCGGCGCGGAATGCGGCGGAGTTGGTGAGCACCACCGCGTCCTCCGGGATCGCGGGCGGGGCGGAGCGGACGGGCCTGCGCGGGGCGGGCGCCAGCTCGATCACGTGGCGGTCCAGCAGAGGAGCAGCTTTCTGCTGCCTGCTGAGCCGGATCACCCGGGGGCTCGACAGCCGGTCGGCCCTGAGCTCGATCGTCGTCTGGCTCTGCTCGCCGCTCAGGAAGGCGATCAGCTCGCGCCCGCCCTGCGCGCCCAGGAAGTTCGGGCGGGTCATGCGATCGCCTCCAGCATCTCCTTCACGGCGGACTCCACGGACACCTCGGCGAGCACCGGGAGACCCTCGGCCAGCGCCAGCGACTTCCGGGTGATCGCGAACAGGAACGTCCCCTCGCCGATCTCCCCGCTACCCAGCAGGCGGCCCCAGGACGCAAGACTGTTGCCGTTGCTCCCGGCGACCAGGACCACGTCCACGTCGCCGGAGTCCAGGTAGCACTCGGCGACCTCGAAGGCGTCGGCGAGCGACGCTCCGCCGCCGTCCACGGCGATGTTGAGCCCACGCAGGTCGAAGTAGCTGCACAGCCGCGCCGGGATGACGTTGGGCATCTCGCCGGGGAAGGAGTCCTCGTCAGGAGCGGCGATCAGCCCGGTGACGCGTTCACGCAGTTCCCGCGCGTTGGGGACGGCTTGGCGGTCGAGCTCGTCCAGGTGGGCGCGGATCGCGTAGAGGACCGCGTTCCTGGTGGGCCCGGTGTGGCCCACCACCACCCCGGTGGTACGGCTGTGCCGCCGGCAGAATTCGCGCACCCGGAGGTCCATCCGGTGCATGCACTCGATGATCATGAGCTGGGTGCGGTCGGTCGCCCGGATCGTGGAGGCCGGCAGGCGCAGCCGGGCGAACGGCGGGCTCGGGTAGCGGTCGCCGAACGAGTTCGGCAGGATGTTCCTGCCCTGCGCCCACTCCGCGACCTGCGCGTTGCCCTCGGCGCCGGGCACGTGCGCCGACCAGTCGACGATCACCATGGGCTCGCCGGTTCTGGCCCCGTAGCCGGCCTTGCCGCGACAGTCCGGCCGGAACTCCTGGATCAGCATGTGCGCGTTGGTGCCGCCGAAGCCGAAGCCGGACACGGCCACGGTGCGCGGCCGGTCGGGCCGCGCCGGCCAGGGCACAGGTCGCGCGGGGATCTCCAGGTTGCACGACTCCAGGCCGAAGCTGTCCGGGGCCGCCGAGAAGCGGTGCTGGGCGGGGATGACCTCGTGCCGCAGCCCCAGAAGGGCGTGGATGACCGACACCACCCCGGCCGCCCAGCCCGTGTGGCCGATCAGGGACTTGTTCGAGGTCACCTGCACCGGATGCGTCCCGGTGTAGGCAGCGCGCAGGCTCAGGAACTCGGCCTCGTCGCCCGCAGGGGTTCCGGTGGCGTGCGCGATCACCCAGTCGACGTCTCCGGCTTCGACGTGCGACTTGGCCAGTGCGCGGGCGACGGCCAGTTCCTGGCCCGCGCTGGACGGCGCGTAGATGGCCTTGCCCTTGCCGTCGGCGGACAGGCCGACCCCGGCGATCAGGCCGTACACGGTGTCGCCGTCGGCAAGGGCCCTGGACAGCCGCTTCAGCACCACGGCGCCCGCTCCGTCGGAGAACAGCACGCCGTCGGCGGTCCTGTCGAGCGCGCGCACCTCTCCGCTCCTGGACAGCCCGTACAGCTTGGAGAACAGCACCGACCCGCTGGGGACCAGCGCGAACGCTCCGCCGCACACGGCGACGTCGGCGCGGCCGGACAGCAGGTCACGCAGTCCCAGGTCGATCGCGTACAACGAGGACGAGCACGCCGTGTCCACCATGAGCAGCCGGGTCCCCGCAGGCAGCAGGCCCTCGATGGCGCTGGCGCCGATCCGGTGCGGGAACGGCTGCGATCGGTTGGCGTCACCGTGCCACAGCACGGAGTCGGGAACCTCACCCAGTTCCTCGCGGATGAGCGCTTCCTGCAGGTGCTGGCTGCCGTCGGGGGTGAAGCCGAAACAGGCGGTGTACGTGTCGCCGTCCCGCCTGGCCACGCCCTCCAGCGCCTGGTGAACGCTGTGCCTCAGCCACAGCGTGGTGAAGTCGAGCCCGTCGTCCGGCTGCTCGGCGGCCAGCTCGGAGTGCGGCGTGAAGCCGGTGATGAAGCCCGAGCGACGCTGGTAGCTCTTGTCGGCGGCGCTCGGGTCTTCGTCGTGGAAGCCCGCCATCGACCAGCGATCGGCCGGGACGTCGACGAACAGTTCCGCACCCTCCATGAGCAGCGACCAGAACGCGTCCGGGTCACTGGCCCCCGGCACGGCCAGCCCCATGCCGACCACCGCGATCGGATCCGCGTCCTGATCGGAGTACGCCTCCGGTTCGGCTCCTGGCTCCGGTTCCGGCACCGGTTCCGGTTCCGGTTCCGGTCCCGGTTCCGGTTCCGGTTCCGGTCCCGGTTCTGGTCCCGGCTCCGGGTCCGGGGACGTGGCGCGGCGCTGCAACGACATGCCGCCGTCCGCCACCACGGTCTGCCCGGTGATCCATCCCGCGCCGGAAGAGGCCAGCAGCAGGACCAGGTCGGCCAGATCCTCCGGAGTGGCCAGCCGCCCCAGCGGGGTGGCCGCCACCAGATTGGCGCTCACCGACTCGAATCCCGGGAACATACGGCCGACCGGATTGTCCATGAGCGCGACGGAGGCGGTGTTCACGCGGATGCCGTCCGGGGCGAACTCCGCCGCCAAATAGCGGGTCAGCGCCTCCAGAGCCGCCTTGGACAGCCCGATCGGCAGGTAGTTGGCCGGGGCGTACAACGCGCCGAGCGAGGAGACGTTGACGATGCAGCCCGCGCGGGATCGGGCCAGCAGCGGGCGGGCCGCCCTCGCGCACCAGAGCGCGCCCTTGACGTTGACGTCGAACGCCTGGTCCAGGTGCTCCTCCGTCAGCTCGTCCCAGGCGGCGAACGTCCCGCCGGCGGCGTTGTTCACCAGCAGATCCAGCCGTCCGTGGGTGGCGTCGACCTGGTCGAACATCCGCCGGACCTGGTCCGGCTTGGCCACGGACGCCCTGATCACCTCGACGCCGTCGCCCAGGTCGGCCGCGAGGGTCCTGGCCTCGTCGTACGAGTGGAAGCAGTTGACGACCACCTTGGCTCCGGCCTCGGCGAGCGAGCGTACGATGCGCGCGCCCACGCTGCCCGCGCCGCCGGTGACGAGAGCGACACGGCCCTGGAAGCCCCTCATGTCGTGCCCGCCCTGGCAAGCGAGTCGATGACGAAGTCCACCACTTGGCCGAACGTCCGGTAGTCGGCCATCCGCATGTCGTCAGGCGGCGGGCCCAGCTGGAACAGCACGCCGAGCCTTCCCATCAGCTCCACCCGCTTGACCGAGTCGACGCCGAGGTCGGCCTCCAGCTCGGCGCCGTCCTCGAAGACCTCCTCGGGGTACTCCAGCGTGGTGGCGTAGAGATCACGTACCCGGGCGGCGACCGCTTCCCTCGCCGGTGGCCCCGCGGACGTCTCCACCGGCGGCGTCGGCGCGGGCGGCACGGACGTCCGCTGCGTCGGAACGGACGCGAAGGGCGTGCTCGTCTCCCGCGGCGGTGTCGCGGGAGACGTGCCCGTCTCCGGTGTCATGGCCGCGGGCGCGGGCGGGTTCGCGGCGGTCGCGCCGGTGTGCCGGGCCGTCCGTGACTCGGCTGCGGGGGCCAGGTACTGTCCGGTCTCGCGGAGCGTGTCCAGGTCCGGCAGCAGCGGCGTGTGCACGGAGGCGGCCGGCTCAATCGAGCGGACCAGGGAGGTCAGCGCGCGCCCCGCGCCCACTTCCACCCAGACGCCGGCGCCCGAGCGGTGCAGCCGCTCCACAGTGGGCCCGAACCGCACCGGTGTGACGAGGTGCGAGGCGAGCAACTCGCCGAGGTCGTCGGAGTCACGGTAGTAGCGGCCGAGCACAGGTGAGAAGACCGGAACGCGCAGGGGCCTCCTGCTGTATCCGCTGAGCCGGCTGGCCAGTTCCTGCCGCGCCTGGGCGAGCAGCGGACTGTGGAACGGATGCGGCGAGTGCAGTGCGGTTGACGGCAGCCCGATCGCGGCGGCGATCGTCGCCGTGCGGCGCAGCGCGTCGGCCGTCCCCGTGACCACCGTCTGTCCCGGCCCGTTGTCCACCGCAACGACTGTGCCGGAGGTCGGGAGCAGATCGAGGATGCGCTGGGCCCGGTCGGGCGCGCAGCCCAGCGCCAGCAGCCCGCCCCCACTGGTGTCATGCTCCCGCAGCACGGTGATCCGGTGGCAGAGGATCTCTGCGCCCTCGGCGACGTCCAGCGCGCCACCGGCGACCAGGGCCGCGATCTCGCCGAGACTGTGCCCGACGAGCACGCTGAACCTCGCCCCCTGATCGGACAGCGTACGAAAGGCCGCGACCGACGTGGCGAAAACAGCGAGTTGCAACACGTCCGGCGCCGCATCAAGCAATTGGCCGGCGGTATTATCGGAGAAGGCCTGGCTCAGACCTTTTCCGATAATGCCGTCGGCCACCGCGTCAATGGTTTCGATCGCCTGAGCGGCCTCGGGATCATGCGCGCGTAACCGAGCTAAAGCACCCGGAATATATGCCCCCTGGCCTGGGAAAAGACCAACAACAATCTCAACGGAGCTCAGCATTATGATCCCCCTAAGAGCACGGTGTCGACGAGATTCCCATTCCTGGGATTGGCGTTGCATATTCCGCGTGCGAGCTCGATGAAGCCAAGGCTAATCGCGCTCGTACAGCGCGGACACCCCTAAACCATGCGCCGAATCAGGGGTGATCGCGAGGCTGCGGAATGGGCATCGGGCACGTCCGGCGGCGTTCCACTGGACGCTCACCGACGGCGACATGACCGCCTTCGCCTTGTCGGACCGCCTGGCCATCTTGATAGGTCACGGCATGCCCACTGGCAGCTTGTTTCTCTGACCGCATCCGTCCTGGATCCCGCATGAGACGAACGCGGCGTGCGGGACCCCAGCCGGGTCCCGCACGCCGCGACGTCCCCAGCGCCTCAGGTCCCTGCCCGCGGTGGATCCGGGCGCGGTCGAGGGACCGCTCGGCCGGGGGCGTCTAGAGGTTGAAGCCGCCCGAGATCCCGATGTTCTGAGCGGTGACCCAGCGGCTCTCGTCGGAGACCAGTGCGGCGATCATCGCGCCGATGTCGTCGGGTTCGCCGGCCCGGCCGAACGCGGTTTTCGCGGCGAGGGCCGAGACGACCTCGGGGAACCGGGTGAAGGCGTCGCCGCCGAGCCGGGTGCGGGTCGGACCGGGTGAGACGGCGTTGACGCGGATGCCTCTCGTGGCGAATTCCTTGGCCATGTACCGGGTCAGCACGTCAAGCCCGCCCTTCATCGACGCGTAGGCCGAGTAGCCGGGCTCCAAGCCCGCCGTACCCGACGAACTGCTGCTCGTGTTGACGATGGCCCCGCCGTCCGCCATCAGGGGCAGCAGCCGCTGCGTGAGGAAGTACGGCCCCTTGAGCAGGACCCGCATGAGCCTGTCGAAGGTCTCCTCGGTCGTGTCCTCGATCAACGACATTTCGGCGTGACCGGCGTTGTTCACCAGGTGGTCGAAGGTGTCGCGCTGCCAGGTGTCGCGCAGCACGCCGGCCACCGTGTCGCGGAAGGCCGCGAAGGTGCCGACATCGCCGAGGTCCAGCGGCAGCGCGACGGCCCTGCCGCCCTCCTTCTCGATGGCGGCGGCCGTATCCAGCCCTGCTCGCGCGTTGGTGCCGTAGGTCAGGATGACCCCGGTTCCGCGCTTGGCGATCTCGATGGCGGCGCTCTGTCCGATGCCGGAGCTGGCGCCCGTGATGACGGCGACCTTCATGGTGTGTTCCTCCTGCGTACGTGTCCGTGCCTGAACAACAAGGCGGCGCCATGCGGCGGGGGCGGGGTCTCGGGCGAGCCGATCGGTGCCCGGTCCGTGGCGGTGGTGGAATGAGGTGATTCCATTCAACCGGCTTGACCTGCGAGAACGTTAGAACGATCCTCGCCCGTACTTGCACGATCCTCTCGCGTACGGGAACCATGCCCCGGAATCGTGTTGCAATGGCCACATGCGGCTCGAAGAACTCCGCGATCAGCTGGCCCGGCATGCCCGGCCCGACTGGACCACCGCCATCGACGGTGTCCTCGTCTCGAAGATCGACCGTTCTGACCCGCCGGCGCTCTCGATGTCCGGCACGGTGCTGGCGGTCATCGCCCAGGGCGCCAAGCGCCTCGCGCTGGGCGACCGGATCTTCGAGTACGGCGCCGGACAGTACCTGGTAGCGTCGGTCGACCTGCCGATCACCGGCCAGTTCCTTCAGGCGAACCCCGAGCAGCCGGCGCTGGGCTTCGGGCTCACCCTGGAACCGTCCGCCGTCGCCGAGTTGCTGCTGGCGGCCGGGCCTGGCGACCTTCCCCCCACCGGTGGCGGCGCGTCGCCGGGGATCGCCGTCAGCGACGCTCCGGCCGAGTTGCTCGACGCGGTGGTCCGGCTGCTGCGCCTGCTCGACGAGCCTCGCGACCGGGCCGTGCTGGCCCCGCTGATCAAGCGCGAGATCCTGTGGCGCGTGATCACCGGCGAGCAGGGTGCGACGGTCCGCCAGCTCGGCCTCGCCGACAGCGGTCTGAGCCACATCTCCCGTGCCGTGCGCTGGATCCGCGAGCACTACGCGCAACGCTTCCGGGTCGAGGACGTGGCGAGGCTGTCCGGCATGAGCGTCTCGGCCTTCTACCGCAACTTCCACGCGGTGACCGCGATGAGCCCCATCCAGTTCCAGAAGCAGATCCGGCTGCAGGAGGCCCGGCTGCTGCTCGCCGTCCACCCGAACGACGTCACGGGAGTCTGCCACCGGGTCGGCTATGACAACCCGTCACAGTTCAGCCGGGAATACCGCCGCCAGTTCGGCATGCCCCCCAGCCAGGACGCCGCCCGCCTGCATCACGCCGCGCGTACCCCTGCGAGTGTCCTCCCCTGAGCCGTCTCGGACGGGTGCTCCTCGCGTGTGACCTCGGAAGGGCGCGTCAGATGGGGGCGACGGGCCCGCCTCGCAGGATTCGGCGGAAACTGTGCTTCCGGGCAGATCACACGACACCCGCCAGCAGCAGCCCCGCCAACACGATCAGGGCGACGGCGAGGACGCCGAGCAGGAGCCAGGCGATCGGATGGCCGAGGTTGAGGGTCCACGATGAGGAGCCGAGACGATCGTGCACGAGCAGGGCCGGATCGCGGCGGTTGACGTAGACGGCGCCGGCCAGGAACCAGTGGTGGTCGTCGTCGCGCTGGCCGAGCCCCGAGTCCTCCTGCTCCTCGCCCGGCAGGGCGGGCAGCCGGTGCCCGGCCTGGCCCACCCTGATCTCCCACGTCACCCAGCCGCCCACCAGCACGACGAGGGGGGCATAGACGGTCACCTGCCAGACGATCGTGGGAGGGACGATCTCCCACAGGTGCAGCGCCCCGAGAAGCAGGCTGAGGTTCAGGCAGGCCGCGCTCAGCAGCGACATCACCGCCATGCCGCGCAGGTAGACGCGGTAGCGGCGGGCCGAGCCCTTGGGCCTGGCGGCATCGAGGTCGGGACGGGCGCGCAGCACGACCAGGACCACGGCGACGACGATCAGGATGAGGGCGAGCTGGAAGATCACCGGCTGGAACGCGCTCAGCACGGTCGTGGGCTCACGCCGCGCGGGTTCGGTGGCGTACCCGAACAGCGGTGGCAGCGTGGCCGGCAGGGTGCCGTAACGCGCCCAGCCGATGCCCGCGGTGAGGAGGACGACGGCCAGGGCGGGAAGGGCCCACGGCCACGGCACCCGGACCGGGTCGGTACGGAAGGTGGTGTCCACGGCGACGCCCTGGCGTCGCTCGGCAGCCCACCCTCCGGTGAGCTTGGCGGTGCGGATCATGCGATGGGCGCGGTGGAACACCAGCACGTCCAGGACCGCCAGCACCGACGTGGTGACGCCGATCCCGGCGGCGGACCGCGTGACCAGCAGCACCGGGATCGTGACCACCGCGACGAGCGCGCCCGCCGCCACGGTCAGGCGCGCGTAGGAACGACGCGCGGCGATGACGGCCGGATCGTCCACCCGCTCGGCGCTCACGCGCACTCCGAACGGCAGGGTGGGCCTGGCCAGCGCGGGAAGCACCAGCACCAGGGCCGTGACCAGCGCGATGACGACCAGGCCGGTGCAGAGGATCACGATCATGTGTGCTCCTCGAAACCCAACAGCAGCGCCTCGCACCGGCGCAGCACCTCCTGCCGGGTCATGCCCTGAACGGTGGCCTCCGCCAGCAGCACGCGCACGCGTTCCTCCCAGTCGTCGATGAAGGCCGCCTCGGGCGGTCCGGTCGTGGCGTCCCGCCGTACGACCGCCCCGCTCTTGCGGTTGATCCGGATGACGCCCTCTGTCGCAGGAGGTCGTAGGCCTAGGCCTTGTTCACGGTGTGGAAGTTGATGCCGAAATCGGCGGCCAGTTGCCGCGTGGAAGGTAACGGATCACCTTCGCCCGCCTGCCGTCTGGCGATCCCCTCCACGATCCGGTCCCGGATCTGCTGATAGATCGGGACCTCGCTGTCAAGGTCAAGGGTCAGCTGCACGTCGTGACCGCCTGCGCCGGTTCCTGTCGGCGCACGCCTTCACCGTCTACGTCATCCACCCGGCCGTCCTGGTCGGCCTGGGCTACGCCCTGAGCGGCGTGGAGGCGCCCGCGATCGCGAAGGCCGCGCTGCTCACCGCCATCGGACTGCCGCTGTGCTGGGCGACGGCATACCTGGTGCGCGCCCTGCCGGGAGCCCGGAAGGTGCTCTAGACCGTACGTGTGCCCGAAGGCTGAGTCACGCCCTGGAACGCATGGAACCTGATCCCAGGCAGCCGGCTCGCCTCTCGATCTGGCTTCAGCATCGCCTCGATCAGCATTCGGCGCATGCAGGCTTCTCGCGTCCTGCAGTCCCACCCATCGCAGCACCATGGTGCATGAGCTGATGTTTTTCATGCGTTAAAAAATTGCATTCAATGCTGTTTTATGGCGATGGAGCTCGGAAGGAGCCAGAACATGCCCGAACTGACCCTGCCCACCGTCCGCCAGCGCCCGCTCGACCCGCCCGACGAAGTCACATCACTCCGGCAACAGGGGGCGATACACCGTCTGACGTTCGCCGACGGCCACCAAGGCTGGCTCGTGACCGGCCACACGGCTGCCCGCGCGGTCCTGGCGAGCCCGCACTTCAGCAACCGGCCGGAGGGAGCGCACCCGGTGATCCCGGCCCGGATGGAGCTGGTCAAGGAGTTCCGGGTCCCGCCCGGGTTCTTCCTGCGCATGGA
This sequence comes from Nonomuraea sp. B5E05, assembly GCF_039880665.1. NCBI lineage: Bacteria > Bacillati > Actinomycetota > Actinomycetes > Streptosporangiales > Streptosporangiaceae > Nonomuraea > Nonomuraea sp. B5E05. The sequence goes on from NZ_JBDPMJ010000002.1 coordinate 325,115, forward strand.
CGCCCCCGAGCACACGCGCTTCCGCAAGCTGCTGGCCGGGCACTTCACCGTACGCAGGATGAAGCTGCTCGAACCCAGGATCGAGGAGACCACCAACGCCTGCCTGGACGAGATGGAGGCCGCCGGCGGCACCATGGACCTCGTGCAGGCGTTCGCGCTGCCGATTCCGTCGCTGGTGATCTGTGAGCTGCTCGGGGTGCCGTACGAAGATCGTGCGCAGTTCCAGGAGGACTCCAACGTCCTGGTCAACCTCGAGACCAAGGCCGACGACGCCCGGGCGGCGATGCGGCGGATCTGGGCCTACCTGGGCGCACTCATCCAGCACAAGCGCAAGGAACCGGCCGACGACCTGCTCAGCGGACTCGTCGAGAGCGGAGAGCTGAACGACGAGGAGCTCGCCGGGGTCGGGGTCCTGCTGCTGGCCGCCGGACACGAGACGACCGCCAACATGCTGGGCCTGGGCACCTACGCGCTGCTCACCAACCCCGACCAGCTCGCCGCCATGCGCGACGACCCCTCGGCCGTGGACAACGGCGTCGAGGAACTGTTGCGCCACCTCACGATCATCCACCCCGGCCCGGTACGCACCGCGCTGGAGGACACGGAGATCGAGGGCGTCGCCATCGAGGCGGGCGAGAACGTCGCCATCCATCTGCCCGCCACCAACCGCGACCCCTCCCGCTTCCCCGACGGCGAACGGCTCGACCTCACCCGGCCCGCCGGCGGGCACCTCGCCTTCGGCCACGGCATCCACCAGTGCCTCGGCCAGCAGCTCGCCCGCGCCGAGATGCGCATCGCCTACCCTGCGCTGCTGCGGCGCCTGCCTGGCCTGCGCCTGGCGGTAACACCCGAGGAGGTGCCGATGCGCTCGGACATGAGCATCTATGGAGTGCACCGCCTCCCTGTAACCTGGTAGGTCGTGAAGATCCCCGACTCCGGCGGATCGACGGTGACCGGTGACCGGACCGGGAACGACGAAAGCCCGTCATCTTGGAGAACTCTCCAGATGACGGGCTTTGCCCTACCGTCGGGACGACAGGATTTGAACCTGCGACCCCTTGACCCCCAGTCAAGTGCGCTACCAAGCTGCGCTACGTCCCGGTTGTGTCGGCCGCCCCCTGCGGGGCGGGACGTCATAACCTTAGCGCACATCGAAGGTGCACGCGTACACGGAGAGCGGGAGCGGAGGGGGCCGGTGGGGCGTAAGCCGACCATTGATCGGGATGAGCTGGCCAGGCTGGTCGCCGAGGGGAGGAGCGTGCAGGAGCTGGCCGCTCACTTCGGTGTCAGCACGTCCGGGGTGTTGCAGGCCAAGCGGGCCGCCGGGCTGGCCAAGCCGATGCTCGACCACCGCGCCGCCGTCCCGTGGAAGCTGGCCCGCGCGCACGTCCAGTCAGGGCCCGCCACCAATCTGCGTAATCTGTCGGCGGCCGCTCAGGGGAAGCCGCCGGCGTCCGACCGGCTGAACACGGCGCTGCGCTGGGCGCAGCGGCTGGTGGACGAAGGGCTGGACGTGCGGTACGACGCCGATGCGGGATTCAGCGAGGTCCCCGCTTCACCAGCGGGCTCACATGTCGCAACGGTGCTGGCCGCGGCGCGAAGGGCGCTCGAAGCCAACTGAGGGCAAAAGTTTCGGCACGGCTCTACCGGGAAGTCGCTGGTCTCGACAAAGAGACCGGAGGCGAACATCATGACCACCTACATCTGGGTGGCCGTCGTCGTCATCGCGGTGGTGGCGCTCGCCGCAGTTGCCTACGTCGTGCAGCAGCAGAAGCGCCGTAATCATCTCCGTGAGCGTTTCGGCCCCGAGTACGAGCGCATAGTCGCAGACCATGACAACCGCCGCGACGCCGAGCAGGAGCTGCTCGACCGCGAGCAGCGGCATTCCGAGCTCGACATCCGTCCCCTGCCGCAGGAGTCGCGAGAGACGTACGCCAACCGGTGGACCGAGGTGCAGGAGCGCTTCGTGGACGCGCCGGGCTTCGCGGTGACCGAGGCGGACCAGCTGGTCACCGCGGTCATGGCGGAGCGGGGTTATCCGACGGAGGACTTCGAGCAGCGGCTGTCCGACCTGTCGGTGGGGCATGGGGAGACCCTCGATCACTACAGGGCGGCTCACGAGATCAGCGGGCGGGCGGCCAAGAAGCAGGCCTCCACGGAGGAGCTCCGGCAGGCCATGGTCCACTACCGCGCGCTGTTCGAGGAGCTGCTGCACGAGACCACGCGAGGACGGTGAGGGTGATGAGGAACAGCCACGATGAGCTGAAGGTGCCGTCGCAACGCGCTGACGGGGTCCGCGGCGACGACCGTGACGACGACCGTGACGACGACCGGGCGGTCGCGGACCGCAGGCCCGGCGAGGAGGCCGGAGGGCCGGTCGCCGGCCGTCCCGAGAGCACGGGGCGCTCCGACGGCCGCCCCGAAGGGCTGGAGCGCTCCGCCGACGCGTACGACTCCGCCGTTCCCGGCGCTGCCCCTTCGGCCGAGCCGGGTGACGACGCCGCCCACCGGGACCCGTACGCGAGGACCGGCGGCGACATGCCGGCCGGGCCCGGCCCGGTCGACGTCCAGGCCGCGCCCGAGGAGGTCCCGGCGCACGCGGCTCCCCAGGACGTCGTCCTGTTCGACCAGGACCCCACTCAGGTGCAGGCGCGCTGGCGCGATCTGCAGGCGTCGTTCGTGGACGACCCCGGCGAGGCCGTACGGCGCGCCGACGGTCTGCTCGGCGAGGTGGTGGAGTCGTTCACCAGCAGCCTCACGAGCCGCACGGACGCCCTGCGGGACGGCTGGAAGGACACCGGTGCGCAGGACACCGAGCATCTGCGGCTGGCGCTGCGCGACTACCGGAACGTCCTGGAGCGCCTGCTCGCCCTGACCGGTGCCCCCGGCCAGGGCACCGGTCAGGCGCCCGGACAGACGCACGACCAGGGCCACAGCCACGGGATGAGGTGATCTGACATGCTCGCGATAGTCGCGGCGATCGTCTTCGGGCTGGGCTTACTGCTCGACCTGCTGGGCGTGAACATTCCCGGAGGAGTCTCCGGTATGACGTTCGTCCTGCTGGGGCTGACCCTGCTGGCTCTGCACCAGGCGGGCATCGGCACGGCGAGCGTACGCAGCTCCGGCAGCTGGCGTGGCCGCGCCAGGCGCTGATGGCGCGCGGTCCGCGCGCCGCCCGGGTGATGTGGCGGCGCGCGGTGTCGCGCGTCGCCCTTCCCCGGGTCACCCCTTGCCGGGGAAGCGCATGACGACGCTGCTGCCGGTTTCTCCGGCGTGCACGGTCAGCTCCGCGGAGAGCAGGCGGGCCACCCAGAGCCCCATGCCGCCCACGGCCCCCGGCAGGGGTCCGGGTTTCCAGGTGCCCTTGTCGTGAACCTCGACGACCAGGTCGCCGCCGGCCGCCCAGGTGCGCAGGAGGGCCTGATCGCCGCCGTGGGTGACGGCGTTGGTGGCGATCTCGTTGATCGCGATGACGAAGTCGGCGACGGCGTCCTCCGCCATGCCGGCCTCGCGGGCCTCCTCTTCGGCGAACTGCCGGACCTGGGGCAGGTCCGGCAGCCGGAAGCGTAGTCGTTTCACGGGCGCGCCGGGGGGCGGGCCCGTGTGGCCCGGCTGGGGCTCCACGTCCTCGTTCACCCGGCGACCGTCCCCTGTTCAGCCGACGAGTTCGGCGCGTAGTTGATCGAGTACTTTGCGCAGGATGCGTGACACGTGCATCTGCGAGATCCCGAACTCGGCGGCGATCTCGGCCTGCGTCATGTTGCCGAAGAAGCGCAGCAGCAGGATGTGCTTCTCCCGGGAGGGCAGGGCGTCGATGAGCGGCTTGACGGCCTCCCTGTCGACCATGGTGCTCAGCGTGTCGTCGTCCTCGGGGATGACGTCGCCGAGCGAGGCCGCGTCGTCGTCGGTGCCGAGCGGGGCGTCGAGCGACAGGGTGCTGTAGGCGGCGGAGGCGTCGAGCGTGAGCAGGACGTCCTCTTCGGTGATGTTCATCTTGGCCGCCAGTTCGGCGACGGTGGGCGACCTGCCGAGGTCCTGGCTGAGATCGGCGACGAGCCTGTTGAGCTCGGAGCGGCGTTCCTGGTAGAGGCGCGGCACCCGGATGGCCCAGGTGCGGTCGCGGAAGTGCCGTTTGACCTCACCGGTCATGGTCACGACCGCGTAACCCCTGAACGCGTGCCCGAGGCTGGGGTCGAAGCCGTTGACGGCTTTCATCAGACCAACATATGCGGCTTGGAGAAGGTCCTCCAGTGGTTCGCCCCGGTAGCGGTATCGCCTGGCGATCTCCATGGCGAGCGGACGGTGCATTTCGACGATGCGCTCGCGCAGCCGCTCGCGGTGGCTGCTGGAGGTGCTTTCCCTGACCATCTCGGCCAGGAGCTCTTCCGCGCTCATCTCCTCGAGGATGTACTCCTGCACAGCCATGGCTGCTCCTCGTATGGCTCGCAGGCGGCCTCCACCCAAGCGAAAAAGCCCAGGCAGAGGCACGCCTCGCTCAACTCTCGAGACGGAAGCCCTCTGCTGGACCTCGCGAGAAGTGTCCCCCGTGCCGCCAGAAGTATTCCTCTCTGGCGTGGTGACAGTAGGGTTGCTCCGTGACAATGCCGGAAAACGGCGACGGGCCCGCGGCGGCTCTGAGCCTGACGTCATCGACCGTCGATTCGGTCACCGTGGTGCGGGTCGATGGCGTGCTCGACGCCACGACGCGCGAGCAGTTCGCCGACTACCTGTCGTTGGCGGGCACCGACCTGATCCTCGATCTGGCCGGAGTGACGTTCATGGACTCGCGCGCGCTCGGCCTGATCGTGCACCACTGGCAGACGAGTCTGGCCTCGAGCGCGAAGTTCGCGCTGATCGGGGTCGAATACTCCAAGTCGAAGGTGATGTGGATCACAGGGCTGGCCCAGCGCCTGCCGATCTACGACACGCTCGACGACGCCCTGGCCGCCATCGGGTGAGGCTCAGCCCTTCGACTTGCGCTGGTGCTCCTCGACCAGGAGCCTGGCCAGGTCGGCCACCTTGACCTGGTGGTGCTGGGAGATCCTGCGCAGTTCCTCGAAGGCGGCCTCGGCCGTGCATCCGCTGGTCTGCATGATGATGCCCTTGGCCTGGTCGATCACCGACCGGCCGGCGAGGGCCTCCTGCAGCTGGGCGGCGTCCGTACGCACCTCGTCGAATTCCGAGAGGTTGGCCATGGCCACCCCGAGTTGCTCGGTGAGCATGTCGGAGAGCGAGTGGGCGCCCTGCGGCGAGAACGCGCCGGGGCGCACCGAGTAGAGGCCGACGACCAGCACGGCGGGCGCCACGTCGATGGGGACGGCCAGCACCGAGCGCACGCCCCAGCGGGTGGCCAGCGCGTCGTAGCGCGGCCAGCGGGTCTCGGTGAGCACGTCGGCGACGGTGGCCCGCCCGCCGCTCTGCCTGGCCTCGGTGGACGGCCCCTCCCCCAGCTCGTGCTCGCCTTCGACCAGCATGATGAGCTCGCTGTGCGAGCCGGAGACCAGGACCCGGTGGTCGCGCCAGTGCTCGGCGGAGGCTCCGGAGCAGCCGGGCACTCCTGCGGTCAGCGCGGTCGTCAGGCCGCGCAGCACGCTCTCTGTCGAGGTGTCCTCACCGAGGCGGCCCAATGCCGCCAGGTCACGAGCGAGTCCGGGGGTGAGCATCGCGGTGGATTCCATCAGAGCCTCCTGAGGGGACCGTCGCCTTCAGGCGATGGGGGAATCGGAAGCGGGAGGGCCGCCAAGGCCCGGGCGTTCGGTGACAGAACCCCAGACACCGTCGCCTCCTGCGGATAGGATGGTGCTTGTGCTTTCGGGCATCGGTCAGGGCTTGGCCGTCGTCTCCCGCGCAAGCGGGGCGAGAAGCCGCTTCCTTCAGGGAGCGGAGGAGTCACAGCAACAAGCCTCTACCCCTTATGGCTAGCATTATCCCGCGTGGCGTAGCGTCAGACCATGACCACGCCGGACTTCGAACACGCGCTGGACGCGCTGGCCGGGCGCGTCTCATCGCTGCGTGCGGCGAGGGCCGCCTATCCCTCGGACCTCGCGCCCACGCTGGACGCGGCGCTCGCGGAGCTCGACACCGCCACCGAGCTGCTGGCCGAGGCCAGGGAGCAGTTGCGCAAGTCCCCGAAGCGGGGAGGGGCGAAGAAGGACGGCGGCGCGCAGCGCGAGCTGAAGTTGCTGCGCCAGGTGTTCAGGGCCTTCCCCGTGCCCGTCATCGTGCTCGACGGCGGCGGCGTGGTGCGGCGGATCAACCCGGAGACCTCACGGATGCTGGGCAGCCCCGACGGCTACCTGGTGGGCCGGTCGTTCCCGCTGCTGGTGGACGTGTCGCGGCGGGCGGCGTTCCGGTCGCACCTGACGTCGGCGCTGCAGACCGGGCAGCCGTCGGCGTTCGAGACCCGGCTGGCGCACCAGGGGCGCACGCACACCGTGCAGCTGGCGATGATCAGGCTGACCATGCCGGGCGAGCCGCAGCAGATGGTGGCGGCGATCGCGCTGCCGATCGAGGTGCAGTTGCCCGAGCCGGGCGCGCGCAGGCCCGAGCAGTCCGACGGAGCGCTGCTGCTGGCGGCGGCCAAGCGGCAGGACCTGCTGGTCAAGATGGCCACGTTGCTGCTCGACGAGGAGGCGCTGCGGCGTCCGGTCGCGCTGCCGCGGGCGACGCGGCTGCTGGCGGCCGAGTGGGCCGACTGGGTGATCGCCGACGTGGTGCGCGACGGGGTGCCGCATCGTTCGGCCGTGATGGCGCCGAAGGACCAGCCTCTCGGTGAGCTCGTCCGCCAGGTGGAGTCCGCCGACCCGGCGACCAGCCAGGTGGTGCTGCAGGTTCTCGACCGGGGCTCCGGCGTGGTGCACGAGATGGTCGAGGACGAGACGTTGCTCGGTTTCTGCGCCGACGGACCGGTGCTGACGGCGATGGGCGCGAGCTCGCTGCTGAGCGTCCCGATCGGGGGCGCCGACGGCGTGCTGACGCTCGTACGCACGCACGACAGGCAGCCGTTCGCGCTGGCCGACCTGGCCGTCATGCAGGAGGTGGGGCTGCAGCTGGGCCTGGCGGTGCGCGCGCAGAGCAGTTTCCAGAGCCGCGCGCGGGCGGCCGACGCGCTGTCGGCGAGCGTCGCGCCGCGCAACCTGCCCGACATCCCCGGCTACGAGGCGGCGGCCGTCTACCACCCGGGGTCGTCGGTGGGCGCGGAGTTCTACGACGTGTTCCCGGTCGCCGGCGGGTGGGGGTTCGCGTTCGGCGGCGCGGCGGGCAAGGGCGAGGAGGCCGCGTCGGTCACCGCTATGGTGCGGGGCGGCCTGCGGGTGCTGAGCGTCTGGGAGTCCGACCCCGACCTGGTGATGCGGAAGGTCAACGAGGCCCTGGTCGCCCAGGGTTCCGGCCTGTTCGTGATGGCCGTGGCGGGGTTCGTGCAGGGCCGTACGATCCGGCTGTCGTCGGCGGGGCACCATCCGGCGGCGCGGGTGCGCAACGACGGCACCGTGCGCTTCGTCGCGGGCGGCGGGGTGCCGCTGGGCATCGCGGCCGAGGCGGAGACGCAGGTCGAGACGCTGACGGTCCCCCCTGGCGAGACGCTGGTGCTCTATTCGGAGGGCCTGGTCTCCTCCAGGAACGCCGGGGGCGAGCCGTACGGCGACGAGCGGCTGGCCGACGTGCTCGGCCGGTGCGCGGGCCAGTCGCCGTCCACCGTGGTCAAGGCGGTGGAGGCGGACCGGCACGCGTTCTCGGAGGGCCAGGTGTGGGATGAAATCGTGGTGTTCGCGCTCCGAGGTGTCTGATCTGTAGGGGTTTGCGTTTGCGCCGAACCTGGGTATGGTCGATGCAGAACGACGTGCCTAAGACGCAGGCACACCTTTGAAGCTTTTCCACGCTGGGGTGTGCCATGAATATCGCGATCGTCGCTTCGTCCAACGGAAACCAGCGCCACCGCATCATGTCGGTCGCACGTGAGCTGGGGCGCGAACACCACGTCACGATCTACTCCCGCCGTGACGACGCCGAGGGCAAGCCCAGGACGCGGGTGGCCCCGGGAGTCACCCTGGAGCACATCGACGTGGGCCCTGCCTGTGATCTTTCCGCTGACGACGTCGTTCCCTACCTCAACGACGTCGGCGCCCACCTGAAGAAGCGCTGGCGCCAGGACAGGCCCGACATCATCCATGCCCACTCGTGGACCAGCGGCCTGGCCGCCGTGGCGGGCGCCAAGGGGCTTGACGTGCCGGTCACGCAGACGTTCCACACGGTCGACATCGCCCACCAGAAGCTGGAGCGGGCGCTGGGCCGCCGGGCCAACGCGGTCATCGCCGGCTCGGGTGACGAGGAGTCGGCGCTGATCCGGCTCGGGGTCCCCCGCCACAACATCGCCATCGTCCCCTACGGGATCGACACCGAACGTTTCCAGCGTCGCGGCGCGGTCGCCACGAAGGGCTCGCGCAAGCGGCTCCTGCACGTCGGCCCTCTCTCGACCGAACGCGGCGCGCACACCATCGTGCGGGCGCTGCAGGGTCTCGGCGACGTGGAGCTGGTCATCGCCGGCGGCCCCGACCCCGAGGAGCTGGAGAACGACCAGGACGCGCAGCGCCTGCGGGACCTGGCCGAGCAGCTCGGCGTGGCCGACCGGGTCACGCTCCTCGGTCAGGTGAAGCGGACCTCCGTACCGAAGCTGATGCGCAGCGCGGACGCCGTGGTGTCGGTGCCGCGGGAGGCCGTCACGGGGATCGTCGCCCTGGAGGCGATGGCCTGTGGCGTGCCGGTGATCGCCTCGGCCGTCGGCGCCCACCTGGACTCCATCGTCGACGGCGTCACCGGCCTGCTGGTGCCGCCCGACCAGCCGGCGCGCACCGCGCGCCTGGCACGCGAGCTGCTGTGGGACCCGACGTTGCGGACCGCGCTCGGCTACGCGGGGGCCGACCGGGCGCGCTCGCGCTACTCCTGGGAGCGGGTCAGCCAGGAGCTGGTACGCGTCTACGAGGCGGCCTGCGCCTGACACACCCCCATCACTCCGGCAGGCGGCGCAAGCCGCCTGCCGGCACCATGTCGGGAGCGTTGTGTGACGAAACTGACTGATGTGACGGATGGGGTGTTATCAGAGCGAAATCTTTGCTTCGATGGAGCGCATGTCCCAACGCAGTCCGATCTTGGCGGCCGCGGCGCTCGCATGCGTCGCCGCCCTCCCCCAGACCGCGCAGGCACAGACGACGCGCTGGGGCGACCCGGTCCTCGTGGAGAACTTCAACGGCTCGTCGATCAACACCAAGAAGTGGATGATCTACCACTCCCCCCAGGCCGAGCGGAACCCCCGCACCGGCAAGGCCGCGTCCATCTCGAACGGCGTGCTGCGCCTCAAGGGCGGCAGGTACGGCGGCAAGGACCTGTCGGGCGGCGTGGCCACCCGGCTCGCGCAGGAGTACGGCCGGTGGGAGGTCAGGTTCAAGGCCGAGGCGGGCGCCGGGTACACGCCGGTGGCGCTGCTGTGGCCGACGCGGCAGGGTGAGGGCGACGGCTACGCCGAGGTCGACTTCGCCGAGATCGTCGACCCGAAGCGGCAGGGCGGCGGCATCTTCGTGCACGACGGGCACAGCCGGGCGCGCAAGACGCTGAAGGCCGACTTCACCAAGTGGCACACGGTGGCGGTCGACTGGCTGCCGGGCAGGCTGACGGTCTGGCTGGACGGCGAGAAGTACTGGGACTACCGCGGCGCGCACGTGCCCAACGGCCGCCGCATGGGCCTGGCGCTGCAGAACGACGTGGTGTGCGAGCCCCGCTGCCGCGACTCCTCCACGCCCCGCACCGTGTCGATGTACGTCGACTGGGTGAAGGTCTACCGGGCGTCCTGACCGCTCAGCCTGGCGGCCTTGAGACCGAGGTGCACGGCCAGGCGGTCGTCGCCGTCCGACAGATCCCTGTGGGTGAGGCGCTCGGCCTTGCCCAGTCGGTAGTAGAGCGTCTGGCGGTGGATGCCGAGCTCGGCGGCGGTCTTCTGGGCGTGGCCGCCGCGGTCGAGATAGGCCTCCACCGTGTGGGCCAGCTCCCCGTCGAGGGCCGCGGTCTCGGCCGCCAGCTCGCGCAGGTCGGACGGGCCGAGCCGGGCCAGCAGGCGGTGCACGCCGAGGTCCTCCCACCGGGCGACCGGCGCGTGGCGGGGGAAGTGCTCGGCGATGCGCAGGGCGTGGCGGGCCTCGCGCCAGCTCAGCCAGGCCTCGCCCGGGTCGTTCCGTGGTCCGCCGACGCCGGCCGCGGTGCCGTACGCGCTCTGGAGGGTCTGCGCGACCTCGCCCGCGAGGTGCGCGGGGGCGAGGAGGGCGACGGGTGAGCCGGCGCGGGCGAGCACGCCGCGCGGCAACGTCCAGAGGGCGGCCACGCGCTCGTGCGACTCGCGTACGGCGACGGCCGCGACCGGCCCGGGAACCTCGATGGCGGCCTCGGCGCGCTCCTCGGGATCGGGCGAGAACAGGCCGAGCAGCCCGCGCCCGACGTCCTGCCGGCTCCTGGCCTCCTGGGCGAGCACGGCGGCCGCCCTGGCGACGAGCGGCGCGACGGCGTGCAGGGTCGCGTCGCCCAGCTCGCCCGAGTCGAGCAGCCACAGGTAGCCGTAGGTGACGCCGCGGTGGCGCAGCGGCCAGCAGACCCTCGCCAGGACCTGCAGCTCGGCGTCCGCGGGGATCCGGACCGGGCCATCGGCCCCGGCGATGCCGTAGCGCTCGAAGTAGTCGCGCACCTCGCCCGTCGCGCGCCTGCGCAGGATGGACTCCTGGCGGACCGTGTCGATGGCGCCGTGCTGCGCGCCGTAGGCCAGCAGCCGGAACGAGCGGTCCTCCAGCGTCGCCGACGCCCCCAGCCGGGCGGCGATCTCGTCGACGATCTCTTGCAGGTCTGCCGATTTGTGCATGTGTATGACAGCCTGCCACATCCGGCGTTACGCGCGTCGATGGCCCCCGCTGAGCTGGGTTTTTAGACTGAACGCATGCTCCGTCAACTGCTGCTCACCGCCTCCAGGAGCGGTGCCGTCCGCCGCGCCGTGTCGGGCTTCCCGCTCACCAGGAGAGTGGTCGGGAGGTTCGTCGCCGGAGAGGGTGTCGAGGAGGCTCGCGACACGGTCGAACGGCTGCGCGACACCGGGCTCGCCGTGACCGTCGACCATCTCGGCGAGGAGACGCGCGACGCGCGGGCCGCGGCCGCCACCACGGACGCCTACCTCACCCTGCTCCGCGCGATCAGGCCGCTGGAGCTCGGCGCGAGGGGCGAGGTGTCGGTGAAGTTGTCGGCACTCGGGCAGCGGTTCGACGAGACCATGGCGCTGGAGCACGCCCGCGAGATCTGCGCCGCCGCCGCGGTCACCGGCTCGGCCGTCACGCTCGACATGGAGGACCACACCACCGTCGACTCCACCCTGGCCGTCCTGCGCAAGCTGCGCGAGGACCATCCGTCGACGGGCGTGGCGATCCAGGCCTACCTGTTCCGCAGCGAGCAGGACTGCCGCGACCTGTCCTCGGAGGGTTCCCGGGTGCGCCTGGTCAAGGGCGCCTACCGCGAGCCCGCCTCGGTCGCCCACCAGGGCCGGACCGCCGTGGACAAAGCGTACGTACGATGCCTGCGCATCCTCATGGCGGGGAAGGGTTACCCCATGGTGGCGACGCACGACGATCGCATGATCGCGATCACGGAGCTGCTCGCCGACCGGTTCGGGCGGACGATCGGCGACCACGAGTTCCAGATGCTCTACGGAATCAGGACAGACCTGCAGGAGGCCCTGGCGGGGGCCGGCCACACGGTCCGCGTGTACGTGCCCTACGGCGACGACTGGTACGGCTACTTCATGCGCCGTCTCGCGGAGCGCCCGGCCAACGTCGCCTTCTTCCTTCGTGCCCTTGGGGGTAAGTAAATGGATGCCATCAGCAACGTCCCCGTCCCCGCCAACGAGCGGGTGTACGGCTACGCGCCCGGCAGCGCCGAGCGGACCACGCTGGAGGACCGCATCAAGGAGCTGGCCGGGTCGCAGATCGACCTGACCATGACCATCGGAGGCGAGCAGCGCCTCGGCGGCGGCGCTCCCATCGACGTGGTGCAGCCGCACAACCACGCCCACGTCCTGGGCCGTACCAACGACGCTACGGCTCAGGACGTGCAGGACGCCGTCGACAGCGCGCTGCGGGCGGCGCCCGCCTGGCAGGCGCTGCCGTTCGACGAGCGGGCCGCGATCTTCCTGAAGGCCGCCGACCTGCTGGCGGGGCCGTGGCGGGCCACGATCAACGGGGCGACCATCCTGGGCCAGTCGAAGTCGGTGCACCAGGCGGAGATCGACGCCGCCTGCGAGCTGATCGACTTCCTGCGGTTCAACGTGTCCTACGCGCGGCAGCTCTACGCCCAGCAGCCGAACTCGTCGCCCGGCGTGTGGAACAGGATGGAGTACCGCCCGCTCGAAGGGTTCGTGCTGGCGATCACGCCGTTCAACTTCACCGCCATCGCCGGGAACCTGCCGACGTCGGCGGCCCTGATGGGCAACGTCGTCGTCTGGAAGCCGTCGCCCACCCAGCAGCTCGCGGCGCACTACACGATGCGGCTGCTGGAGGCCGCGGGGCTCCCGCCCGGCGTCATCAACCTCGTCACCGGCAACGGCCAGGCCGTCTCGGAGGTGGCGCTCGCCCACCCTGCGCTGGCGGGCATCCACTTCACCGGCTCGACCGGCACGTTCCAGCACCTGTGGCGCACGATCGGGGCCAACATCGCTTCCTACCACGGCTATCCGCGCATCGTCGGCGAGACCGGCGGCAAGGACTTCGTGCTCGCCCACCCGTCGGCCGACCCCGACGTGGTCTCGACGGCGCTGATCAGGGGCGCGTTCGAATACCAGGGGCAGAAATGCTCGGCCGCCTCGCGGGCGTACGTGCCGCGCTCGGTCTGGAACCGCATGCGCGACGACTTCGTCTCCGTGACCGAGTCGCTGAGCGTGGGCGACGTGGCGAGCGACCTGTCGACGTTCATGGGCGCGGTCATCGACGGGCGGGCCTTCGCCAAGCACAAGGAGGCCATCGACCGGGCCAGGGCGTCCTCGACCATCGACGTGCTGACCGGCTCGTACGACGACTCCGTCGGCTATTTCGTGAAGCCGACCATCATGGAGTGCGCCGACCCGGCGGACGAGATCTTCGTCAAGGAGTACTTCGGGCCGATTCTCGGCGTGCACGTCTACGACGACGGCGACTTCGACGCGGTGCTCGACCAGATGGAGGGCATCGCCCCGTACGCGCTGACCGGGGCGGTCATCGCCCAGGACCGCTACGCCATCAAGGCGGCCAGCGACCGGCTGCGCTTCGCGGCGGGCAACTTCTACGTCAACGACAAGCCGACGGGCTCCGTCGTCGGCCAGCAGCCGTTCGGCGGCGCGCGCGCCTCGGGCACCAACGACAAGGCGGGCTCGATCTTCAACCTGATCCGCTGGGCGAACGTCCGCACGATCAAGGAGACCTTCGTCCCGCCGACCGACCACCGCTATCCGCACATGGGCTGATCGTCCTCCGAACGCCCCCGGCCACCGCGTGTGCCGGGGGCGTTCGTCGTGCGGGGGGCCGGACGGATGGCGTGATCTGCAATGGATGTGTCGTTGACGCCACCGTGCCGCGCGACCAGCATGAAAGCATGCAGCGACGCATCCTGGTGGTCGTCTTTCCGGGCTTCCAACTGCTCGACATGGCCGGGCCCGCCGACGTGTTCGCGACGGCGGCCCTGATCGCGCGCGGCGGCTACCGGGTCGAGGTGGCGGCCGTGGGCGGTGGCTCCGTGCCGGCGGGAAACGGCGTCACCGTCATGGCCGCGCCGCTCGGCGAGGTCGAGGGGCCGGTCGACACGCTGCTGGTGGCGGGCGGGTGGTCCGTGCCGCAGCAGATCGCGGACGGCGAACTGGTCGCGCAGGTCGCCCGGCTGGCCGGCTCCGCCCGGCGGGTCGCCTCCGTCTGCAACGGCGCGTTCGTGCTGGCCGAGGCCGGGCTGCTGGACCAGCGGCGGGCCACCACGCACTGGCTGGCCGCGGACGAGCTCGCGGCCCGCTACGCGTGCGTCGAGGTGGACCCCGATCCGCTCTACATCGAGGACGGCCACGTCTGGACGTCCGCGGGCGTCCTGTCCGGCGTGGACCTCGCGCTGGCGCTGGTGGCCAGGGACCACGGCCACGAGCTGGCCCGCGACGTCGCCCGCGGGCTCGTGGTCTACCTGCACCGGCCGGGCGGGCAGAGCCAGTTCAGCACGCCGATGCGGGCCATGACGCCGCGCAGCGAGCCGATCAGGGAACTGCAGGCCCACATCGACGCCAACCCCGCGGCCGACCTCAGCGTGGCCGCGCTCGCCGCGCTCGCCGGCATGAGCGAGCGCCACTTCTCCCGCGTCTTCACCGAGCAGACGGGCCTGTCACCCGGCCGGTACGTCGAGCGCAGCCGAGCCGACGCCGCCAGGCGGCTCCTGGAGGTCACCGGTCACCCGCTGGCCACGGTGGCGAGGGAGTCAGGGCTCGGGACGCCGGAGACGCTCTACCGCGTCTTCCGCCGCCACTGGCGGATCTCACCCGGCGACCACCGTCGCCGGTTCCAGTCGAAGGAGAGTTGACCATGCAGGTGGCCATCCCGCTCTATCCCCGTTTCACCGCACTGGACGCGGTCGGGCCGTACACCGTGATGGCCTTCGCGCCGGGCTGGACGGTCACGTTCGTCGCGGAGGAGCCCGGCCCCGTCACCGACGACCAGGGCACGCTCACGCTGGCCGCCACGGCCTCCTACGCCGACATGCCCAGGCCCGACGTGATCGTCGTCCCTGGCGGCCTCGGCACCCTGGACGTCATGGGCGACACCGCGCTGACCGGCTGGATCCGGCAGGCGCACGAGCACACCATGTGGACGACCTCGGTGTGCAGCGGCTCGCTCCTCCTGGGCGCGGCGGGGCTGCTGGAGGGGCTGAAGGCGACCACGCACTGGGCCCTGCTCGACTTCCTCAAGCAGGTCGGCGCCCAGCCGGTCAGCGAGCGTGTGGTCACGGAAGGCAAGATCGTGACCGCGGCCGGGGTGTCCGCGGGCATCGACATGGCGCTGACGCTGCTGGCGCAGGCCACGGACGAGGCGACCGCGCAGAGCGTGCAGCTGGTGATCGAGTATGATCCGCAGCCGCCCTTCACGAGCGGCTCGCCGAAGACGGCGCCCGAGGGCGTGGCCGAGCGCGCGCTCCGCCTTCTCGCCTGACCGGCGCGCGGGCGCCGCCGTCCCGCCTTGGGGACGGCGGCGCCCGAGTGCGAGCCCGGGTCGTGCGCCCTCCACGTGCGCACGTGTCAGGCACTCTCCTCGCCCGCGCCCAGCGGGAGCAGCGCTCTACCCGACCGCCGTCCTGTGGGGCCTGGTGGGCGCCGCCTGCGTATGCCTGGCAGCGGTCGGGGTGGTGTGGCGCGCTGTGTCGGAGCGAATTTCTAGGCCGTTGACCAGCACACCCGCACATTCCGACATATCCAGATCACGTTAGGCACCCTAAGGCCTGTGTTGAGGTGACATGATTATCCCCGAGCTTGAGGGGATGGTATGCGGGAGATCGGCGGACGGTACCTCCTGAACGAGGAGGCCGGTCGTGGGGGTATGGGCGTCGTCTGGCGCGCGTTCGATCAGCTCCTCCACCGTACGGTGGCGCTTAAGGAGTTGACCTTGGCCGGCGAGGCCGAGATGGTGCGCCGCCGGGTGCTGCGTGAGGCCAGGATGGCTGCCGGGCTGACGCACCCCAACATCGTCACGGTGCACGACCTGATCGAGGAGGGCGGCAAGCTCTGGATCGTGATGGAATATCTCGACGGGCTCTCGTTGCACCAGTTGCTCTCCCAGGTGGGCACACTGCCCGCGCAGTCGGTGGCGGCCATCGGCCAGCACCTGCTCGCCGCGCTGCGCACCGCCCACCAGGCCGGCGTGCTGCACCGCGACGTGAAGCCGGCCAACGTCATGCTGACCGGTGACCGGGTGGTGCTGACCGACTTCGGCATAGCGACCGCCGAGGGCGACATCCGCATGACGACGTCGCGGCGTCTGCGCGGCACGCCCGCCTTCATGGCGCCCGAGCGGCTGCACGGCGGGCCGGCCAGCAAGGAGGCCGACATGTGGTCCTTCGGCGCCACCCTCTACAGCGCCGTCGAGGGCCAGCCTCCCTATCCGGGTCAGGACGCGGCGACCGTGCTCGGCATGGCCCGCAGCGGGCCCTATCCGCCGCCGCGGCGGGCGGGCGTGATGCGCCCGCTGATCGAAGGGCTGCTCCACCATGACCCCGTGCGCCGCTACACCCTGGAGCAGACGGCGGGTTTATTGGCGGGCATGCGCGCCAGCGCCTACCAAGCAGCCATCTGACACCCCCGCTCCGATCACCGGGCGGGGGTCACGCGCGTCGGCGGTCAGTCCTTCTTGGCCCGGGCCTCCGCCTCGGCCGCGTCCATGGCCGCCGCCTCCTCGGGGGTCGGCGCGGTGCCGCCGAGATGGGCGGGCTGCCACCACACGCCCTGCGGCACCTCCGGATAGGTGCGCTGCGCCCGGTCGACCAGCTCCGACAACCGCGCGTGCAGGTCCGTCACGTGATCGCTGACGTTCTCGCCGCGCTTGGGGTGCATCGGCTCGCCCACCAGGATGGTGAGCGGCACGTGCCGCTGCAGGAGCTTCTTCGGCCGCCCCTTGGTCCACAGCCGCTGGCTGCCCCACAGCGCCACCGGGATCACCGGCACCTTGGTCGCCTGGGCCATCCGGATCGCGCCGTTCTTGATCTCCTTGACGGTGAACGACCGGCTGATCGTGGCCTCCGCGAAGACGCCCACGATCTCACCGGCCTTGAGCATGCGCAGCGCCGTCGCGTACGAGCCCGCGCCCGCCCCCCGGTCGACGGGGATGTGGTGCATGCCCCGCATCAGCGGGCCGGAGATCCGGTGCTCGAACACGTCCTGCTTGGCCATGAAGCGCACCAGCCGCTTCGACGGCTGCGCGGCGAACCCGGCGAAGATGAAGTCGAGGTAGCTGATGTGGTTGCTCACCAGCACCGCTCCCCCCGTCTGCGGCACGTGTTCGGTCCCTTCCATGTGGAAGCGGATGTCGAGCACACGAAAGAGGGTCCGCGCGGCGGCGATCACCGGCGGGTACACGATCTCAGCCATGACCAGAAGGTAGCTGTTCAGGCGGGTCTCACGGTAGTCGGGGCCCGAGGCGCCGGGTGACGCCGCTCCTGGCCGCGGCCCGGGCGCGCGTGCTCGCGTGGGCGCCGGGCGGCCTCCGCCCGGGCGCCCACGCTTGCGTGGTCGTCAAAACGGGCAGATGTACACACCATGAAGAAGCTCATCAACGCTGCGGACTCCGCCGTCGAGGACGCGCTGAAGGGCATGGCCGCGGCCCATCCCACGCTGCGGATCCGCGACCAGGTGGTCTACCGGGCCGATGGCCCGCGCCGGGGAAAGGTCGGCCTGGTGTCGGGAGGTGGCTCGGGGCATGAGCCGCTGCACGCCGGCTTCGTCGGGTACGGCATGCTCGACGCGGCCTGCCCCGGTGAGATCTTCACCTCACCGGTGCCCGACCAGATCATCGAGGCGACCAAGGCCGTGGACGGCGGCGCCGGCGTGCTGCACATCGTCAAGAACTACACCGGCGACGTGCTCAACTTCGAGATGGCCGCCGAGCTGGCCGAGGACGTCGAGGTGGCCAGCGTGCTGGTCGACGACGACGTGGCCGTCCAGGACTCGCTCTACACGGCGGGCCGCCGGGGCACCGGCGCGACCCTGTTCGTCGAGAAGATCGCGGGGGCGCTGGCCGAGGAGGGCGCGCCGCTGGACGACGTGGCCGCCGTGGCCGGCGCGGTCGACGAACGCAGCAGGTCGTTCGGCATCGCGCTGACCTCGTGCACGACGCCGCACGCGGGCAAGCCGACGTTCGACCTGCCGGAGACGGACGTGGAGCTGGGCATCGGCATCCACGGCGAGCCCGGCAGGGCCAGGGTGCCGATGGCGCCGGCGCGCGAGCTGGCGGCCACCGCCATGGACGCGGTCCACGGCGACCTGCCGTTGCAGGGCGACCTGCTCGTCATGGTGAACGGCATGGGCGGCACGCCCCTCATGGAGCTGTACGTGGTCTTCGCGGAGGTGGCGGCGTACGTGAAGGGCAAGGGAGCGCGGATCTCACGGTCACTGGTCGGCAACTATGTGACGAGCCTCGACATGCAGGGCTTCTCCGTCACCGTCTGCCGGCTCGACGACACGCTGACCCGCCTGTGGGACGCCCCGGTCGACACGCCGGGCCTGCGATGGTGACGTCTCCGGTCCGCGCCGGAGCGCACCGTGCGGCAAACGATTCGCCAGGACACCTGTGGAAGGGAGGGAGCGCGGACTCCCCCGCCGGCTGAGGCAGGCGGGGCGCTCCGCGCGCATCCGATGGACACCGACCTGTTCGTGGCCTGGTTCGAGGAGACGGCCCGGCTCGTACGCCGCGACCGCGACCGCCTGACCCGGCTCGACGCGGCGATCGGCGACGCCGACCACGGCACCAACCTCGACCGCGGGCTCACCGAGGTCTGCAAGGCGCTCACCGAATGGCCGCCCGAGTCGCCGGTGCAGGTGCTGACCTCGGCGGGCACGGCGCTGATCCGCCGCGTCGGCGGCGCTTCCGGGCCGCTGTACGGGTCGGTGTTCCGGCAGATGGGCAAGGTGCTGGAGTCGCCGGTGACGCTGGCCGGCTTCTCGGCGGCGTTCGAGGAGGGCGTCGTGGCGGTCGAGCGGCTGGGCAAGGCCGCGCCGGGCGACAAGACCATGGTGGACGCGCTGGCGCCGGCCTCGCGGGCCCTGGCACTGGCCGTACGCGACGGGGTGGGGGTGCGCGAGGCGTTCGAGCAGGCGGCACGGGCGGCCGCGGAGGGGGCCGAGGCCACGATCCCGATGCAGGCGCGCAAGGGCCGTGCCAGCTACCTGGGTGAGCGCAGCATCGGGCACGAGGATCCGGGGGCGGCGTCGTCGGCGCTGTTCATGGCGGCGCTGGCGAACGTGGCGTCATGACGGGCCGCACGGGAGACGCCAGGGCCGGTCACACGGGAGGCGCCAGGACCACGGACGCGGAAGGCACCACGACCGGTGAGGCGGGAGGCGCCAGGGCCGGGCACAGTGGAGGCGTGACGGGGCGGACACGGGTGTGCGCCGCTGGTGGGGTGGCGTGATGGTGGGGCTGGTGCTGGTCTCGCACAGTGCCGGGCTGGCGGCGGAGGCCGTGGCGCTGGCGAAGGGGATCGCGGGTGCCGGGGTGCCCGTCGCGGGGGCCGGGGGCACGGAGGACGGCGGTCTCGGCACGAGCGTGGACCTCGTCGAGGAGGCGGTGCGCGGCGTCGACCAGGGGGACGGGGTGGTGCTCATCCCCGACCTGGGCAGCTCGGTGCTGACCGCCCGCCTGCTTGAGGAGGACGGGCGCATCGTGGTGGCGGACGTCCCGTTCGTGGAGGGCGCGATCGCGGCCGCGGTGGCGGCCGGCGCTGACGCACCACTCGCCGACGTACTCGCCTCGGCCGAGGAGTCCCGCACCTTCCGCAAGCTCTGACCCGCCGGCCCAGCCGTGGGAGGTCCCACGTGACCGCCCATGGGAGGCGTGGGCGGTCAGTGGGACTTGAAGGCGTTCTCCAGCCACCAGGAGGCGTGGTCGCGGGTGATCTTGGCGTGGACCAGCAGCGGACGTTCCCGGGAGCCGTTGAGCCAGGCGGCCACGCCCGCCAGGTCGGCCTGCTCGGTGACCGTGACCGCGTCGAGCCCGTGCCCCCTGGCGATGGCGGCGAAGTCGGCGGGCGGGAAGGTGACCGTGCCCAGCGGGTGCCCGTGGGGGCCGAAGTGGTGGACCTCGGCGCCGTACGCCTCGTCGTCGTAGATCACGATCACCATGGGCAGGCCCAGCCGGACGACGGTCTCGAGGTCGGCGAGGCCCATGAGGGCGCCGCCGTCGCCGAGCGCCGCCACCGGCAGCCGGTCGGGGCGGGCCACGGCCGCGCCGATCGCGGTCGCGAGGCCCAGCCCGATCGACTGGAACGCCTGGGTGAAGCAGAACCCGAATTGGTCAGGGACATCCATCAGCATTGAGGGGTATCCCATGAAATTTCCGGAATCGGGAGAGACGATCCGCTCGTGCGGCAGCAGGTCGTCCAGCCCGATGGTGAGCGTCCTCGGGTCGATCCGGCCGCCCGCGCTCTCGTCGGCGTACGGGACGTCCCGCCAGCGCCCCTCGGCCTGGATGCGCCGCCCGATCTCGGGCGAGCGGTAGCCGCCCGCTTCGGCGACGCGGGCGGTCACGGCTCTCGCCACGGCCGCCACGTCGCCGACCACGCCGAGGTCGGGGGACGTGTACGCCGTGAAGACGCCCGGGTCGAGATCGACCTTCACCACCTTCGTCCCCGGCGAGATCAGGCCGCCGTGGCCGGTGGTCCACATGTTGAGCGCGCATCCCCATCCGACGACGAGGTCGGCGCCCCTGATCAGCTCGGTGGCGAGCGGGGTGGCGAAGCCGCCGCTCACGTCGAGGTCCCAGGGACTGCCGCGGAACAGGCCCTTGGCCACCGCGGAGGTCGCCAGCAGCGCGCCCACCCGGCCGGCCAGCCCTTCGAGCTCGTCACGCCCGTGCCGGGCTCCGCGCCCGGCGATGAACACCGGCCGCCGGGCCGCGCCCAGCAGCCGCGCCAGGTCGTCGAACGCCTCGCCGTCCTCCGGCCGGTCCGCCGCCAGGGCGGCGGGCGCGGATGTGGGCCCGAATGTGGGCCCGGTGAGCGGCCGTACGGCGTCATCCCAGGTCGAAGGGGGGCCGAAGGGGGCGGCCTGGACGGGGAGCGGCAGGTTCAGCAGGACCGTACGCCGCTCCTCCACGGCCACCCGGAAGGCCTCGGCGGCCTGGGCGACCGCGGTGCCCGCCGAGGTGACCCGCATCGGCACCGCCCCCACTGCCGTGGCCAGCGCGTCCTGGTCGACGTGGAAGTTGGAGCGCACGTCGGTGGCCTCCCCGGCGAGCACGATGAGCGGCGTACGGCTCTTGGCCGCCTCGGTGATGCCGGTCATCGCGTTCGTCAGCCCCGGGCCCTGGTGCACCGACACCACCGGGACGCGCCCGCTCATGCGGGCGTACGCGTCGGCCATGGTGGCGGCCCCGCCCTCGTGGCGGGCGGCGATGTAACGCACGCCGTGGGCCACGAGCGCGTTGGTGACGTGGAAGTTGCCGCTGCCGACCACCCCGAAGGCGGTCTCGACCCCGCAGGCGGCCAGGGCGCGGCCCACGGCCTCCGCGACGATCAACGTTCGACCAGGGCGAGCACGCGCACCGGGCTGCCGGAGCCGCCCACGATGGGCAGCGGCGGCGCGAGCACCACGGCCCCGGTCACGGGCAGGCGGTCGAGGTTGCGCAGCTGGGTGAGCCCGTATTTGCCGGCGCCGAGCAGGAAGGAGTGGCAGGGGAAGGGCGGGGTGAAGGAGTGGGCGGCGCCCGCGTCGGTGCCGACGGTCTCGACGCCGAGCCCGACGATCGGCGTCTCGGCGGCCAGCCACTCGGCGCACTCCACGGAGATGCCGGGCGTGTGGGAGCCGTTCAGGAAGTCGTCCTGGTCGCCGGAGCGGGTGTCCCAGCCGGTGCGGTAGAGCAGCCAGCCGCCGTCGGGGAGCGGGCCGTTGGCGCGCTCCCACTCCTTGACGTGGTCGATGCCCAGCAGGAAGTCGGGGTCCTTCGCCGCCTCGTCGGCGAAGTCGAGCACGACGGCGGGCGCGATCAGGCTGCGCGGGGGCACCTGGGAGACGTCCTCGCCGTCGCGCCCGGTGATCCAGTGCACGGGCGCGTCGAAGTGTGTGCCGGTGTGCTCGCCGGTGTGGATGTCGTTCCAGTACCAGGCGGGGCCGCGGTCGTCGTAGTGGCTGATCTCCTCGAGAGAGAAGCGGATCGTGTTGCTGAACGGCTCGGGCAACTGGAGGATCGGCGTCTGCGACGACAGGGGCGCGGTGAGGTCGACCACCTCGATCGCACCGCCACGCACACCGTCGACCAGGCTCTTCAACACCGACATGACCTTCTCCTTCGTGGGGCTGTGCGCATCCTCCTACGCACGCCCTACCCGCGCAAACCTGCCATGTTCAGCCCTGAACAGGGTCATACAGGAGTCCACTCCGCGCATCCGCCGGTCTGGAACGCCTTGTCCGTGGCCTCGATGGTGACCGTGGCGGCGCCCGTCGGCATGCCGGTCGCGATCACATCGCCGTCCGCGCTCCTCATGCGGGCCCAGTAACACATCGTGAACCCGGCCGCCGGCCCGGACGTTCTGTAGGTGCCTGGCTGGACGTCCCTGCCCACGACGAGGGTCCGCAGGGACGCGGGATTGCCGGCCGGCGCGGTGCTCGCGCCGCCGGTCTGCGCGGGCCCGGTCGGCGCGGGCCCTGTCTGCGAGGGAACGGGCTGCGAGGGAACGGGCTGCGAGGGAACGGGCTGCGAGGGCGCCGTCTCGGACGGCGCGGGCTGCGACGTGGCCGTCCGGGTGGGCGCTGTGGGCCCGGGCGCGCCCGTCACCTCGGTCGTCACCGTGATCCTGGGCGGGGGCGCGTCCGTCGACGTGCTCGCGCCGAATCCCACGAACACCCCCAGCAGGAACCCGAGAAGGGCGGCGAGCCCCGACACGAGCAGGATGATCGTCGGACTGCTCGTCGCCCGGGGATACTCAGGTGGAGGAGGCCCGTACATCACGGACCAAGCGTCCCATCACTGTCAACGATGCAGATAGTCGACGAGCGACGCCTTCTCCGTCTCCAGCTCCTCGATCGCGCTCTTGACCACGTCGCCGATGCTGACGATGCCCACGAGCCGGCCGCCGTCGACCACGGGCATGTGCCGGACCCGCTCGGTGGTCATGGTGCGCCGCAGCGACTCGACGTTCTCGCCGGGGCCGACCGTGTGGACCTCGGTGGTCATGATCGCGGACACGGGGAGGTCCAGCACCATGGCGCCACGGTCGTGGAGGCGGCGTACGACGTCGCGCTCCGACACGATGCCCTCGATGACGGCGCCGTCGCCGGAGACCACGACGGCCCCGATGTTGTGCTCGGCGAGCTTGGCGAGCAGCTCCCGCACGGTCGCCGCCGGGGTCACGGTCGTGACCTCACTGCCCTTGTCGCGAAGGATCGTCCCGATGAGCATCTGCATCACCTCTGCACCTCAGTGTTCCAACCACTGCGCCAAGGCAAACTGCCCGCCGAGGAAGGAGTCAAGCGCTCACGTAGGCTGCCTGCCATAGAGCACGTCCGGCACGAAGGGGACCGCCGCATGACCGAGCCGCTCAACATCGGAAGCCACGACCTGCCCGTCACCGACGAGCTGGCCGCGTTCATGCGGACCGGCTGGGGGCCGGCCCGGCGGGACGACGTGCGCGCGCGGCCGATCGCGCCGTGGGCGGCCAAGCGCCGCGCCGCGCTGGCCGCGCGCTTCCCCGGCGAGCGGCTCGTGATCCCGTCGGGCACGCTCAAGGTGCGCAGCAACGACAGCGACTACCGGTTCAGGCCGCACAGCGCGTACTCCTACCTGACGGGCGCGGGAGAATCCGACGACGTGCTGGTGATCGAGCCGTCCGGCGAGGCGGTGTTGTACGTCAGGCCGCGCGCGTCGCGCGAGGAGGGCCAGGAGTTCTACCGTGACCGCCGCTACGGCGAGTTCTGGGCCGGTCCCAGGCCGGACCTGGCGGAGGCCGAGGAGCTCTACCAGTTGCGCTGCGCGCACATCCGCGATCTGGAGCTGGAGGGCCGCCCGGCCAGGGTGCTGCGCGGCGTGGACGCCGCAGTGGATGCCGCAGTGGATGCCGCAGTGGATGCCGCAGGGGACGCGCGGGGGACGCGCGGCGACGCCGAGCTGGCGTCCTTCCTGTCGGAGATGCGGCTGGTCAAGGACGAGTGGGAGCTGGGCGAGCTGCGGCACGCCGTGGACGCGACGGCACGCGGATTCGAGGACGTGGTCCGCGCGCTGCCGCGGGCGCTCGGGCACCCGCGCGGCGAGCGTTACCTGGAGGGCGTGTTCGGGCTGCGGGCGCGGCTGGAGGGCAACGCGACCGGCTATGACAGCATCGTGGCCGCCGGGTCGCACGCCTGCGTGCTGCACTGGATCCGCAACGACGGCCGGCTGTCGCCCGGCGACCTGCTGCTGATGGACGCGGGCGTCGAGGCCGACACGCTCTACACCGCCGACGTCACCCGTACGATTCCGCTGTCGGGACGGTTCAGCCCGATCCAGCGGCAGGCGTACAAGCTGGTGTACGAAGCGCAGACGGCGGCCATCGCCACGCTCAGGCCGGGGGCCCGCTTCCGCGACTTCCACCTGGCGGCCATGCGCGTCATCTGTGACGGCCTGCGCGACTGGGGCCTGCTGAAGGGCTCCACCGACGCGCTCATGGACAGCGGCCTCTACCGGCGTTACACGCTGTGCAGCAGCGGCCACATGCTCGGTCTCGACGTGCACGACTGCGCGCGTGCGCGGGCGGAGGTCTATCTGGACGGCGTGCTGGAGGAGGGCCACGTGCTCACCGTGGAGCCCGGCCTGTACTTCCAGCCCGACGACCTGACGCTGCCCGAGGAGCTGCGCGGCATCGGCATCCGCATCGAGGACGACCTGGTCGTCACCGCCGGAGGCGCCACCCTGCTGTCCGGCGGGCTGCCCCGTCACCCGGACGAGATCGAGTCCTGGATGGCCACCCTGGCGTAACGGGCCGGTCACGTTTCGTGCGGAGCTGACAAGGTGTGAGCTGCGTCTCATACCTTTTCCTCAAATTACCGGCAGAGCATCGACTGCTGGACAACCCGTCAGTAGGGTGACTGATCCGTAGGCGGCGGAGGTGGTCAGCTGATGGCCTTGTCCGGGTTCGTCGGACGTAGGGCCGGGTCGGTGCTCGGCCAGGTCGGTGACCTGTTCGTCATCGTTCTGGAGGGGCTGCGCCGCAGCTGGGACGTGCGCCGCTGGTGGTGGGAGTTCGTCGACCAGTGCTGGTTCCTGGCCCGCGTCACCAGCGTGCCCGTGCTGCTCGTCTCCCTGCCGCTCGGCGCGACCGTGGCACTCCAGGTGGGCGAGCTGGCCTGGCAGCTGGGCGCGGGCTCGGCCACCGGCAGCGCCGTCTTCGTCGGCCTCATCCGCGAGGTGGCGCCGCTGGCCAGCGCGCTGCTGATCGCCGGCGCCGGGGGCAGCGCGATGACGTCCGACATCGGTGCGCGCAACATTCGCGACGAGCTGAGCGCGATGGAGGTCATGTCGGTCAACCCGATCCACCGGCTGGTCACTCCGCGCATGTGGGCGGCCAGCACGATCGCGGTGTGCCTGTGCCCGCTGGTCATCCTGGCGGGCGCGAGCGGCGGCTACTTCTTCAACGTCATCGTGCAGGGTGTCACGCCGGGCGCGTACTTCGACGGCGCGCTGTCGCTGGTCGTCGCCTCCGACCTGTACGTCACCCTGTTCAAGGCGTGGATCTTCGGGTTCATCGCGGCGGCGGTCGCCTGCTACAAGGGCATGACCTGCGCGACCAGCCCGGTCGGCGTGGGCCGGGCGGTCAACCAGTCGACCGTGGTGACGTTCATGCTGGTGTTCACGTTCAACTACGTGATCTCCGCCGTCTATTTCCTGGCCTACCCGCCGAGGTCGCTCTGATGGCCATGACGCGCACGGCAGGTCCCAGGCTCGCCTTACGTGGCCGGGACATCGCCGAGCGGTTCGCGACGCTGGCCGACTGGCCGCTGTTCGTGTGGAAGGTGCTCTTCTACTCCGTACGCGACGTGGTGTTGCGGCTGAAGTACGCCAAGGTCGTCGTCCGGCAGGTCAGCGACGTCGTGGTCGGCGTCGGGGCGACGGTCATCGGCGGCGGCATGATCTTCGTGGTGTTCACGATGGCGTTCGTCGTGGGCGCGACCGTCGGCCTGCAGGGCTACCAGGGGCTGCAGGCGATCGGCGCCGAGTCGTTCATGGGCCTGGTGGGCTCGTTCGCCAACGTCCGCGAGATCACCCCGATCATCGCCGCCACTGCGCTCGCGGCGCAGGTGGGCTCGTCGTTCACGGCGGAGCTGGGCGCGATGCGCATCTCGGAGGAGATCGACGCGCTGGAGGTGATGGGCATCAACGCCTTCACCTACCTCGTCTGCACCCGTGTGGTGGCGGCGCTGCTGGCGCTGATGCCGATCTATCTCATCGCGTTGTTCGCCAGCTTCTTCGCCACCCGGCTGATGTGCACGGCGCTCTTCGGGCTGGCGCCCGGGGTGTACGACTACTACTTCTACCTGTACCTGCCGGTCAGCGACATCGTGTTCAGCGTCGCCAAGGTGGGCGTGTTCGCCTTCGCCGTCATCGTGATCCACTGCTTCTACGGCTTCCACGCCACCGGAGGGCCGGTGGGCGTGGGCGTGGCGGCGGGGCGCGCCATCCGCCAGTCGATCGTCACGATCGTGCTGCTCAACCTGCTGCTGTCGTACCTGTTCTGGGGCGGCGGGGGCAACATCCCGCTGACGGGGTGAGCCGGTGAGCCGATCCGAACTCTCCCTCCCCGCCCGGGCCGGCGTCGCGCTCGCCGTCCTCGTGGTGCTCGCCGCGGCCACGCTGTACGTCGTACGCACCGCCACCGAGATCAGCGGCACCAGGATCGACGCCGTGTTCGCCCGGGCCGGGCAGGGCCTGGACACCAACTCCCCCGTCAAGATCCGCGGCATCACGGTCGGCGACGTGACGAGCGTGGCGCTGGACGCCAAGGGCGACGCCGTGGTGACCATGCACGTCGAGCCCGGCGTCAGGGTGCCCGCGTCCACGGTCGCCTCCGTCGAGCCGACGTCGGTGTTCGGCCCCAAGTACGTCAACCTCAAGCCCGGATCCGGCGAGACCACCGGCCCCTACCTGAGCGGCGGCGCGGTCATCACCGACACCGAGGGGCCGCTCGACCTGTCGGACACGCTCGGCGCCGCCTACCGCGGCCTGGACGCCGTCGACCCTCGCGAGGTCACGGTCATCGTGCACACCCTGGCGAAGGGACTCGACGGGAAGGGCGAGCACCTGCGCGAGCTGATCGGCGACGCCGGCGACCTCGTCGGCGTCGCGCACCGGCACCGGGACCGGGCCAGGCGGTTCCTGCGCGACGGCGCCCTGCTCGGCACCACGCTGTCGGACAAGGGCGACGAGATCGTCGGGATCGCGTCCGACGTGAACGTGATCACCCCCGATCTGCTGGAGCGGGCCGGCAAGGTGCGCGCGCTGCTGCAGGAGGTCACCTCGGTCAGCGGCCAGACCGCGCACGGGCTGGCCGAGCACCGGCGCAACCTGCGGGCCGGCGTGCAGTCCGGCGAGCGGGTCGCCGCGCTCATCTACGCCCAGCTCGGGCTGGCCGGTGACGGCGTTCGCGGCCTGAACCGGCTGGTCGACCTGCTCAACGAGCTGATCGAGGCGCCGGGCCCGGGCGGCACCCGTCAGCTCCAGGTGGAGGCGTTCGTCGCGACCGACGTCTGCGAGCTGATCGTCGGCGTCTGCGGCCCCACCGACGGGAGGCGCTGATGGAGCGCACCCGCCGCTGGTGGACGTTCGTCAAGTTCGTGCTCTTCGTCGGCCTGACCGTGGCGCTGATCGTGGTGATCAGCGTGCAGATCGCGCGGGTGAGCACGGGCGGCGGCTACCGGCTCGTCGCCACCTTCGACGACGTGTCAGGGCTGGTGGAAGGCGACCAGGTCAAGATCGCCGGCGCGCCCGTCGGCCAGGTGGACACCATCCGGGTGGTCGACGGCCGGGCCGAGGTGACCATGGAGGTACGGGACGCGGTCAGGGTGCCCGCCGACACCGAGGCCGCCGTCCGCTGGCGCAACGCCATCGGCCAGCGGGTGATCTACCTGCTGCCCGGCACCGCGCCCGGCATGTTGCCGCCCGGGTCGCGCATCGCGCGTACCTCCTCGCTCGTGGACATCGGCGAGCTGGTCAGCGACCTCGGCCCGCTCACCCGGAGCCTCGACCCCGACCAGATCAACCAGCTGCTCACCGCCGCCGCCACGTCGCTCAAGGGCAACGACAGGAACATCCCGAGGCTGCTCGACAACGTCAACGCCATCACCACCACGGTCAACGCGCGCAAGAAGACCATCGAGCAGCTCCTGCGGGACTACGCCACCGTCACCGGCGTGGTCGCCAGGCGTGACAAGCAGCTCGAGCAGCTCGTCGACAACCTCGTCACGCTGACGGAGGCGTTCGCCGACAACCGCGAGCTCATCGACGACGCGCTGGTGGAGCTGTCGGCGACCGTGCGCACCTCCAACGAGGTGCTCGGCAAGAACGCCGACGAGCTCGGCGCCCTGGTCGACAACCTGTCCGGCCTGACCGGCGGCATCAGGAGGAACGTGGACGCCATCGGCAGGACGGTCCGCACCTTCCCGCCGCTGTTCACCCGCGCCCGCTCCACCGTCGACCGCGGCCACTACTTCATCACCGCGGTCCCATGCGTGGCGCTGGGGCCCGCGCCCTGCCCCTACCCGATGAAGAAGCCGCCGCCGCTGCGCAACACCCGGGTGCAGAGCACCAAGGACCTCCGGAAGCTGCTGGTGGGCGACTGATGGCGCTCAAGTCCTTCCGCGACCGCAACAAGATCGCCGTCGGCCTGGTGTCGGTGGCCACGCTCGCCACGCTGCTCGTCGCGACCTTCCTGGTCGGCAACCTGGGGCTGCTGGAGAGCGGCTACCACATGTCCGGGATCTTCGTGGACTCCGGCGGCGTGCGCACCGGCAACGACGTACGGGTGGCGGGCGTGCGCGTCGGCAAGGTCACCGAGGTGCGCCCCGACTACACGCGCGGGCACGTGGTCGTCACCTGGAAGGTCGACAGCGACGTCCGCCTCGGCCGCGGCACCCGCGCCGACATCGCGCTGTCCAACCTGCTCGGCGGCCGCTACGTCAAGCTCACGGGCCCTGTCTCGCCCCCGTACCTCGACCAGCTGCCCGAGGCCCAGCGGCGCGTCCCCGTGACGCGGACCGGCGTGCCCACCCTGATCAACGACGCCATCAACGACGCGACCCGGCTCGTCGAGCGGCTCGACACCGACGCCGTGGACGAGCTGCTCACCGAGCTCGGCAAGATCGACACGTTCAAGCGCGGCCGCGTCACCCGGCTGCTGGAGAACGTCGGCGACCTGTCGGACACCATCAGCAAGAGCGAGCCGCAACTGCGGCGGCTGCTCGACAACGGCACCAGGATCATGAAGGTCATCGAGAGGAAGGACGAGCAGCTCGCCCGGCTCGTCGACGCCATCGAGGTCATGCTGGCCGAGCTGCGCCACCGCCGCGCCGAGCTGCGCACGCTGCTCGGCGACGGCAGCGACCTGGTACGCAGCACGACACGCCTGATCGAGCGGCACGAGAAGAGCCTCGTGCGGGTCCTCGACGACAACGCGGCGATCACCACCAGGCTCGGCGACGACAACAAGCAGCTCAACTCCCTGCTGGCGTGGGCGGGCCCGACGTTCTCCGGCCTGTCCACGATGGGCGGCCAGGGCCCGTGGCTCGAGGCCATCGCCACGGGCCTCGGCCCCATCAACCCCGAGGTGCTCGCCGCCATCGCCAAGGACAGGAGGGCCGCCCGATGACCCGGCTGGTCACGGCGCTGCTGGCCTGGGCGCTGCTGGCGTCGGGCTGTTCCGTGCTGGGCGCGGAGCCGTACCGGCTGGAGGCGATCTTCAGCAAGGCGCCCTCCCTCTACGAGGAGGCGCGGGTGAAGGTGATGGGGCTCGACGCCGGGTACGTCGACGACATCCGCATCGAGGGCGACCGCGTACGGGTCTCCCTCCGCGTCGACCGCCACGTACCGCTCCCCGCGGACGTCAAGGCCGTGGTCGCGCCGCAGAACACGCTCGGCGAACGCAACGTCGTGCTCTATCCCCCCTGGAAGCCCGGCGACCGGCGCATCCAGCCGGGGACGACGATCCCGCTGAAGCGCACCGAACTGCCGGTGGAGATCGACGACGCGCTCGACGCGTTCACCAAGCTGACCGACGCGCTCGACGACGAGAAACTCGGCGACGTGGCCGGCGACCTGGCCGACGGGGTGAGGGGACGCGGCAGGACCATCGGCGACGCCGTCTCCGACACCTCCAAGCTCACCGGCGTCCTGGCCGAGCAGGACCAGCAGCTCGTCGCTCTGGCCAAGGGGCTGAACCGGCTGGCCGCCGGCCTCAACAAGCGGGAACGCCAGGTGACGGGCGCGATCGACTCCTTCGCCGAGGCGAGCGCGATCCTGGCGGAGGAGCGGCGCCGGCTGCGCGGGTTCGTCTCAAGCATGGCCGGCTTCGTCCGCCGCGGCGACGTGATCATCGAGCAGTACGCGCAACGGCTCCCGCAGGCCGCGAGCACCCTGGCCGAGCTGGTCCTCACGGTCAGGGCCAACAGCGCGTCCGCGGCGCAGGCCGTCAAGGGCGCGGCCGACTTCGCCGACGTGATCATCGACTCGTGGGACAGGAAACAGCACGTGCTGAAGATCCGCGTCGTGCTCAACGCGCTGACCAGAGCCTGGCTGACGCCGCTGTTCGACTCGCTGAACCTGGGCGACGTGCCGTGCCTGCCCGCCGGGCTGAGCAACTGCCCCTACCAGAGGAGGCCGCGATGAGGGCCGCCGCGCTGGCCGGGCTGCTCGTGTTGTCGCTCACGACGTCGTCGTGCTCGCTGCGGACGCTCGGCGCGACCACCGGCGACCTGACCCTGCACGCCGTCTTCGACGACGTGCAGAGCCTGGTGGCGGGGCACAGCGTGCAGATCTCCGACGTACGGGTGGGTACCGTCACCGGCATCCGGCTGCAGGGCTACCGGGCCAGGGTGACCATGTCGATCACGTCGGAGCACCGGCTGCCGGAGGGCAGCACGGCCACCGTGGCCAAGACGTCCGTGCTGGGCGAGAACTACGTGCTGCTCGCCCCGCCCAAGGGCAAGGACCTCGCCACGGGGCCGTACCTGAGGAGCGGCGCCACCATCGCCGACACCTCGGTCGAGCCGGACATCGAGCAGGTCACCGCCAAGGCCGGGCCGCTTATCGAGGCGCTCGGCGCGCAGGACGTGAACGCCATCCTGGACGCGGCCTCGACCGCGTTCGCCGGGCAGGGCGACGACGTCAACAAGCTGATCAGGCAGACGGCCGAGGTCACCGACGCCTACGCCGCCGCCCGCCGCGACCTGGGCACCAGCATCGACGCCCTGGCCGAACTCGGCGACGACCTCGCCAGGGGCAGCACCGAGCTGGACCGGCTGCCGGGCACCCTCGCCTCGGCCACCACGCGCATCGCGCACGGGCGCGAGCACGTGAAGAAGACCATCGTCGCGCTGACCAAACTGGCCAAGGAGGCCAACCTCACCGTCTATCCGCGGCACGCCGCTCGGTTGCGCACGCTGCTGCGGGAGCTGGCGGCCATCTCCTCGGCGATGCAGCGCGGCGGGGAGGACCTGAAGGCGCTGGTGGCCGAGCTGCAGACGTTCATCGACGCCCCGCCGATCACGGTGAACGGGCAGGTGCTGATCTATCTGTGGCTCAAGGGTGTGCTGCTGCCCCAGCGGCGCGACGCCGACCGGCCGGCGCTGCCGAACAGGATCGAGGACTTCCGCCTGCTCCTGGAGCCGCCGCGATGAGCCGGCGGATCTACCTGAACCTGGGGTTCTTCGTCGTTCTGGGCGTCGTCATGACGGTGTGGGCGTTCAGCACGATCATCCGGCTCGACGCCATCGAGCGGCCGTACCGGGTGTCGGCCGAGTTCGTCTCGTCGCCCGGTCTCGTCCGCGGCTTCGACGTGGCCTACCTGGGCGTCCGGGTCGGCAAGATCGGCGACGTGCGGCTGGCGCCCGGCAAGATCGTCGTCGGTCTCGACATCGACCGGGAGGTCCGGCTGCCGAAGGGCGTCTCGGCCGAGGTGCGGCGCAGGTCCGCCATCGGGGAGCCGTACGTGGAGCTCTCGCCGCCCGCCACCGGGGCTGGCGGCCCGCCGCTCGCGGCCGGTGACACGATCACGCTGGCCAGGACGTCGGTGCCGCTCGACTACAAGAAGTTGTTCGAGGGCGTCGGCAAGCTGCTCAACGCGGTGCCGCCCGAGGACGCCAAGGCGATCACCCACGAGCTGGCCGTCGCCCTCGACGGCCGGGCGCCGGCCATCAGGCGCATCATCGACGACGCCCACACTCTGACCGGCACCCTCGCCGACAACACCGAGGTGCTCGACGAGCTGGCGGTGCAGCTCACCCGGCTCACCCACACGCTGGCCGGCAAGCGGGGCGAGCTGGCCTCCGGCATCACCGATCTCAGCACGGTGACGGCCGCCCTGCGCGCCTCCCGCGCCGACCTGAACACCTTCCTGGACCGGGGGCCGGGCGTGTTCGGGCAGCTCGACGAGGCCGTCCGGCGGTCGAGGCCGGGGTTCTCGTGCCTGCTGACCGCGGCGGGGCTGCCGCACAAGCCGGTCTTCTCCCCCGAGACCGAACGCAACGTGCACCACCTGCTGAGCAGCATGCCGACCGCCTTGAGCCTGGCCGACGACATCAGCGACCGGCGCGGCGACACCGTGTACGGCCGGGCGTCGTTCATCTTCAGCGTCCCTGGCGGGCCGGAGCCCGCCGAGGAGTACGCGCGGGCGGCCGGGCCGCCCACCGTGCCGAAGCTGCGTGCCTGCCCGGACCGAGCGCCCGTCTCCGACACCTCCGGGGACGGCGCCCGCTCCGGCCGCGACCGGTCCGAGCGAGATCGCCTGGACGCCGCCGCACGACCGGACGGCTCGGCTCGGCCGGACAGCACCGGACGGCCGGACGCCTCCGCACGGCCCGGCGGCACCCCACGACCGGACAGCGCCGGACGGCCGGCTGCCTCCGGACGGCCGGGCGCCGGGGACACCGTCAGGCCGGGCAGGAGCCCGCAGCCCGCACCATCGTCCAGTGACGTGGCCGCCACCGGCGTCACGTCCCCTGACCCGCCGAGCACCGCCCCCCTGATCGCCGCGATCTTCCTCGCCGTAGTGGCCTTCGGCGGCATGGCGGGCTGGATCGCGGCAGGTCGGGCCGCCCGCCGTGAGGAGTCACGATGACCACCGAGCAGGACCTCTCCGCAGCCCTCCGCACCGACGAGGCCCGTCCGGAGACCCCACTCGCCGACGCCCCGCCTCCGAGCACCACCCCGGCCAAGACCGCACCACCCGAGGCCGCGCCACCCGAGACCGCGCTGTCCGAGACCACGCCACCCGAGACCACGCCACCCGAGACCGCGCTGTCCGAGACCACGCCACCCGAGACTCCACCATCCGAAACCGCGCCGCCCGAAACCGCAGCAGCCGGGACCGCGCCGTCCGAGGCCGTGACCGCGGCGGATGGCGAGCCCGCCCGGCGGGGCACCGCGGAAGCCGCAGACGGCGAGCCTGATGCTCAGGAGCA
The DNA here is from genome assembly GCF_039880665.1 of Nonomuraea sp. B5E05. Classification (NCBI taxonomy): domain Bacteria; kingdom Bacillati; phylum Actinomycetota; class Actinomycetes; order Streptosporangiales; family Streptosporangiaceae; genus Nonomuraea; species Nonomuraea sp. B5E05. The sequence continues at coordinate 358,536 of NZ_JBDPMJ010000002.1, forward strand.
GGAGCAGGAGCAGGCGGCAGACGGCGGGCGGCGGGACGTCGCCGTGGCCGGGCGCCTCTCCAGGGCCCGCGTGTGGTGGACGCTGGCGGCCATGGTGGTGGCCGCGATCGCCGCCACGGCCGTCCTGCAAGGCATCTCCGCCGCCCAGGCCCGCGACGCCCGCGCCGCGCTCGAGGCCGAGCGGGCGCTGCGCCTGGAGGTGTCGGGAGCCGCGGGCGCGTTCAGCAAGGCTCTGCTCAGCTACGACTACCAGGACCTGCAGACCACCCGCTCGGCCCTGGCCGCCCAGGCCACGGGCGACTTCCTGAGCACCTATGACGCGGCGTTCGGCGGCGCGATGGCGCAGGTCATCGTCAAGCTCAAGGCGACCTCGCAGGCCACGGTGCGGGAGGTCTACCTCGCCGACGTGGACGAGGCCACCGCGCACGCCATCGTGGTCGTCGATCAGCAGGTGAACACCTCGGAAGCGATCCGCTCGGTCAAGGACTCGCACCTTAAGATCTCTCTTGTGAAGGAGAAGGGCACCTGGAAGATCCACGACGTGACCGTGCTCGGCGCGTCCTCGGAGGACCAGTACACCCTCGACGGCGACGAGAAGAAGAAGGACTGACGATCGGCCCTTTGGCGATGGGCGGCCGCCCCGACGAGGTGCGAGCCCCCGATGACTGGCTGACCGAGGTGGAACGCGAGCGGGCGGCGCGGTTCAGGTTCGAGGCTGACCGTGACTGCTTCGTCGCCGCGCACCTCCTCGTACGCGTCTGCGCCGCCGCCGTGCTCGGCGTCGAGCCGCGCGAGCTGACGCTGCTGCAACACTGCCATCTGCACGGCCCAGGGCACGGCAGGCCCTCCATCGAGCAGGCCCCGGAGCTGGGGGTCAGCTTCAGCCACACCCGCGGTTACGTGTGCGCGGCCGCCGGGCCGGGCAAGGTCGGCGTGGACGCCGAGCACGTGCCGCCGGGGCCGCTGGACACGTTGCTGGCCGACCGGGTGCTCAACCCGCGCGAGCGCTCGCTGGTCACCGGCAACGACGAGCTGATCAGGCACTGGACGCGGAAGGAGGCGCTGATCAAGCGCGGCGAGCTGACCATGGACAAGCTGCGGGCCTGCGAGGACGATCTGTCGGGCCGGCATCTGCTGGAGTGGAGCGTCGGGCCGGACATCAGGGTGGCGGTCATCACCGACGCCCCCGCGAGGAGGGCGCCCCTCCCCGAATAGACTGGACGCATGTTCTACCGGAAGCCTCTTGAGGAGCGCATCGCCGACCGCATGGCGCAGCGTAAGCCGCTCGAAGAGGGCAAGACCTTCGAGCACGGACCGGCCAAGTTCGTGTTCGTGTCGCTGATCGTCGCCGTCGTGCTGATGCACGTCGTCGGCGTCGCGATCGTCATGGCGTTCAGCTGAGCGGTCCACTGGGTCGCGGCCTGGCCGATGAGAGCCCCCGCGCGAACGAGATGCCCTCGAACACGAACGAGGCCGCCAGCACGATGTGCGCCGGGGTGAGGTTCGACAGGTCCTCGCCGTGACCGATCTCGTGCAGGCCCTTCGCGATGGAGAACCCCCCGCCCACCAGGCCCGCGACGAGTTTCGCCAGAGCGATGGCGAGGTTGGCCGCGGCCGCCACGAGCACGGTGCGCAGGCTCTCCCCCTTTCATGAAGTACGACTTTACGTGCGCTAGATTGGGGATCATGAGCGCGCCTCGCTGGCTTTCTCCCGCCGAACAGCGTGCCTGGCGCACGCACCTGGCGCTGCACAGGCTGCTCATGCACCGGCTCGACCGCGAGCTCCAGGAGTTCTCGCTTACGGTCAACGACTACGAGATCCTGGTCAACCTCTCCGAGAGCCCCGGGCGGCGCATGCGCATGAGCGACCTGGCCGACGCGACGATCCAGTCACGCAGCCGGCTGTCGCACCAGATCTCCCGCATGGAGGCCAAGGGCCTGGTCACCAGGGAAGACTGTCACGACGACCGCCGGGGCACGTTCGCGGTGCTGACCGACGAGGGGTGGGAGACGATCCAGCGGGTGGCGCCGTTCCACGTGGCCAGCGTGCGCGAGCACTTCGTCGACCGGCTCACCGACGACCAGCTCGAAACGATCGAGGCGGCCTACGCGCCGATCGTGGAGCAGCTGAAGAAGCTGCGCTGACACCCAACCGATATCGGCGAGGGTGCGCGGACCTCCGTACCGCTCGCTACGATCCGCTCATGCTCAGAAAGCTACTGATCGTGGCCATGCTGGCGCTGGCGGCGGCGTGCTCGTCCGGCGGTGACGCCGGCGAGTTGCCCGCGGGGCCCGAGCTGATGAAGAAGGCCTCCGAGGCCATGAAAGCCGTCAAGTCGGCCACCTTCTCGATCGCGACCGAGGGCGAGCCGAAGGTGCCGGTCAAGAAGGCCGACGGCAGGCTCACCGCCGCCGGAGACGCCGACGGCACGATCACGCTTGCCGTGCTGGGCACCCTGCAGGAGGTCAGCTTCGCCCTGGTCGGGGAGACCGTGCACTTCAAGGGCCCGACGGGTGGCTTCCAGAAGATGACCCGGCAGCAGCTGGCGCAGTTCTACGACCCTTCGGTGATTCTCGAGCCGACCAAGGGCATCGCCCAGTTGCTCGCCTCGGCCACGGATCCGAAGGTCGAAGGCGTGGAGGACGGCGCCTACCGCGTCGCCACGACGTTCCCGGGGCAGGTCGTCGGCCAGATCGTTCCCGGCGTCACGCAGGGCGTCACCGGCAAGGTCTGGCTCGACCAGGGTTCCAGCCGGCTCACCAGGGCCAGCCTGCCGTTGCAGGGCGGCACGGTGACGGTGTCGTTCAGCGACTACGACGCGCCGGTCACGATCACCCCGCCCGCCGCGAAATGAGGCGCGCCCGCCGGGTCGTGCTCGGCGCGGGCGGCGCGGTGGTGCTGCTGGCCGCGCTCGACGCGTACGTCGTGGTGACGGTCCTGATCGACATCGCCGAGGACGTCGGCATCCCGCTGAACCACCTGGAGCGGGCCACGCCGATCGTGACGGGTTTCCTGCTGGGCTACGTCGCCGCGATGCCGCTGCTCGGCCAGCTCTCCGACCGCTACGGCCGGCGGCCGCTGATCCACGCGTGCCTGGCGGCGTTCGCCCTCGGCTCGGTGCTGACGGCGCTGGCGGCCGGAGAGGTCATGGTGGTGGCCGGGCGCGCCGTCCAAGGGGTGGCGGGCGGGGCGCTGCTGCCGATCACGATGGCGCTCATCGGTGACCTGTGGGACGAGCACGAGCGGCCCGTGGCCTTGGGGGCGGTGGGTGCGGCCCAGGAGCTGGGCAGCGCGCTCGGGCCGCTGTACGGCGGGGTGCTGGCGTTGGTCCCCAGCACCGTGGTGGCGGGGGTGGAGCTGGGGGGCTGGCACGCCATCTTCTGGATCAACCTTCCCCTCGCCGCCCTCGCGGCCGTCGCCGTGCACCTCACGGTCCCCGGCGGCCCCGTACGCTCCGCCCGGACGGCCACCGTCCCCGCGGACGCCACGGATGCGGGACGGCTCCGCGCGGGCACGGCCGCAGGGCGGTCGCTCCCCCCGCAGGCGACCGAAGCAGGCGACGCTCCCGCGGACCCGACCGCAGGGGGATCGACGCCCGCGCGAGCAGAAGCGGGCGACGCCCCCACCGGCACCCCACGGAGGCGATTCGCCGCCGCGGGCGCTGCTGGGCGGGTGGATGTCGTCGGCGGCGGGCTGCTGGCGCTGGCGCTCGGGCTGCTGGTGATCGGCCTGTACAACCCCGACCCCGCCAAGGCCGTGCTCCCCCCGTGGGGCCTGCCCGTGATCGCCGCCGGCACGCTGGCGGCCGTGATCTTCGTCTGGTGGGAGATCCGCTCCCCCGTCCGCCTGCTCGACCTGTCCGGCACCCGCAAGGGCCCGCTGCTCGCCACCCTCGCGGTGAGTTTCCTGGCCGGGGCCGCGCTGCTGGTGACCATGGTGTTCGTCCAGTTCACCGCCCAGACGCTGCTCGGCGCCGACGCGTTGGGGGCGTCACTGATCCTGGCCAGGTTCCTGGCCGCGCTGACGGTGGGCGCGCTGCTCGGCGGGCTCCTGGCGCGCAGAACGGGCGACCGGGCCGTGGCGGTGGCGGGCATGGTGCTGGCGGCGGCCGGCTACTGGCTGATGAGCCGCTGGCCGCTCGACCTGGAGAGCGCGGGCCTGCTGATGGACCTCCACCTGGTCGTCGCCGGGCTGGGCCTGGGGCTGGTGATCGCGCCGGTGTCGTCGGCGGTGTTGCGGGTGAGCCCGGCGGCCCGGCACGGCGTCGCCTCGGCGGCGGTCGTGGTGGCCAGGATGATGGGCATGCTGATCGGCATCGCGGCCGTGTCGGCGTGGGGTTTCTACCGGTTCCAGTCGCTGACCGCCCACCTGGACACGCCGCTCCCGTTCGGCGTGGACGCCGCGACCTACCAGCGGCGGTTGGCCGACTACACCGCGAAGGTGCAGGCGGCGCTGCACGTCGAGTACACCGAGATGTTCCTGGTCACGGCGTTCATCTGCGTGCTCGGCGCGGGCGTCGCGCTGCTCATGCCGTCCATCGCCCGGGCCCGCTGAGGGGCCCGGGCGATGGACGGCGGGCGATGGCGGCGGGCGGGCTACGGGGAGAGGCGGTGCAGGTCGCGGGGGAAGGCGGTGGTCTGGCGTATGTTGGCGGCGCCTGTCAGCCGCGCCGTCCACCGTTCAAGCCCCAGCGCGAACCCGCCGTGCGGCGGCATCCCGTGTTTGAAGGCCTGCAGATACCCTTCGTACGCCTCCGTCCCCTCACCCCGGGCGGCCAGCGCGGCGACGTAGTCCGCGTACGCGTGCAGCCGCTGCCCGCCCGTGACCAGCTCCAGCCCTCGGAACAGCAGGTCGAACCCGTTGGAGTAGCCCGGCCTGGCGGGGTCGGGGTGGGTGTAGAAGGGCCGTTTGGCCATCGGGTAGCCGGTGACGAAGAGGAACTCCGACCCGTGTTCGCGCAGCGCCCACTCCGACAGCCGGCGTTCCTGCGCGGGTGACAGGTCGGGCTCCTCGGAGGACGTCAGCCGCTGGGCGTCGGTGAAGTGGACGGCCGGGATCTCGGCGGGCACCTCGGGCAGCGTGGCGCCGAGCAGGGCGGCCGCGGAGGCGGCGCGGCGGCGTACCGACTCCAGCATGCCCGCCACCGCCTCGCGCAGCACCGCCATCACGTCGCGGTGGTCGCGGACGAAGCCGAGCTCGGCGTCGAGGCTGGTGTACTGGGCCAGGTGGCGTACGGTGTCGTGCGGCTCGGCGCGGAAGACGGGCCCGACCTCGTAGACCCGCTCGAACACCCCGACCATCGCCTGCTTGTAGAACTGCGGCGACTGCGCCAGGTAGGCGGGCCGGCCGAAGTAGTCGATGCCGAAGACGTTCGCGCCGGACTCGGTGGCCGAGCCGACGATCTTCGGGGTGTGGATCTCGGTGAAGCCGAGCCCGTCGAGCGTCTCGCGGAACCCGGCCACGCTCGCGGCCGCGATCTCCAGCGGCGCCCTGAGGCGGGGGTGCCGCAGCGCGACGGGCGCGTGGTCGAGGATCGTCGGGAGCGTCGCGCCCGGCTCCGGCCGGTAGAGGTCGAACGGCGGCGCCGCGCACGGCTCCGCCAGCACCTCGATCTCCGGCGCGACCAGCTCGAACCCTCCGGGGGCCTGCGGGCTGGCCGTCACGGTGCCGGTGACCTCGACGACGCTCTCCTCGCCCGGCAGGTCGCGCGCGGTCACCGCCTGGGCGAGGCCGGTGCGGTCTCTGACGACGAGGAAGGACACGGACTTCAGTTGCCGGCGGCGATGGACCCAGCCGGCGATCGTCACTCGTTGCCCGGCGTGCTCAGCGAGCTCCGCCGACATGACACGAGAGATCATCACAACTCCTCACGAGGAAATGCATGATCCCTTGGGAGTGCGGGGGAGAAGGGAGCTCCCGGTGCCACCGCACTTTCGCCGCCCCTGGTCGAGGCGGCCTCGAGGACCCGATGACGCTGGTCAGGCGGCGGGGCATTTCCTCCCCGCACTCGGGAGTGTCTTCGCCAGAGGTGCACGGGACCGCCTTCACAGCTGCCGGCGGCTCTCTCGGCCCGTGCGGGACCTCGGCTACTCGTCTCCGTCGACGTTTGCGGTCGATCCTACGAGCCCGCGGAGGGGACGGCAAAACCTTTGCCGCCCCCGGCGCGCTATCGGTCCTTCTTCGAGCGCTTCTCCCGGATCTTCATCGTGACCTCGATCGGCGACCCGGCGAAGCCGAACTCCTCGCGGATGCGGCGCTCGACGAAGCGGCGGTAGGTGTCTTCGAGCCAGCCCGAGGTGAACAGCACGAACTTGGGCGGCTCCACCGACGCCTGCGTGGCGAAGAGGATCTTCGGCTGCTTGCCGCCCCGCACCGGCGGCGGCGTCTGCTGCACCAGCTCGGTCAGGAACGCGTTGAGCCGGGCCGTCGGCACCCGCGTGGACCACGAGTCGAGTGCCTTCTCCAGCGCGGGGACCAGCCGGTCGACGTGCCGCCCCGTCTTGGCGGAGATGTTGACGCGCAGCGCCCACGGGGTGCGTACGAGCTGGCGGTCGATCTCCTTCTCCAGGTAGTAGCGGCGGTCCTCGTCGACCAGGTCCCACTTGTTGAAGGCGACCACCATCGCCCGCCCCGACTCGATGACCAGGCCGATGATGCGGAGATCCTGCTCGGTGAGCGGCTGGCTGGCGTCGATCAGCACGATCGCCACCTCGGTGCGCTCCAGCGCCGCGCGCGTGCGCATGGCGGCGTAGAAGTCGGCGCCCTGCAGCTCACGGTCGCGCCGCCGGATGCCGGCCGTGTCGACGAAACGCCAGGTGCGCCCGCCCAGCTCGACCAGCTCGTCGACAGGATCGCGGGTGGTGCCGGCCATGGGGTCGACCAGGACCCGCTCCTCCCCCGCCAGCTTGTTGAGCAGCGAGGACTTGCCGACATTGGGCTTGCCGAGCAGGGCGACGCGGGCGGGCCCGCGCTCGGCCCCGAACGTCACCTCAGGCGTCTCCGGGAGCGCGTCGAGCACCACGTCGAGCAGGTCGCCGCTGGAGCGGCCGTGCAGGGCGGAGACGGGATAGGGCTCGCCGAGCCCGAGCGACCACAGCGCGGCGGCCTCCAGCTCCAGCTGCTGGTTGTCGACCTTGTTGGCGGCCAGGATGACCGGCTTGCCCGACTGCCGCAGCACCGAGCCCACGGTCTCGTCGGCGTCGGTCGGACCGACGGTGGTGTCGACCACGAACACGATCACGTCGGCCAGTTCGGCCGCGATCTGGGCCTGCTCGGCGATGCGCAGGTTCATCCCGGTCGCGTCAGGGTCCCACCCTCCGGTGTCGACCACGGTGAAGCGGCGGCCGCGCCAGTTGGCTTCGTAGGTGACGCGGTCGCGGGTGACGCCCGGCACATCCTCGACGACCGCCTCGCGGCGGCCGATGATGCGGTTGACCAGCGTGGACTTGCCGACGTTCGGCCGCCCCACGATGGCGACGACCGGCAGCGGCGCGGCGTCGCCGTGCTCGGTTATCTCAAGATCGTCGAGGTCGGCCTCGACCCAATCCCCCGTTGACACGATGTTTCGTCCTTAGTGAGTACCGCACCTGCTCGTCAGGTGCGCTCGCGAATGCGGTCGCCGCCGGGCCCGCTCGGGCCCGTCTGCTCGGCGACCAGTCTCAGCACCTCCGCGATGACCTCGTCGAGGCTCATGGCGGTGGTGTCGAGCTCGACGGCGCCATCCGCCATCGAGAGTGGGTCGGCCTTACGTGTCGAGTCGAGGGTGTCACGCCTGGCCATGGCCTCCTGCTGCGCCTGAACGGTCGAGCCGGCCAGCTCCGCGCTGCGCCGCAGGGCGCGTGCCTCGGCGCTGGCCGTCAGGTAGATCTTGACGGCGGCGCCGGGGCAGACGACCGTGCCGATGTCGCGGCCCTCGACCACGACGCCACCGTCGCCGATGATCTCCCGCTGCCGCGCGACCAGGCGGGCGCGCACCTCGGGGACGGCGGCGACGACGGAGACGGCACCGGTGACGTCGGCCTCCCTGATCGGCCCCGCGACGTCGACCTCGTCGACATGGATCGCCGGGCTGTCGGGGTCGGTGCCGGAGACGATCAGCGGCTCGCCGCAGCGGGCCGCGATCGCGCCGGGGTCGGCCAGATCGACGCCCTGCCGGAGCATCCACCAGGTCATCGCGCGGTACATCGCCCCGGTGTCGAGGTAACGCAGGCCCAGCGCGCGGGCCACTCCGCGCGAGACGCTCGACTTGCCCGACCCCGAAGGGCCGTCCATGGCGACGACCAGACCGGTCACGGTCTCTCCCTCTTCACGTTGTTCCACCCGACTTGAAGAGGCTACAGCCTCCGGCTCGGTCGGCGATCCAGCTTTCGAGCGGGCCGAGCGGCAGCCCGACCGGCAGGTGGGGACGGCATCGACTGGGTTCGCCCTCATTCGCCTGCCAGAGACCTACGGCTCGGTCGTGTTCACGGTCACCGATTCCTGGCGGTGAACGTGAGGTGCGTGACGCCGGACGGCGTGGAGACCGCTTCGATGTCGTACGCCTCCTCCAGCGACTCCAGGCCGTCCCAGAGCCGGACGCCGCGGCCGAGCAGGATCGGGATCTGGACGACGTGCAGGTGATCGACAAGCCCTTCGGTGAGGAAGTCGCGTATGACGGACGGGCCGCCGCCGAGGCGCACGTCCTGGCCGCCGGCATGAAGGTCGCCGACGCCGAAGGACTGGAGGCGGTCTCCATGCAGCGCGTCGCCGCCGAGCTCGGCCTCACCAAGATGGCCCTCTACCGCTATGTCAACGACAAAGCCGAGCTGATCGCCGTCATGATCGAGGCCGCGGTCGGCCAAGCCCCCGACCTGAGCGGGGTCTCGGGATGGCGGGCCAAGCTGGAGGAGTACGCCCGCCAGCTGTCGGCCGCCTGGCGGCTGCACCCCTGGTTGCCGTCGATCACTGTCGGCGACCGCGTCATGGGCCCGCGCGAGGCCGCGTGGCCGGAGAGCGCCCTCAGCGCCCTGGCCGGCACCCCCCTGACCGAGCACGAACGCCTGAACGCGATCACGCTGGTGTCCAGCCACATCCGCGCCACCCACGCGGCCGCCAGCCCCGGCACCCAGACCTGGACGGACGGCAACGCCGCCCCGATCATGCGCGACCTGCTGCTTCTCAACGCCGACCGGTTCCCGCTGCTCGCCACCACCCATGCCACCTCCACGGCCACGACGACCCAGGAGTTCGGCCTGCACGCCATCCTCGACGGTCTCGAACACGCCATCACCCGGCGCACCCGCCCAGGCCCTGATCAGGACTAACGACCGCCGCCCCGGTAAGTGACCGGGTGTGACAGGGACGGACAACGCACGGGTCACCGTCGTCGTGGCCAGTAAGGATCGGCTGCGGGCGCTGGCCCGTTCGCTCCCGAAGCATCCGCGCCCGGTGATCCTGGTGGACAACGGCTCGACCGACGGGACGGCGGGATTCGTCAGCCGGCACTTCCCCGACGTCCGGCTCGTGGAGCAGGGCACGAACCTGGGCGCGCCCGCCCGCAACATCGGCGTCCGGATGGCCGCGACGCCGTACGTGGCCTTCGCCGACGACGACTCCTGGTGGGCGCCCGGCGCGCTGGAACTGGCCGCCGACGTGCTGGACGCCCATCCCCGGCTGGCCGTGCTCGGCGCGCGCGTGCTGGTGGGCCCCGAGGAACGGCTGGATCCGGTGTCGGAGCTGATGCGTCACTCGCCGCTCGGCATCGAGCCGGATCTGCCGGGGCCGAGCGTTCTGGGGTTCCTGGCGTGCGGGGCGGTGGTGCGCAGGGAGGCGTTCCTGAAGGCGGGCGGCTTCGACGACGTGATCTTCTTCTTCGGGGAGGAGGAGCGCCTGGCGGTCGACCTGGCCGCGAAGGGGTGGGGGCTGGCGTACGTGGACGACGTCGTGGCCCACCACCACCCGTCGCCGGCCAAGGACCCGCGTGGCAGGCAGGCGCTGGCCCTGCGGAACGCCGTGCTCACCGCGGTGTTGCGCCGCCCGTGGCCGGTGGTGGCGCGGCGGGTGCTCGACGCCCTGCGCGCGGGACCCGCCGGGTGGAGGGGGCTGCGCACGGCCGTACCGCGCCTCCCGGGGGCGCTGGCGGAGCGGCGGGAGTTGCCGCGCGCCGTGGAGCTGGCACGACGGCGGCTGGAGCGGGCCGGCGGCTGAGCGCGGGCGTGCTTTGAACTTGAACTCGTGATGTCGGGTGGCGCGAGCCTTGGTTCCCTGTCAGCGTGGGCCGAGGCACGGTAGCTGTCTCATGGGCAGACTCGTTGTCACCGCGGCTGGGTTGGTGGGCGTTGCAGCCAGTTGAGCGTTGACGCCGATTGAGGTGGCAGGGGACTGTCGGTGGCTGGTGACAGGATCACCGGCATGGTTCTCGTACGTACGACTCCGCCGCGGCCTGTCGAGGTGACCGCGGTCTTTCCTGAGCTGGCTCCGTTGGCGCGTCCTGCGATTCGGCTGCATCCTCGTCCCGCGTCGCCTTCGGCAGGGGAAAGCTCGGTCGGGGGACCGGTGCTGTGGCCGGCCGAGGAGCCGTGGCCACACTGCGAAAGCGAGCACCTGGACAGTGGGTTCCGCCGGTCGCCGGCAGACGTACGGCTGGAGAGGCGCAGACTGGCCCGGCTTCACCATGATCCCCATGGTCCCGAGTTCACGACCGAGGAGGAGGCGATCAAGGAACAGAATGCCGCGAGGCTCGCGAAGCGACTCGACGCCGGCCCTCCCTGGCCCGCGGAGTGCCCGGTCCCCATGTTGCCCGTGGCTCAGCTGTATCTGCGCGACATACCCCTGTTGCGGCCGCCCGGAGAGACCGATCTGCTCCAGATCCTCTGGTGTCCTTACGACCACGCTCCTGATTGGAAGCCCGCGACTGCAGTGTTCTGGCGGTCCGCCGCCTCGGTCGTCGATGTCCTCGCCACGCCACCGGAACCGTATGAGGCGAACTACCCAGGCTATGTGCCGGAGCCCTGTCTGCTGGCACCAGAAGCAATCACCGAATACCCCAACAGCCTTGAGCTGAGCCCGGAGATGAGGCTGGCGGTGGGCGACTGGAGCAGATGGCAGACAGCCGGCGTGGGCGTGGACAGCTCGTACGCGGATTATCCCGAGGAGTTCTATGACGGCAATCTGGCTGACGCTCCCGGATGGAAGGTCGGGGGCTGGCCGCCATGGGGCCGCACTGACCCGTACCGCCGATACTGCACTGTCTGCGACGCTGAGATGGCCCCGCTGCTGACCATCGCCTCCTTCGAATGGGACGGTGGTGAGCGACGCGGCTGGGCGCCGTACGAAGACCAAGCCGCCGCCTACGCTGCCGGTCATCGCGCCGGCCAGGACCCGGCGCAGCCGACGAAGGTCGAAGTGGGCAGCACGGACAATATGCAGCTCTACGTTTGCCCGACCTCTCCCGAGCATCCACACACCGACCTGATCCAATGAACTGTCGGGCCTGTCACACACCCGCCCGTGAGGACTCCCCCTGGCGCCGTACTTCCAGGCAGCAGCCCAGGAAGGCGACGCGATGATCATCTGGCTGGACTGACACTGCCCCAAGCTCGATCCCAGGGTGGACTGCCCAATTCTCCGTCACGGACGTTGAGCTCCTGATGTGCGGTCGGTGATCAAGGGCTGATCGTCAGTCCTGTCTCGGTGAGGCTGCCGTCTATGGGGTGGCTGCGGTACTGGACGTGGCGGAGGCCGCTTCGGACGCGCTGCATGAGGTGCTCCGGGGTGGTGAAGGCGACGTTGGAGAGCCATCCGCGTCGTAGCAGGGACCAGATGCCCTCGACGGGATTGAGGTCGAGGTCGTAGGGCGGCAGGGAGTTACGCACGACTGCGCGCCGCGGTCCAGACCTGCCGGCAAACTCTGCTGGGATCGGGCGCCGAAACGGTTCGGACCCGCATACGTCATGATGACCACATGACTGACATATTGAGGTACGCCGCTTTCACCACCACTCCCACCGGCGGCAACCCCGCCGGAGTGGTCTTGGACGCCCGGGAGTTGTCAGACGCGGAGATGCTCGCCATCGCCGCCGAACTCGGCTACTCCGAGACGGCCTTCTTGCACCCCATGGATGAGCGCCAGTACCGGATCCAGTACTTCAGCCCGCTGAGCGAGGTCGCCTTCTGCGGCCATGCGACGATCGCCGCCTCGATCGCGCTCGGCGAACAGATCGGCCCCGGAACCGTGAACCTTGCTACCCAGGCGGGCGCGGTCCCGGTGGAGATCGCCGCGGATCCGACCGGTGGGCTCATCGCCACCTTGACCAGTCCGCCGACCTCCACCCGCCAAGCCTCCGAGGAGGAGACACGGCCCGCGTTGGCCGCACTGGGCTGGTCGGCCGACGATCTGGACCCCGACTACCCGGTGCACGTCGCCTCCGCCGGCAACGACCATCTCGTCCTGGCCGCGTCCAGCCGGAGCCGTCTGGCCGATCTCGACTACGACTTCGATGCCCTCGGCAAGGTCATGTCCGACTTGGGATGGACTACCATCCACCTTTTCTGGCCCGAATCCCCCGCCGTCTTCCACGTCCGCAACCCGTTTCCGCCCGGTGGGGTGGTCGAGGACCCCGCCACCGGTGCCGCGGCCGCCGCCTTCACCGGGTACCTGCGTACGCTGGGACGTCTCGAAGATGACACCGCTCTCACCATTCACCAGGGCGTCGACATGGGGCGGCCCAGCCTTCTGACGTGCTCCACCATTCCCGGCGACTCCCGTGTCAAGGTCTCGGGCACCGCGGTGCCCATTCGTTGACGCGCTCCCCGGCGAAGGCCGGGGATTCAGCCCGTGCCGCGCGTGCGGCACCTCTGCGGCTTCCTACACCGGGTCCTGCCCTCCGCTAGGCGGCGGGTCTTACGGTTCCTCCGCAGGCGTTTAGCCTGTCCGCCCGCCCGGCGGCCAGGATGTTGATCGCGGCGTTGACGTCCCGGTCGTGGGCCGCCCCGCACGGGCAGGCCCAGGCCCGGACGTTGAGCTGCATGGACTCGGCGAGCACGCCGCAGGCCGAGCACAGCTTGCTGCTGGGGAACCAGCGGTCGATCTTCACCAGGGCGCGGCCGTACCGGGCGGCCTTGTACTCCAGCATGCTCACGAACGCCGACCATCCGGCGTCGTGCACGCTCTTGGCCAGCCGGGTGCGGGCCAGGCCCTTCACGGACAGGTCCTTTACGACCACCGCTTGGTTCTCGCGGATGATCCGGGTGGAGAGCTTGTGCGTGAAGTCCCGGCGCGCGTCGACCACCTTCGCATGCGCCTTGGCGACGCGGGCGCGGGCCTTGGCGCGGTTGCTGGACCCCTTCGCCTTGCGGGACAGGGCCTGCTGCGCCTTGCGCAGGCGGCGTCCGGCGCGGCGCAGGAACCGGGGATTGTCGATCTTCCGGCCGTCCGAGAGCACCGCGAAGTGCGTCAGCCCCAGGTCGATGCCCACCTCGGCGGCCGTCTCCGGCAGCGGCTCGATGCCCGCCTCGACCACGAACGAGGCGAAGTACCGCCCGGCCGCATCCTTGACCACGGTCACGCTCGACGGCTCGGACGGCAGGCGGCGGGACCACTTCACCGTAACGTCGCCGATCTTCGGCAGGCGCAGTTTCCCGCCCGCTGTGATCGAGAATCGGGCGTTGCGGGTGAAGCGGATCGCCTGCCGATGGTCCTTGCGGGACCGAGAACGCGGCGGGGCCACCTTTGGCCCTTTCCGCTGCCCGGCCCGCGAGGCGAAGAAGTTGCGGTAGGCGGCGTTCAGGTCGGCCAGCGCCTGCTGGAGCACCACCGCCGACACCTCGCCCAGCCAAGCCCGCTCCGGGGTCTTCTTGGCCTCGGTGATGACCCGCTTGGACAACGGCGAGGGCAACCACGTCCACCTGCTGGTGCACTTCCCGCCGAAGGTCGCCCTATCCCGGCTCGTCAACTCGCTGAAAGGGGTGTCCTCCCGGCGGTTGCGACAGGAGTTCCCCGAGCTGGCCCGCCACTACTATCGGGCGAACACGTTGTGGTCGGGTTCCTACTTCGCCGGGAGTGTGGGCGGCGCTCCGATCACCGTCCTGCGCCAGTACATCGAGCAGCAGAACCGCCCGGTCTGAGCCGGGTAGACACTGAATCGCCCGGGGGCGACTGATCTGCTCCGACATGTAGGCCAGCCTGGCCTTAGGACGCGGGCCAGATTCACGCCACGCTGCTCGCCGCCGGCCACGATATGTGGCTCGCGCTGGAAGAGCGCTGGTACGAGCGCGCCGTCGATGCCGTGGGCGTGCGCCAGTTCGCGGTGCAGGACCCGGACGGCTATCTCCTGCGCATCTCCCAGCACCTGGGGACCCGCCCCCGATAGCCGCCCACGTCACCGAACGCCGGACTCGAACTTTCGTACGGGCCGAGAACCGCTGAAGCAGTCCTGGAATCCCTCACCGGACATCGCCGACGGATTCCGGGCGGATGACACTAGGGAACCTGCCAGCCTCGTTCGCGCAGGGCCTCGGAGAGCGTGGCGGCCGCGTCGGGCTCCACCGACAGCTCGGCGATGCCCAGCGGCAGCCCGGGTGCGTGCTCAAGGCGCACGTCCTCGACGTTGACGCCGACCTCGTCGCACACCTGGAACAGCCGGGCCAGCTGGCCGGGGCGGTCGCCGATGACGACCTGGACGACGGCGTAGGAGGAGGCGGGGCCGCCGTGCTTGCCGGGGATACGATCGTGGCCGACGACACCCCGCTTGAGCAGCTGCGTGATCTCGCCGGTCGCGGTGCCGTCGCCCTCGGCCAGGGCCCGCAGCGCGCTCGCCGCGTCGGCCAGGTCGTGCGCGACGGCTTCCAGCACCTCGGCGACCGGGGAGGCGTTGCCCGACAGGATGCCGAGCCAGAGCCCGGGGTCGCTGCCCGCGATCCGGGTGACGTCGCGCACGCCCTGTCCGGCCAGGCCGAGGGCGACGTCGGTGGCGTCGGCCAGGCGCGCGGCCACGGCGGAGGCCGCGACGTGGGGCGCGTGGGAGACGACCGCGACAGCACGGTCGTGGTCGGTGGCGCTGACCTCGACCGCGTTGGCGCCGCACAACTCGATCAGGCGCAGCACGGCCGCCTTCGCCTCGGGGTCGGCCTCCTCCGTGGGGCACAGCGCCCACGGCCGGCCCAGGAAAAGGTCGTCCCTGGCCGCCCCCGGGCCGGACTTCTCGCGGCCGGCGAGCGGATGGGAGGCGACGTAGGCGGACAGGTCGCAGCCGAGCTGCGCGGCCCGGTGGATGGGCTCCGCCTTGACGCTGGCGACGTCGGTGTAGAACCTGGCCGCCTGGAGCCGCTGCAGCTCGAGCAGCTCGGTCGCCACGTGGGCGGGAGGCACCGCGATGATCGCCAGGTCGGCCTGCTCGGTGGCCCGGCCCTCCTGCGGCCCCGCTTCCGCGATGGCCTGGCCGCCGGGCCGGGCGGGGTGCGGGCCGCCGGGCCGCCACTCCTCGCCCGCCCCGAGCTCCCGTGCCAGCCGTACGGCTCCCTGATCGCGGTCGGCGAGCAGCACGCGCACACCGCGCTTGCGCAGCGCCAAAGCCGCGGAGGTGCCGATGAGACCGGTGCCGACGACGAGCACGGTGCGAAGTTCCATCTGGTGTCCTGATTTATCGGGCCATTGGGATAGCCAGTATCTCGTTATGTGATGCCCGGTCGCTCACTGCGCGATGTCCTGCCGCAGCGCCACCGCGCCACGCAGGTAAACATGCTGGATCTCGGCCCTCGGCCGGTCGGTCTCCACGTGGGCCATGAGCCGCACCACGCGGGGCAGCGCACCCGGCACAGCGATCTCGGTGCAGCAGATCAGCGGCACCTCGTGGAAACCCAGCTTCCGCGCCGCGAGCGCGGGAAACTCGGCGGTCAGATCGGGCGTGGCCGTGAACAGCACGCTGATCACGTCATCCGGGGTCAGCTCGTTACGCTCCATGATCGCGCTGACCAGCTCGGTCGTCCCTTCGATGATCGAGCCACGGTCGTCGGCGTCCACCTGGATCGCCCCACGAATCGCGCGCACCATGTGGTCAGTCCCCTTCCCTAACCGGGAGAGCCCGCGCGAGGATCGCACGGGCTCCTTCTTCCGGCCAGGTTACAGCTTCACGGCGGCGTAGAGCTCGCCGACCTCCTTCAGGCTGAGCGCCCGGATGGTGCCCGGCTTCGTACGGCCCAGCTTCACCGGACCGAACTCGATTCTGGCCAGGTCGATCACCCGGTGGCCCGCCACCTCCAGCATGCGCCGCACGACGTGCCTGCGGCCCTCGTGCAGCACGACCTCGACCAGCGCCTGCTGCCCGTGCTCCTGCACGACGGTGAAGCTGTCGGCCTTGACGATGCCGTCCTCCAGCTCGATGCCCTGCTTGAGCCTGCGGCCCAGGTCACGCGGGATCGGCCCGGGTACCTTGGCCCAGTATTTCTTCTGCACCCCATAACTCGGATGCGTCAGCCTGTTGGCCAGCTCGCCGTCGTTGGTGAGCAGCAGCAGGCCCTCGGTCTCGGTGTCGAGCCTGCCCACGTGGAACAGCCTCGGCGCCAGCTCCTCGACGTAGTCGGCCAGGCACGGGCGGCCCTGCGGGTCGTCCATTGTGGAGACGACGCCGATGGGCTTGTTGAGGGCGTAGTAGACCAGGTCGGGGGCGGTGGGGATGCGCTTCCCGTCGACGTGGATGACCTGCGTCGCGGGATCGACCTTGGCGCCGAACCTCCGTACGACCTGGCCGTTCACCGTGACCCGGCCCTCGCCGATCATCTCCTCGCAGGCCCTGCGGCTGGCGACGCCCGCCTGGGCGAGCACCTTCTGCAGCCGCACGCCGTCAGGGACCTCGGTGGTGTCGCGCTCGTCGGAGTAGCCCTCAGGGTAGAAGTTCCGGTCGCGCAGGGGCTGGCGGGCCGCCTTCACCCGATCGTGCTGGGGGCTGCCGTAGCCATTTCCGCCGCCGCGCCTGCCTCCGATCGTCTGGACGTCGTCCCGCCGGGGAGCACGACCTGTACGCCCGGCGTCGCGCCCGGTGCGGGCATCGCCGTCGCGCCTGCCGTAGCGGGACCTGGTGGACTCGGTGCCCCGGGGAGCGGCCTCACGGCGCCCGCTCCTGTCGGCCCGGAAGCCGCCGCGCTCCTCACGCCGCTCGCCTCCGTAACCACCCCGGTCGGACCTGCCGCCCTGTTCGGAACGGTAACCGCCACCGCGCTCATCACGCCGCTCGGACCCGTAACCACGCTCGGAACGGTAACCGCCGCCACGCTCGTCACGCCGCTCGGACCGGAAACCACCACCGCGCTCATCACGCCGCTCGAACCTGTCGCCGCGCTCGGAACGATAACCGCCGCCACGCTCGTCACGCCGCTCGGACCGGTAACCACGCTCGAACCTGTCGCCGCGCTCGGAACGATAACCGCCGGCGCGCTCGTCACGGCGCTCGGAACGGTGGCCTCCCCGGTCGCCACGTGGGCGCTCAGCACGTCCGTAACGATCCTCGCGGCCATCGCGCTGGTAACGGTCGTCGCGGTTGTAACGGTCGTCGCGGTCGCCGCGTGTGGAGCGGTCGCCGCGCGTGGAGCGGTCGTCGCGAGTGGAGCGGTCGTCGCGTGTGGAGCGGTCGTCGCGAGTGGAGCGGTCGTCGCGGCCGGCTCCGCGCGAGTAGCGGCCGCCGCCGGCGTCGTCGCGCCCGGCGGGCCTGCCGTACCGGGCGCGGGTGCCGCCCCGGTCGGCGCGGAGGGAGTCGCGGGAGGGCCGGGAGTCGCGTACGGAGTCACGACCGCGGCCACGGTCGTCGCCCCGGAAGTCGTCACGGCGAGAGGAGTCTCGGGAGTCTCTTCGGCCGGTCCCACCACGGAAGTCGTCGTCACGCCGGGAGTCGCCACGGGCGTCGTCGGAGCGGAAGGCGGGACGCCCGCCACGGCCGGAGCCGCCCGTGCGTCCACGACCGCGTCCATCACCGGACGGGGTGCTGCGCCTGTTGATCACTTTGTTGTCTCCTCGAGGTTTTCCACGTCGTCGGGGAGGAAGGGCGCGAGCTCGGGGAGCTCGCTCAGATCCCGTAGTCCCAGACGTTCAAGGAAGTATGAGCTTGTCCGGTAGAGCACCGCTTGGCTCTCCGGGTCGGTGCCGGCCTCTTCGACCAGCCCCCTGGCGACGAGTGTGCGCATGACACCGTCGCTGTTGACGCCGCGTACGGCGGCGACGCGGGAACGGCTCACCGGTTGCCGGTAGGCCACGACCGCGAGTGTTTCGAGCGCGGCCTGGGTCAGCCGCGTCTGCTGGCCGTCGCGTACGAACCTTTCGACCAGCGGCGCGCAGTCGGCACGCGTGTAGAAACGCCAACCACCCGCCACTTCTCTCAAGTCGAAACCCCGTCCGGTGGCGGTGTATTCCGCCGCCAGTCCACGCAGCGCCCCGGCGACCTCGTGGGTGGGCCGTTCGAGCACCTGAGCCAGGGTCACCTCGGCGACCGGCTCGTCAACGACAAGCAGGATAGCCTCCAGCGCCGCCTCGAGCCTCGGCCCCTCCCCCGGCTCGGCTTCCACCGCGGGTCCGGCAGCGGCGTCCAGGCCGTGCCCGTCGTCGGGTGTCAGGTCGCCGTCTCCCGTGGCCAGGGTGAGTCCCAGGTCCTCGTCCGGTGCCAGGTCCTCATCCGATCCCAGGTCCTCGTCCGGCCGCGTGCCCGCCCTGGACGGCGTATCGTCCTGGGACGGCGTCTCCCCACGGACGGGCCCGCCCCTCTGGACCACCGGCTCGCCCAGGCGCGGGGTGTCGTCCGCGACCCGCGCCTCCGCAGACAGCGTGTCGTCCGCGACGGACGTCTCCGCACGAGACGGCGTGTCGTCCTGGGCGAGCGTGTGGTGGTCCGTGACCGGCGTCTCGGCGCGGGATGGCGGGTCGTCCTGGGGCGGGTCCTCGTGGGGCGGTGGCTGGTCGTCGGGTGGGGAGGTCTCCGCCTCCGGAGCGCCGGGCTGGATGAGGGAGCCGGGGAGGGTCATCCAGGCGGGCAGCGGCGGCTCCGAGTCGGGAGACTTGCGGGGGTTGGGCAGTGGGTTGTCAGTCATGGGATGGTTTCTCCGCGGATTCCTCGTAGTCGTCCCCCACCGCGACGTCGCCGTCGTCGGCGCCCGTCCAGGTGACGTGCAGGTCGCCCAGCGGCTCGACCTGCTCGAACGTGACCGCCGACTCCCGGAACAGCTCCAGCACGGCCAGGAAGCGGGCGATGACCTCGAAGGTGCCCTCGCAGTCGGCCACCAGCGCCCTGAAGGTGGCCCGCCGGAGGCGCCGCAGGTGCATGACCAGGATGGCCGCCTGCTCCTTGACGCTCGCCAGCGGCTGGTAGATGTGCCCCACGTTGACCGTGGGCGGCAGCTTGGGCGTGAAGGCCCTGGCGGCGATCTTGGCGAGTTCTTCGGGCCCGATGCCCAGGATGAGCTCGGGCAGCAGGTCGGCGAACTGCGGCTCGAGCGGCACCGTACGGGGAAAGCGCAGGGACTCCTCGGCCATCCGCCCGGCGAAGATCTTCGCGACCTCTTTGTACGCTTTGTACTGCAGCAGCCGCGCGAACAGCAGGTCCCTGGCCTCCAGCAGGGCCAGGTCTTCCTCGTCCTCCACCTCGCCCGACGGCAGCAGCCGGGCCGCCTTGAGGTCGAGCAGCGTGGCTGCGACCAGCAGGAAGTGGCTGGTCTGGTCGAGGTCCCACTCGGGGCCGCGGGAGCGGATGTAGGCGATGAACTCGTCGGTGACCTTGGAGAGCGAGACCTCGGTGATGTCGAGCTTGTGCTTGGCGATGAGGCCGAGAAGCAGATCGAAGGGACCCTCGAAGACGTCCAGGTGAACCTGGAACCCCTGGGGCTCGGTCTGCTCTGCGGTCACCTGGCCATTGTGGCAGGCGCGGGCCAGCGCGAGAGCACTTCGCGCGCCAGCTCACGGTAGGCGTTGGCGCCGAGGGACGAGGGGTCGAACGTGGTGATCGGCTCGCCGGCGACGGTCGCGTCGGGGAAACGCACCGTGCGGTTGATGACGGTGTGGAACACCTTGTCGCCGAACGCGTCGACCACGCGGGCCAGCACCTCACGGCCGTGCAGGGTGCGGGCGTCGTACATGGTGGCGAGCAGGCCCTCGATCTCGAGGTCTTCGTTGAGCCGCTCCTGGACCTTGGAGATGGTGTCCATCAGCAGGGCCACGCCGCGCAGCGCGAAGAACTCGCACTCCAGCGGCACCATGACGCCATGAGCGCACGTGAGCGCGTTGATGGTGAGCAGGCCGAGCGACGGCTGGCAGTCGATGAGGCACACGTCGTAGTGCGGCAGCAGCGGCTTGATCACGCGGCCGAGCACCTGCTCGCGGGCGACCTCGGTGACGAGCTGCACTTCGGCGGCCGACAGGTCGATGTTGCTCGGCAGCAGGTCGAGCCCCTCGACGCCGGTCTCGAGCAGGACGTCCTCGGCGGTGACGCCGCGCTCCATCAGCAGGTTGTAGACGGTCAGGTCGAGCTGGAGCGGGTTGATGCCCAGGCCGACGGAGAGCGCGCCCTGCGGGTCGAAGTCGACCAGCAGCACCTTGAGCCCGTATTCGACGAGGGCCGCGCCCAGGTTGATGGTGGTCGTGGTCTTGCCGACCCCGCCCTTCTGGTTGACCATCGCGACCACGCGCGCCGGGCCGTGCACGTCGGGCACCACCGGCTCGGGGAACACGGGTCTGGGCCGCTGCGTGGGCCCGAGGTTGACGCCGTTGGAAGGCGCGTTGGTCTTCGTGTCGCCCCAGGGGTTGTCGGGGGTCCCCGGGGTCGAACCCTTGGTCGTCACAGTCACCAGCTCGAACCTCCCTGACGATCCCGAACCGGACCGTCCGGACGGACACTATGGCGTCACCACTTAACGCGGCAAGGCGGCACGCCGAGGGTGCCGCACACCGCAAAGACTATAGATCACTGCCGGGCCCGTGGATGCGCCGCGGCGTAGACCTCGCGGAGCTTGTCGACCGTGACCAGGGTGTAGACCTGAGTGGTCGTCACCGAGGCGTGGCCGAGCAATTCCTGGACCACCCTAACGTCCGCGCCGCCGTCCAAGAGATGAGTTGCGAAGGAATGTCGGAGAACGTGGGGAGATATCTTTTTCAGCCCGGCTCGTTCGGCGGCCGCGTGGAGCACCTCCCACGCTCCCTGCCTGGTCAGACGGCCTCCCCTGGCGTTCAGGAAGACGGCCGGCGTGCCGCGCCCGTGGGCGAGCAGGCCGGGCCGGGCGCGGACGAGGTAGGCGTCGAGGGCGGAGCGGGCATAGCGTCCCAGCGGCACGACGCGGGTGCGGCCGCCCTTTCCGCGCAGGCGCACCTGCTCGTCCTCGAAGTCGTCCACGGCCAGACCGACGGCCTCCGAGATGCGGGCGCCCGTGCCGTACAGGACCTCCAGCAGGGCGCGGTTGCGCAGCGTGAGGGGCGCTCCGTCCGGGCCCGAGGCGGCGATGAGACGCTCGACCTCGTCGACGGCGATGGCCTTCGGGAGCCTGCGCATCGGGCGCGGCGGGCGTACCTCGTGGGCGGGGTCATGGGCCGTCACGCCTTCGCGCAGGGCGAAACGGTGCAGCCCGCGCACGGCCGACAGGGCGCGGGCGGCGGAACTGGCGACGAGCGCCGGGTGTTGCCCGTCGCCCTCGCGCAGCGCGGCGAGGAAGGCCAGGACGTCGGCCTCGCCCACCTCGTGGAGCTCCAGCCGCCCGCGCGCCCGCAGGTGTTCGGAGTAGCGGCGCAGGTCACGGCGGTAGGACGCGAGCGTGTTGGCAGCCACGCCCTGCTCCACCGCCAGATGGGCGAGGTAGCTGGAGAGCACGGCCTCCACGATCGGTCCTTCCGTCACGCCTCCGGGGCGTCGGCGGGGCGCAACAGGGCGAGTCCCTCAACCGAAGCCGCGTACGCGGCGAGGATACCGGCCACGGCCGGGGAATTGTGGATCATTCCCATGAGCGCCTTTTCTACCGCGTCGGGCAGAGGGATCCATTCGACCGGCATGTCGATTTCTTCGTGCCGGTGCACGAAGCCGTTCTCCTCGTCGGGGATCTTGGTCAGGTCGCGGGCCAGGAACACCCTGATGCGCTCGTCGCTCATGCCGGGCGAGGTGCGCAGGTCGATGAGCGTGTGCCAGGTGGCGGCGCGGTAGCCGGCCTCCTCGGCGAGCTCGCGCGCGGCCGCGTCGACCAGCGGCTCGCCCGGCACGTCGCGGATGCCGGCGGGCAGTTCCCACATCAGGAGGCGGGTGGGGTGGCGGTATTGCCTGATGAGCAGGACGCGGTCCTGGTCGTCGAGCGCGAGCACGGCGACGGCCCCGGGATGGACCACGTAGTCGCGCTCGGCCGCCTCGTCGGGCGGCATCCTGACGGTGTCGGTGACCACCTTGATGATGTGGCCCTCGAACCGCTCCTTCGTCTCGAGCACGTCCCACGACTCGGGCGTGTCCCTGATCACGCCCGGCACGCGCCGGTCGGGCGAACCGTCGCCGCCGGCGGTCACTGGCCCACCGTCGTCGCGCTTACGCGGCCGTCGGCGTAGGCCAGGGCCGCGCCGATGAGGCCCTTGAACATCGGGTTGGCCCGAGTGGGCCGGGAGCGGAACTCCGGATGCGCCTGGGTGCCGATGAAGAACGGGTGGATGTCGGGGGGCAGCTCGGTGTACTCGACCAGGCGGCCGTCAGGCGACACACCGGAGAAGACCAGGCCGACCTTCTCCAGCTGCTCGCGGTAGGCGTTGTTGACTTCGTAGCGGTGGCGGTGGCGCTCGTCTGCCTTGGCCACGCCGCCGTAGAGCTGCCGGGCGAGGGTGCCCTCGGCGAGCTTGGCGGTGTAGCTGCCCAGCCGCATCGTGCCGCCCATGTCACGCTCGCCGGCGACGACGTCCTCCTGGTCGGCCATGGTGGAGATGACCGGGTGCTTGGTGTCGGGGTCGAACTCCGTGGAGTTGGCGTCCTCGACGCCCGCCATGTTGCGGGCGGCCTCGATGACCATGCCCTGCATGCCGAGGCAGATGCCGAGCAGCGGGATCTTGTTCTCGCGGGCGTGGCGGATGGCGCCGATCTTGCCCTCGATGCCGCGCACGCCGAACCCGCCGGGGATCAGCACGCCGTCGACGCCGTCGAGCTCGCGCGCGGCGCCCTCGGGGGTCTCACAGTCGTCGCTCTTGACCCACCGGATGTTGACCCGCGCGTCGTTGGCGAACCCGCCGGCCCGCAGGGCCTCGGTCACCGAGAGGTACGCGTCCGGCAAATCAATATATTTCCCCACAAGGGCGACAGTGGCTTCCCTCGCCGGGCGGTGCACGCGGCGCAGGAGCTGCTCCCACTCCTTCCAGTCGACGTCACGGAAGGGCAGGCCGAGCCGGCGCACGACGTACGCGTCGAGGCCCTCGGAGTGGAGCACCTTGGGAATGTCGTAGATCGAGGCCGCGTCCACGCAGGAGACGACGGCGTCCTCGTCCACGTCGCACATCAGGCTGATCTTGCGCTTGATCGACGTCTGCACGGGCCGGTCGGAGCGCAGCACGATCGCGTCCGGCTGGATGCCGATGCTGCGCAGCGCGGCCACGCTGTGCTGCGTCGGCTTGGTCTTGAGCTCTCCCGAGGGCCCGATGTACGGCAGCAGCGAGACGTGCAGGAAGAAGACGTTGTCGCGCCCCACCTCGTGCCTGATCTGCCGCACGGCCTCCAGGAACGGCAGCGACTCGATGTCGCCCACCGTGCCGCCGACCTCGGTGATGACGACGTCCACCTCGGGACCGGCCATGCCCCTGATCCGGTCTTTGATCTCGTTGGTGATGTGCGGGATGACCTGGACGGTGTCGCCCAGGTATTCGCCCCGCCGCTCCTTGGCGATGACGTTGGAGTAGACCTGCCCGGTGGTGACATTGGCCGAGCCGTGCAGGTCGGTGTCGAGAAACCGCTCGTAGTGGCCGACGTCGAGGTCGGTCTCCGCGCCGTCGTCGGTGACGAAGACCTCGCCGTGCTGGAACGGGTTCATCGTGCCGGGGTCGACGTTGAGATAGGGGTCGAGCTTCTGCATGGTGACCCTGAGACCGCGCCCTTTGAGCAGGCGACCGAGGCTGGATGCCGTGAGGCCCTTGCCGAGACTGGAGGCGACACCGCCGGTGACGAACAGATGCTTGGTTTGCGATGCGCTGCGCAAAGGGGCTCCCGTGGCTCGAGGTGTGGTCGAAGTGTCCACGGGCTCTCAGGATATCAAACAACGCCCCTCACATGGGCGAACGGCATGACCTGAGGGTAACTTTGGACTCTATGTCACTCGTACGGCGGGCAACGGGCGCGCTGATTCACCGTGTCTACCGGGCGATCCGCCGCGCGGGCGCGATCACTCCGGCCGTTCCGGCGGGCCACCGGTTCCGCCGGCTCGGTGATGGGGTCAGCATCGCGTTCCCCCCTGGCGCGATCTTCGGCGAGCAGTGGATCGAGGTCGGCGACCACACCCTGATCGGCGAACGGGTGTCGCTCTCGTGCGGCATGGGCCCCGGCGTGGACCTCGGCCCGGGATCGATCCTGCGCATCGGAGGCGGCTGCTCGATCGGCCGGGGCACGCACATCGTGGCCCACCAGTCGATCGACGTGGGCGACGACGTCTTCACCGGCCCGTACGTCTACATCACCGACCAGAACCACGTCTACGACGACCCCGACGTGCCGATCGGCAGGCAGTGGCCGCGCAACAGCCCGGTCTCGATCGGCTCGGGCTCGTGGCTGGGCGCGGGCGCGATCGTCCTGCCCGGCACGAGGCTCGGCCGCCAGTGCGTGGTGGCCGCCGGGGCGGTGGTGCGCGGCGAGTTCCCCGACCACAGCGTGGTGGCCGGGGTGCCGGCCAGGCGGGTACGCGGTTACACGCCCGAGTTAGGCTGGCACGCCCCCGACGTCGTCCTGGCCGACAGCGGATCCTGATCTGGACCGAACATCGTTCTGACGGTTAGCGTCACATCATGCGAACCGCCATCTGCGAACGCCTGGGCATCGAGTTCCCCCTGTTCGCGTTCAGCCACTGCCGCGACGTGGTGGCCGCGGTGACGAACGCGGGCGGCTTCGGGGTGCTGGGCGCGATCGCGTACTCGACCGACCAGCTCGACACCGAGCTCACCTGGATCGACGAGCGGGTGGGCGGCCGGCCGTACGGCGTCGACGTGCTCGTGCCGGGCAGGGTCGACGCCTCCGCGCTCGACCGGCGCGCGCACCTCATGGACTTCATCCCCGAGCGGCACCGCGACTTCGTCACCCACCTGCTGTCCAAATACGGCGTGGGCGCGGCCCCGCAGCCGATGACGGCGGTGGCCGACGAGTTCGGCCGGCGGGTGACGGCGTCGGGGGCGACGGGGCTGATCGACGTCGCGCTCGAACACCGGATCGGGCTGATCGCCAGCGCTCTGGGCCCGCCGCCGCCCGAGATGGTGGCCAGGGCCAGGGAGGCGGGCGTGCCGGTGGCCGCGCTGGTCGGCACGGTCGAGCACGCGCGCAGGCAGGTCGCGGCGGGCGCGGACCTCATCGTGGCGCAGGGCACCGAGGCGGGCGGGCACACCGGCGAGATCTCCACGATGGTGCTGGTGCCGCAGGTCGTGGACGCGGTGGCGCCGGTGCCCGTGCTGGCGGCGGGCGGCATCGCGTCGGGGCGGCAGATGGCCGCGGCCATGGCGCTCGGCGCGGACGGCGTGTGGTGCGGCTCGGTCTGGCTCACGACGGAGGAGGCGGAGACCCCGCCCGCGGTCAAGCGCAAGTTCCTGGCGGCCTCGTCGCTGGACACGGTCAGGTCCAGGTCCCGTACGGGCAAGCCGGCCAGGCAGCTCCGGTCGGCCTGGACCGACGAGTGGGACTCCAGCCAGGAGAGCCCCGGCCCGCTGGGGATGCCGCTGCAGCTGCTGGTGGCCGAGGGGGCCATGGCACGCATCGCGGCGGCGGCGGAGAAGGGCGAGCCGGGGGCGGTGGAACTGGTCAACTACTACGTCGGGCAGGTCGTGGGCCAGCTCGACCAGGTCAAACCGGCCCGGCAGGTGGTCTACGACCTGGTCGGCGAGTTCGGCGAGGCGGTGGAGCGGCTCAAACACCTGTCCGGGTGAAGCCCGTGGAAGCCGGTCGGCGAGAATGGCGCCCGGCGGCTCGTGGTCACGCGCCACACTTCTTCACACGAGGACGGGGACACCATGGGCAAGACGTACGACGGCATCACCGGCCGGTTGCGGGCGTTCATCGAGGCGCAGCCCGTGTTCTTCACGGCGACCGCGCCACTCGCCGGCGACGGCACGATCAACCTCTCCCCCAAGGGGGTGAGCGGTTCACTGGCGGTTCTCGACGAGCTGACGGTGGCCTACCTCGACTTCGCGGGCAGCAACGCGGAGACCGTCGCCCACCTGCGCGAGAACGGCCGGATCACCGTAATGTGGTGCGCCTTCCAGGGGCCTCCGACCATCGTGCGGGTGCACGGGCGCGGCGAGCCCGTCTTCAGGGACGACCCCCGGTGGGCCGAGCTGACCGCCCACTTCCCCACGGTCGACACCAGCGTGCACGGGCTGCGCGCGATCGTGGTCGTCCACGCCGAGCTGATCCGCGACACCTGCGGCTTCGCGGTCCCCCTCATGGCGTACGAGCAGGATCGCGACCTGCACGCGAAGCGGTTCGCGCGGGAGGACGACGAGTCGCTCAACGCCTATTTCTCCGGCAAGGAGCACGTCGCCACCAGTATCGATGGTTTGCCGGGCTTGCCGTTGCCCCTGCCCCCTTCGGGTCCGTAGGAGGCCGTCAAGGGCTGAGCGGGCTACGATGCGCGTGTGGTCGGGACACCGCCTCAGCTGGAGCGCGGCACCGGCGTCCCCGCGCACGTGCAGATCGAGCGGTGGCTGCTCAAGTCCATCTCCAGCGGCGAGCTGGCGCCGGGCGACCGGCTGCCCGGCGAGCGCGAGCTGGCCGGGCGGCTCGGCGTGAGCAGGATGACGCTCAGGCAGGCGCTGGCCACGCTCGAACGCGACGGCGTGCTCGTCAGGACGCCCGGCAGGGCGGGCGGCGCGTTCGTGGCCGAGCCGCGCATCGAGTGCGACCTGACCGGGCTGACGGGGTTCACCGAGCAGATGCGGCGGGCGCACCTGCGGGCCGAGGCGCGCATCCTGGTGGCGGCGACGGTGCCCGCCCCCGCGGCGGTGGCCAGGGCGCTGCGGGTCGCTCCCGGCTCGCCGGTGCACGAGGTGGCCAGGGTGCGCTCGGCCGGCCGGTCGCCTGTGGCGCTCGAACGCTCCTACTTCCCCGACCTGCCCGGCCTGCTCGACCAGGACCTGACCGGCTCCCTCTACGCGCTGCTGGCCGGCCGCTACGACCTGGCACCGCGCACGGCGGTCGAGCGGCTCGACCCGGTGATCGCCCGTCCGGCCGAGGCCGCGGAGCTGGGCACCACGCCGGGCGCGCCGCTCATGCTGATCGAGCGCACGGCGTACGCGGCCGGCGGCATGGCCGTGGAGTTCGCCCGCGACCTGTTCCGCCCCGACCGGGTGCGGATCTCGGTGCGCAGCGGCGTCACGGAACCAGCGGGGTCCTGACCACGGCGCCCGGCACCCAGGTGCCCTCGACCTCGATCTCCACCCCGGCCCCCGGCCCGACCGGCAGGTACGCGTAGGCGATCGACCGGCCGGCGGTGTAGCCGTACCCGCCGGAGGTCACGCGGGCCAGCACCTGGCCGTCCACCCGGACCGGCTCGTTGCCGAGCGCGACCGCCCTCGGGTCGCTCAGCGTCACGCAGCGCAGCCGCCTGCCGGGATCGGGGTCGAGAGCGTCCCCGCCGAGGAAGTCCTTGTCCGGCTTGACGCAGAACCCCAGCCCCGCCTCGTACGGCGTCGTCTCCGGCCCGATGTCGGCGCCCCACACCCGGTAGCCCTTCTCGAGCCGCAGGCTGTCGATGGCGCGGTAGCCGCAGGCCGCCATCCCGTGCGGCTCGCCCGCCTCCCACAGCGCCTGCCACAGCGCGAGGCCGTACTCGCTGGAGCAGTAGAGCTCCCAGCCGTGCTCCCCCACGAACGTCACCCGCAGCGCCAGCACCGGCACGTCGCCCACGGTGAGCTCCCGTGACGACATGAACGGGAAGTCGAGCGGGTCGGGGGTGAGGCCGGACAGGATGTCGCGGGCGCGCGGCCCCCACAGGGCGAGGCAGGCGTACTGGCCGGTGACGTCGGCGATCCTGGCGGTCGAGCCCGTGAGCGCGGCCTGCTTGCGCAGCCAGCCGAGGTCGTGCGTGCCGCACGCGGTGCCGGTGACGATGAGGAACTCCTCCTCGCCGCGCCGGGTGACGGTGAAGTCGCACTCGATGCCGCCGCGCCGGTTGAGCGCCTGGGTGTAGGTGACGGCGCCGACCTCGCGGGCGACCCGGTTGTCGCACACCCATTCCAGCAGGTCGGCCGCGTCGGGACCGGTGACCTCGATCTTGGCGAACGAGCTCTCGTCGAACAGCCCCGCGGCCGTGCGCGTGGCCCGGTGCTCGGCCCCGGTCGCGGGCGACCACTCGCGTCCCGCCCAGCCCGCGGGGCGCTCGCCGCCGTCCCCGTCGGCCTCGTTGGCCGCGTAGTGGTTGACCCGCTCCCAGCCCGCCTTCTCGCCGAAGACGGCCCCGTGCCGCTGGTGCCACGCGTACGCGGGCGAGACCCGCAACGGCCGTCCGGCCGACCGCTCGTGGCCGGGGTAGCGGATGTCGTAGTACGTCTCGTAGTTCTCGACCGCGCGCTTGATCGTGTACGACGGCGAGCGGTAGTGGCGGCCGAAACGGCGGATGTCCATGTGCCGGACGTCCATGGCGGGCTCGCCCTCGACGATCCACTCCGCCATGACCTTGCCGATGCCGCCGGCGCCGGCGATGCCGTGGGCGCAGAACCCGGCCGCGACGAAGAACCCGCCCACCTCCGTCTCCCCCAGGCAGAACTCGTTGTCGGGGGTGAACGCCTCGGGCCCGTTGATCAGTTTGCGGATGCCGACGTCGGCCATCGCCGGCACGCGGATCCTGGAGTTGTCGGAGATCTCCTCGAATCTCGCCCAGTCCTCGGGCAGGAGGCGGCCGTTGAAGTCGGGCGGCACCGCGTCGAAGGTGTCAGGACCGGCCGTCCAGGGCGCGCACGTGCGCTCGTAGCCGCCCATGACCAGGCCCTGCACCTCCTGCCGGTAGTAGACGAGCAGGTCGGGGTCGCGCAGCGTGGGCAGGCCCTGGTGGTCGTGGAAGGCGTCGGTCACCACGTACTGGTGGGACATCGGCACGATCGGGACGCGCACGCCGGCCATGCGCCCGATCTCGGCGGCGAACATGCCGCCGCAGTTGACCACGATCTCGCAGTCGATGTCGCCCTGGTCGGTGCGCACGCCGGTGACCCGGCCGCGCGCGGTGGTGATGCCGAGGACGCGCGTCTTGGTGCGCAGCCTCGCCCCGCCCTCGCGGGCGCGGGCGGCCAGCGCGTAGCAGAGCTGGGAGGGGTCCACCTGCCCGTCCGTGGGCAGGTACGCGGCCCCCACGACGCCTTCGGGGTCCATGAGGGGGAACAGCTCGACGGCCTCCGCCACCGAGATCTCCCGCAGCGGGAGCCCGAACGTGCGCGCCCAGCCGATCTGGCGGCGGATCTCCGCCATGCGCTCGGGCGTGGAGGCCAGCTTGATGCCGCCGCACTCCGTCCAGCCGGCGTCGAGGGTGCGGTAGAGCTCGACGGAGTACTGGTTCATCCGGGTCAGCGTCGGGTCGGCGCGTAGCTGTCCGACCAGGCCCGCGGAGTGGAAGGTGGAGCCGCTGGTGAGCTCGTCCCGATCCAGCAGGACGACGTCGCGTTCGCCTATTTGGGTGAGGTGGTAGGCGACGGACGTGCCGCCCACCCCACCACCGATGATCACGATGCGGGCCGAGTCGCTCATGGTCGCGAGGCTAACCGCCGTACCATAAAAGGTCTAGACCGTTTAGGCCGGTGGAGCTAGCATCGACCATGGCCGTTGCCCAGGTCCTCGATCGCATCCCCCTGCTGTCCGGCGTGCCACGAGCCGTCGAGGAGCTGCCAGGGGGGTTGACCAATCGCAACTATAAGGTGACCACGCCCGGCGGCACGTATGTCGTGCGCGTGTCGGCCAGCGACGGCGCGCTGCTGGCCATCGACAGGGACGCCGAGCACGCCAACTCGCTGGCCGCGGCACGCGCCGGGGTCGGTGCGCCGGTGCACGCCTACCTGCCCGGCCAGGGGGTGCTGGTGGTGGGCTACCTCGATGCGCGCACGTTCACCGAGGCGGATCTGCACGATCCGGCCAACCTGCCGAGGGTGGCGGAGGTGTGCCGGCGGCTGCACGCCGGGCCGCGGTTCGTGAGCGACTTCGACATGTTCGACGTGCAGCGGCGTTACCTGGAGATCGTTCAGGAGCGCGGCTTCCGGCTTCCGGCCAGATATCTCGATTTCATGCCCATCATTGCCGAGATCCGGAAATGTCTGGCTATACGGGATGAAGGCACGGTTCCGTGTAACAACGACCTCCTGCCCGGCAACATCCTCGACGACGGCCGGCGCCTCTGGCTGATCGACTACGAGTACGCCGGCAACAACGACCCCTGTTTCGAGCTCGGCAACGTCTGGAGCGAGTCCGACCTGCCGCCCGGCCACCTGGAGACGCTCGTCACCGCGTACTACGGCCGCCCGCTCCGCCACAAGATCGCCCGCGCCCGCCTGCTCGGCCTCATGTCCAAGTACGGCTGGACGCTCTGGGCCTCCATCCAGGACAGCGCGAACGCGAGCATCGACTTCGACTTCTGGTCGTGGGGGATGGAGAAGTACGAGCGGGCGGTGGCCGAGTTCACCGGTCCCGCCCTCGCGGGCCTCATGGACGACGCGGCCCGGGCAGACTAGGGGCATGCTCGCCGCTCTGACCGGTCTGGGCCTGTCCACGGCCGCCGGGCTCAACGCCTACATCCCGCTCCTCGTCGTGGGCGTGCTCGCCAACTTCACCGACGCCGTGAAGCTCCCCGACGGCTACGCCTGGCTGTCCAACTGGGGCGTGCTCGCCGTGATCGCGGTGCTGCTGATCGCGGAGACGGTCCTCGACAAGGTCCCCGCCGTCGACAGCGTCAACGACGCCATCCAGACCGTGATCCGCCCGGCGTCGGGTGGCGTGGTGTTCTCCGCCACGAGCGCCGCCGCCGAACTCGACCGGTCGACCTGGATGGCCGAGCACCCGTGGGCCGGATGGTTGCTGGGCATCGTGATGGCGCTGGCCGTCCACGTGATCAAGACGACCGCCCGGCCGGTGATCAACGTCGGCACGGCCGGGACCGGCGCGCCGGTCGTCAGCACGGCGGAGGACGCGGGTGCGCTCGGCATGAGCCTGATCGCGATCTTCCTGCCCGTCCTGGTGATCGTCGTGCTCCTGCTGCTCGCCGTCCTGAGCTGGTGGCTGATCAGGAAAGTACGCCGCCGCCGCGCCCGCAGACGGGCGGCCGGAGCCCTTCCCCCTGCCTGAGGCGTCCCCCGGCCCGAGGCCGCCCCCGGCCGGACCCCGGTCCGGCCAGCGGGCCCGTCACTAGGCCCGTCACCGGCCGGTCACGTGCGCAGGCGGGCCACCCACCCCTCCACCAGGTGGACGAACTCGGCGGCCCGTTCCTCGTGCAGCCGGTGGCTCGAACCCTCCCAGCACACCACCTTCGAGGCCGGATCGCTCAGCAACCCGGCCTCCCAGCGCGCCCGGCCCGGATCCGACCAGATCGACAACACCGGGCACCGCCTGCGCGCCAGATAGTCGTCGGAGGCCGGCCGCACCCCGATCGCGTCCGGACCGGTGAACATCGCCTCGAACGCCTCGGCCAGCACGTGCGGCGGCATGGCGTGCAGCCGGCGTTTGTGCCAGCGCCTGACGACGGCGGGGGTGGCGGCGTTCGTGCACCACTCGTCGATCTGCTCGGCGGCCGCGTGCGCGTGCTCGCCACGCAGGCCCGCGATCATCTGGGGGAAGCCGGCGGCGACGTCCGCCGTCATGCCGTAGCCCGGGTCGACGGCGACGATCCCGCGCACCTGGCCGGGATGTTCGACGGCGAGGATGGACACCACCTGGGCGCCCATCGAGTGCCCGGCCACGGTCGCCCGCGGGATGCCGAGGTGGCCGCCGAGCAGGGCGTGCAGGTCCCCGGCCATCGCGCGGGGCGTGTTGCCCGTCTCAGGAACCGACGAGTAACCGTGGCCGCGCAGGTCGACGGCGATCACGCGGTGCCGGGCGGCCAGCGCGTCGATGTGCCACGACCACTGGTGCGAGTCGGCGCCCCACCCGTGGACGAGCAGCAGCGGCGGCCCGTCACCGTCATCGGTGTAGAAGAGCCGGACATCCTCCCCCACATCGGCGTACGGCATCGGCCTACCGCTTCCCTTCCGGCCGTTCCTCGTCCGGCCCGTTCCCGTCCCGCGGGCCCTCGTCCTGCCGGTTCCCCTCCATGCGGCTTCTGTCAGGGCGGAGCAGCAGCGCGGCCTCCCCCGCCGTCAGCCCTCCGTCGACAGCCAGTTCGGCCCCCGTCACGTACGAGGCCGCGTCGGACAGCAGGAAGGCGATCGTCTCCGCGACCTCCTCCGGCTCCCCCCAGCGCCCGGCCGGGGCCAGAGGGAAGGTGCCGTCGCCGGACACCGCGCCCAGCGGCTCGGTCATCGTTGTGACGATCATCCCGGGATGCACGGAGTTGACCCGGATGCGGTGCCGGCCGAACTCCAACGCCGCGATCTTGGTCAGCCCGCGCACCCCCCATTTCGAGGCGCCGTAACCGCCCGTGCCGGGCAGGGCGCTGAGGCCGGCGACCGACGACAGGTTCACGATCGCGCCGCCACCCGACTCCCGCATGGGCCCCACCACCGCCTTGAGACCAAGGAAGACGCCGAGCAGGTTGACCCGCAACACGTTCTCGAACTCCTCGGCCGACTGCTGCTCGATCATCAGCATGGTGGCGATGCCGGCGTTGTTCACCAGCCCGTCGAGCCGCCCGTGTTCGTCGACCGTCTGGGCGACCACCGCCGCCCACTGGTCCTGATCCCGCACATCGTGGGCGACGAACCGGGCGTCCAATTCCTTGGCCGTGGCCGTACCCTCGTCGACCAGCACATCCGTGAGGACCACCCGCGCCCCCGCCGCGGCACACCGCCGCGCTGTCGCGGCCCCCATCCCCCTCGCGCCACCAGTGACGATCACAACCTTGTCCTCAAGCACCGCCCTGTTCCCTTCTGCCGCACAACGCCTCTGGTCGCGTCGCCGGCAGGCGTGACCCGCCGCCCGGCGACCGATGCCGATGGTGAACTGAAACACAGGCCAAACTGATCGATCAAGAGCGGCTCCGGCCAGGCACCCCAGAGCCGCCCGGCCGGACTATCCTTCACATCAACAACCCCGACAGGAGGTGGCGGAGATCAGCGAAATCCTTCTCATCGCCCTGGTGATCCTGGCGTTCCTCCTGTTGCTGGGCGGCGTCGGCATCTACGTGCTGGTCAAGCTGGGCAAGAAGGCCGCCGTCAAGGCCAGGGAGGCCACGACGCGGATCACCACGCACGTCAACGCGATGGGCACGGGCGAGGCCGCCGAGGTCGAGCGCCTCCGGCTCGACCTGCGCCGCGAGATGTCCCTCACCCGCCAGGCCGTCGACCAGGCCCAGCGCCAGGGGTGGGGCCTGGGCGACCTGCCGAGGATCATGGCCGACCTGACGAAGCATGTCGACACGCACGACGAGCAGCTGGCGATGTTCGCCCAGCAGCAGCGCGTGTCTCCCTACGTCGACCACGTCACGCTCGACCGGCTCAGGCAGCACCAGGCCACGCTGACGGCCACGTGCGCCCGCATCCGCACCGGTCTGCTCAATGACCAGGTCCACCACACCGCGTCGGGCATCGCCGATCTGACCTCCCGCACCGACCTGGAGATCGAGGCCCGGCGCCGCGACCCCGACCCGCTCGACGAGATCGACGACCTCTACCGCCGCACGATGGAGGAACGCAGGAACGAGCCCTGACCATCGCTCGTTGTGACACAATAGATGCGTCGCGTGAGCTTCGCTGAGGAGGCATTCCGATGACCACGGCCCTCCCGGAGTGGTTCTACCCCGGCCCTCCCGGTGGCTGGACCGCCGACATGCTCGATCACCTCCCCCCCGACGCGCCACGGCACGTCGAGCTGATCGATGGGTCACTCATCATGATGTCGCCGCAGACCGCGTTCCACCTCTATGCCATCAGGCTGTTCGAGAGCTCTCTCAAACCGCCGGCACATCTGGCGGTCATTCGCGAGATGACGGTTACGCTGGGCATGCGTCAGCGTCCGGAGCCAGACATTCTCCTGGTCAAGAAATCAGCGATCGGCGCGAGAACCATTTCTTTCCGGCCAGAGGATGTGCACCTCGTGGCTGAAGTGGTGTCAGAGGAATCCATGGAGAGGGATCGGACCACCAAACCGATCAAATACTCCAACGCCGGCATCAAGCACTTCTGGCGCGTCGAACAAGAAGACGGCCTGCCCGTGGTGTACACCTTCGAACTTGAGCCTGCGGTCAAGGCCTATGTCCCTACGGGCATCTATCGCAAGCGCCTACAGCTCAACGTGGGATTCGAGGTGGACCTCGATCTCACCTTGACATGGCCACCCGCCTAAGGGCCGCTGCCCCACTCCCCGAAGATGACCGCGGCCAGCTCCGCCTCGGAAGCGCCCTTGCCCACCATGGCCTTGGTGGCCTGAGCCTGCTCGACGGTGGGCAGCCGGCCGTCCAGGAGCACGGGCAGGGACAGGCGCCGCAACAGCACCTCCGACGCCGAGATCCCGTGCGGGCGGCGCGTCACTGCCACGTTGACCCGCAGCGCGTGCTCGTTGCCCGGCGGCACGCCCGGGCGGTCGATCTCGATGGCCGAATAGCGGAAACCGTTGGCCAGATCGCAGGGGGCGCACCCCGCCGGGCCCCTGCTGAGCCGGCCGCCGCACTCCGTGCAGGTCAGGCGGTCGTACGCGGCGTCCACCACGCGCCACGCATGCCGGTCCGGTTCGTCCACGACCATCTCGGCGATGAGCCGCTCGCCGGGCGGCTCCGGAGTGCCGAACTCGCGCTCCAGGAAGGCGCGCCAGCCCTCCTCCACGATCTCGTCGACCAGACTCGCGCACCGGGCACAACCATGGGCGCCGGCCGGCTCCTACTGCCCGCACTCACCGCACCGTCGCATGCCCGCAAGGTACACGCCCATCCGGCCGTACCGCACCGCGATATCCGGCCCCGCCTGCACGTGCCGGCGGCATCCGCCCGCATCGCGACGTGCCGTTTATTCGGTTGCGGCGCTCGGGGTGGACCGGCATACTCGGGGCGAGTCGATCGCTGCGACGCGAAGGGAGGGTGAGACCGTGATGACGATTGTTCGCGTGCCGTTTTCCGCGTCCTCACAC
The DNA here is from genome assembly GCF_039880665.1 of Nonomuraea sp. B5E05. Taxonomy (NCBI): domain Bacteria; kingdom Bacillati; phylum Actinomycetota; class Actinomycetes; order Streptosporangiales; family Streptosporangiaceae; genus Nonomuraea; species Nonomuraea sp. B5E05. The sequence continues at coordinate 393,930 of NZ_JBDPMJ010000002.1, forward strand.
CTTCCCACCGGGCGTTCGCTGACCTGACCGACGAGCCGGTGGGCCTCACTTCTGGAGCAATCCCACCGTGCCCAAGCACTCGCAACACCGCCGCCGCGGCAAGTACGCCCTCGACGCCGACGACATCGCCTGGCTGGAGAGCACCTCCTCGAGCATCTCACCGGGCACCTCCTCCGAGCCCGGCGACGGCCCTCCCGAAGGTGATCGCTGGTCCACCTGGGACCAGAGCACGCCCACCGAGAAGGGCCCCCGGCCCTACCCCGACTGGCTGGTCACCGAACTGGCCGCGGTCGACACCGAGCACGGCGTGCTCAAGACCGGCAAGGAAGCCGACGTCCACCTGATCTCGCGTGGCGTGCCCGGCACCGACCGCGAGTGCCTGCTGGCCGCCAAGCGCTATCGATCCGCCGACCACCGCCTGTTCCACCGCGACGCCGGCTATCTGGAGGGACGCAGCACCCGCGAGAGCCGGATGAACCGGGCCATGGCCAACCGCACCGCCTTCGGCAAGCAGGTGATCGCCGCCCAGTGGGCGGTGGCTGAGTTCGCGGCCCTGTGCCGGCTGTGGCAACTCGGGGTGCCGGTGCCGTATCCGGTGCAGATCGTCGGGACGGAGATCCTGGAGGAGTTCGTCGGCACGCGGGACGGCTTCGCGGCGCCGCGGCTGGCCCAGGTGTCCGACGACCTGGACGACCTGTGGGAGCAGCTGGTCACGGCCATGGTCACCCTGGCCAGGGAAGGGCTGGCCCACGGGGACCTGTCGCCGTACAACCTCCTGGTGCACGAGGGCAGGCTGGTCATCATCGACCTTCCGCAGATCGTGGACGTGATCGCACATCCGGCGGGCCCGTCGTTCCTCGACCGCGACGCGCGCAACGTCGCCACCTGGTTCGCCGCCAAGGGCGTCGCGGCCGCCGACCCCGACACCCTCGCCGCCCTCCTGCGGGAGGAAGCCCGGATGTGACCACCCCCGTCGCGGCCGGGGCCTGCCCCGACCCGCTCCCTCCCGGTGCCCGTGGTCACCGGGAGGGAGCGGGTCGGGCCGTCGGCGCGTGGCGCCACCGCCACGGGGTTCGGCTATTCGACGCCTGCCTCGCGCATGTCGCGCAGTTCGCGCTTGAGCTCCTTGATCTCGTCGCGCAGCCGGGCGGCCACCTCGAACTGCAGGTCGGCCGCGGACTGGTGCATCTGCTCGGTCAGCGAGTCGATCAGGGACTCCATCTGCGCCCTGGGCATGTCGCCGGCGATGGCCTTGGCGTGCTGACCGGCCTGCCGGGCGGCGAAGCCCGGCACCGGCGCCTTGCCGCGCGACTGCTGACGGCCCCCGCCGAGCAGCCGGTCGGTGTCGGCGTCCTCGCGCTGCAGCGAGTCGAGGATGTCGGCGATCTTCTTGCGCAGGGGCTGCGGGTCGATGCCGTTGGCTTCGTTGTAGGCGATCTGCTTGGCCCGGCGCCGGTTGGTCTCGTCGATCGCCCGCTCCATCGACGGGGTGATCTTGTCGGCGTACATGTGGACCTGGCCGGAGACGTTACGGGCGGCACGGCCGATGGTCTGGATCAGGGACGTCTCCGAGCGGAGGAAACCCTCCTTGTCGGCGTCGAGGATCGACACCAGCGAGACCTCGGGCAGGTCGAGGCCCTCGCGCAGGAGGTTGATGCCGACGAGCACGTCGAACTCGCCGGTGCGCAGCTCGCGCAGCAGCTCGATACGGCGCAGCGTGTCGACCTCGCTGTGGAGATAGCGGACCCGGATGCCGAGCTCCAGGAGGTAGTCGGTCAGGTCTTCCGACATCTTCTTGGTCAGCGTGGTGACCAGGACGCGCTCGTCGCGCTCGGCTCGCTCGCGGATCTCGTGGACCAGGTCGTCGATCTGGCCCTTGGTGGGCTTGACCACGATCTCGGGGTCGACCAGGCCGGTCGGGCGGATGACCTGCTCGACGACCTCGCCCTTGACCCGGCCCAGCTCATAGGGCCCCGGAGTGGCCGACAGGTAGACCGTCTGCCCGATGCGCTCCAGGAACTCCTCCCACTTGAGCGGCCGGTTGTCGAGCGCCGACGGCAGCCGGAACCCGTGCTCGACCAGCGTGCGCTTGCGCGAGGCGTCGCCTTCGTACATGGCGCCGATCTGCGGCACGGTCTGGTGGGACTCGTCGAGCACCAGGACGAAGTCTTCGGGGAAGTAGTCGAGCAGCGTGTTGGGAGCGCTGCCGGCCTCGCGGGCGTCCATGTGGCGCGAGTAGTTCTCGATGCCGGAGCAGGTGCCGATCTGGCGCATCATCTCGATGTCGTACGTCGTGCGCATGCGCAGCCGCTGCGCCTCCAGCAGCTTGCCCTGGCGTTCGAGCTCCGACAGGCGTTCGGCCAGCTCCGCCTCGATGCCCGCCACGGCGGCGGCCATGCGCTGCTCACCCGCGACGTAGTGGGAGGCCGGGAAGATGTAGAGCTCTTCGTCTTCGGTGATGACCTCGCCGGTCAGCGGGTGCATGGTCGAGAGCTTCTCGATCTCGTCGCCGAACATCTCGATGCGCACGGCCAGCTCTTCGTATTTTGGGATGATCTCGATCGTGTCGCCGCGCACCCGGAACGTGCCCCGCGTGAAGGCGAGGTCGTTGCGGGTGTACTGCATGTCGACCAGGCGGCGCAGCAGCTGGTCGCGGTCGACGTCCATGCCGACGCGGAGCCTGGCCATGCGGTCGACGTATTCCTGCGGCGTGCCCAGGCCGTAGATGCACGACACGGAGGCGACCACGATGGTGTCGCGCCGGGTGAGCAGCGAGTTGGTCGCCGAGTGGCGCAGGCGCTCGACCTCGTCGTTGATCGAGGAGTCTTTCTCGATGTAGGTGTCGCTCTGCGGGACGTAAGCCTCAGGCTGGTAATAGTCGTAGTAGGAGACGAAATATTCGACCGCGTTGTTCGGCAACATCTCGCGGAGCTCGTTGGCGAACTGCGCGGCCAGGGTCTTGTTGGGCTGCATCACCAGCGCGGGCCGCTGCAGCCGCTCGATCAGCCAGGCGATCGTGGCGGTCTTGCCCGTGCCGGTGGCGCCCAGCAGGACGCTGTCCTTCTCCCCGGCCTTGACGCGGTGCTCCAGCTCGGCGATGGCCGTCGGCTGGTCGCCGGAGGGAGTCATCTGGGTGACGACCTCGAAGGGCGCCACCTTCCGCTGCAAATCTGTGACCGGTCGCATGCTGCCCACTGTAGGCGGCCGGACCGACAGAAAACGTCAAGCGGACCGCTCGCCGATCCTGGGGAAAGGGCTGGTGGAGAAGACCACTTCGACGGGCACCTCGAAATAGCCGGCGATGCGCAGCGCCAGGTAGAGGCTGGGGCTGTACTCGCCGCGTTCGAGATAGCCGACGGTCTGGTAGTGGACTCCGAGGGCCTCGGCGAGCTGCCTGCGGGTCACGTTCCGCTCCGCGCGCAGCAACGCGATGCGGTTGTAGACGGTCTCGCTCATCGAACTCCCTGCGCGCATCCCCGACGTAGCACGTCCCCTACATAAGCAGCACACCTGCTACGAACAGCCATACATATGTGACGCCGCATTGCAAGCGAACAGTAAGTCATTCCCGATACGGTCGGAATCGCCTGTAGCGGAAAAGGAAGGTCCAATGTCACGTCCCAGAGAGGCACTACGCCAAGCAGGTCAGGGCATCGCCCAAGCGATGGCGCAAGGGGGTGACGTACGCCAGGCGATGGGTCAGGCCGCAGAGCAGTTCGCCGGCCAGATGGGGCCCCAAGGCGGACAGGGCCAGGCCCCGGGCTTCGTGCTGAACCCGCACGACTTCGCGGCGGCCCGCGACGGCGGCGCCTCCATCGGCACCCTCATCGAGGCCAGGACGGCGTCGCTGAACGAGGCCGGCGAGATCGTCAACCGCAGCTTCACCGACAACGGCATGCACGTCATCTCGCCCGTGGTGATCCCCAAGGGCAGCACCGCGAAGGTGCTCGTGCCCCTCGTCATCCTCGTGGCGCTCGGCCTGATCGGCGCCCTCGGCAACGTCATCCCCAACACCGACCTGATCTTCGGCCCGCACTACTGGTTCGTGCTGGTCCTGGCCGCCGTGTTCCTGTGGTGGCGGCGCAGCGTGGTGATGGTGCCCGAGGGCTGTAAGGCGCTGATCACCAAGTTCGGCAAGCTGGTGCACATCGCGGACCCCGGGCGGGTGACGCTGTTCAACCCGTGGAAGCGGGTCAGCTACATCGTCAACACCACGCGCGAATACCCGTTCAACGCGCCGATCAGCGAAGCTCCGACCCAGCAGGGCGTCAAGGCGAGCGTTGACCTGTTCTTGCAGTTCAGGATCGAGAACCCGGCCGAGTTCATCTTCGTGCTCGGCTCGGTCAGCGGCTTCCAGTCGAAGCTCCAGAACGCCATCAGCGAGGTCACCCGCTCCCTCATCTACGCCCAGCGGGCCGAGGAGATCTACGACCTGGTGGGCGAGAGCACGCTCGGCATGCTGGAGAGCCTCAACCAGCAGTTCCTGCCCGCCGTACGGCTCACCGACGTGAACATCACGCACGCCGAGCCCTCCAGCCAGGAATACCGCATGGACCTGGCGGCCCCCGAGATGGTCCGCGTCGCCAAGGAGGCCTACACCTACGAGTACGAGCTGAACCTGCGCAAGGAGCAGAACGAGGGCGACCTGATCAAGGAGCTGGCCGGGCTGCAGGAGACGCTGAGCGCCATCCAGGCCGAGATCGCCGGCTACCAGGCCCGCATGGACACCGCGCTCGAACGCGCCACCCACCAGGCCACGGCGCAGGCCAGGCAGCGGCTGGTCGAGGCCGAGTCCACGGCCAACGCCAACGCCGCGCTCCTGGAGGCCCAGGCGCTGGACATCAGGGCGCTGTCGGCCGCGGAGGCGCCCGAGATCCTCGACTACCGCTTCCAGCAGGACCTGCTGACCAAGCTGGAGTCCGTCTCGACCCGGCTGCCGCAGGTGGTGCAGGTGGGCGAGCAGACCGACATCGACTTCCTGGCCCTGGCGCAGCAGCTGGTGGGCGGGGAGGGCGCGGTGCTGTTCTCCCCCGAGGACATGGCCGCCATCCGCTCCAGGCTCGACGAGATCGGCGCGCGCGTGGCGGGCCGGGAGGATGAGATCGTCGCCCTGCTCAAGAAGGCCGCCGCCGACGTGGGCGAAACCGTGGAGACTCCGGAGCCCGACCCGGAGCTCGATCAGACCGTCGAACGCCTCCTGCCGGGCGGACGGGCCCAGGGAAGTGAGCTCCTGTGAGCAGAGAGCCGAACCGACGCGTGCATGAGGAGCTGAGCGACCGATGAGCAGGGAGCGAACCCGACGCAGTGAGCGGAGTGGAGGGCCGAGGAACGAGGCACTCCGCGGAGCGAATGAGGAGCTGGTGAGCGACCGATGAGCAGGGAATTCTCGAAGATCAAGGAGTCGCTGGCCTCCTGGAGCGAGATCCGCCAGCTGCTGCGCGGCGGCGAGCAGGGCCAGCTCGTCCCCGTCGTGATCCCCAAGGACCGCCGCGGCTTCGCCTGGATGGCGCTGGTGTTCCTGGCGCTCTACTGCGCCGGCATGGCCGCGCTGACCGACCTCACGATCATCGCCGCGCTCGCGGCGCTGGTCTTCCTGGCCCTGGCGCTGGTCACCATGTGGCGCAAGGCGATCATCGAGATCGAGGAGGGCACCACCGGCGTGCGCAGCCGTTGGGGCGCCATCACCAGCACGCTGCCCCCTGGCCGCCACTACCTCTGGCTGCCGTGGGACCGGGTGGACGCGGTCGTCGACACCTCGACCGAGATCCCGTACTCGGCGCCGATCGTGGCCTGCCCCACGGCCGAGAACGTGCCGCTGAAGTCGATCGAGTTCTTCCTGAAGTTCCGCATCGTGGACCCGGTCGCGTTCGTCCGCACGATCGGCGCGGGCAACTTCGACCTGGTGCTCTCCAGCGCGGTGCAGGACGCGATCAGGCAGCGCAGCCGCAGAGTCCAGACCGAGCGCGCGTACGACCTGCGCGGCTCCGACGTCGGCGACATGCAGGACGCGCTCAACCGCCAGCTCGGCAGGTACGGCGTGCGCATCACGGGCGCCAACATCCCCGACGTCCAGCTGCCCGACCAGTACCAGCAGCACCTGTCCACCCGGGAGAAGGTGGCCAAGGAGATGTCGGCGTACGAGCGCGAGTGGGAGCTGACCCGCAAGCGCCGCATCGACACCCTGCTGATGGAGATCGAGCGCTCCAAGAAGACCCGTGACGCCCGCGTGGTCGAGGTCAAGGCCGCCCACAACACCGCGCGCAAGGACGTGGCGCGCATGCTGGAGGAGCAGGAGACCGAGGCGCAGCGGGTGACGTGGGAGATCGAGGCGCGCGGCAGGGCCGAGCTGACCGCCGCCGAGAACGAGGCCAAGGCGCTGCGCCGGCTGGCCGAGTCGTACCGGGACAACCGGGCCGTGCTGCAGTACGAGCTGGCCCGCAAGCGCCTCGACGTGGGCGCCAAACTGGCGGAGAACGCGCCCCAGCCGCTGGTCGTACGCACCCAGCAGGGGCAGTCGGACTCCGCGCTCTCCACCCTCCTCCTGGCCCAGCTGCTTCCCCGCATCTCGGGCACGGGCTCCGGCCAGAACGGCCACACACCTTCCGCATAGGAGAACCCCCATGGTGTTCCGCAAGTTGATGGCCGCGTTCGGCGCGGGCGTCGAGGTTGACACGGTGCTGGCCAACACGGGAGTGCGCCCCGGCGAGCTGCTGCGCGGGGTCGTCCACTTCCGCGGCGGCAAGGCGGACTACAAGGTCGAGGGCATCCACATCGACCTGACCGCGGTCGTGGAGGTCGAGTCGGGCGACAACGAGTACAAGTCGACCTACAGCTTCCTGCGCCAGCAGGTCTCGGGGCCGTTCCAGCTCGCCGCGGGCGCTCAGCACCAGCATCCGTTCGAGCTGGCGATCCCGTGGGAGACGCCGATCAGCGCGATCGCGGGGCAGCCGCTGCGCGGGATGAGGCTGGGCGTGCAGACGGAGCTGGCGCTGGCGGGCGCGCTCGACAAGGGCGACCTCGACCCGCTGTTCGTCAGCCCGCTGCCCGTCCAGGAGCACGTGATCGCCGCGCTCGACCGGTTGGGCTTCCGGTTCAAGAAGGCCGACCTGGAGCGCGGCACGCTCTACGGCTCGACGATGCCGTTCTTCCAGGAGATCGAGTACTACGCCGGCGGCACGTGGCGGCGCCACTTCAACGAGCTGGAGCTGACGTTCATCGCCGGGCCCGGGAAGATGGACGTCATCCTGGAGGCCGACAAGCGGGGCGGCTTCCTGACCTCCAGCCATGACGCCTACAACCGGTTCACCATCCGCTACGACGATCCTCCCGGCGCGGCGGACCAGGCCCTGGAGCGCGGGCTGGAGAAGATGGCCCGCCACCGCGGGTGGTTCTAGGCCCGCGTCACGGCCAGCAGGTGACCGCTGGCCCCCAGGAGCGACGGCTCGCACTCGACCTTGCGGGCGGCGTCGAGCAGCAGCTCGCGCCGCCCGTCGTCGTCCAGCCAGGCGTTCACGTCGCGTGCGGCGCAGCACGTCGCGGGTGCGGTGGAACTCCAGCCTGCCGCGCCCCTCGCGCAGCCTGGTCAGCTCTCCGCCGCGCTCGTAGTAGGCGCGGACTTCCGGATCCATGATCATGCCGCCGGATCCTACGTCGGGCCGCGATCCGGGTTCGAGGTGTTTTCCGCCCGGTCCGGCTCTCCCACGGGTGTCTGAGGAGAAGTCCGCACCTGTTGTGTGCCGTATGCCGATGAGTTCCGCCGCCGTGGGAGGTCTATTCAGAGGGTGCCGGCGAACGGCACGTGTGGGAGGAGCCCGACATAGGACGGCCCAGCAGGTCTCCGGCCACGGCCGCCACGTGCGGGGCGAGGTCGCCGAGGCCGGCCTCGGCCAGCGCCGGGGTGGCCACGACCGAGCGCAGGATGCCGATGCCGACCAGCCAGGCGCTGAGCAGCTCCGCCCGCAGCGCCGCGTCGTCGCCCTCGGCAAGCTCCTCCAGGGCCCTGACGTACGTGTTGCAGACCTCCTCGCGGATGCGCTGCCTGGTGTCCTCGTGGGCCGAGGAGCGCAGCATGGCGACCAGCGGGTGCTCGCCGCCGTAGCGGGTCCAGTCGGCGAACACCACCGAACGCACCATGCGGGCGACCAGCTCCTCCTCGGGACCGTCGAGCAGGTCGGCTGGAATGTCGGCGGGGATGTCGGCGGCGACCTCGTCGAAGAGCCGCTTCTTGTTGCCGAAGTAGCGGAAGATCAGGCCGGCGTCGACGCCGGCGTCCCCGGCGATGTCGCGCACGCTCGTGGCGTCGTAGCCCTCGCGGGCGAAGCGCAGCCTGGCGGCCTCCAGCAGGCGCGCTCTGGTGGCCTCCCGGTCTCTCTTGCGCACGCCGGGCTCCCTTCGTAGTCATCGACCGTTGACATTGTACGGCCATGGTGTGTTACGTTCCCTCAAGTCAGCGTTCGATGACTTGAGGGACAAAATATGAGGACATATGTCGTGTCGGGTGGCACAGCCGGTATGGGGAGAGGGTTGGCCCGCCACTTCCTGCGGCGCGGCGACCAGGTGACGATCGTCGGCAGCGACCCCGCGAAGGGGCGGCGGTTCCTCGACGAGGCGGCCCGCGCCGGGGCCGGCGACCGGGCCGCGTTCGTCCAGGCCGACCTGACCTCGGTCGCGGAGAACGTACGCGTGATCAAGGAGATCACGGCGCGGCACGACGCGCTGGACGGGCTCGTCCTCACCGCGATGCGGCACTTCCCCGGCCGGGTGGTGACGCCCGACGGCTTCGAGGCCACCTTCGCGCTCTACTACGTCAGCCGCATGGTGCTCAGCTACGGGCTGACCGGCCTGCTGGAGAAGGGCGCGGATCCGATGATCGTCAGCGTGTGCGGCGTCGGCGTCACCAAGGGCCGCATCCACTGGGACGACCTGTCGCTGGAGAACGGCTTCGGCCGCATCAAGGCCGTGCTCCAGGGAGGCCGAGCCGCCGACCTCCTCGGCGTCGCCTACGCCGCCGACCATCCGGACGGGCGTACGCGCTTCCTCCTGCACCACCCGGGCTTCACCGACAGCGGCACCGACAGCCTCGGCGGGCCGGCCAAGGCCGTCATCAAGGTGCTGGCCAGGATCTTCGCCCAGCCGGTCGAGAAGAGCATCGAGCCGATCATCGAGCTCATGGACGACCCGCCGGGCCGCGGCCTGCTCGCCTACGACCGGCGCGCGCCGGTCGACCCGTCGCTGCCGACCCTCGACCCGGGGGACGCGCGCCGCCTGCACGAGCAGACCGCCCACCTGCTGCGGCCGTGAGGCTCAGTACACCTCGATCCGGTCCATGCTGATCACGGTGCTGCCCGAGGCGGGGTTCTTCTCCCCTGTGACGCGGACCCGCAGGGTGTGTGTGCCACGCGGCAGGACCGGGCTCAGGTAGTTGAGCTGCTCACCGACCCGGATGCCGCTGTAGTAGTCGACGCGCTGCTCGGGACCCCCGTCGACGGAGATCGCGGCGATGCCGTTGCCGCGGTCGCGCACGCTCAGCAGGGCCACCCTGGTCCCGGTGAAGGTGACGGTGGCGGTCGCGCCGGTCTCGCCGCTCCAGTGGTCGTTGCTCCAGAAACACTGGTTGCCGCAGCCGGAGCCCGACTGCCACGTGCCGGCGTACGACACCTGCGGGTCGAAGTCGTTGATCACCGAGGTGGCCGCGCCCGGGTCGCCGGACGGAAGGTCCTGGGTGGCGCCGGCGGCCAGCGGGCGGCCGAAACTGGGCGTGCCGTCGGCGTTCCAGGTGAACTTCTGCACGCGGGTGGTGCGGAAGTCGTAGGTGTAGGTGCTGGTGTTCTTGCCGTGGTAGGCGATCCAGTCCTCGGTGCCGTCGGGCGAGCGGAAGAACGAGTGGTGGCCCGGGCCCCACACGCCGGTGGAGTCGTTGCGCGAGAACACCGGCCCGGGATGCTGCCTCCAGTTGGCCGCCCCCATCGGGTCGGCGCCGTCCGCGATGCTCTTCATCCACAACTGGTAGTCCGGCTTTCCGGTGTCGCAGGTGGAGTAGGTCAGGAACGTCCTGCCGTTGCGGTAGAGCGGGGTCGGCCCCTCCCGCACCTCCGTGCAACCACCGTCGGCGGGGATGGCCACCCGGCCGCCGGTCACCGTCCACGGGTTGCTCATGCGGGCGATGTAGAGCTGCGCCGGGCCGCCCATGCCGCGGCCCGGGCCCGCCCAGACGAAGTACTGCTGACCGTTGTGCGTGATCGGCTCGCCGTCGATGGCGTACTCGCCGAAGTCCGCGATCTTGGCCTTGAAGGTGTACGGGCCCATCGGGTCGTCGCCCGCGGACTCCAGGACGTACATGCGGTGGTTGGCGTCGACGCCGTCGGAGGCGGTGTAGTAGACGTACCAGCGGGATCCGACGTGGCGGAAGGCGGGCGCCCACATCTGGGTGTTGCGGCTCGGGTCGCTGTCGCGCCACACCACCTGCTCGGGCGCCGACAGCAGGGTGGCCAGGCTGGGCGACTTCCAGATGCCGATCCGGTCGCCGCGCGTGGTGGCCACGTAGTAGTTGCCGTCGTGGTACATCAGGCTGGGGTCGGCGCTCGGATTGACCGGGTTGCGGAACGTCCGCGTCGCGGCGCTCCCCGCGGCGGCGCCGGGGAAGACCCCCATGAGCGCGATGAGGACTGCGGTTAAGACTGCGGGCAAGCGCGGCATCGGGGGTCCTTCCACGAAACCTGTCGGGTGATCTTTCCGATGGTCATGGATCGTGGTCAGCCCGTCAACGCCCATCGTCCCCGGTTACCACTCCGGGACGGCGGGCTCCTGTCGTGCCGGGCACGGGCGGGAGCCACCTGCTCGTGCTCAGTCGCGGCCGGCGCGCCTCGTCAGCTCGTGCCAGACCTCGGCCACGCGGGTGTCCAGCTCGTCCAGGGAGCCCTCGTTCGGCACCACGATGTCGGCCGCCGCCAGCCGGTCCTCGCGGCTCGCCTGGGCGGCGATGCGGGCCCTGGCGTCGGCCTCCGGCATGCCCCGGTGCTCGGCGAGCCGCCTGACGCGCACCTCGTCGGCCACGTCGACGACGATGACGACGTCGTACATGGCAGCCAGGTTGTTCTCCACCAGCAGCGGCACGTCGTAGACCACGATCGCGTCGTCAGGCGCCTGGCTTCGCAGCTCGGCCACCCGCTCCCCCACCAGCGGATGGACGATCGCGTTGAGCTCGGCCAGCCGCTCGGCGTCGTTGAACACGATGGACCCGAGCCGCTCCCTGTCGAGCGAGCCGTCCGGGCGGAGCACCCCCTCGCCGAACGCGGCGACCACCTTGGCCAGGCCCGGCGTGCCCGGCTCGACCACCTCGCGCGCGATCTTGTCGGCGTCGATCACCATGGCGCCCCTGGCCGCGAGCCGCTTGGACACCTCGCTCTTGCCGGAACCGATCCCGCCGGTGAGCCCTGTCGTCAGCACGCGCACGAGCCTATCGACCGGAGCGGAGCCATGGGAGAGGCGCCCGCGCCCGACCGCCCCGACGGGGGGTGCCGACGGGGGGTGCCGATCACCTCGGGTCCGCGGGCCTGCGCAGGTGCACCAGCGTCAGGTGGTCGTCCATCCGCTCCCGGTGCGTCTCCCGATAGCCGAGGCGACGGTAGAGCCGCACGTTGCCCTCCGACAGGTGCCCCGTGAACAGGTCGAACGCCGACGCCTCCGGCACCTCCTCGTGCAGGGACCGCAGCAGAGCCGTGCCCAGCCCCTGCCCCTGGCGGTCGGGCGCGACCACCAGCCGGCCGACCACGCACGTGGCGCCCGACAACTGCCCGCGCACCGCGCCGACGATCCTCCCCGCGTCGAGCGCCTTGAGCACGACGGCGCCCTCGATGGCCTTGCGCATCTGCTCCAGCGACTCGACGAGCGGCAGGATGTACGGGTCGCCGTAGAGCTGGGCCTCGCTCACATAGGCCGCCCGCTGCACGGTGAGAATCTCACCCGCGTCCGCGGCCACCGCCCGTTCGATCAGCACGCGCAGCACCCTACCCGGCTGTCGCGCCTCGCGGGTTCATCGGATACCTCCAAGGAGACCCCCGCCTTCAGGCGGGGGAGGAATCGGTTTCCTGCGGAGCAGAGCAGGGTGAGGCGATTCGCCGCCAGGCGGACCGCCGTATGGAACACACACACGATTGTTAGCTGATCGTGCGGTAGGATGTGAGGCGTGGCGCAGATCGTGAAGCGGGCCTACAAGTACCGCTTCTACCCGACCCCCGAGCAGGCCGAAGAGCTTGCCCGGACGTTCGGCTGCGTCCGCCTCGTCTACAACAAAGCCCTGGAGGAACGGACCCGCGCCTACACGCTGCAAGGCCGTCGCGTCTCCTACGTGGAGTCCTCGGCCGCCCTCACGGTGTGGAAGCGCAGCGGAGACTATGACTTCCTGTCCGAGGTGTCGTCGGTCCCTCTTCAGCAGGCGCTTCGCCACCTCCAGGCCGCGTTCGCGAACTTCTTCGCCAAGCGGGCCAAGTACCCGACCTTCAAGTCCCGCAAGAAGTCGCGGGCGTCGGCCGAGTACACCCGGTCGGCGTTCCGGTGGCGCGACGGCGCCTTGACGCTGGCGAAGATGGACGCCCCGCTGGCGATCGCATGGTCGCGCCCCCTTCCTGAGGGTGCGGAGCCGTCCACGGTGACCGTCTCGAAGGACGCTGCGGGGCGCTGGTTCGTGTCCCTGCTGGTCGAGGAGGAGATCAGCCCGCTGCCGCCCGTCGCGGAAAACGTGGGGATCGACGCTGGGATCACGGCGCTGGCCACACTCTCCACCGGCGAGAAGATCGTCAACCCTTGTCACGAGCGCCGCGACCGGCGCAAGCTGGCCAAGGCTCAGCGGGCTCTCGCCCGCAAGGAGAAGGGGTCGGCCAACCGGGCCAAGGCCCGCCTGAAGATGGCCCGCGCTCACGCCCGCGCTCACGCCCGCGTCACCGACCGTAGAAGGGATCACCTGCACAAGGTCACGACACGGCTTGTTCGCGATAACCAAGTGATCGCCGTGGAAGACCTGACCGTCCGCAACATGGTGAAGAACCACAGCCTGGCCCGCGCCATCTCCGACGCCTCCTGGCGCCAGATGCGCTCCATGCTGGAGTACAAGGCCGCCTGGTACGGGCGCACGCTCGTGGCCGTGGACCGCTGGTTCCCCTCCAGCAAGCTGTGCTCGGCGTGCGGAGCCTTGCAGGACAGAATGCCGTTGCATGCCCGCGCATGGCAGTGCGCCTGCGGCGCGGCCCATGACCGGGACGTGAACGCGGCCCAGAACGTGCTCGCCGCCGGGCTGGCGGAGAGCTGAAACGCCTGTGGAGCTGGTGTAAGACCTCAACGAGAGTCCTCTCGGACGGGCAACCGGCGCTGAAGCAGGAACCCTCACGGGCGACCGTGGGAATCCCCCTCCTTCAGGAGGGGGAGGATGTCAAACCGTCCACCAGGGCTCCCCTGCAGGCGGTGCCGCGGGCGGGCAGCGTGCCCTTGACGAAGTAGTCGTGCACGCGGGTGCGCAGGCAGGTGGCGCGGAGCTTGCGTACGCCCTGCAGCAGGTAGGCGTCCTGCCCGTCGCCGTGCCACAACACCACCGCGCCGGGGATCCGCCTGGCCGCCCGTGCCGCGCCGGAGGCGGGCGCGTCGATGTCCAGCCGCCCGATCCCCACCAGCACCCGCGTCCCCGCGGACAACGAGGACGGCCGGGACGGCTGGGACACTGCGGAGGAGGGCCGGGACGGCTGGGAGGGTCCTGTGCCCGCCAGACCCAGGCACCGGCCGGCCTCGTGTCTCCCGCTCATCCACCCCACGCGGGGCGCGACCGCGCGCAGCCTCTCTTCCATGGCGAGAAAGCCCCGGTATCGGGGCATGGCGGACACGAAGTCCTGGCACATCATCATCCGCAGCGTCGCCGTCCCATGACCGCCGCCTGTGGCGAGTCCGCTCAGCGGGCCGTTCGACGGCGGCCGAGGCGCGTCGTCCGCGCCCGCCGACGCCGGAGAGCCCGGGGAAGCCGGGGACGGAGAGGTCGGGAACGGAGAGGTCGGGAACGGAGACCCCGGGGACGGAGACGCCAGGGACGCCAGTGGGCGGGCGTCGCCGGATCTGGCCGCCGACAGAGCTCGGGCCAGTTCGGGCCAGCGTGCCGGGGTGAGGCCGGCGTACACGGCGGCGACCAGCCGCCGGGCGCTCACCTCGCTTCGCGGCCCGGCAGGCAGCGGCACGCGTCCGGCCAGGTCCTCGAAGACCGACACGGCGTCGTCCTCGCCCAGCGGGCAGCCCAGCCGGCCCCGGCACCAGTCGCGGAAGGCGTACAGCTGGCGCTCCACCGCGCGGGCCCTTGCGGTCATCCGCCGCTCCAGCCCGGGTTCGGTGAGGCCGGGTACGCCTTCCAGGTACATCCGCCCCACGCGACCCGGGAACGACTCCGCGTACGCCTGCCCGTAGACGGCCCCGTAGGAGTTGCCGAAGTAGCGCAGCCGCGCCTCGCCGAGTGCGGCCCGCAGGGCGTCGAGGTCGCGGGCGACCTGCCAGGACGTGAGCCGGGTGGCTCCCGCGGCGGCGCGGCAACTCCTGCCGTAGGCGGCGTTGGCGCGGGCGTGGGCGCGCCAGCCGGCCGGGCCCCGGGACAGCTGGAGGCGCAGCACGTCGGGGGGCGGCACCGCGCATCGTACGGCCGCCGCGCTGTCGTGGTCGCCGGACCCGCGCGCCTCCATGATCACGACGTCGAACCACCGCGCCAGCTCGCTCACGGTGTCGGGCCGCGCCCGCACGTCCTGGATGGAGGACCCCGCACCGGTGTTCACGACCAGGTGGCCGCGACTGCGCCGCGGGTCCCGCGCGGGCATCCGGGCCACGTCGATCTCGGTACGGGCTCCGCCCGGCCTGGCCCAGTCGGCGGGCACGGACAGTTTGGCGCACCGCAGCCCGTCTCCGCAGTCCCACCAGGCAAGCCCCCGCCGTGCCCCGCCCGCCTGCCGCGGCGCCGCGCGGCCACCGCCCGCCTCCAGGACCACGCGGGCGCCGCTCACCACCGGCACGGCAACCGTCCCATGGACCTCCGGCGCGACCCGCGCATGGCCCGCGCCGACCGCTTCCGGTCCGGTGAGTACGCCACCCGCGCCGGCGACCGCCAGAGCGGTCGTCATCCGCAACATCCGCTGACCCATGCCCACCGCGTCGCTCCTGCAGAGTAGTGCCGACAGCGCAGGTCAGCAGTCTGACAGCGCCCCGCGGGCCGGTGGACGGCTTCGCCGAAGGCCGCCGGGGAAATCTCCGGCGGCCTCCGCGGATCGTCCGGAAAGCGGCGCGTATGCCCGCCACCAGGGAGTCCGGCGCCGCCCTGCGACCATGTGGCTGGGGCTGTGCGCCTCTCCCCAGTAGACGATGTCGTTGCCGTGTTCGGCGATCCGCCGCAGCACCGCCGGCCCGCCGTGTGTCACCCCGGTCGGCACGGCGCGCTGGTCGATGGGCAGGCCCGCGGCGCGAGCGTCACCGTCGCGGCCCGGGGCGTGAGCCGGAGGACTGCGTACCGGAAGTGGTGCGGGGTGTACCCGCGAAGTCGCCCGCAGACGAAGAACCCCGCACGGTCATCCGTGCGGGGTTCTTCGTTCAGGCCAGGGATCGAGCCGTGGCCTTCAGTGAAGCGTCAGCTCTGGCCGCCGGCGAGCTTCTCGCGCAGGGCCGCGAGCGCCTCGTCAGAGGCGAGCGCGCCGCTGGCGGGAGCCGACGACGAGCCGCCACCCGACTGGGCCGGGGAGTCGCCGCTGTAGGACGAGGGAGCGGCCTCGCCGGCCTCCGCCTCGGCCTTGCGGGCCTCCTCGATCTGCTTCCTGTGGGCCTCGAAGCGCTGCTGGGCCTCGGCGTACTGCCGCTCCCACTCCTCACGCTGCTTGTCGAAGCCCTCGAGCCACTCGCCGGTCTCCGAGTCGAAGCCCTCGGGGTAGATGTAGTTGCCCTGGTCGTCGTAGGTGGCCGCCATGCCGTAGAGGGTCGGGTCGAACTCGACCTCGGCGCCGACACCCTCGTTGGCCTGCTTCAGCGACAGGCTGATGCGACGGCGGTCGAGGTCGATGTCGATGATCTTGACGAAGATCTCGTCGCCGACCTGGACGACCTGCTCCGGGATCTCCACATGGCGCTCGGCCAGCTCGGAGATGTGGACCAGGCCCTCGATGCCCTCCTCGACCCGGACGAACGCGCCGAACGGCACCAGCTTGGTGACGCGGCCCGGCACGACCTGGCCGATCTGGTGGGTGCGGGCGAACTGCTGCCACGGGTCTTCCTGGGTGGCCTTGAGCGACAGGGAGACGCGCTCGCGCTCCATGTCGACGTCGAGGACCTCGACCGTGACCTCCTGGCCCACCTCGACGACCTCGGACGGGTGGTCGATGTGCTTCCAGGACAGCTCGGACACGTGGACCAGACCGTCGACGCCGCCGAGGTCGACGAAGGCGCCGAAGTTGACGATCGACGAGACGACGCCCTTGCGGACCTGGCCCTTCTGGAGGGTGTTGAGGAACGTCTGGCGAACCTCGGACTGCGTCTGCTCGAGCCAGGCACGGCGCGACAAAACCACGTTGTTGCGGTTCTTGTCGAGCTCGATGATCTTGGCTTCGAGCTCGCGGCCGACGTACGGCTGCAGGTCGCGGACACGCCGCATCTCGACCAGGGACGCCGGGAGGAAGCCACGGAGGCCGATGTCGAGGATGAGACCACCCTTGACGACCTCGATGACGGTGCCGGTGACGATGCCGTCCTCGTCCTTGATCTTCTCGATCGTGCCCCAGGCGCGCTCGTACTGGGCGCGCTTCTTGGACAGGATCAGGCGACCCTCTTTGTCCTCCTTCTGGAGAACCAGGGCCTCGACGTGTTCGCCGACCTCCACGACGTCAGCAGGGTCGACATCGTGCTTGATCGAAAGCTCGCGCGAGGGAATGACACCCTCGGTCTTGTAGCCGATATCGAGAAGGACCTCGTCTCGATCGACCTTGACGACGGTGCCCTCGACAATGTCGCCGTCGTTGAAGTACTTGATGGTCTCGTCGATCGCTGCGAGGAAGGCTTCCTCGGACCCGATGTCGTTGACCGCTACCTGCGGGGTGCTCGAGGTGGCCTCAGTGCTGGACGTCATGTGTGGAATTGCTCCGAACGCGGACAGGATGTCGATGTGGCGGATGCGCGGCAGGCCCTCTTCCGCATCAAGCCGAGGAATGACGACATCGACGTGACCGAGCGCGAGCCCGCTCCGTCTGAGGCGCGCGCGAGCCCACAGCGCAGCGATCAGCATATGAGACCTTGGCCACGGGGTCAATCCAGGGAGGCGTCAGTACGCGATGACCTGGAGCCCTCGCTTGGCCACGATATTACCGCGAAGTTTCTTCGGCATGGAGATCCGGTCGGGGTCGCCGTCGGAGACGTAGCGCTCACCAGGGTGCTTACGCAGCCAGTCGAGCCAGTGTTGCGAACACCACTTGCGGCACTCGCCCTTCTTGGCGTTGCTCTGGATGCGCTGGATCGCCCCCCGGTCGAATTTTTTCGCGTAGGGCGAAAGCGACGGCTCGGCTCCGGCGAGGAACACGCCTGCGAAATCATAACGCGTGCCGTCCCACGCCCCGACCCGAGCGGGCTTCTTCCCACGGGGCAACGAGCCGTACGGCAGCGCCATGGTCCTGGAGGACGGCACGCCGAGCTTCTTGAGCAGGCGTTCGAGCCGGACGATCTGCTCGCGCACCTTCTTCCGCTTGATCGTCCGCAGGTCGGGGTGGCTCCAGGTGTGGTTGGCGACCTCGTAGCCATGGTCGACCAGCCACCGCACCGCCGCCGCCTGCGACGGGCTGTCGCGCAGCCCGAAGGGTTCCTTGTTGATCCAGAACGTGGCGACGGGCCGGAAGGACGGGTGTTTCCTGGCCACCTCCTGGATCACGGCCACGGCCGTGTCCGCCGCCGGGTTGCCCGTGGCGTCGAGGGTGAAGTGGCTGGGGTGACCGTCGTCGAACGTGAGCACCACGGGGAACCTCCCCGCGGGGACCCGGATGTCGCCGGTCACGAACTCCCTGGCGGTGATCGGCACGTAGCCCTCCTTCGCCAGCCGCTCCAGTTCCTTCCTGAGCTGGGCGGGGGTCCTGTCGATGGAGGCCCGCCGTTCGGCGACGATCCGGTGGTACATCAGGACCGGCACCAGGCCGGCCTCGTTGGCGCGCACCTGACGGGCGAACTCGGGCGTGGACACGACGCCGGGCGGCTGGCCCACCGGCGACGGGCTGGGTGGCGAGCTGGGCGGCGGAGGGCTCTCGCCGACCTCGGCCGCGTCGTCGGGCCGCGCGTGCGGCCGCGGCTCGTCCGGTAACAGGCTGAGCCCGACGATGGCCACCATTATCACCACCACGTTCGCAACGCCGATGATCCGCGTGAGGGACGCTGGTAACCGCACAGAACTCCCGGGCCGCTCGGGTGAGAAACACGATCAGGCTAGTGCAGATCCCCCACGGCGGGCGGCCCTCGACGTCAGTGGCCGGATCAGCGCCCAGGTCAGTGGCCGGCGTCCTCCCAGGTGCGCCCGACGCCCACGGAGACCTCCAGCGGCACGCGCAGGTGGTAGGCGGCGTTCATCTGGTCGCACACGAGCTGCGTGAGCGGCTCCAGCTCTCCGGGCGCCACCTCGAACACCAGCTCGTCGTGGACCTGCAGCAGCATCCGGGAGGCCAGCCCTTCCTCGCCGAGCGCCTGGCGCACGTGCAGCATGGCGACCTTGATGATGTCGGCCGCCGAGCCCTGGATGGGGGCGTTGAGCGCCATGCGTTCGGCCATCTCGCGGCGCTGGCGGTTGTCGCTGGTGAGGTCGGGGAGGTAGCGGCGGCGGCCCATGATGGTCTCGGTGTAGCCGTCGGCGCGGGCCTGCTGGACGATGGCGTGCAGGAAGTCGCGCACGCCGCCGAACTCGGTGAAGTATTCCTCCTTCAGCGCCCGCGCCTCGGCCACCGGGATGTTGAGCTGCTGGGACAGCCCGAAGTCGGACAGGCCATAGGCCAGGCCGTAGTTCATCGCCTTGATGCGGGCGCGCAGCTCGCCGTCGATCTGCTCGGGCGGCAGGTCGAACACCCGGGCGGCGGTGGCCTGGTGGAAGTCGTGGCCCGACTCGAACGCCTCGATCAGCGACTCGTCGCCCGACAGGTGGGCCATGATGCGCAGCTCGATCTGGCTGTAGTCGGCCGTCAGCAGCGTCTCGTAGCCCTCGCCGACCACGAAGCCCTGCCGGATGCGGCGGCCCTCGGCGGTGCGGATCGGGATGTTCTGCAGGTTGGGCTTCTCCGACGACAGCCGGCCCGTGGCGGCCATGGTCTGGTTGAACGTGGTGTGGATGCGCCCGTCGTCGGCGATCTCCTTGATCAGGCCCTCGACGGTGATGCGGAGCTTGGCCTGGTCGCGGTGGCGCAGCATGATCGTGGGCAGCTCGTGCTCGGTCTGGGTGGCCAGCCAGGCGAGCTGGTCGGCGTCGGTGCTCCAGCCGGTCTTGATCTTCTTCGTCTTGGGCAGGTTGAGCCGGACGAAGAGGATCTCCTGCAGCTGCTTGGGCGAGCCGAGGTTGAACTGCTCGCCGACCGAGCGGTGCGCCTCCTCCACGGCGTGCTTGACGGCGGCGCCGAACTCGGCCTCAAGGCCCGCGAAGTATTCGCTGTCGACGGCGATGCCGGCGCGCTCCATCTCGGCCAGCACCGACAACAGCGGCAGCTCCACGTCGGTCATGAGCTGGGTGCCGCCTCTCCCGGCCAGGAAGCTCTCCAGGGCGTCGGCCAGCTCGCGCACGGCGTGGGCGCGCAGCGCGAGGTCCTTGGCCGGCGCGTCCTCGTCGTCGCCGAACAGCGCGGCCTGCCCGTCGGACTCCTCCTCGGCGCGCAGGTCGCGGTTGAGGTAGCGCCTGGCCAGGTCTTCCAGGGCGAACGTGCGCTGCCCCGGCATGGCGAGGTAGGCGGCCAGCGCGGTGTCGCAGCTCAGGCCACGCAGCTCCATGCCCTGCGCCCAGAGGGCCAGGATGGGGCCCTTGGCGTCGTGAACGGCCTTGGGCCGGGCGTCGTCGCCCAGCCAGGCACGCAGGGCCGTCTCGTCGGCCTCGGTGAGCTTGACGAGGTCGATGTGGGCGGCCGTGCCGTCGGGCGAGGCGATGGCGACGGCGTCGACGCGCCCGCCGCCGCTGCCGTAGGAGCCCTTGAACGCCAGGCCCGCGCGGCCGGCGGGCAGCGCCGACAGCCAGCCCGCGACGCGGTCGGGGCCGAGCAGCACGGTCTCCACCTCGAAGCCCTGCTCGGGCTCCTGCTCACCGGTGCCGAGCACCTTGAACACCCGCTCGCGCAGCTCGCCGCGGATCTGCAGGGTGTCGAACAGTTTGTTGATCTCCTCGCGCTCCCACGTGCCCTGGCTGAGCGCGCCGGGCTCGACCTCCAGCGGGACGTCGCGCAGCAGCTCGGTGAGCCGGCGGTTCATCAGCACCTGGGCGACGTGCTCGCGCAGCTTGTCGCCGACCTTGCCCTTGACCTCGTCGACCCGGTCGACCAGCGCGGTCAGCGAGCCGAACTCGCGCACCCACTTGGCCGCGGTCTTCTCCCCCACGCTCGGGATGCTCAGCAGGTTGTCGCTGGGGTCGCCGCGCAGCGCCGCGAAGTCGGGGTATTGCGCGGGCGTCAGACCGTATTTCTCCTGGACCGCCTCGGGCGTGAACCTGGTCATGTCGCTGATGCCGCGCCGGGTCATCAGAACGGTGACGTTCTCGTCGACCAGCTGGAGCGCGTCGCGGTCGCCCGTGACGATCAGAACGTTCATCCCCTCCGCCGAGGCGCGGGTGGCCAGCGTGGCGATGAGGTCGTCGGCCTCGAAGCCCGCCTTGGACAGCCGCGGGATGCGCAGCGTGTCGAGCAGCTCGAAGATCAGCTGCATCTGCCCGCGGAAGTCTTCCGGCGTCTCGCTCCTGTTGGCCTTGTAGTCGGAGTATTCCTCATGGCGGAACGTCGGCTCCGACCTGTCGAAGGCCACCGCCACGTGGGTCGGCTGCTCGTCGCGCAGGATGTTGGTCAACATCGAGGTGAACCCGTAGACCGCCTCGGTGTGCTGACCGTCGGTGGTCATCAGGTTGGCGTCCTTGAGCGCGTAGAACGCGCGATAGGCCAGGGAATGCCCGTCAAGCAGCAACAGGCACGGGCGGCTGGGGGTCACTTCACTCTTCGGCACACCCGCAGCCTAGTCTGCGTCTGCGACAGAAACCTGAGCTCGGAAGAGTGGAGGCGTCCCTTTGACACAGACCAACCCCATGGATGTAGCGATGGTCGGCGACATGCACGCGGGCACGCTTCCCGAGCGGATGGGCATCGAGTTCCTCGAGGCCACGCCGGAGCGGGTGACGGGCCGGATGCCGGTCGAGGGCAACACGCAGCCGTACGGGCTGCTGCACGGCGGGGCGTCTGTGGTGCTGGCCGAGACCCTGGGCTCGGTGGCGGCGGCCATCCACGCGGGGCCCGACCGCATCGCCATGGGCATCGAGATCAGCGCCACCCACCACCGCTCCGCGACCTCCGGCCATGTGACCGGCGTGGCGACCAGGTTGCACGCCGGCCGGACGCTGGCGACGTACGACATCGTGATCAGTGACGAGCAGGGGCGTCGCGTGTGCACCTCCCGCCTCACCTGCATGCTGCGCGACCGCTGACACATCGGTCACTTCCGTACAGCCTTTGCGCGCGCCCCCCGCGGGTCGCTACGGTTGACCGAACAGAGCCCCGCGGGGAGGCTCAGTAGAAAACGTGTACGGCCGGGGAAGCCTTACACGGCCCCAAAGGCCGCCCCGCGGGCTCGTCAACACCCACATGCGATCGTTATTCCATCGTTTTCCCTCATGCCAGGCGTCTCCCTCGATTTAGCCCCTGACCTGCCTCGTTGGATTCTCACATCAGTGACACACGCATGTCACTAATTGGTGACGAACGATACTGAAACGGGCGCACCCGGAATAAGCTCCCGCCATTGCATCCCAGTTGTGCCTGCGATGCGCGCGTGTCGAGATGGAGGGGCACAACCCCGCCTTGACCTATTTTCGAGGGAGCACCATTGCGCAGAGCCGTGATCGCGTTCACGGCCTTCCTGGGTGGACTCATCTTCCTGCTCGCCGGCCCGGCCCACGCGGGGCCGGCCGACTGCCAGGGCTTGAGGGGAACACTCAACTTCCAAGGCCAGCCAGTGAACGGCGCCAGAATCTCCGTGACCACCGAGGACGGCAAACCCGTCTCGGAGGCCACCACCGACGCTCAGGGCAAGTGGGATGTCCAGGTCGAGGACCCGGGCAGGTACAAAGTCACCCTGGATCCCAGCAGCCTGCCGCAGAACGCCGAGCCGCGGGGCGGCACGAACGTCCGCACGCTGAGCGTCCATGAGGGCAACTGCTCCACCGCCCTCTTCCCCCTCCAGCCGAAGGGCGCCGGCCAGGACCAGGGGCAGCAGAGCGACGACAACAGCGCGTTCTGGACCCGCGCCGCGCAGCTCACCTTCGAGGGGTTCAACCTCGGCCTGATCATCGCCCTGGCCGCGCTCGGCCTCTCGCTCATCTACGGCACGACCGGCCTGACCAACTTCGCCCACGGCGAGCTGGTCACCCTCGGCGCGATCCTCGCCTACGGCTTCAACGCGGGCATGGGGCTCGGCCTCATCCCCGCCGCCGCCATCGCCGTCATCGTCGCCGGCCTGCTCGGCTACCTCCAGGACCGCTTCTTCTGGGGGCAACTGCGCAGGCGCGGCACCGGCATCATCGCCATGATGATCATCTCGATCGGCGTCGCGCTCTTCCTGCGCTACCTGTTCCTCATCCTCTTCGGCGGCCAGACCGAGGCCTACACCGAGTTCAACGCGCAGCCCGGCGTGCAGGTGGGGCCGATCTCGGCCGCGCCGAAGAACTTCGTCGCCATGGGCATCGAGCTCGTCGTGCTGATCATCGTCGGCATCGCCCTGCTGCGCACCCGCACCGGCAAGGCCGCGCGTGCGGTGGCCGACAACCCGGCGCTCGCGGCGTCGTCCGGCATCAACGTCGACCGGGTCGTCCGGATCATCTGGACCTCGGGCGGCGCCATCGCCGCGCTCGCGGGCATCATGCTCGGCCTCTCCCAGAACCTGAAATACACGATGGGGCAGGAGATGCTCCTGCTCATCTTCGCCGGTGTGACGCTCGGCGGGCTCGGCACCGCGTTCGGCGCGCTGATCGGGTCACTGGTGGTCGGCCTGTTCATCCAGGTCTCGACGCTGTGGGTGCCGCCGGAGTTGAAGAACGTCGGCGCTCTCGCCGTTCTCATCATCGTGCTCCTCGTCCGGCCGCAGGGCATCCTCGGCCGCCGCGAGCGGATCGGCTGATCGGGGGAGGATCAGAATGGACTGGATCACGATCTTCAGCACCACCATCAAGGCCGCGGTCGGCGTCGAGACGGTGCTGTACGGCATCGCCGCCATCGGTCTCAACATCCACTTCGGCTACACCGGGCTGCTCAACTTCGGCCAGGCCGCGTTCATGGGCGTGGCCGGCTACGGCCTGGCGGTCACCGTCGTCGTCCTCGGCATGCCGTTCTGGGTCGGCATCATCTTCGGCCTGATCGCCGCGGTGATCCTCGCGTTCCTGCTGGGCATACCGACGCTCCAGTTGCGCGCCGACTATCTGGCCATCGTCACCATCGCGGCGGCCGAGATCGTCCGGCTCGTCTTCCGCTCGGTGCAGTTCAAGGACGTCTTCGGCGGCTCCGACGGCCACCGCGGCTTCACCGAGGGCTTCTACGCGCTCAACCCCTATCCCGCGGGAAACTACGGCTTCAATCTCGGCCCCATCCCGCTGTTCTTCAACCACCGCACGATGTGGGTGATCACCGTCGGCTGGGTGCTGATCGCCCTGGCCTGTTTCGTGGTGCACCTGCTGATGAAGAGCCCGTGGGGTCGCGTGCTCAAGGCCATCCGCGAGGACGAGGACGCCGTGCGCAGCCTGGGCAAGAGCGTCTTCTCGTACAAGATGCAGGCGCTGGTGCTGGGCGGTGTCATCGGCTGCATGGGCGGCTTCATCTATGGTCTGGGCTATGCCTCGGTGCAGCCTGACGTGTTCGGCACCGAGACGACGTTCTACATGTACACGATGGTCATCCTCGGCGGCGCGGCCCGCGTGCTCGGCCCGGTCATCGGTTCGATGCTCTTCTGGGTCCTGCTCGTGCTCATCTACGGCGTGCTCTCCGAGGCCGTCCGCGTGGGGTACATCACCTTCATGGACACCAACCAGGTGGGCGCCCTGCGCTGGATCCTGGTCGGCGCCGGCCTGATCCTGTTGCTTGTCTACCGGCCACAGGGCATCTTCGGTGACAAGAGGGAGATCGCAATCGATGCACGCTGAGACCACGAGCACCGACCGCAAGGCCGCCGCCCTGGCCGCCTTCAAGGACCTGGCACGCGATCCGGGCGTGCCCAAGCCCGACCCCATCCTCGTGGTGGACCACGTCGTCCGCCGCTTCGGCGGCCTGACCGCCGTCGACGTCGGCCACGTGGAGATCCAGCGCGGCTCCATCACGGCGCTGATCGGCCCCAACGGCGCCGGCAAGACCACGTTCTTCAACCAGCTCACCGGGTTCGACAGGGCCGACGCCGGCTCGTGGACGTTCAACGGGCGGTCCATGAACGGCGTTTCCGCCCACAAGGTGGCCAGAAGCGGCATGGTCCGCACGTTCCAGCTCACCAAGGCGCTTTCGCGCCTGACGGTGCTGGAGAACATGCGCCTCGGCGCCCAGCGGCAGAAGGGCGAGAACTTCTGGCAGGCGCTCGTGCCGCGCCTGTGGCGTGCCCAGGAAGACGAGATCACCGAACGGGCCGAGGAGTTGCTGGCCCGCTTCAAGCTCGACGCCAAGCGCGACGACTTCGCCGGATCGTTGTCCGGCGGCCAGCGCAAGCTGCTGGAGATGGCCCGCGCGCTCATGGTGAACCCCGAGCTGGTCATGCTCGACGAGCCCATGGCGGGCGTCAACCCGGCGCTGACCCAGTCGCTGCTCGGCCACGTCAAGGACCTGCGCGAGCAGGGCATGACGGTGTTGTTCGTGGAGCACGACATGGACATGGTGCGTGACATCAGCGACTGGGTGATCGTCATGGCCCAGGGCGCGGTCATCGCCGAGGGCCCGCCCTCGACCATCATGTCCGACGAGCGTGTGATCGACGCCTACCTGGGCTCCCACCACGACGCGCCCCTGTCCGAGGGCGAGCTGGAGGCCCAGCTGCAGGAGGCTGAGGCGGCACTGGAGGCCGAGATCGAGGAGGAGACGCAGAAGTGAACGCCGGCCCAGAGTCGAAGGCGGCCGTCACCGACCGCAGCGCGCATCTGGAAGGCGCCGAGGACGCCGTGCTCCGATGCGACGAGCTGATCGCCGGCTACCTGCCAGGCGTCAACATCCTCAACGGCTCCGACCTCTACGTCAAGGACGGCGAACTGATCGGCATCATCGGCCCCAACGGCGCCGGGAAGTCGACGCTGCTCAAGGCCATGTTCGGGCTGGTCAACATCCGCAGCGGCACGGTGCTGCTGAAGGGTGAGAACATCACGAACATGAAGGCGCACACACTGGTCGCCCGCGGGGTCGGCTACGTCCCGCAGACCAACAACGTCTTCCCCAGCCTCACCATCGAGGAGAACCTCGAGATGGGCGCCTTCCAGACGCCGGGGAAGTTCAAGGAGCGCTTCGAGTTCGTCGCCGAGTTGTTCCCCGCGCTCAAAGAACGGCGCAAGCAGCGCGCCGGCTCCCTGTCCGGCGGCGAGCGGCAGATGGTGGCGATGGCGAGGGCCCTGATGACCGAGCCCTCGGTGCTGCTGCTCGACGAGCCGTCCGCCGGTCTGTCGCCCAAGCTGCAGGACCTGGTCTTCATCCAGGCCCAGCAGATCAACAAGGCGGGCGTGACGGTCATCATGGTGGAGCAGAACGCGCGCCGCTGCCTGCAGATCTGCCACCGCGGCTACGTCCTCGACCAGGGCCGTAACGCCTACACCGGCACCGGACGGCAACTCGCCAACGACCCCAAGGTCATCGAGCTCTACCTCGGCACGCTGGCCAAGGCGTAGATCCAGCGATCGTTCGCGAAAACGGCGAAGGGGCTCCCGGCGAGCCCCTTCGCCGTTCTTTAATGATCGCTGTGAAACGTATGGCGACAGTCGCGCTCATGCTCCCCGTCCTGCTCGCCGGATGCCAGGACGCCGCCTCGTCGGCGGGAAAGTACAGCACCGGAGGCGATCCCACCGACAGCCCCTGCGCCCGCGTGGTGTCCGCCATCGGGTACGCGGGCCTCATGCTGGGCCCGAAGGGCCAGGAGGAGCGCCAGCACTTCGAGGACGCCCTGACCGGCCGCCTGGCGGAGGTGCACGGCATCACGCGGGAGTTCGGCGGCCGGCTGCCCGGCTCGCTGAGCGGGGCCGTGGAGACCGTCGAGACGACGACCGCGGGGCTGTCCAGGAACGACGTGCCGCGTGAGCGGCGGGTGGCGCTGCTGAAGAGCTACCGCGCGGCCGCCGACCGGATCGTGGCCGGCTGCGCGTGAAAGCAGAAGGGCCCGGTCCTGACGACCGGGCCCTTCTCCGTCACGCGGGTGCTGGTCAGCCCTCGATGTTGCCGGTGCGGTATTCAAGCGCCTTGACCGGGTACTTGTTGTCGTCGGCGTACTGGTAGATGCCGATGGTGGCGACGGCCGGGTCACCGGCGTCGTTGAACTCGACCGGGCCGCTGACGCCGTCGTAGTCGATGTCCTTGCCGGCCTTCAGCAGGTCGACGCACTCCTTGAAGTTCTTGCACTTCTCGCCGCCCTTGCTGACCTCGGCCAGCTTGGCCGCGATGTCGGCGCCCGCGTCGCTCTTGGCGGCCTCGGCGGCCAGCGCGATCAGGTTGGCCGCGTCGTAGGACTCGGGAGCGTACGTGAAGTCCTCGAGCTTCGGGTCGACCTCCTTGAGGTTCTTCCTGAACTCGTCCGGGGCCGAGGCGCCGGGGTAGGTGCCCTTGACGCCCGTGAGCGTGCCCTTGGGCATCTTCACGTAGTTGGTGTTCGACATGTTGCCGTCGACCATGTACCACTTGTGCTTGCTGGACGGCATGCCCTGCTTGACGAGCTCGCCGATGACCTTCGCGGTCTCCTCGAAGCCGATGAGGACGATGCCCTTCGGGTTCTTCGCCTTGATCTTGGCGATGTCGGCGGAGAAGTCGGGCGCCTTCGGGTCGTAGTCGACCCGCTCGACCACCTGGGCGCCGGCGTCGGTGACGGTCTTCTCCACCTGGTCGGCCAGGCCGGTGCCGTACGAGTCCTGCATCGCCATGATGGCGACCGTGTCGTTGCCGTCGGACACCACGAGGTCGCCCAGCACGCGGCCCTGCAGCTTGTCCGGCGGCGCGGTGCGGAAGTAGAGGCCGTTGTCCTTGATCGTGGTGAACTTGTCGGAGGTGTTGGCGGGCGAGAAGTGCACCACGCCGGCACCCGTGATCTTGTCGATCACCGACTCCGACACCGACGACGACGCGGCGCCGATGATGGCGTCGGCCTTCTGCGCCAGCAGCTTGTCCACCGACTGGGACGCGATGTTGGTCGTCGTGTCACCCGAGTCGGTGTCGAACTTCTCGACGGGCTTGCCGAGCACTCCGCCGGCCTCGTTGATCTCCTTGAGCGCGAGATCGACGCCGGCGAACTCGGGCGGGCCGAGGAAGGCCAGCGAACCGGTCTGCGGCAGCAGCGTGCCGAGGGTCAGCGTGCCGTCACCCTTCGCCGCGGCCGGCGCCGACGAGGATGAGGCGGGCGCGGCACTTTCGGAGGTTTGCGTGGCCGTGTCGCCGCCACCACCGCAGGCTGTCAGGGCCAGGCTGGTGGCAGCCGCGACAGCCAGCGCCCGTCCCACGGGAGCAATGCGGATCATGAAGTGTCTCCTTCATTTCAGGCCGGGGATCCGTCAGCACCGCCGAACGTTCCCGATCGAATGACGGAAACGTACAAAACTGTCGCATGCTCCAACCAGATGCCGCGAGGAACTGTCGGCACTTGGATGCGGAGTCGTAATCAGTCCTCAACTTACGGGACCTGCGGAAGCAGGCTTATTGTGCGTCAGGTGAAGCGTATTGCCACATTCTTCGCCGTGGTGGCCCTTCTCGCCGGGTGCGGCTCCACCGGGGCGACTTCCGGGGCGGCTTCCGGGCCGTCTCCCGAGGCTGCCTCGGCCCCGCCCGCCGGCGTCTCCGTCACGCTCGGGCAATGGCGTTCCGACGAACCGGCACACCGGCTTCAGGTGGCCGTGCGCAACACCCGCGACACCTCCGTCTATTTCGCCGACGTCCAGCTGGTGACGCCGTCTTTCCGTACGGTGCCCGCGAGCCAGGCCGGCGCCGCCATCGGCAGGACCGAGCGCACCGATCTGCCCATCCCGTACGGCGCCGCCAACTGCTCGCCCGACGGCCTGCCCCAGGTGCGGCCCGCCACCGTCGTGGCCCATCTCCGTACCGGCTCGGAGCCGCTGCGCAAGGTCGCCTTCGAGCTGCCCCACCCCGACCCGCTGCTGGCCAGGCTGCTGCGCGACGAGTGCTCGGAGTTCCTCATCAAGCAGGCCGTGAACATCTCGTTCGGCCCGGACTGGACGGAGTCCGGCAAGGTCATGCGCGGCGACCTGGTCGTCACCCGGCGCGGCGCGGGAGCGGTGACGCTGGCGGCCATGGGCGGCACGACGCACTACAACGTCGCCTACGACGGCCGGCGCCTCGGCCTGCTGCGGGCCACGGAGCAGCGCCTGGAGGTGCCGATCGAGCTCACCCCCGCACGCTGCGACGGCCACGCGTTCGGCGAGGCCAAGAAGGCCTTCCAGTTCCCCGTGCGGGCCGGCATCGACGGGGGCGAGGAGCGGGTGGTCGTCGTGGCGCCGCCCAAACCGCTGCAGGACCGCCTGATCGGCTACGCGTTCAGGGCGTGCGGCTTCGGCCGCTGAGGGACCCGCTGGACGCCGGGTCGCTCAGCGGCCGGACCCGGGCTCAGCCCTCGATGTCGCCGGTGCGGTACTCCAGCGCCTTGGTGTCGTAGGTGTTGTCCTCGCCGTACTGGTAGATGCCGATGGTGGCGACCGCCGGGTCACCGGCGTCGTTGAACTCGACCGGGCCGCTGACGCCGTCGTAGTCGATGTCCTTGCCCTCCTTCAGCAGGGCGGCGCACTCTTTGAAGTTCTCGCACTTCTCGCCGCCCTTGCTGACCTCGGCCAGCTTGGCCGCGATCGACGCGCCGGAGTCGTCCTTCGCCGCCTCGGCGGCCAGGGCGATCAGGTTCACCGCGTCGTACGACTCCGCCGAGTACGTGAAGTCGTCGAGCTCGGCATTGAGCTTCTTGAGTTTCTTCCTGAAGTCGTCAGGGGCCTCGGCGCCCGGGATGGTGCCCTTGACGCCCGTGAGCGTGCCCTTGGGCATCTTCACGTAGTTGGTGTTCGACATGTTGCCGTCCACCATGTACCACTTGACCGTGTCGGCCGACAGGCCCTGCTTGACCAGCTCCGCGATGACCTTTGCGCCCTCCTCGAAACCGATCAGCACGATCGCCTTCGGGTTCTTCGCCTTGATCCGCGCCACGTCGGCGGAGAACTCCGGCGCCTTCGGGTCGTAGTCGACCCGCTCCACGACGCTCGCCCCCGCCTCCTCGGCGGTCTTGGTGACCTGGTCGGCCAGGCCGGAGCCGTAGGAGTCCTGCATGGCCAGGATGCCGATGGTGTCGTTGCCGTCGGCGGCGATCAGGTCGCCCAGCACACGGCCCTGCAGCTTGTCCGGCGGCGCCGTACGGAAGTAGAGGCCGTTGTCCTTGATCGTGGTGAACGCGTCGGAGGTATTGGCCGGCGAGAACTGCACCACGCCGGCGCCCGTGACCTTGTCGATGATCGACTCCGACACGGACGACGACGCCGCGCCCACGATCGCGTCCACCTTCTGCGCCAGCAGCTTGTCCACCGACTGCGACGCGATGTTGGTCGTCGTGTCACCCGAGTCGGTGTGGACCGTCTTGACCGGCTTGCCGAGCACGCCCCCGGCGTCGTTGATCTCCTTGACGGCCTGGTCGACGCCGGCGAACTCGGGCGGGCCGAGGAAGGCCAGCGAACCGGTCTGCGGCAGCACCGTGCCGAGGGTCAGCGTGCCGTCGCCCTTCGCCGCGGGTGCCGAGGACGCGGCGGACGTCGACGCCGGCGCGGACTGCTGCGCCGACGTGCCGTCACCACCGCCGCCACAGGCCGTCAGGGCCAGGCTCGCCGCGGCCGCGACGGCCAGCAGGCGTCCCGCTGGAGCAATGCGGATCATAGAAAAGACTCCCCCAATCTCAGCGAAGGAACGTCCCCTTCGCCGGGTTCTCCGAGCTCAGCATGCCTCTCGGAAGGGACAAAAGGGGGTTGTTACCCGGCTTTTATACTGATTCGTAATGTCCTAAATACCCATAGTAATGGGATGTTTCACCACAGTTACGGACACTTCACACAAGGAACGGCCCTGACCCGAAATTTCGGGACCAGGGCTGGAATGATGGGGAAGGTGGGGCGTAAGGGAATGCGGAGACCGCCCGCCGACCGCGCCGTGACCGGCGGCCCGCCCCGCAGGCTCCGATGCGACGGGCACACCATGTGGCGCGGGCGCCTCAGCCCCGCTCGGCCGCGTCGTCTATAACGATCTGGGCAACCTCACGCATGCTCAGCCGCCGGTCCATCGACGCCTTCTGGATCCACCGGAAGGCCTGGGGCTCGCTCCAGCCGTGCTGCGCCATCAACTGCCCCTTGGCCCGCTCGACCAGCTTCCGCGTCTCCAGCCGCTCCGACAGGTTGGACACCTCGGCGGCCAGTGCCACCATCTCCTCGTGCCTGCTGACCGCCATCTCGATGGCCGGCACCAGATCAGCCTTCGTGAACGGCTTGACCAGATAGGCCATCGCCCCCGCGTCCCTGGCCCGTTCGACCAGGTCACGCTGGGAGAAGGCGGTCAGGATGAGGCACGGCGCGATGCGCTCGCCCACGATGCGCTCGGCCGCGGAGATGCCGTCGAGCACGGGCATCTTGACGTCGAGAATGACGAGGTCGGGTTTCAGCTCGGCGGCCAGCCGGATCGCCTGCTCGCCGTCACCGGCCTCGCCCACGACGACGTAGCCGTCCTCCTGGAGCATCTCCTTGAGGTCGAGGCGGATCAGGGCCTCGTCTTCCGCGATCACTACTCGCCGCTGCGTACTCACGAGCGCAAGAGTACAGACGTCCGGTAGATTAGATCCACGCTGGCACCCGTTGCTGATCATCTTCAGCGGTGGAACGCGGCGTTGATCCGGACAAGTCCGGAAATCAGCCGGAATGATGGAATGGCAGACATGGACGCCTCAAAAGCGTCTGCTCGAAAGGGCGTGCGGGTTCGAATCCCGCTTCCGGCACTCCATCCACACGCGACGGCTCCATCTGCCGGGGCCGGCGCCCCCTCCATGCAGGTCCGGTCCCCGCGCATCGCCTGCGCCGGGCTGGCCGCGTGCGGGAACGCGTCGACACACTCAAGCCGTCCACCCGATCAGCAAGGGCCGCGTGATGCGGAGGCCGGGGGTGCGGGCACCGTTCGGCCGTCATCCGGGCTGCTGGGGTTGGACATATCGGGTGCCCTAAACTGGCGCGCTGACAGGGACGCATGATCATTGGAGTGCCGCATGGCTACGCTCTCCGGACAGGATGACGATCGCGAGATCATGGCCGCGATCAACGGCAAGGTCGACCAGATGGTGCGGGAGTCCTTGGCGGCGCGGGACCGCGATCGGGTGATCGCCGGGGCCGGCGAGAGCGACGACGGGATGATCAGGGCGAAGGCCGACGCCGACGGCGCGATCGTTTCGCTCGCTCTCGATCCGCGCGTGATGCGGCGTGACGCGGACCGTCTCGCCGAGGATGTGGCCGCGGTGCTCAGCGCGGCGCAACGGGACGCGCGGCGGCAGGCACGGGAGATCCTGGACGGCGCCGCCCTTTCCTCGATCACGTCCGACCGGCTCGGCGAGAGCCTGGCGACCGACCGGGACGGGCGGGCGGTGAGCGACGTTCTCCGCCGCATCCTGGAGATGTCCGGCTCCGGCGCCGTGGCGGAGGAGGACGAGCGCCGGGTGCCCGATTTCCTGGAGAAGCGGTACGACGAGCTGGAGAGCGTGGTCGGCACAGGCGCTAATGCGTCCGGGCACGTCACGGCGACCGCGGACGCGCACGGACGCGTCCGCGAGATCAGCATCGGGGCCCGTGCCATGCGGCTGGACAGTCACGTGCTGGCGGAGGAGGTTCTGGCGGCCGTCCGCGACGCCCGGCGCGCGGTCGTCGCGAAGGCGGAGGAGAAGGTGCTCGACGCCTTCCCGGATCTCGATCCAGGAGCCGGCGCCGACGTCGTGTCCCCGGATGACCGCCCGCGCCCGCGCCGGTGACCTGGGACGGCGCCCCGTGTCACGCTGGTGAGGCGCCGTCCGGGTCGCCCCTAGGAGACCTTCTCCTTCTCGAGTTCCGGGATCACCAGTTGCTGGCCTGGGGACAGGTGGCCCTGGTCGATGCCGTCGAGATGCCAGTTGGCCTGCTGGAGGAGCGACACGTAGCGCTCGCTGCCGTATTCGCGCCGAGCGATCGCCGACAGCGTGTCGCCGCCCTGCACCGTGTGTGTGGTGGCGCCGACCGGTTGCCTGGAGCCGGATCGCGGTGATTCGGCGTTGGAGCCGTGATCCCAGTTCCGGTAGTCGGGGATCGTCAGGTCGACGGGCTCGCTCTGGCCTCGGGGGACCAGGGTGTAGTTGATGGTCCCCGGGAGGAGGCCGAGGATGCGGCCCTTCCAGAAGGGGTTCAGGTTGAGGAAGGCGTTGACCGGCCCGATCTGCCTGGCCCGGTAGGTGAGGCTGTTCTTCGGGAGCCAGATCTTGGTGCCGTCGCTGAGCTTCATCTGGGCGAGATGGGAGCCCTTGGGAGTCGCGTAGCGGACGTTGGTGGCCGACATCGCGCTGCCCGCATTGGCGGGCCCGAGTTTCTTGACTCCCCATTTGTCCGCCCTGCGCCAGGCGAGGTGCTTCAGGCCGGTCGCGTCACGGAGCAGTCCGTAGTATCCGGCGCCGAAGACCGCGCTGACGCCTCCGACGATGACGCCGTCCTTGAGCGCGGCGCCGAAGCTCTTGTTCTCGAACATCATGCTCAGCGCGGTGGCGGCGCCGGCGTTGATGCCGAGTTCGAGCGCCATGTTGAACCCGAGGGGGTGGGCCTGCGCGAATCTGGTGACCGAGCCGAGCCTCTTCATGAGCGAGAAGGCGCCGCCGAGGCCAAGGAGGAAGGACAGGGTGCCCAGCATGCCCGGGGAGACCGAGAAGGGATCTTCGACGCCCCGTCCGGCGTTCGCCAGCGAGGAGTTGACGTAGTTGGCGCCGACGACGCCGATCCCGTTCTTCATGAACCCGCTCAGCACCGAGCCGCGTCCGGCCACGCTCGTTCCGAACCCCTTGCCGAGCTGCTTGAGTCTGGCGCGCAGGAGTTTGATCACCAGCATGGCGCGCTGCTTGAGAGCCTTCGCCATCCGCACGAGGAAGGCGCGTACCGCCGGGTTGAGGATCGCCGCTCCGGCCATGATGACGCCGATCGCCGCGAGCGTCTGCAGGGTGCGCTTGACGAGGTGCTTGGACCTGTGGGTCTCCTCGACGGCGTTGCCGAGGATCTCGGCGGAGTGTTCGGAGCGCGCGGCCCACTGTTCCAGGGTCTGGGCCTGATCTGTCCCGCCGCCAGAGGGATTGACGTGTCTCGTCCAGGCCGCGTGGTAGGTCTGGGCGGCGTCTCCGCCCCACCGCGCCTTCTTGACGTCGTCCTCGACCGCGTCGATGTCGGGCTGCAGCGCCCGGAGCCGGCGTGCTGTCTCCTCGCACGCCTGCTGCATCTCGAGGAGCTTGCGCTCGTAGTCGTCGCCGAGGCCCAGCAGGTCGAGGGTCGCGTTGAACGTCACGGACAGGGTGCCGGGATCGGGCAGCTCGACGTTCTCGCGGAAGGGGGGCGGGTCATCGGGCGGGAGGAGACGCTCGCTCCAGCCGTAGTTGGCCGCGGAGTACTTCAGATTGGCTCCGCAGTTGGTCAGAGCGCTGCCCCGCCGGTACATGGAGTCGGACAGGTCGCGGAAGAACTGGTTGTAGCCGCTGGCGAGTTCGGCCGCGCCGTCCTGGATCAGGGCGTACGTGTTGACGTCGCCCTTCGCGTGTGTGACGAACGACCTGCGGATCTCGGCGAGGCTGTCGCCGGCGTCCTGGCTTCTCAAGCCCGCCCGCTTGAGATGCTCAAGACCCTCCGGACCGGCGTAGCTGAAACCACTACTGGCCATGCACTTCCTTATTGACTTCGACGACATGGCCGCTCGACGGGATCACCGCCGCGGTCTCGTGCCGGCACGGCTCCGCTGAGGAGGGGCGGCTTGTTCGGCCGTAATCCGCTAGACATTAGTTGATCAGCAATCTTTGGGTCAACTGCCCTTTTGCCACCTGACGCCGGTCGTTTCACGACATTTTCTGCAGGTTGCAGCCGCCCCAAGGAGCGCACATGGCCGTCGCACGTATTGTCTTTTAGGTTAGGCTTACCTAATTAGGCCTATCACAGGAGGCGCACATGCGGGTCGCGATGTTCGGCTACCAAACGTGGGGACACCGTACGTTGCAGGCACTGCTGGAATCCGGCCACGACGTGGTGCTCGCCGTGACACACCCCAAGAGCGAGCACGCCTACGAGAAGATCTGGGACGACTCGGTGGCCGATCTGGCGGCCGGGCACGGCGTTCCCGTGCTGCTGCGCTCCAGGCCGGACGACGAGCTCGTCACCGCGCTCAAGGAGGCGGCGCCGGACATCATCGTCGCCAACAACTGGCGCACCTGGATCCCGCCGGAGATCTTCGGGCTGCCCCGCCACGGCACGCTGAACGTGCACGACTCGCTGCTGCCCGCCTACGCCGGCTTCTCGCCGCTGATCTGGGCGCTGATCAACGGGGAGGATGAGGTGGGCGTCACCGCCCACCTCATGGACGAGGAGCTGGACGCCGGCGACATCGTGCTGCAGCGCGCCGTAGGCGTCGGACCCTCCGACACGGCCACGGACCTGTTCCACAGGACCGTCGCGCTGATCCGCCCGATCGTGCGGGACGCGCTCGCGCTCATCGAGAGCGGCCGGGCGGCCCCCGTCGCCCAGAACCGGTCGAAGGCGAGCTTCTTCCACAAACGGTCCGTCGAGGACAGCCGCATCGTCTGGAGCTGGCCGGCGGAGGACATCGAGCGGCTGGTGCGCGCGCAGTCCGATCCGTACCCGAACGCCTTCACCTTCTACAGGGGTGAGCGCATCCGCGTGCTGAAGGCGTCCGTGTCGAAGGGTCTGTACGGAGGGACCCCCGGCCGGGTGTTCATCCGGGAAGGCGACGGAGTGGTCATCGTCGCCGGCCCGGAGGCTCGAAGGGGGCGTGGCCACGGGCTCGTGATCGAGCAGGTCCGCACGGAGTCGGGTGCGGACCTGCCCGCCACGGAGGTCTTCCGCACGATGGGCGGCTATCTCACCGACCGGTGACCTGGGTGGCCGAGCCGCTGCATCTTCAGCTCCCGTGATCAAAGTTAGGTAATGCTATCCTAAGTTCCATCCCATCGCCTGGCCAGAAGGACCGCAGATGATCAGTTTCCGCGCGCTCCGGCGAGCCTTGATCAGCACCGTGTCAGGCGTCCTCCTGGCGGCTTCGCTGATCTCCTGCTCGGCGGGAACGCAGGCCGGGGCGCCGCGGGCCGCCGCGTCCGCCGATCCCGCCTTCCCGGTCACCATCGACCACAAATTCGGCAGCACCACGATCGAGGCCAGGCCGTCCCGCGTCGTCACCGTCGGATGGAACGATCAGGACTTCGCGCTCGCGCTGGGCGTGGTGCCGGTCAGCACGCGCGCGTGGTTCGACGAGTACACGAGCTTCCCGTGGGTCAAGGCGGCGCTGGGCGGCAGGCAGCTGTCCACGTTCTCGGCGGAGCTGAACTTCGAGGCCATCATCAAGCAGCGGCCCGACCTGATCATCGCCATCTACGAGACCGTCAACAAGGAGACGTACGACAAGCTCTCCCAGATCGCGCCCACGGTGATCCAGTCGGGCGACCACGCCGACGAGCAGACCCCGTGGGACGTCCAGACGCTCACCACGGGCAAGGCGCTGGGCAGGTCCGCCGAGGCGCAGGCACTCGTCGACAAGGTCAACGCGAAGATCGCCGAGGCGAAGAAGGCGCATCCCGAATTCGCGGGGAAGGTCCTCGTGGTGGACTTCGGGCCGGAGAACGGGCAGCACTGGCTGATCCCGGCCCGCGACCCGCGCCGCGCGCTGTTCGACGCGCTCGGCTTCGCCGCCCAGAGCGAGTCGGAGGAGATCAGCGAGGAGCGGCTCGACCTGCTCGACCGGGACGTGCTGTTCGTCAACGGCGCGACCAAGGCCACGATGCTGGAGTCGCCGGTCTTCTCCCGCCTGAAGGTGGTCAAGACCGACCGCACGATCTACACGGACTTCTCCACCCCGCTCGGCGGCGCGCTGTCCTACAGCGGGCCGGACGCCCTGCTCTACGCGCTCGACGTGCTCGTGCCGCAGCTCGCGAACGCCGTCGACATGGACCCCTCGACCCCGGTCAAGGACCTGTCCGCCGTCACATGAGGCGGGCCAGCAGCGGTCCGAGGATCTCCAGGGTGCCGGCGTCCAGCAGTTCGGAATGCCGGCACCCCACCGCGACCACGCGCAGCTCCCCCGCCACGTACGGTCTCCAACGCTCCGAGGCCGCGCCGGTGAACCCCTGCTCGGGCACGGTCGCGTCGACGAAGAGCACGTCGCCGGGATAGACGTCGTACGTGGCCCGCTCCATCATGCGGTCCCCGGCCAGATAGCTCTCCACGACCCGCTCGATCTGCTCGTCCTCCAGCGCCGCGACGCCGTCGCCCACGCCGCGCAGGAAGGCGACGGCGTCGGCGGCGGACATGCGCGCGTCCGGCACCCGGTACCCCATCTCGGCCAGCAGCGCGGCGACGTCGCCCGCGACTCCCGGCACCTCCACCGGCGTGTCGAGCATGCCGAGGAGGTGGATGTCGCGGCCCTCGGCCGCCAGCCGCACCGCCACCTTGTGCGCGACCGCGCCGCCGAACGACCACCCCAGCAGGGCGACCGGACCCTCCGGGGCCACCCCGGCGATGAGGCCCGCGTACTCCGCTGCGAGGTCGTCCATGGTCGCGGGCAGGCCGCCCTCGCGGCTCAGGCGGGGCGACTGCAGCCCGTACAGCGAGACGTCCTCCGGCAGGTGGCGCTTGAGCGGGGCGAACGGCCAGCTCAGCCCGCTCGCGGGCGGGAAGCAGAACAGCGGCGGCCGGGTGCCGTCGCCCGGCCGCAGGGTCAGCAGTTCCGCCATGGCGTCGGACGTGGGGACGCCGCCGCTGATCCGCCTGGCCAGGGCGGCCGCGGTGGGAGCGGCGAACAGGTCCGCGACCGGGATGTCCGCGCCCAGCCGGGCGCGCAGGGCGGCCGTCAGGCGTACGAGCAGGAGTGAGTGGCCGCCGAGGGCGAAGAAGTCGTCGTCCACGCCGACGGAGCCGGCCGGGCCGACGCCCAGCACCTCCGCCAGGACGGCGCAGACCTCCGCCTCGGTACGCGTGCGCGGCTCGGCACCGGTGGCCGCCGGCGCGACGTCCACCTCGGGCAGGGCCGCGCGGTCCACCTTGCCGTTCGGGGTGAGCGGCAACTCGTCGAGGACGACGACCGCGGCGGGGACCATCCAGGAGGGCAGCCGCCGCGCGAGATGGTCGCGCAGCGCGGGAGCGGGGGCGGTGACGTACGCGACGAGCCGGTCCCGCCGGGCGGCGACCGCGACCCCTGACACGCCTGGGCAGGTCGCCGCGACCGCCTCGATCTCGCCCGGCTCGATGCGGAATCCGCGCACCTTGACCTGCTGGTCGGCCCGGCCGAGGAACTCGAGCTCTGCACCGGCGCTCCAGCGGGCGAGGTCGCCGGTACGGTACATGCGCCCGCCGGTGAAGGGGTCGGCGACGAACCTGGACGCGGTGAGAGCGGGGCGGCGCAGGTAGCCCCGGGTGACCTGGGCGCCGCCGAGGTACAGCTCACCGGCGACGCCGGGAGGCGCCGGGCGCAGCGCCGGATCCAGGACGTACGCGGTCGTTCCCGGCAGTGGCCGTCCGAGCGTGGGAGGCTCGTCCCTGTGGACGGTCGCGGCGGTGGCCCACACGGTCACCTCGGTCGGGCCGTACACGTTGGTCACGGAGGCGGCGCGCGCGGTCAGCTCGCGGGCCAGGACGGGCGGCAGCGCCTCGCCACCGACCAGGACGCGCACCCCGCTCAGGTCGACGCCGGGCACATCGACGCCGGGCCGATCGGCCCGGGCCGAATGGACGTCGAGCGACAGCGTGGACCACAACGACGGCGTGGCCTGCATGACGGTGATCCGCTCCTCGCGGAGCAGCTCGGCCAGCAGGTTCGGGTCGCGTACCTGCGCGTCGGAGGCCAGCACCACGCAGCCCCCCGCCTGCAGCGGCCCCATCAGCTCCAGGACGGAGATGTCGAAGGAGAGCGTCGTCACGGCGAGCAACCGCTCGCCCGGCCCGGCCACCGGGAGGGCGCCGAGGAAACACTCCAGGTCGTGCTGGGTCACGACCACGCCCTTCGGGCGGCCGGTGGAGCCGGAGGTGTAGATGACGTACGCGGCCGAGCGCGGGTCGCGAGGCGGCGGATCGAAGGACGCGGGCCCGCCGCTGAGCGTGATGCCCTCGGGGAAGAGCTCGCGGGTGCGGTCGTCCACCACGATCGCGGCCGGTCGCGCGTCGGCCACCATGAAACGCAGCCGTTCGGCGGGGAACGCGGGGTCGAGGGGGAGGTAGGCGGCCCCCGCCTTGGCCACGCCCAGCACGGCCACCAGCAGCCCGGCCGAGCGCGGCAGAGCGATCCCGACGAGGTCGTCAGGGCCGAGGCCGCCGAGCCGGGCGGCGAAGGCGTCGGAGGCGGCGTCGAGCTCGGCGTAGCTCATCGTCTCGCCCTCGAAGACGCAGGCGTCCGCGTCGGGAGTGCGCCGCGCCTGCGCCGAGAAACGTTCGTACCACAGGGGCCCGCCGGCCCGCGGCGGCCCGCCGTCCTGCCACCGGGCCAGGTCCGCCCGGTCGCGCGCGGCGAGCACGCCTGCGATCTCGACCGGCTCGTCCGGCCGGGCGGCGACCTCGCCGAGCAGGACGAGGAGTCGCTCGACGAGCCGCCGCGCCGTCTCGGGGCGGAACCGGCCGGCGTCGTACTCGAGGATCACCTCGAACGGCTCTCCGTCGACGAAGGTGACGTTCAGGTCCACCTTGGGATCGGCGGCGACCGCGGGCGCCTCGACCACCGGCAGGCCGAGCAGGGTGTCGCGGCCGGCCGGCCGGTGCAGGTAGCCGAGCATCACCTGGAACAGCGGGTTGCGGCCCTGCGCCCGCGCCGGGTTGACCGCCTCGACCACCTGCTGGAAGGGCAGGTTCGCGTGCTCGAACGCGGCCAGGTCGCTCTCGCGCACCCGGCGGAGCAGCTCGGTGAACGTGGGCGAGCCGGACAGGTCCGTACGCAGCACGACCGTGTTGACGAAGAACCCGACGAGGTCGCCCAGCGCGGGGTCGGCGCGGCCCGAGGTGGGGGTGCCGATCGGGATGTCGGCGCCGGCGCCGAGGCGGGACAGCAGGGTGGCGAGCGCCGCGTGCAGCACCATGAACATGCTGGCCGACTCGGCCCGTCCCAGCCCGCGCAGCGCGTTGACCAGCTCGGGCGGCAGCTCGGCGGTCACCTGCCCTGCGGGCCGGGAGCCGCGGGCTCGCGAGGCCCTGTCAGTGTGCAGGTCAGTGTGCAGGTCAGTGTGCAGGTCGGCGGGCAGGGCGGCGGGCAGGTCAGCGGGCAGGGCGGCGAGTGTGTCGGCGGGCAGGGTGATCTCGGTGGGCAGTCCGCGCAGCCGCCGTTCCCAGTAGGCGCGGTCGTCGTCGTGCCGGTCGTCGAGCCGCAACCAGAGCGCGTAGTCGGCGTACTGCACGGGCAGCGGCTCCCAGCCGGGGGCGTGCCCGGCCAGCCGGGCGGCGTAGGCGGTGCCGAGGTCGCGCAGCAGCGGGCCGTCGGACCACTCGTCCATCGCGATGTGGTGCATCACCAGGGCCAGCACCGTGTCGCCGGTGTTCTGCTCCTCGATCAGGGTGGCCCGCAGCGGCGGTTCGGCGGCCAGGTCGAAGGGCCGGGCGAGCGCTTCGGCGAGCGCCGGACCGGCGGTGGCGCAGCGGACGACGGCCAGGTCGATGCGGGGCTCGGCGAGCACCCGCTGGGCGGGCCCCTCGTCGATGACCGTGCGCAGGACCTCGTGCCTGCCCGCCAGGTCACCGAGCGCCGCCCGCAGCGCGGCGGCGTCGACGCCTCCGCGCAGGCGGACGAGCAGCGGGTAGGTGTAGGCGGTCGAGGCCGGGTCCAGCTGCTGGAGCAGCCACAGCCGCTCCTGCGCGGGCGACAGCGGCACGCGGTCTGGGCGCGGCCGGCGGACGAGCGCGGGCCTCGCGGTCCCCGCCGGCGAGTCCGCCGCCAGACCCGCCGAGAGGCCCGCCGACGCACCCGCTGCTGAACCCGCCGAGAGGCCCGCCGATGCACCCGCCGAGGGGCCCGCCGGCAGGCCGGCGGGTGGAGCCGCCACGTCCGCGAGGCGGGCGGCGAGGCGGGCGGGGGTACGCGCGTCGAACAGGTCGCGCAGCGACAGGTCGGCGTCCGTGGCGGCGCGGACGAGGCCGATCAGGCGGATGGCCAGCAGCGAATGGCCGCCCCTGTCGAAGAAGTCGTCCTCGGGCCGCACCTCCTCGCCGTCGCCGAGGGCCTGGCGGAACAGCGCGCACAGCAGCCGTTCCCGCTCGTTCGCCGGCGGCCGGGAACCGGAGGTGAGCGCACGGGGCGCCGGCAGCGCGGCGGCGTCCAGCTTGCCGTTGACGGTGAGCGGCAGCGCGTCCACGACCGCGTACGCCGCCGGCACCATGTGGCCGGGAAGCACGGCCTTCAGCTCGCGATGCACCTCGGCGGCCAGCGCGTCGGCGTCCCCTGGGCGGTCGGGGACGAGGTAGGCCACCAGCCGCTTGCCTCCCGCCTGGTCGGGCACGGCGAGCACGGCGCTCTGGTGGACGCCCGGCCGGGCGGTGACGGCGGCCTCGACCTCGCCCGGCTCCACCCGGTGGCCGCGGATCTTGACCTGGTCGTCGGTGCGGCCGAGGAAGTCGAGGTTGCCGTCGCCGCGGACGCGGACCAGGTCGCCGGTCCGGTACATGCGCCCGCCGGGCACGAACGGGTCGGCGACGAACCTCCCGGCGCTCAGCCCGGGGCGGCCGAGGTAGCCGCGGGCCAGCCCGGCGCCGGCGATGTAGAGCTCCCCGACGGGAGCCGGGCGGAGGAAGGCGTCGAGCACGTAGCAGCGGGTGTTCCGGATCGGCCGCCCGACCGTGGTGGTGGCGCTGTCGGCGGTGCCCGCGCCGAGCGTGTTGATGGTGTACTCGGTCGGTCCGTAGAGGTTGTAGCCGTGCACGCCTTCGGCCTCGCGCAGCTCCGACCACAACGACTGGGGCACCGCCTCGCCGCCCAGGAGCACCAGGGGCGGCCGGTGGGGCCCGTCGAGGAGTCCCTCGTCGAGCAGGTGCCGGGCGTAGGTGGGCGTCACGTTCACCACGTCGACGCGGTGGCGGTGGCAGTAGGCGACGAGCGCCGTGGCGTCCCTGCGCAGCTCCTCGTCGCAGATGTGCACGTGGTGGCCCTCGACCAGCCACAGCAGCTCCTCCCACGACATGTCGAAGGAGAAGGAGACGGTGTGGGCGATGGTGAGGACCCGGCCGCCGGCCGCCGCGACCGTCGGCGTGAAGATCGCCTCGCGGTGGTTGAGCTGCATGTTGGTCAGGCCGCGGTACGGCGTGACCACTCCCTTGGGACGGCCGGTGGAGCCTGAGGTGTAGATGACGTACGCGGGATGGTCGAGCCGTCCCGCCGTGCGGGGGACGTCGACCGGGCCGGTGGGCCCCGACACGTCGTCCAGGAGCAGCCCGGCCACGGGGTGGGAGGCGAACCTGGGCGCCACCCCCCGCGTGGTGACCAGCAGGACGGGCCCGGCGTCGGCCAGCATCGCGAGCAGCCGCTCGTCGGGGTGGTCGAGTTCGAGCGGCAAGTACGCCGCCCCGGTGCGGAGCACGGCGAACAGCGCGGCGACCATGTCGACGGAGCGGGGCACCGCGAGCGCGACGATCTTCTCCGGCGCCGCGCCCCCGGCCAGCAGCGACCGCGCGATCTGGTTCACCCGCGCGTCGAGCTCGGCGTAGGTCAGGGTCCGGTCCTCGAAGGTGAGCGCGGGCCGGTGCGGGGTCCTGCCGGCCTGGGCCGCCAGGAGGTCGGCGATCGTGTCCTCGCCGACGGGCCCGGTGACCCCGTCCATGGAGGTGCTCTCCCCCGCCGGGAGCAGCGGCACGTCGGCCACGGTCGCCCGGGGGTCGGCGGTGAGGCGGAGCAGGACGTGCTCCAGCCGGGCCAGCAGGGCCTGCGCCTGCTCCCGCGCCACGACGTCTCCCCGGTACTCCAGCCGCAGAGTGAGCCGCGCGCCGGGGGTGACCACCCACGTGAGCGGGTAGTGCGTGGCGTCCACGCTGGACACGCCGACGACGCCGTGCGCCTCCTCCAGGTCGGTGAAGGTGTCGTCGTCGAGGAAGTTCTGCAGCACGTAGAGGCTGTCGAACAGGGCGTCGCGGCCCGCCGCCCGCTGGATGTCCCCGAGCCCCAGATGTTCGTACGGCATCAGCTCCACGCGCTCGGCCTGGACCCGCGTCATGACGTCCAGCGCGCTCTCGCCGGGGGCGAGCCGGACCACGGCCGGCACGGTGTTGAGGAACACCCCGATCACCGACTCGATGCCGTCCAGCTCGCTCGGCCGCCCGGCGACCGTCGTGCCGAACACGGCGTCGCGGCGGCCCGACGCGTGGGCCAGCACCATGCCGAGGGCGGTGGTGAGCATCGCGTTGAGCGTCACGCCGCAGCGGCGGACCTGGTCGGTGACCTGCCGGGTCCGCTCCTCCGTCAGCCGCACCGACAGGCTGGTCGCCGGCACGGGCGCGGTACCCGCCGCCGCCGGGAACAGGACGGTGGGCTCCACGCCGGCCAGGGCCCGCGCCCACGCGCTGCCCGCGGCCCCGGCGTCCTGGCGGGCCAGCCAGGCGAGGTAGTCGGTGAACGTCGCCCCGCCCGTGGGGAGGGCGCCGCGCTCGCCGCGGGAGTCGTACAGGGCGAACAGCTCGCGCAGCACCAGCTCGCGCGACCAGCCGTCCCACAGCAGCAGGTGGTACGTGAGGAGCAGGCGGTCGCGCCCGCCCGGCAGGTGGACCACGGTCAGGCGGCACAGCGGCGGGCGGGCCGGGTCGAAGGGCCGCCCGCGGTCCTCCGCCATCACCTCGGGCAGCCCGGAGCCGTCCGCGGACAGGTCGACCACGCCGACGGCGGCGTCGAGGCCGGCGCCGACCACCGCCACCGGACGGTGCCCGTCGCCGGCGGTGAAGCCGAGACGCAGCGTGGGATGGCGGTCGAGGAGGGCCGCGTACGCCAGGCGGAGGGCCGGCAGGTCGAGGCGGGCGGCGAAGTCGAAGGCGTTCTGCGCCACGTACACGTCGGCGTCGCCGGCGTAGCGCGCCTGGAAGAACAGCCCCTCCTGCAGCGGCGACAGCGCCCACTGCTCCGGCCCGGCCTGACGGCCCGTGGCCAGGTCGCGCAGCGCGGCGCCCCAGCCGTCGGCGATCATGCGGGCGTCGTCCGCGCCCAGCCCGCCCTCCGCGTACGTGAACACCGCGTGCAGCTCGGGACCGTCCGGGGTGTCGTGGCAGGCGACGTTGATCTCCAGCAGGTACGGGGTTCCCAGGTCCGGGCCGGGGGCCACGCGCAGCGCCCCGGTCTCCGGCGCGGTGTCCCAGTCGCGCGTCACCCCGGCCGGGAACCTGCCGAGGTAGTTGAACAGCAGCTGGGGCGTGCCGAGCCGGGCGAGCGCGGCGGCGGTCCGCGGGTTGCAGTACCGCAGCAGCCCGAACCCGAGCCCTCCGTCGGGCGCCGCCCGCACCGCCTCGCGCACCTCGCCGGGCGTTGCCCGGCCGCCGGGCAGGCGTACGGGGGCGATGGCGGTGAACCAGCCGACCGTCCTGGACAGGTCCGCGTCGCCCGTGCGGCCGTGCCGTTCCAGGTCGAGCACCAGTGGCGCGTCCGTGTCCAGGCGGCGCGCGGAGCGCCAGCGGGCGACCGCGGCGTGCAGCGCCGCGACGAGCGTCCCGGTGACGTCCTCTCCTTGTGCGGCCGGGACGGTGGTGAGCAGCGGCTCCGTCACGTCGGGCGGCAGGCGGAGCACGTGGTCGCGGGTGGCCCCCACGGTCAGCCCGAGGGCGGGGGCGGCCGGGTCGAGCTCGCCCCCCGGCCGCAGCGTGTCCGCCCAGTGCTCGAACTCCGCCAGCCTGGCCGCCTGGGCGGCGTTCTCGGTCAGCGCCCGCGCGTGGGCGCGCAGGGAGGTGGCGACCGGGTCGAGCACGGGACGCTCCCCCACGGCGACGGCGTCCCACGCCTGCCGCAGGTCGTCGACGAGGATGTGCCAGGACACCCCGTCCACGGCGAGGTGGTGGGCGACGATCAGGAGCCGGCCCTGCCGGTGCGGTCCCCGGTCGAACCACACCGCCTGGAG
The DNA here is from genome assembly GCF_039880665.1 of Nonomuraea sp. B5E05. Lineage (NCBI taxonomy): Bacteria > Bacillati > Actinomycetota > Actinomycetes > Streptosporangiales > Streptosporangiaceae > Nonomuraea > Nonomuraea sp. B5E05. Next base: position 438,690 of record NZ_JBDPMJ010000002.1, read on the forward strand.
CATCCGGCCGGCGTCCGGGTCGAGCCGGTCGGCGGCGGCGTCGGACTCGGCTGCGATGAGCGCGCGCAGGCCTTCCTCGTCGTGCCCGGTCGCGTCGACCGCCAGCACGCCGGGCTCCGGCGGGTCGCCGGCCGGACGGGCCTCCAGCGACCACAGCAGCGGCGAGGGCCTGCTGAGTTCGAGGCGGAGCGCGTCGTGCCGGTCGGCCAGCGCGCGGATCAGCCGGACGACCTGCTCGCGCGTCATGCCCGGCGGGGTGCGGAGCAGTTCGGCCTGGTTGAGCCGGGAGATCGTGCCGCCCAACTCGGCCAGCCGGTGCACGATCGGCATGAGCATGATCTCGCCGACGCCGTCGGACGCGGCGTTCTCCGGTGCGGCGGGCTCGGGCCCGGAGCTCAGGGCGCGGGCGAGGGCGGCCGGGGTCCTGCGTACGAACACGTCCTGCGGTGACAGGTGCAACGCGCGGCGCCTGGCGAGGTTCACCAGCTGGATGGCGATGATGCTGTCACCACCGAGGTGGAAGAAGTCGTCGTCGGGGCCGGCCGCGTCCACCTGCAGCACCTCACCGAACAGCGCACACAGCGCCGCCACCGCGTCCCCGCCGGCCGGCGCCGTCGCGGAGGTCGCGGTGCGGGCGGTGGGTGCCGAGGCCGATGTCCGGGCGGCGGGCGTCGTGAGCGGGACGGCGGCCAGCGCGTCCCTGTCCAGCTTGCCGTTGACCGTGAGCGGCAGCGCCTCCAGCGGGACGACGGCCGCCGGGACCGCGTACGAGGGCAGCGACCGGGACAGGTGCGCCCGCGCCGCGTCCGCGTCGATCCGCGTGCCCGGCCGGGCGACCGCGTAGGCCACCAGCCGCCGGCCTTGCCGGTCCTCGCGCACGGCCGCCGCGGCGCCTGCGACGCCGTCCAGCGCCAGCAGCGCGGCTTCGATCTCGCCGAGCTCGATCCGGTAGCCGCGGACCTTCACCTGCTGGTCGGCCCGCCCCACATGGACGAGGTCGCCGCCGGGAGTCCGGCGCGCGAGGTCGCCGCTGCGGTAGAGGCGGCCGCCCGGGGTGAAAGGGTCGGCCACGAAGCGGGCGGCGGTCAGCGACGGGCGGCCGAGGTAACCGCGGGCCAGCTGGTCGCCGGCGACGTACACCTCGCCCGTCACCCCCGGCGGGACCGGCTGCAGGTAGCGGTCGAGCAGGTGGACGCCGAGGCCGGGCAGCGGCCCGCCGATCGTGCTGGCCGGCTCGCCCCGGGTGTCGTCCTGGGTCAGCTCCCTGAAGGTGACGTGCACGCAGGTCTCGGTGATGCCGTACATGTTGACCAGCCGGGCGGCCGGGTGGCGGCGCTGCCACGACGCCAGGCGGGCGGGGTCCAGCGCCTCGCCGCCGAAGACGACGTACCGGAGGGCGAGCTCGCCCAGCCCCGCCTCCGCCAGCGGGTGGAACGCCGACGGGGTCTGGTTGAGCACGGTCACCCGCTCGCGCTCCAGCAGGCCGAGGAACCGCCGCGGGTCGCGGGCCACCTCCCTGTCGACGACGACCAGCCGCCCGCCGTGCAGCAGCGCGCCCCACAGCTCCCACACCGAGAAGTCGAACGCGGCGGAGTGGAACATCGTCCACACGTCCGCGTTCCCGAAGTCGAACAGCTCGCCGGCCGCGGCGAACAACGACAGGACGTTGCGGTGCGTCACCTCGACGCCCTTGGGCGTCCCCGTCGAGCCGGAGGTGTAGATGACGTACGCCGTGTTGTCCGCGCAGGCCGGGGTGAGAGGGGCGCCTGCCTCCCTGTCATCCGGCCCGTCATCCGGCCCGTCGTCCGGCCCGTCGTCCAGCAGCACGACGGGTACGCCGGTCCAGGGCAGTTCGGCCAGCGTGGCGGGCTCCGTCAGCAGGCACGCCGGCGCGGCGTCGTCCAGGATGAGGGCCAGCCGGGCGGCCGGGGCGTCGAGGTCCAGCGGCACGTAGCAGCCGCCCGCCTTGACGACGGCGAGCAACGCGACGACGAGGCCCGTCGAACGCGGCAGCGCCACGGCCACCCGCGACTCGGGCCCCACTCCCCTGGCGGCCAGGACGCGGGCCAGCCTCATGGCGGCGGCGTCCAGCTCGGCGTGGGTGAGCGAGGTGTCGCGCCAGGTCACGGCGGTCGCGGTGGGCTCGGGCCGGGCGGCGGCGTACGCGTCGGCCAGCGTCCCCGCCACGGCGGTCGAGGATGCGAGGAGCGCCGCGGCGGCCCGGGAGGCGGCCGGCACAGCGGAGGGCTGGGACAGGGCGGCCTCGTGTTGGGCGCCGGTGAGCAGGGCCAGCCGCGAGACCGGCGTGTCCGGGGCCGTGACGAGCTGGTCGAGCACCCGGGTGACGAGGTCGAGCAGGGTCCTGGCGCGTTCCTCCCCGACCAGCTCCACGTCGTACTTGATCTCCAGGGTGAGCCGCTCGCCGGGGAAGGCGACCAGCGAGACCGGGTAGTGCGGCGAGTCCGTGCCGGTGAAGCCGCGCAGCGCCAGCCCCGGCCGCTCGCCTGCGCGCGCGGCGGGGAAATTCTCCACCACGACCATGGTGTCGAAGAGCTCGCGGACGCCCGCGAGCCTGGCCAGCTCGGCCAGGCCGACGTGCTGCGCGTCGAGCAGGTCGCCCTGCTGCCTGTGCAGGCGGTCGGCGATCTCCCCCAGGGTCTCCTCTGGCCGCCAGGACATCGGCACGGGGATGGTGTTGATCAGCAGGCCGACCACGCTCTCGACGCCGGGCAGCCGCCCGCCGCGGCCGGACACCGTGGAGCCGAAGACCGCGTCGTCCCGCCCGAGCAGCCGGCCCAGCAGCAGGCCCCACGCCGCGTGCACGAGGGTGCTCAGCGTCACGCCCCGCTCGCGGGCCGCGGCGGCGACCGGGCCGGCGGGCAGCCCGCCGTGGACGCGCGCGTGCCTGGACACCGTGTACGTGGCCGGGAACAGGCGCGTTCCGGAGCCGATTCCGGCCAGCGCGGCGGCCCACGCCTCGCGGGCGGCGGCCCGGTCCAGGCCGGCCACCGCCTCCACGTGGTCGCGGAACGTCACCACGGGCGCGGGCAGCGCGGCGCCGCGCTCGTAGACCTCGACGACGTCGTCGAAGACCAGCGGGTACGACCAGCCGTCGGCGACGATGTGGTGCATGGTCTCCACGAGCCGGTGGTCGGTGTCGCCGAGCGAGACCAGCGCGTAGCGCAGCAGCGGCGCGGCCGCCAGGTCGAACGGCTCGGCCAGCTCGGCGGCGGCCAGCTCGGCCAGCCGTTCGCGGGCCTCGTCCGCGTCCAGCCCTCTCAGGTCGGCCGTGCGCCACGGCACCTCGACGGAATCGGCGATCACCTGGACCACCCGGCCGTCGGCCAGCTCCTGGAAGCTCGCCCGCAGGGCGTCGTGGCGGTGCACCGTCGCGGTCACCGCCCGGCGCAGCGCCGCGGGGTCGACCCGGCCGGACAGCTCGGCCACCTGCTGCACCACGTAGGTGTCGGTGTGGCCGGCGCCGAAGGACGCGTGGAAGTACATGCCCTCCTGGAGCGGCAGCAGCGGCAGGACGTCGCGGGCGCCGGCGAACCGGTCGACGTCCTCCTGCGTGAGCGCGACCAGGGGGAAGTCCGACGGGGTGTGCCCGGCCAGGTCGCCGCAGCGGGTCAGGGCCGTCAGCGCGGCCAGCCACAGCCCGGCCAGCTCGGCGACCTCCCCGTCCGCCATGACGCCGGACGGCCAGGACAGCGTGGCCGAGAACGAGGGCCCGTCCGGTCCGTCCTGGGCCAGGGCGTTGATCTCCAGCCCCATCGCGGGGTTGTCCGGGTGGACGCCCTCGCGCAGGGTGCCGCCGCCGGCGGCGAAGCGGCCCAGGTAGTTGAAGAGGATCTGCGGCGGCTGCGGGAGATCGAGCCCGTCGAGGTGGCGCAGGACGCCGTGGCCGAGCCCCTTGCGCGGCACCGCGCGCAGCTGCTCCTTGACGGCCTTGGCGGCCCTGGCCAGCGCCGGGCCGGCCGCGGTGACCTCGTCCCAGCTCAGCGGCCCTGGATCGAGGCGTACGGGGTGGATGGCGGTGAACCAGCCCACGGTCCGCGACAGGTCGGCGCCGCCGGCGAGGTCGCCGTCGCGGCCGTGGCCTTCGAGGCTGAGGAGCACGGCGGAGCCGTCGCCGCGCCCGTGCGCGCGCCGCCACCGGGCGAGCGCGACGGCGAAGCCCGTCAGCAGCACGTCGTTGACGCCGCCGTGCATCGCGGCGGGCACGGGGCCCAGCAGGGCCGCGCTCGTCTCCACGGGCAGGGACACGGTGAGCGACCGGACGGTGGCGGCCGTGTCGACCGCGGGGTCCAGCGGGCGGGCGCCCATCGGCGGATCGTCGGTGGCCAGGACGTCGCGCCAGTAGCCGGCCTCGTCCAGGAAGGAGGGACGCGCGTCCTGGATCGCCGACGCCCAGGCGCGGAAGGACGTCGGGACCGGGTCCAGCGCGGGGTCGCGGCCGGCCGCGAGGTCGGTCCAGGCGCGGGCGAGGTCGTCGGCGATCACGCGCCAGGAGACGCCGTCGATGACCAGGTGGTGCACGACCAGCAGCAGGTGACCGGGGTTGGGGCCGGCGTCGGACCAGACCGCTTGCAGCATGATCCCGCGCTCCGGGTCCAGCCGCCCGGCCACCTCCTCGGTGTCCTCCCCGGCGTGGGCTGCCTCCTGCCGGGTGCAGAGCGCGGACGCGTCGAACCCCTCCGGCGGCGGCACCGACAACGTCCACGCGCCGCCGTCGCGGTCGAGCCGGGCCCGCAGCAGGTCGTGGCGGACGCAGAGCGCCTGTACCGCCCGTTCCACCTGCCGTGCGCCGAGGCCGGCGGGGACCGGCAGGACCATCGACTGGTAGAAGCGCTCCAATGGCGTGCGGGCCAGCATCGTCTCGGCGAGCATCGGAGTGAGCGGCACGGCCCCGGTCGCGGGCACGCCGGGATCGTGCGTCTCCCCCGGCTGCGGGTGCGGGAGGGCGGCGGCCAGCGCGCGCACGGTGCGGCGGCGAAAGACGTCGCGCGGGGTGAGGTTCATGCCCGCCTTGCGCGCCCGGCCCGTCACGGCGATCGAGGAGATGCTGTCGCCGCCGATGGCGAAGAAGTCGTCGTCGGCGCCGACCTCGGCCAGGCCGAGGACCTCGGCGTAGATGGCCGCCAGGGCCTGTTCCCGCTCACCGCGCGGCGCCTGCCGCGCGCCGCCGCCGGGCGCGACGGGCTCGGGGAGCGCCGCCACGTCGAGCTTGCCGTTGACGGTGAGCGGCAGCTCGTCCACCACCCCGTACAGGGCGGGGACCATGTAATCGGGCAGCCGTTCGGCCAGCGCCGCGCGCAGGACGGCGGCGAGCTCGTCGCGGGCGCCCCCGGGCGCCGGGATCACGTACGCGACCAGCTTCTTCAGCCCGGGCACCGCGGGGTCGGGGCGGGCGACCACGGCGGCCTGGCGCACCCGCGGATGAGCCGACAGCGCCGACTCGACCTCGCCGAGCTCGACCCGGTATCCGCGGATCTTCACCTGGTCGTCGACGCGGCCGAGGAAGTCGAGGTTGCCGTCCTCGCGCCGGCGTACGAGGTCGCCGGTGCGGTACATGCGCCCGCCGGGCACGAACGGGTCGGCGACGAAGCGGGCGGCCGTCTGCCCGGGGGCGTGCAGGTAACCGTGGGCCAGGCCGGCGCCCGCCACGTGGAGCTCGCCGATCACGCCCGCGGGCACGGGGCGGAGCCACCCGTCCAGCACGTACGCGCGGGTGTTCCAGATGGGACGGCCCACGGTCGGGGTGGCGCTGTCGCGGGTGCCCGCGCCGAGCGTGTTGATCGTGTACTCGGTGGGCCCGTACAGGTTGTATCCCTCGGGGCCGTCCGGCTCGCTCAGCCGGTCCCAGACGCTCTCGCTGACGGCCTCGCCGCCGAGCAGCACCAGGCACGGGGCGTGCCCGCCGTCGAGCAGGCCCTCCTCGAACAGCAGGTGGGCGTACGTCGGGGTGACGTTGACGACGTCGATCCCGTTGGCCTGGCAGTACGCGACGAGCGCGGTGGCGTCCCTGCGCAGCTCCTCGTCGCAGATGTGCACCTCGTGGCCCTCGACCAGCCACAGCAGCTCCTCCCACGACATGTCGAACGAGAACGACACCGTGTGCGCGATGCGCAGCCGCCGCCCCCCGGTCCGGCGCGCGGTCGGGCCGAAGATCTCGGCCCGGTGGTTGAGCTGCATGTTGGTCAGCCCGCGGTAGGGCGTCACCACGCCCTTGGGCCGGCCGGTGGATCCGGAGGTGTAGATGACGTAGGCGGGCAGGTCGCCCGGCACGTCCACGGTGAGCGGGCCCGCGGCGAAGCCGTCCAGGTCCGGGAGCACGCACCGCCCGCCGAGCCGCCGCTGCTGCTCGGCCGGCGCCGAGTCCGGGTCGGCGCAGACCAGGAGGACGGGCCGGGCGTCGTCGAGCACGGCGGCAAGCCGGTCGAGCGGATGGTCGAGCTCCAGCGGCAGGTAGGCGGCGCCGGCGCGCAGGACGCCGAAGAGCGAGACGACCATCTCGACGCCGCGGGGCAGCCCGAGCGCGACGATCGTGCCGGGGCCCGCGCCCTGCGAGCGCAGCAGCCGGGCGCACTGGTTGATCCGGCCGTCCAGCTCGGCGTAGGTCAGTCGCCGCTCCCCGAAGACGAGCGCTACGTCGTCGGGGCACGCGCGGGCCCGCTCGGCCAGCAGGTCGGCGATCGTCGCCGTGCCGATCGCATGCTCGGCCGCCGCCCACTGCCGGGCCAGCTCGTCGCGCTCCTCGTCGAGCGTCAGGTCGAGCGCGCCGACCGGCACCGCGAGGCCGTCGGCCAGCGTCGCCAGCAGCCGGGTGAACCGGCGCACCATCCGCCGGGCGTCGCGTTCGGGCACGTCGGGCCGGTACTCCAGCTTGATCCGCAGGTTGGCGCCGGGGGTGAGCACCCAGGTGAACGGGTAGTGGGTGCTGTCGGTGTAGTCCACGCCGACGATGCCGTGCTCGCGTTCCAGGTCGGTGAACGTGGTGTCGGTCAGGAAGTTCTGCAGCACGTACAGCGTGTCGAACAGCTGCTCCCGGCCGCACGCGCGGTGGATGTCGCCGAGGCCGAGGTGTTCGTGCGGCGCCAGGTCGACGCGGTCGTCCTGGGCGCGGCGGGCGAGGTCGAGCACGGTGGTGCCGGGCGAGGGCGCGACCCTGGCGGGGACCGTGTTGAGGAACAGGCCGATCACGTTCTCGATGCCGGGCAGCTCGGCCGGGCGGCCGGCCACGGTCGTGCCGAACACCACGTCCTGGCGGCCCGACTCGTAGCCGAGCAGGATGCCGAGCGCGGCGGTCAGCAGCGCGTTGAGCGTGACGCCGCCGCGGGCCGCCTGTTCGCCCAGCCGCGTGGTGACCTCGGCGGGCAGCGCGGCGAGGACACGTTCGGACGGCACCGGCTCGCGGCCGGCGGCCTCCGGTGCCAGGACGGTCGGCCCGTCGACCCCCGACAGGGCCGCCCGCCAGGCGGCCGCGGAGGCGTCGCGGTCTCGCGTGCCGATCCAGGCGAGGTAGTCGGCGAACGTGCTCTCCGCCGGGGGGAGCGCGGCGCGCGTGCCGCCCGAGCCGTAGAGCGCGAACAACTCGCGCAGGACCAGCTCGCGCGACCAGCCGTCCCACAACAGGAAGTGCGAGGTCAGCAGGAGCCGGTCGCGCCCGTCCGGCAGGCGTACGACGGTCAGCCTCACCAGGGGCGGGCGGGCCAGGTCGAACGGCTCCTCCCGGTCGGCCCGCGTCACCGCGTCGAGCCGGCCGTCCTGCTCCGTCAGGTCGACGACCCGTACCTCGGCGGGCACGTCGGGCGCGATGAGCTGCGCGCCGCCGTCGGCGGCGAACCCCGCGCGCAGGGTGGGGTGGCGGCGCAGCAGCGCCGCGAAGGCCTTCGTCATGGTGCGGACGTCGACGCGCCGGTCGAGGTCGAAGACGTTCTGCGCGATGTAGGTGCTGCTGCCGTCGGCGAAGGCCGCCTGGTAGTAGACGCCCTGCTGGAGCGGCGACAGCGGCCAGAGCTCGCCCTCCGCGCCCCGCTCGGCCGGCGGCTCCGCCTCCCGCAGGGACGCGGCGAGGGCGGCGGGCGTGCGCAGGCGGAACACGTCCCGGGTGGTGAGCTCGACGCCGTCCTTGGCGAGCAGGCTGACCAGGCGGATGGCGAGGATGCTGTCGCCGCCGACGGTGAAGAAGTCGTCATGGACGCCCAGGCCTTCGACGCCGAGCAGGGCGCCGGCCCGGGCGCAGATCCTCGCCTCCTCGGCGGTCCGCGGCCGCCCGCCCCTGACGCCGGGTTCGGGGTCGGGCAGCGCGCGGCGGTCGCGCTTGCCGTTGGGCAGCACGGGCAGCCGGTCCAGCACCGTCACCGTCGCGGGCAGCAGGTAGGCAGGCAGGTCGGCGCGGAGCAGCGCGCGCAGTCCCTGGGGGTCCAGTTCCTCCCCCGGAGCGGCCACCACGTAGGCGTGCAGGGCCCCTCCCCGCACCGCCACCGCCGCGTCGCAAACCCCGGCCCGGCGCATCAGCGCGGCTTCGAGCTCGCCCGGCTCGACCCGGTAACCGTTGATCTTCACCTGGTCGTCCGCCCGGCCGAGGAACTCGACCCGCCCGTCAGGCGTCCAGCGGCCGAGGTCTCCCGTGCGGTAGAGGCGGGCGCCGTCGCCGAACGGGTCGGCCACGAACCGGTCCGCGGTCGTCCCCGACCGGCCCAGATAGCCGCGGGCGAGCTGCGCGCCGCCGACGTAGATCTCGCCGGGCGCGCCGGGCGGCACGAGCTGGAGCGCGGAGTCGAGCAGGTAGAGCCGCGTGCCCGGCACCGGCCTGCCCAGCGTCACCGGCTCTTCCGGGTCCACCTCGCCCTGGAGCACGTCTCCCGCGACCTCCGACGAGCCGTAGGAGTTGACGATCCTGGCCTCGGGCGACGCCCGGCGCAGGGAGCGTACGCAGGCCCGGCCGAGCGGCTCGCCGCTGCAGATCCAGCGGTCGAGCGCGGTGAGCCGCTCGGGCGCCGTGTCGGCGAGCGCCGCGGCCAGGCTCGGTACGGCGAGCAACTGGGTCGCCCCCGACCGCTCCACGAGCCGGGCCAGCACCGTCCCGTCCGTGGCCTCGCCGTCGCCGGCGATGACCGTCGTCGCCCCGGCGACCAGCCCGCCGAGCAGCTCGGTCGTACCGTCGATGAAGCTCAGCGAGCTCTTGGCCAGCCGCACCCGCGCATCCCAGGCCGCCGCCGCCCAGACGAGCCGGTTGGCGAGCGCTCCGTGGGTGCCCACGACCGCCTTCGGCCGGCCGGTCGAGCCGGAGGTGTAGACGACGGAGACCGCGTCCGGCGGGGTCACGGGCGTGCCCGTCGCGGCCTGGCCCGCGGCGGCGGCCCGGACGGTGAAGGACGGCAGGTCGTGCGGGGGCAGCGTCCTGGCGTTCGCCTCGTCGGTGAGCAGGCAGGCCGGGCGCGCGTCGCCGAGCATGAATTCGATCCTGGCCGCCGGGTAGCCGGGGTCTACGGGCAGGTAGGCGGCTCCGGCCCGCATGACGCCGAGCAGGGCCGCGGCCGTGTCCGCCGAACGGCTCGTCGCCACCGCGACGATGTCGCCGCGCCGTACGCCGGCCGCGGCCAGCGTGCCGCACACCCGCCGGGCCCGGTCGTCCAGCTCGGCGTAGGTGAGCGTGACCCCTGCGGACATGACGGCGGCACGCCCGGGGTGCTCGGCGACCTGGCGGGCGAACAGGTCCAGCACGGTGGCGCCCTCACCCACCCCGGCGCTGGCTCCGCTTCCGGCGGCCAGGAGGTGCCGGCGTTGCTCGCCGGACACCAGCTCCACCCGGCCGCACGTCAGCGTGGCGTCGTCGGCGAGGGCGGCGAGCAGCCTCTCGTACTGCCCGATCAGCAGGTCGGCCGAGGTCGCGGAGACGAGCCGCCGGTCGTGGGTCAGCGTGAGCACGATCCGATCGCCGGGCTTGGCCATCAGCGTCACCGGATAGTGGGGCGCCTCGATCGTGTCGATCCCGGCGATCGCGAGGTCGCCCTGCTCCGTGGAGGGCTCCGTGGAGGGCTCCGTGGAGGGCTCCGGGTAGTTCTCGACGACCACGAGCGTGTCGAACAGCTCGGCCACGCCCAGGCGGCGGTGCAGCGCGGCCAGCGAGACGTGCTCGTGCTCCATCACCTCGCGTTGCGTACGCGCGAAGCGGCGCAGCACGTCGGCCAGCGGGTCGGCCGGCTGCCAGCGCACCCTCGCCGGCACGGTGTTGATCAGCAGCCCGACCATCGCGTCGATGCCCGCCGGCTCGGAGGACGCGCGGCCGGACACGGCCGAGCCGAACGTGACGTCGTCGCGCCCGGTCAGCCGCCCGACGAGGATCCCCCAGGTGGCGGCGAGCACCGAGCCGACGGTGAGCCCGTTTCCCTGCGCCCATGCCCGCAGGCGGTCACCGAGATCGCCCGGCACCTCCCGCCGGACGCGACCGAACCCGCCACCGGTCCGGCTGCCGGGCCCGCCGAACGACTCAGCCGTCATGCCGGCCTGCGGGCCGGCCAGCGCGTCGGACAACATGGTCGGTTCCCGCACGCCGGACAGGGCCTCGGCCCACGCCTCGATCGCGGTGTCGGTGTCCTGCGCCGCGAGCATCCTCAGGAACTCCCGGTAGGGCGGCGGCTCGGGCAACGGCCTGTCCTCGTAGAGGGCCAGCAGGTCGCGCAGGAGCAGCGGCACCGACCAGCCGTCGGCGAGGATGTGGTGCACGGTGTGGACGAGGGCGTGCCGCCGCGACCCTAGCTTCACCAGCGCGAAACGCATGGCCGGCGGCCGGGCGAGGTCGAACGGCGCCGACCGCTCGGCCGCGGCGATCTCCTCCAGGAGGGGCTGGGCGAGGTCGACGTCGCTGAGGTCCTCGCTGCGCCACGGCACCTGTGCACGGTCGGCGATCACCGACACCACCTGCCCGTCGCCGGTGGTGCGGAAGGCCGCGCCCAGGTTGGGGTGGCGGCCGAGCAGCCGTTCGGCCGCGGTGCGCAGGCGCTCGCCATCCAGCGGCCCGGTGAGCTCGATGATCTGCTGGACGACGTACGGGTCGCTGCCTGGGTCGAGGGTGGCGTGGAAGTACAGGCCGCTCTGCAGCGGCGAGAGCGGCAGCACGTCCTTCAGCCCCGGCAGGTCCGCCTCGATGGCGCTCACGTCGGCCTGTTCCAGCTGGACGAGCGGGAAGTCGGACGGGGTGTGCCCGGTGACCGTGTCGCTGGTGGCGATGTCGGTGAGGGTCTGCGTCCACAGCGCGGCCAGCTCCCGTACGCGGCCGGCGTCGAGCACGCCCGCCGGCCAGCTGAACGTGGTCGTCAGGACCGGCCCGCCGGCCGTGTCGACGGCGACGGAGTTGATCTCCAGTACGCGCGGCAGCGGCATGCGCGGATCGCGCCGCTCGACCACGATCTCGCCGCCGCCGGCAGGCGCCCAGTCACCGGCGCTCTCCTCGGGCCGGTCGAAGGCCCGGTGGTCAGCGCGGTCAGAGGGCCGGTCGGAGGGCCGGTCGGCGGCTGGGGCGCCGTCGAAGCGGCCGAGGTAGTGGACGAGCACCTGCGGCGTCACGGCCAGGTCAGGGCGCGGCCCGTCCCCGAGGTAGCGCAGCACGCCGTAGCCGAGCCCGCGTTGCGGCACCCGGCGGAGCTGTTCCTTGACCGCCTTGACCGCCTCGCCCGGCGTCCCGGAGCCGGGGTCGATCACGGCGGGGAACAGGGTGGTGAACCAGCCGAAGGTACGCGAGAGGTCGGCGTCGCCGACGGCCTCCTCCTCCCGCCCGTGCCCCTCCAGCTCCAGCAGCACCGCCGAGCCGGCGCCGCGCCAGCGGCCCAGGGCGCGCGCCGCGGCGGCGACCAGCACGTCGTTCACCCCGCCGTGCACGGCGGCGGGGACCGGGCCGAGCAGGCGGCCGGCGATCGCGGCGGGGATCTCGACCGTGAGCGACTGCTCCGTGGCGACCACGTCGCGCCGCGGATCGAGCGGCCGCTCGCCGATCATCGGGTCGGGCGCCGCCGCGGTACGCCGCCAGTGGTCCTCGCCGGCGCTGAAGTCGCACTCCCGCAACCGGGTCGCCCACTGCCGGAACGAGGTGGGCGTCTGGGGCAGTTCGACGGGACGGCCCGCCCGCGCCGCATGCCACGCCTGGGCGAGGTCCTCCAGGAGGATGCGGAGCGACACGCCGTCCACGACCACGTGGTGGACCACGATCGCGAGCCGCCCCTGGGCGCGCGCTCCGGCGTCGAGCCAGACGAGGTCGAGCATGCGCCCACCGGCCGGGTCGAGCCGCCCAGGGGCGGCGGCGACCTGCCGTTCCAGGTCGTCCGCGGTCTCGACGCGGGTGATCACCTCGGCGGCCCTGGGCTGCCCCGGTGGCTGCCCCGGTGGCTGCCCCGGTGGCTGCCCCGGTGGCTGCCCCGGTGGCTGCACTGTGAGCGTCCAGCGGCCGGTGCCGGTCGTCCGCGCCCGCAGCAGGTCGTGGGCGGCGAGCACCGCGTCGATCATGCGCTCCAGCTGGTCGCCGGTCAGCCCGGCGGGCGTGCGTACGGTCATCGACTGGAAGAAACCGTCCATCGACGGCCCGAGGTCCTGGAGCCACTCGGTGATCGGCGTCGGCGGCACCTCCCCGACCCCGCTCACCGGGGGCGGCGAAGCGGCGCCGGCGCCGGTGCCGACGTCGATGAGCGTGGCCGCCAGCGCGGCCGGGGTGGGGTGGGCGAACAGGTCGCGCGGGCGTACCGTGAGCCCGGCACGCCGCGCCTGCCTGACCACGCCGATCGCGACGATGCTGTCGCCGCCCAGGGCGAAGAAGTCGTCCTCGGCCCCCACCTCGGCCACACCCAGGACCTGCGCGAAGACCTCACACAGGACGCGCTCGCGCTCGGTGCGCGGCGCGCGCGTGCGGGGCGCCGCGGGTTCGGCCGGCCGGGGCAGCGCCTGCCGGTCCACCTTCCCGTTGGCGGTGACGGGGAAGCGGTCGAGGACGACGTACGCGTCCGGCACCATGTAGGCCGGCAGCCGGCCGGCGCACCAGTCATGCAGTTCCGCGGCGGGGACGGCGTCGTTCGACCTCGCGTACCCGACGAGCCGCCGCCCGTTCTCCCTCACCACGACGGCGGCCTGCCGCACCTTCGGGTGGGTGGCGAGCGCGGCCTCGACCTCCTCCAGCTCCAGCCGCATGCCGCGGATCTTCACCTGGTGGTCGGCGCGGCCGACGAACTCCAGCGAGCCGTCGGGGGCCCACCTGGCGAGGTCGCCGGTCCGGTACATCCGGGAGCCGTCCGCGGCGAACGGGTCGGCGACGAACCGGCCGCCGGTGAGCGCGGGCGCGTTGATGTAGCCGCGGCCGAGCAGGAACCCGGCGGCGTACAGCTCGCCCACCGTGCCAGGGGGCACCTGTTCCAGGCGTTCGTCGAGCACGTACAGCCGTGTGTGGGGGTTGGGGCGGCCGATGGAGGTCGCGATGCGCTCGGCGGTGTCGCGGTAGATGACGTGCGAGACGCCGATGGTGGCCTCGGCCGGGCCGTACCCGTGGTAGAGGGTCGTCGAGAGCTGGCCGCGGAAACGGTCGAACAGCTCCGGGGTGAGCACCTCCCCACCGCACCAGACGTGCTTCAGCCCTGACAGCAGCGAGGTCCCGCGGGCCATCTCCAGCAGGACGTCGAGCATCGACGACACGAGGTAGACGAACGTCACGCCCTCGCGGGCGATCAGGTCCAGCAGGTACTGCGGGTCGCGTTCGCCGCCGGGCTCCGCGATCACCACGTAGCCGCCGGAGACGAGCGGCAACAGGATCTCGTTGACGGAGATGTCGAACGACAGCGGCGCCTTGAACAGGGACGCGTCGCCAGGACCGAAGCCGAGGATCTCCTCCACCTGCCAGAGCAGGCGGTGGCTGATCGCCTCGTGACGGATCATGGCGCCCTTGGGGGTGCCGGTCGAGCCGGAGGTGAACATCACGTACGCCAGCCGGCCGCCCTGGACGGACACGGGCGGCGGCTCGGCGGGCTCGTGGGCGTACCGCCAGGAGCCCAGATCCACCTCCCGCACGCCCAGGGTGCGGGCCGCTCCCGCCTCGGCGCTGACCTGGCGGCGGCGCGCCCGCGGCCAGGCCGGGTCGACGGGCACGAACGCGCCGCCCGCCACCACGATCGCCAGTACGGAGACGACCATCTCGGCGGATCGCGGAGTCGAGACGGCGACGACCTCCTCGGGGCGCAGCCCCTGCTTGTGCAGGTGCTGCGCCAGCTGGAAGACGCGAGCGCCGAGTTCCTCGTACGTCAGCCGCACGCCGGGCGCGACGACGGCCGGCGCCTGCGGGGTCCGGCGCACCTGGTCGATGAACAGGTCCGCGATCGTGGTGATCCTGGCGGGAGAGTTCGCTTCCATGGCTGCCTAACGTGATGACGACGTGGGGGTGCGCGCTTCCCAGGCACGCCAGAGCTGCGCGTACCGGCCGCCCGCGGCGACCAGCTCCTGGTGTCGGCCCTGCTCCGCGATCCGGCCGTGCTCCAGGACGACGACCCGGTCGGCGGCGGCGGCCTGGGTCAGCCGGTGGGCGACGATCAGGGTGGTACGTCCCCGCGTGGCCGCGGCGGCGGACTCCTCCAAGGTGCGCGCGCCGAGGCTGCCCGCCTCCGCGGTGGCCTCGTCGAGGATGGCGATCGCCGGGTCGACGAGGATCAGGCGGGCGAGTGCGAGTTGCTGGGCCTGGGCCGTGGTCAGTTCGTGGCCGCCCTCGCCGACGACCGTGTCGAGACCGTCGGGCAGGGCCGTCGCCCAGTCCAGCGCGCCGACGGCGGACAGCGCGGAGGCGATCTCGCCCGGCGACGCCCCCTGCCTGGCCAGGCGCAGGTCCTCGATGAGAGGGCCGGCGAAGACGTGCACCTCCTGGGTGATGATCGCGACGTGCGCGCGCAGCCGGTCGGGCGGCAGCGCCACGCCGCCGACGGACACGGTGCCGCTGCCGGGGCGCAGGATGCCCGCGGCGATCGCCGCGAGCGTGGACTTGCCCGCACCCGTGGATCCGACCAGCGCGACGCGGGCGCCGGCGGGCAGGCTGATGGAGACGCCGTGCAGCACCTCCGGCCCGCCGTCGTAGCCGAAGCGCACGCCGGACAGCTCCAGCCCGGCGCCGGCCGCCCCGCCCGCGCCGCCGCCGCCGCCCGGACGGTCCGGGCCGTCGCCGGGGTCCGGCGCGAGGTCCACCACGCCGACCAGCCGGGCCAGGCTCGCCGCCGCCGCCTGCAACTCGTCGAACGTGAACAGCAACATGCCGATGGGGTTGAACAGGCGGTGGAACAGCACGGCCGCCGCGGCGCTCTGGCCGACGGTGGCGGCTCCCGACCGGACGAGGAGGAAACCGACCACGAGGATCGCGGCCAGGCCGAAGAACTCCGCCCGGTTGACCCGGCCGACGAAACGGGTGAACAGCGTGAAAACCGACAGGGAGATGTCGTGCACCCGGTGCGAGGCGTCGCCGATGTCGCGCAGCCGGCGCTGCTCCAGCCGGTAGGCGTGCACCGTGCGCACACCTTGCATGTTCTCCACCAGCAGTTGCGAATTGCCGGCCACGGCGTGCCGCTCGGCGGCGTACTTCGGCGCCGCCCGCGGCAGGTACCACCGCAGCGCCGCGACGTAGAGCGGGACGGCGACCGCGCCGGCGAGCCCGAGCCGCCAGTCCATCCCGGCCATCGCCACGATGCTCAGCACGCCCAGCAGGAAGGCGGAGATCATCGTGGGGATCACGCTGGTGGCGGCCTTGCCGATCGAGGCGGCGTCGGTGCCGACCCGTGACAGCAGATCTCCCTTGCCGACCCGTTCCAGGGTGGTGACGGGCAGGCTGAGCGCCCTGGCCACCGTACGTTCCCGCAGGTCCGCGAGCATGTGCCCGCACACCCGGCCGATCAGGTACGTGGCCGTGCCGGTAGCCGCGCCACCGGCGACGGCCGCGGCCACGATGACGACCGCGATGGGCACGATCGCCGAGACCGGCGCGTGCTCCCTGACGCGGTCGACGAGGGTGCCCAGGGCGTACGCGGGCACCACCGACGCGGCGGCGCCCACGACGCCCACCAGCGCGGCGAGCGTGCCGCCGACCCATCGCGCGCGGAGTTCGAGCCGCAGCCACGCCCAGGTCCTGCGGGCGTCGGCGACGGGCAGCCTGTCTGGTCCGGTCATCGCAGCACCGCCCGGTTGTAGTCGTCGTCGGTGACGGCCAGTTCGGCGTGGGTGCCCTCGGCGGCGATCCGGCCGCCGTCGAGGACCACGACCCGATCCGTCATGGCGAGCAGGGCCGGGCTGCTCGTCACCACCACGGTGGTGAGCCGCCCGGAGCCGGGGTGGCGCAGGGCGCGCAGTCCGCGGGCGATCTCGTGCTCGGTCACCGCGTCCACGGCGGTGGTGGGGTCGTGCATGACGAGGATCGCGGGGCGTGCCGTGAGCGCGCGGGCCAGCGCCAGCCTTTGCCGCTGCCCGCCCGAGAGGCTGGCGCCCCGCTCCGCGACGACGTGCGTGAGGCCGTCGGGGTGGGCGGAGACGACCTGGCCGGCGGCGGAGGCGGCCAGCGTGGCCTCGTCCAGCGGGCCTCCGGCGGTCACGTTCTCCTCGATCGTCCCGGTGAACAGGTCCGTGACGTGGGGTTCCACGAGCATCGCCCGGCGGGCGTGCTCCGGGTCGAGCCGCGCCAGGTGCGTGCCTCCGACGAGGACGCCGCCCTCGTACTCGCCGGGCGCCACCCGGCCGGACAGGATCTTGACCAGTGCCTCCCCTTCGGCGGAGCGGTGGGGCACCACGCCGACGAATTCGCCGGGGCGCACGTGCAGGTCGACCCCGTCCAGCGGGCCGTACCTGAGCGCCCGCAGTTCGAGGCCGGGTGAGCCGGTGTCGAGCGTCTCCGTGCCCTCTGGCAGCAGCGCGGGCGCGTCGAGGACGGTGGCGACACGGTCGGCGGACGCCCTGGCCTCGGCGACCCAGCCGGGCACGACGGCGAGTGTGCCGATGGGCTCCATCAGGAACTGCGCGAGGCCGATGACGGTGATGAGCTCGCCGACGGTGATCCTCTGGTTGAGCGCGAACCATCCGGCCAGGATCGCGATGCCGCCGGCCAGGAGCGCACCGCCGGCCGTGGAGGCGGACAGGTACGCGCCCTGGGTGCGCGCCGCGCGTAACGCGGCCCGCAGGGAGCGCCTGCTGACCTCGTCGTAGCGGCCGGCCGCCGCCCGCTCCGCGCCGATGCCGCGCAGCGGGCGCACCCCGCTGACCAGGTCGGCCGCCAGCGAGGTCGCCTCCCCTGCGAGGTCCTGCTGCTCGGTGACCCGCTTGGTGATGAGCGGGGTGGCGGCCTGGAGCCCGAGGAGTACCACGGGGGTTCCGGCCAGCACGGCCAGCCCGAGTTGCATGTCGATCACCAGCAGCGCGACGGCGCTCACCGCGGTCGCCGTCACCGCCCCCGCGACGCGCGGCACGTAGTCCAGCAGGTAGGAGGTGTTGTCGGTGTCGGTCGTGGCCACGGTGAGCAGGTCACCGGCACGGCGGTCGGTCCTGATCCCGCGCGGCTGCATGATCTTGGATGCCACCTCGACGCGCAGCAGGTGCGCCTCGTCCGCGATGGCGCGCATCAGCCGGCGGGCGCCGAAGCGGTAGGCCATGCTCAGCACGGTGAACAGGCCGGCCAGGGCGGCCACCCAGAGCACCAGTGCGCCGCCGTCCCCCGGGCCGATGGCCTGGTCGACGATCACCCCGATGAGGATCGGCACCAGCGACTCGCAGACCTGGTGCAGGCTGATCAGGCCGGTCCCTGTACTGAGCTGCCACCGGTTGCGCGTCACCGCGCGCCACAACACCCGCCTGCCGGTCATGGGCCGCGTCACTGGTCGGCGGCCATGCTCTCGCGCAGGCTCCTGGGCCGCAGATCCGTCCAGTGCTCCTCGACGTAGTCCACGCACTCCTGGCGCTTGCTCTGGCCGCCTTCACCGAAGACCACCCGCCAGCCCCGTGGCACCTCCTTGAACGTCGGCCACAGGGAGTGCTGCTCCTCGTCGTTCACCAGCACGTAGAAGGTGCCGTTCTCATCGTCGAAGGGATTGTTGGACATCGTGACTCCTGACTGCGTGGTGGGATCGGGGGATGACCAGCGGGGTGTGGGTCTCCGGGTCGTCGATGATGCGGCAGGGCAGGCCGAACACGTCCTCGATCAGCTCGGCGGTGACGATCTTCCGGGGGTCGCTCTGCGCCACGACGGCGCCCGCCTTCATCGCGATGATGTGGTCGGCGTACCGGCAGGCCTGGTTGAGGTCGTGCAGGACGGCCACCATGGTGTTGCGCTGCTCCCGGTTCAGGCGGAGGCAGAGTTCGAGCAGTTCGATCTGGTGGGCGATGTCGAGGAACGTGGTCGGCTCGTCGAGCAGCACGATCGAGGTCTCCTGGGCGAGCACCATCGCCACCCAGACGCGCTGGCGCTGGCCGCCGGAGAGCGTGTCGACGAGCCGCCCGGACAGGTCGGTGACACCGGTGGCCGCCATCGCGCTCACCACGGCCGCCTCGTCCCCGGCCGACCACTGCCTGATCAGGTTCTGGTGCGGGTGGCGCCCTCGTGCCACCAGGTCGGCCACGGTGATGCCGTCGGGCGCGATCGACGACTGCGGCAGCAGGCCGAGCCGCCTGGCGACCTCCTTGGCCGGGTAGGAGTGGATGTCCCTGCCGTCCAGCACGACCTGTCCCGCGGACGGCTTGAGCAGCCGCGAGAGCGCTCTGAGCAGGGTGGACTTGCCGCAGGCGTTCGGGCCGACGATCACGGTGAGGGCGCCGTCGGGGATGTCGACGCTGAGGTGCTCGCTGATCGGCCGGTTGTCGTAGCCGAGAGTGAGATCCCTGGCGCTCAGTCTCATGAGCTCGCCTTCCGCATCGGCCTGGCCAGCAGCCAGGCGAAGTAGAGGCCGCCGAGCGACACCGTCACCACTCCCACGGGAAGCTGGGTGGGGGCGAACGCGCGCTGGCCGAGCCAGTCGCTCGCGGTCAGCAGCAGCGCGCCCATGGCCGCCGAGGGCGCCAGGGCTATGCCGGCCGTACGCGTGAGCAGGCGGGCCAGTTGGGGGGCGGCGAGCGCGACGAACGAGACAGGTCCCGCGGCGGCGGTGGCCACGGCGGTCAGCGCGACGCCGACGACGAGATAGAGCAGCCGGGCCCGTTCGGTGCGCACGCCGAGCGCGGCGGCGGGCTCCTCGCCCATCGCCAGCAGCGACAGGCGCGGCCCGAGGGCCAGCAGGCATCCGGCGAGCAGCACGACCGCGGCGGCCACGGGCGGGACGTGCTCCCATTTCACCGTGTTCAGGCTGCCCTGTCCCCAGATCGCCGCGGCGACCGCCAGGCGCAGGTCAGCCTTGATGACGAACCACTGGTTCACGGAGGCGAGGACCGCGCTGATCGCGATCCCCACGATGATGAGCCGGAACCCCTGCACGCCCTGCCTGTACGCCAGCAGGTAGACCACCAGGGCGGCCGCGAGCCCGCCGATCAGGGCGCCCGCCGCGGTCTCGTAGTAGCCGCGGCCGACCAGCACCATCGTGACCAGCACCCCGGTGTAGGCGCCGGTGTTGAACCCGATCACGTCGGGGCTGCCGAGCGGATTGCGCAACAACGACTGGAAGACGGCGCCGCTCAGTCCGAGCGCCGCGCCGATGAGCAGGGCCAGCAACACGCGCGGCAGCCGCCACTCCACGACCACCAGGCGCGTCGCGCCCGGCCCCTGCCCGGCCAGTGCCTGGAGCACCTCGCCCGGCGGCACCTCGAACTCGCCGGTGCCCAGCCCGAGCACCGCGACCGCCGCGGCCGCGAGGCCGAGCGCGGCGCAGACGAGCGCCGTGCGTGCGCCGAACCTGACGGATGCGCGGGGCCGGCGCACGATGACGACCCGGTGACCGAAGTCCACCCCGCTCACGGGCTCGTCACCGCCCGCCGGCGGATCAGCCAGATCAGCACCGGCGCTCCCAGGAACGCGGTGACGATCCCGGCCTGCAGTTCGGCGGGGCGGATCAGCACCCGGCCCGCGATGTCCGCGCCGAGCAGCAGGATCGGGGCGCAGATCACCGTGTACGCGAGGATCCACCGCTGGTCGGGCCCGACGATCCGGCGGACGGCGTGCGGCACCATCAGGCCGATGAACCCGATCGGGCCCACCGCCGCGGTCGCCGCGCCCGTCAGGAGCGCCACCGAGATCACTGACAGCACGCGTGTCCGGGTGACGCCGGCGCCCAGCGAGCGGGCGAGGTCGTCGCCCAGCGCGACGGCGTTGAGCGAGCGGGCGGCGGCGAACGCCAGCACCAGGCCGGCCAGGATGAACGGCGCGACCGCTTCGGCGATGGGCAGCGGCCGGCCGCCGAGCGTGCCGACATCCCAGAAGCGCAGGTAGTCGAAGGCCCGCGGCTTCAGCAGCCGGATCGCGGCCGAGACGCCCTCCATGACGGCGCCGAGCGCCACGCCCGCGAGCGTCAGCCGGAGCGGCGTCGCCTCTCCGCGCCCGATGGAGCCTAGCGTGGAGACGAGCACGGTGGCGAAGGCCACCCCGGCGAACGCGAACCACACGTACGACCAGATGGAGGTCAGGCCCAGGACCCCGATCGCGAACACGACGAAGAGCGCCGCTCCCGCGTTCATTCCGAGGAGCTGCGTGTCCGCCAGCGGGTTGCGCGTCACCGCCTGGATGACCGCTCCCGAGACGCCGAGCGCGGCTCCCGCCAGCAGCCCCAGCACGGTCCTCGGGACCCGCAGCTCGCGCACGATCGCGTGGTCGTCGGTGTCCGCGACGTGGGCGAACGCGTCCCAGACCGTGCCGAGGCCGATGGTCCTGGTGCCGACGGCGATGCTCAGGAGACACGTGGCGACCAGCGCCGCCACGAGCACGAGCAGCCAGCCGCTCCGGCCGGCGTCGCCCGCGGCGACGCCCGCCGGCCGGTCCGTCGGTGCGGCCGGCCGGCGATCGGAGAGGATCACTATGTCGCCGCCCTGGCCCGCGGCGTGTGGCCGGCCAGCAGCGAGTCGCGGATCTCGCCGGCCCGCACGGCGGTGGCGGACAGGAGCGTCGAGGTGAGGCCGTGGGTGTGTTCACCCGCTCCCTGCAGGTAGATGCCCGCCGACACGTGCGCGGGCGCCTCGACGCGGTAGTCGCGGCCTATCCTGAGCCGGTCCTCGTCGTCGCGCAGGCATAACTTGGCGGCCTGGCCGAGGACGGTGCCGATGTCCTGGGGCCGGTAGCCCGTGGCGTGGACGAGGAGGTCCGCCTCGAGCACCTCGTGCTCTCCGGTGGGCAGATATTCGACCGTGACGTCGAGCCGGTCGTCCCGTTCGCCGACCTCGCGGATGCGCGAGGCGCGCAGGACGCGCAGCCGCTCGCCGCCCTGGACCTTCTCCCGGTACATGGTCCGGTAGAGGGACTCGATGAGGTCCATGTCCACCACGGAGTAGTTGGTGCCGCGGTGGTAGTCGAGCAGGGACTGCTTGACGGCTGACGGAGCGCCGAAGAACGTGTCCACGGCCTCGGGATCGAAGATCTGGTTGGCGAAAGGGCTATCATCGGCGGGGGTGTAGCCGTATTTGGCGATGACGGCGCAGACTTCCGCGTCGGCGAAGGTGCGGTGCAGGTAGTCGGCCGTCTCGGCCGCGCTCTGGCCCGCCCCGAGCACCACGGCCCGCCGCACCGGGACCCCGGCCTCCTTGAGGGCGGCCACCCGGGGCAGCAGCTCGCTGTTGTGCCACACCCGGTCGGAGACGACGGTTCCCGGCGGCAGGTGCGGCTCCAGCCCGGTGGCGACGCAGAGGTTACGGGCCCGCCGTACGGTGGTGTGCCCTGGACGCTCCGCGTCCGTGCTGATCACGTCGTACGCGGGGACGCCACCGCCCGCCGCGGTCACCGGCTCGACGGACACGACCTCCTCGGCGTACGCGACCAGGTCGCGCACCCGCTCGGCCGCCCACTCGAAATAGGCGTGGAACTCGATCCGCAGCGGGAAGAGCGTCTTGTGGTTGAGGAAGTCCACCAGTCTGCCGCTGTCCTTCAGGAAGCACAGGAAGCTGAAATCGCTGGCGGGGTCGCGCAGGGTGACCAGGTCTTTCAGGAATGACACCTGCATGGTCGCGTCGTCGAGAAGCATCCCCTTGTGCCAGCCGAAGCCGGGTTGCTTCTCCAGGAACCGCATGTGGACCCGTTCGGGTGCCGGGACCCGGGCGTTGTGCTCCCGCAAGGCGATCGCCAGCGCGAGATTCGATGGGCCGAAGCCGATTCCCAGGATGTCGTAGGTGCCGTTGAGTCTGCTCAGCAGTGTCTCCACCGAGGCATCGCCTCCCTCTGCGGCCGATGCTAGATTAGGTTAGCCTTACCTTGCAAGGAGGGCCGCCGACCCCCGAGGCGGGGGTCGCGGGCCGGGGTCCAGCGAGCCGGGACCGGCGGACGACCGGCGCGGAAAGGGACGGCGGGTGGCTTTTCGGAACCGCTCCCACCGGGAATGACCGTCATCAAGATCGATGAAGACGGGGGTGGGCGCATGCCGTTGGACGTGGCGGCACGGGAGGCGTTCCTGGCGGAGCCGCACATCGCGAGCCTCGCCGTGGAGGCCGGCGAGGGGCGGGGGCCGCTGAACGTACCCGTCTGGTACGACTACCGCCCCGGCGGCGAGATCCGGTTCCTGACCGACGGCGACTCGGTCAAGGCCCGGCTGATCGCGAAGGCGGGCAGGTTCTCGATACTGGTACAGCGGGTCAGCCCCACCTACCGGTACGTGTCGGTGGAGGGGCCGCTGGTGCGCTCCGACCCCACGACGCTGGAGGATCTGACGCGCATCTCGGCGCGTTACCTGCCGCCCGACGCCGTGTCGGGTTACGTGCAGGGCTCCGACCTGCACGCGCTCGTCACGTTCAGGATGCGGCCAGAACACTGGCTCTCGGCCGACCTCGGCGCCCTGAGCTGAGCAGAAACGGTATTTTTGGCCCCGTGACTGCTATCGATCCCACCTCGACCGGCGCGTTCGGCGTCGGCCTCGCGACCATCGCCTCCGACGGCACCGTGCTCGACACCTGGTTCCCCGCACCCGAGCTGGGCGACGCGCCCGTTTCGGGCACCGAGCGGCTCCCCGCCGGCGAGGCCGGCGAACTGGCGGGGCTGACCGGGCCCGACGAGGCGCGGGGCGTGGAGGTGGTCGCGGTGCGCACCGGCATCGCCAAGCTCTCCGAGGCCCCCGTCGACGCGCACGACGTCTACCTGCGACTGCACCTGATCTCCGCGCGCCTCGTCAGGCCGCACGGCGTCAACCTCGACGGCATCTTCGGCCTGCTGGCCAACGTGGTGTGGACCGACGCGGGCCCGTGCCCGGTGCCGGACTTCGAGCGGACCCGCCTGCGGCTACGGGCCAGGGGCGCGGTGACGGTGTACGGCGTCGACAAGTTCCCGCGGATGGTCGACTACGTGATGCCGTCCGGCGTGCGCATCGCCGACGCCGACCGGGTGCGCCTGGGCGCGCACCTGGCGAGCGGCACCACCGTCATGCACGAGGGCTTCGTCAACTTCAACGCCGGCACGCTGGGCGCCTCGATGATCGAGGGCAGGGTCTCGGCCGGCGTGGTGGTCGGCGACGGCTCCGACGTGGGCGGCGGCGCGTCGATCATGGGAACGCTGTCGGGCGGCGGCAAGCAGGTCATCTCGATCGGCGAGCGCTGCCTGCTGGGCGCGAACGCCGGCATCGGCATCTCGCTGGGCGACGACTGCGTGGTGGAGGCCGGGCTCTACGTGACGGCGGGCACGAAGGTCGCCCTGCCCGAGGGCCGGGTGGTCAAGGCCGCCGAACTGTCGGGGTCGAACGGCATCCTGCTGCGCCGCAACTCCCAGTCGGGCGCGGTGGAGGCGGTGCCTCGCGAGGGCGGCACCATCGAGCTCAACGCCGCCCTCCACGCCAACTGACCCGACCATATAAAGGCTTTCTTCCTTTACGGCTGCGCCTGGTCCAGTCACCCGCCGCAGGTGGCTGAACCAGGCGAAGCCGTAAAGAAAGAAAACACATCACGGCACCCCGTGAACTCACGTAATCACTCAGCCGACTGGTCCCTGACTGCGCATTCGTCGTAGGTCCGGGGACGGATGGGTGGGAGCGATCGCGGCCGTGCTGGTTCGATCAAGGACGGTTCGACTCCGTCGGGCCAGACGGTGTTGTCATCGACAACTACCCGCTTCAGGGAGGCGCCGGTCAGCACGGCTCCGCTCAGAGTGGCTCCGCGAAGATCACTGTAATCGAGGCGGGCGCCACGCGGGTTCGCGTTACGCAGGTCGGCTCCGCTCAGATCGCGGGGCAGAACAAGGGAAGGCAGCAGGCGTCCTCGCCTGCCTGCCTGCTGCAGCACAATGAACCCCACGGCCGCTCATTGATGATCAGGTGCTCGACAAACCCAGATCGTCGATGAGCGGCCGCCTGCGCATGGGCATTGTTACAAGATCGCGACAGCAGTATGGACCCACGGGATCCTCCTGCTTCACTGTTCAAAAGTGAGCCGAGAACCGAAAAGTCAGTGCGCGTGGGACACGGCGGATCCGATGGTGTGGACGCGCAGGGCGTTGGTTGAGCCCGGGGTGCCGGGAGGCGAGCCGGCCACGATGACCACCTTGTCGCCCTTCTCCAGCCGTCCCGACGACAGCAGCGAGGCCTCGACCTGCCGCACCATGTCGTCGGTGTGGTGGACGAACGGCACGTGGAACGTCTCCACCCCCCACGTCAGCGAGAGCTGCCCCCGCACGTGGGGCGCCGACGTGAAGGCCAGCAGCGGGATCGGCGAGCGGTAGCGGGCCAGCCGCCGGGCCGTCTCGCCCGACATCGTGAACGCCACCAGCGCCTTGGCCCCGACGATCGCGCCGACCTCGGCCGCGGCCCTGGCGATGGCGCCGCCGGTCGTCTCCGGCATGCGCTCCAGCGTGTGGGTGGCGTGCAGGGAGTGCTTCTCCGCGGCGCAGGCGATGCGGTCCATCGTGGAGACGGCCTCGATCGGGTAGTTGCCGACGGAGGTCTCGCCGGACAACATGACCGCGTCGGCGCCGTCCATGACCGCGTAGGCCACGTCGGAGGCCTCGGCGCGGGTGGGGCGCGGGGAGCTCATCATGGAGTCGAGCATCTGGGTGGCGACGATGACCGGGCGGGCCTTCTCGCGGCACAGCTCGATGATGCGCCGCTGCACGATCGGCACCTGCTCGAGCGGCAGCTCGACGCCGAGGTCGCCGCGGGCCACCATGATGCCGTCGAAGGCCTCGACGATGTCGGGGAGGCGGTCGACGGCCTGCGGCTTCTCGATCTTGGCGAGCAGCGGGAGGCGCACGGCCTCCTGCTCCATGATGTTGCGCACGACGTCGGCGTCGGACGGGCGGCGGACGAACGACAGGGCGATCATGTCGCACCCGGTGCGCAGCGCCCAGCGCAGGTCGGCTTCGTCCTTGTCGGTCAGCGCGGGCGCGCTGACGTTGACGCCGGGCAGGTTGAGGCCCTTGTTGTCGGAGATCATGCCGCCGATGACGACGCGGGTGGCGATGCGGTCGCCGTCGACGCGGGTGGCCTCGAGCACGAGGCGGCCGTCGTCGACGAGGATCGTGTCGCCGGGGCGCACGTCGTTGGGCAACCCCTTGTAGGTGGTGGAGACCTGCTCGCGGTCGCCCGGCACGTCTTCGGTGGTGATGGTGAAGACGTCGCCGAAGCCCAGCCTGACGGGGCCTTCTTCGAACGTGCCGACACGGATCTTGGGGCCCTGCAGGTCGGCGAGCACGCCTACACCGCGGCCGAGGTCGGCCGCCACCTCCCTGACCCGGTCGTAGACCTCTCTGTGCAGGTCATGGTTGCCATGACTGAGGTTGAACCGTGCCACGTCCATGCCGGCGGCGATCAGCTCGTGCAGGCGTTCCTTGGACGATGTGGCGGGGCCGAGAGTGCAGACGATTTTCGCGCGACGAGTCACGAGTCCTACCTTAATTGGTACAGACCACTTAACAGTCACTGACGACGGAGAACGTACCCGCAGAAGGCGAACAGAACGAGAACGGCGCCCCCTGGACGGGCCAAGTTCGGGTACTCGTCAGACTCTCAGGGTTCGACGGTCGCGGCCTTCCAGGCGTCCACGATGCCGTGGCCGTAGAAGCCGTTGTCCGCTTTGTCGCCCTCGCACTCGTGCGTCTCGGTCTTGTTGTAGATCTTGTAGACGTGGCGGCGGGGCGTCGGGCACGTCTTCTGGGTCGCGGTCTTGTAGAGCAGTCGCTCGGTGGTGGCCGGATCGAGGTGGAGCCCGCCCTTGCCGGGCTTGCCGAAGCGGCTGATCAGGATCGCCGCGACCCCGGTGGCGTGCGGCGAGGCCATGGAGGTGCCCTCCAGATACCGGTAGTACGAGCAGCGGCCGTCCTTGCAGTCCTTGACCACGTCCGCGCCCTTGGGGTTGCCCTTGGCGTCGATGCGCCCTGACGCGCGCAGCACGTGCTCGGGTGCGGCGGCCAGGATCCCCCGGTCGGCCCTGGCGCCCTCACCGTCGAGGATGTCGCCTCCGGGCGCGGCCAGGTCGGTCTGCTCGACGCCGTAGTCGCTGTAGATCGCCTTGCGTCCGGAGGGGCCGACGGCGGAGACGGAGATGACGCCGGCGGACTCCGCGGGCACGTTGATGCAGGAGTTGTCGATCTCGCGCTTCTTCTCGTCGCCCTTCGGGTAGCCGGGGCTCTGGTCGTCGATCTCGGGATGGCCGAGGTCGGTGCCGCCGTTGCCGAGGGCGGAGATGAGCGTCACGCCCTTCTTCCTGGCGTAGTCCAGGGCCCGCTGCATGCCGGTGATGACGGCCTGCTGCTCCAGCTGCTGCTTCTTGGTGTCGGCCGGATTGGCCTTGCAGTTGAACAGCCAGGGGTCGACGTAGTAGCTCATGTTCACGACGTCCACGCCGATGTCGGCGGCGTAGGCGAGCGCGTCGAGGCTGGGCCTGAGGAAGAAGAACCCGGAGTCCTGGCCGGCCCTGAGGTTCACGATCTGCACGCCGGGCGCCACTCCCGCGATGCCGATGCCGTTGATCGGGGAGGCGATCGTGCTGGCGACGTGGGTGCCGTGGCCGTCGTCGTCCACGTCCGCGGGGTCCTTGCAGCCCTCGGCCTCGCAGGGGCCGTCGAGCGTCTCGCCGTGCCGGTCCTTGGGCCGGTCGGTGACGAAGTTCCGGCTCAGCTCGCGGTTGAAGTTGGGGGCGATGTCGGGGTGCTTGCCGTCGACGCCGGTGTCCATGACGCCGACCAGGACCTTCTTGGTGCCGGGGGCCTTGGAGTTCGCGCGGTCCGCGCCGATCATGCGCATGTCCCACTGGCGGCCGGCGAGCGGCTCGGCCGCGCTCTTGGTGAACGACGACGCGTCGGGGAAGGCCGCGGGCCGGGCCGCCTGATGAGTGCCCTGGCGAGCCGTGGCGTAGCCGATGCGCCGGTCGGCGGACACGCCCACGATGGCCTGGTCGGCGCCCACGCCCTCGGCGAAGCCGCCGCCCGCGCCCCTGGCCAGCAGGTAGCCGAGCCTGGCGTCCTCTCCGACCGTGGTGCCGCCGGCCCGTTCGACGGCGTTCACGGCCTCCGCGTGCCGTCCCGCCGCGTAGAAGACGAGATAGTCGTTCTGGGGCGTGGCCGGTCTGTGGGGGGCCGCGGCCGGCGGTGCGCAGGCCGTGAGCGCGACTGCGGCGGCGAGCGCCATCGTTCCGGAGGCGACTCGCCACATGGTTCCCCCGTTCGCTGACCGGCCGTGAATCCGCATCTTCCCGACAGTCAACCAGCGATGCACCTTAGTAGTGAAATTTCGGTCGATAGGGGGAGAAGGTGGGTCAATACCCCCAGCACCGCGCGGCACGTGACGGCGCCGCCGGTCAGCACGCCGCTGGCCGGCGGCGGCCACGGGACGACGCCGAGACCCATCTCGCGAGCCATGGGGATGAGGTCGCGCTCCACCGTCCCTTCGACCGGGCTGTCCTCGATCCGCAGGGCGATCAGCGGCGCTGTGAGCCGACCCCCGGCCGGCGGCTGGTCATCTACCGCGCCGCCGATCCCGCCTCCCAGCGTGTCCACGCCGTGGCCCGCGCGGCCGGCCCTGTGGACGCCCTCAGCTCACGCTGAGCGCACGGATCCGGGGCCGCCTCGCGGGCGGCCCCGGGCGGTGCCGTCAGACCAGCGGGCGGGCGGTGGGCAGGATCGGGTACGGCAGCGCCGTCTCCCCCGTCAGGAACCGGTCCACGCCCGAGGCCGCCGCGCGGCCCTCGGCGATGGCCCAGACGATGAGCGACTGCCCGCGCCCCATGTCGCCCGCCACGAAAACGCCGTCCACCTTGGACATGTACGTCTTGTCGCGCGAGACGTTGCCCCGAGCGTCGTAGAAGCCGTCACCGGCGACGGCGGCGAGGTCCTGCAGCAGGGCGCCCTTCTCCGGGCCGAGGAAGCCCATGGACAGGGTGACCAGCTCGGCCGGGATCTCGCGTTCGGTGCCGGGGATCGGCTTGAACCCGTTCTGCGGCCCCTCGACCTCGACCAGCCGCAGCGCCCGCACGTTGCCGTCGGCGTCGCCGGCGAACTCGGTGGTGGAGACGGCGTAGACCCGCTCTCCCCCGCCGTCGGCGAGCTCCTCGTGGGCGCTCTCCATCTTGAACAACATGGGGTACGTCGGCCACGGCTGGTTGCCCGGCCTGGTCGCCGGCGGCTGGGGCATGATCTCGAGCTGGGTGACGGACTTCGCGCCCTGCCTGATCGCCGTGCCGATGCAGTCGGCGCCGGTGTCGCCGCCGCCGATCACCACCACGTGCTTGCCCTCGGCCGAGATCGGTGACCGGTCGAGGTCGCCCTCCTGGACCTTGTTGGACAGCGGCAGGTATTCCATGGCCTGGTAGATGCCCTTGAGCTCGCGCCCGGCCACCGGCAGGTCACGCCACTGGGTGGCGCCGCCCGACAACACCACGGCGTCGAACTGCTCGCGCAGCTCGGCGGCGGTGATGTCGACGCCGACGTTGACGCCGGTGCGGAACTCGGTGCCCTCGGCCCGCATCTGGTCGAGACGGCGGTTGATGTGCCGCTTCTCCATCTTGAACTCGGGGATGCCGTAACGCAGCAGGCCGCCGATCCTGTCGGCCCGCTCGAACACCACCACGTCGTGCCCGGCCCTGGTGAGCTGCTGGGCGGCGGCCAGGCCCGCGGGCCCCGAGCCGACGACGGCGACCTTCTTGCCGGTCCTGACGGCCGGGGGCTGCGGGGTCACCCAGCCCTCGGCGAACGCCCGGTCGATGATCTCGACCTCGACCCGCTTGATCGCCACCGGGTCGGAGTTGATGCCGAGCACGCACGCCGCCTCGCACGGAGCCGGGCAGAGCCTGCCGGTGAACTCAGGGAAGTTGTTCGTGGCGTGCAGCCGCTCGATCGCCTCGCGCCAGTCGGTGCGGAAGACGAGGTCGTTCCACTCGGGGATGAGGTTGCCGAGCGGGCAGCCGTTGTGGCAGAACGGGATGCCGCAGTCCATGCAGCGGGCCGCCTGCCTGGTCAGCTTGTCCTGCGGGAAGTCCTGGTAGACCTCGCGCCAGTCGCTGATGCGGACGTCCACGGGGCGGCGCGCCGGCAGCTCCCGGTCGTGCGTGAGGAAACCCTTCGGGTCAGCCATTCGGTTACGCCTCCCTTAACCCTGAACAGTGGTTGACAAGCACAGCCCGCCATGGCGGCACGGCTCATTACGGCGGGTCATGACTGCACCGCGGCCGCCATGACGGCCTCGTCGACGTCCCTGCCTTCGATGCGGGCGGCCTCGGCGGCCTCCAGCACCCTCTTGTAGTCGGTCGGCATGACCTTGCCGAACCTGCCGAGCGCGGCGTCCCAGTCGGCGAGCAGTTGCTTGGCGACCGGCGAGCCGGTCTCCGCGAAGTGCTTCTCGACGGTCTCCTTGAGGAACTCGGCGTCCTGCTCGGTGAGCGCCTCGATGGCGACCATCTCGCGGTTGACCCGCTCGGGCTTGAGATCCAGCAGGTACGCGACGCCGCCCGACATGCCGGCCGCGAAGTTGCGCCCGGTCGGGCCGAGCACCACGGCCTTGCCCCCGGTCATGTACTCGCAGCCGTGGTCGCCCACGCCCTCGACGACCGCCGTGGCGCCGGAGTTGCGCACGCAGAAGCGCTCGCCGACGACGCCGCGGACGAACACCTCGCCGGACGTGGCGCCGTACAGGGCGACGTTGCCGGCGATGATGTGGCCGTCGAGCGGGGCCGCCTCGTGCGGCCGGACGGTGATCCGCCCGCCGGACAGACCCTTGCCGAGGTAGTCGTTCGCGTCTCCGGTCAGCCTCAGCGTGATCCCGCGCGGCACGAACGCGCCCAACGAGTTGCCCGCCGAACCGGTGAACGAGATGTCGATGGTGTTGTCGGGCAGGCCCTTGCCGCCGTGGCGCTTGGTCACCTGGTAGCCGAGCATGGTGCCGACCGTGCGGTTGACGTTGCGGATGGGCAGCTCCAGCGTCACGGGGGTGCCGTTCACGAGGGCGCCCTCGGCGAGCTGGATCAGCGTGTTGTCGAGGGCGTGCTGGAGCCCGTGGTCCTGCTCGACGACGCGGCGCAGCGCGGTGCCCGCGGGCAGCTCCGGCCGGTGCAGGATCGGCGACAGGTCGAGCCCGCCGGCCTTCCAGTGGTCCTCGGCCGCCGTCGTGTCGAGCAGCTCGACGTGCCCGATGGCCTCGTCGAGCGAGCGGAAGCCCAGCTCGGCCAGATGTTCGCGGATCTCCTCGGCGATGAACTCGAAGAAGTTGACCACGAACTCGGGCTTGCCGGTGAAGCGCTTGCGCAGCTCGGGGTTCTGCGTGGCGACGCCCACGGGGCAGGTGTCGAGGTGGCAGACCCGCATCATCACGCAGCCGGAGACGACGAGGGGCGCGGTGGCGAACCCGTACTCCTCGGCGCCGAGCAGCGCGGCGATGATGACGTCGCGGCCGGTCTTGAGCTGGCCGTCGACCTGCACGACGATGCGGTCGCGCAGGTCGTTGAGGAGCAGCGTCTGCTGCGTCTCGGCCAGGCCGAGCTCCCACGGGGCGCCGGCGTGCTTGAGCGAGGTCAGCGGCGAGGCGCCGGTGCCGCCGTCGTGGCCGGAGATGAGCACCACGTCGGCGTGCGCCTTCGACACGCCCGCGGCGACCGTGCCGACGCCGACCTCGGCGACCAGCTTCACGTGGACCCTGGACTCCGGGTTGGAGTTCTTCAGGTCGTGGATGAGCTGGGCGAGGTCCTCGATCGAGTAGATGTCGTGGTGCGGCGGCGGCGAGATGAGGCCGACGCCGGGCGTGGAGTGCCGGGTCTTGGCGATCCACGGATAGACCTTGTGGCCGGGCAGCTGGCCGCCCTCGCCGGGCTTGGCGCCCTGGGCCATCTTGATCTGCAGGTCGGCCGCGTTGACCAGGTATTCGCTGGTGACGCCGAAGCGCCCGGAGGCCACCTGCTTGATGGCGCTGCGGCGCGCCGGGTCGTAGAGCCGCTCGGGGTCCTCGCCGCCCTCGCCGGTGTTGGACTTGCCGCCGAGCCGGTTCATCGCGATGGCGAGCGTCTCGTGCGCCTCCATCGAGATCGAGCCGTACGACATCGCGCCCGTGGAGAAGCGCTTGACGATCTCCGAGGCGGGCTCGACCTCCTCGATGGGGATCGGCGTGCCCTTGCGCAGCTTGAACAGGCCGCGCAGGGTCATCAGCCGCTCCGCCTGGGAGTCGACGAGGTTCGTGTACTCCTTGAAGATCTCGTAGCGGCGGGTCCTGGTGGCGTGCTGCAGCTTGAAGACGGTCTCGGGGTTGAACAGGTGCGGCTCGCCCTCGCGCCGCCACTGGTATTCGCCGCCGACCTGAAGGTTGCGGTGGGCGTTCGGCACGCGCGGGTAGGCGTGGCGGTGCCGCAGCTCGATCTCCTTGGCCAGGACGTCGAAGCCGACGCCGCCCAGGCGCGAGGTGGTGCCGGTGAAGCAGGAGTCGATGACCTCCTGGCTCAGGCCGAGCGCCTCGAAGATCTGGGCGCCGGTGTAGGAGGCCACCGTGGACACGCCCATCTTGGACATGACCTTGATGACACCCTTGCCGTAGGCCTTGATCAGGTTGCGGACGGCCTTGCGCTTGTCGAGCTGGAGCGCGCCCGAGTCGACGAGGTCCTCGACGGTCTCGACGGCGAGGTAGGGGTTGACCGCGCCGGCGCCGTAGCCGATGAGCAGCGCCATGTGGTGGCACTCGCGGGCCTCGCCGGTCTCGATGACCAGCCCGATCTTGGTGCGGGTCTTCTCCTGGATCAGGTGGTGGTGCACCGCGCCGGTCAGCAGGAGCGCCGGGATCGGCGCCAGCGTCTCGGACGAGCCCCGGTCGGACAGCACGATGACGCGCGCGCCGCCGGCGATCGCCTGGGACGCCTCCGTCCTGATCTCCTCCAGGCGCCGCAGCAGCGCCTGGCCGCCGCCGGCCACGTCGTAGAGCCCGCTGATGACGTACGGGTGGAAGCCGGGCAGGTCACCCTCGTCGTTGATGTGGATGATCTTGGCGAGCTCTTCGTTGTCGAGCACCGGGTACGGCAGCACGAGCTGGCGGCACGACGTGGGGCCTGGGTCGAGCAGGTTGCCCTCGGGCCCGAGCGTGCTGGCCAGCGAGGTGACCAGCTCTTCACGGATGGCGTCCAGCGGCGGGTTCGTGACCTGCGCGAACAGCTGCGTGAAGTAGTCGTACAGCAGGCGCGGCTTCTCGCTCAGCACGGCCACGGGCGTGTCGGTGCCCATGGAGCCGATCGGCTCGGCACCGGCCCTGGCCATCGGCGACAGGACGACGCGCAGCTCTTCCTCGGTGTAGCCGAAGGTCTGCTGCCGCCTGATGAGCGCCTCGTGCGTCGGGATCTCGCGCTGTCGTGCGGGCAGCTCCTCGAAGCGGACCAGGCCCGCGTGGAGCCAGTCGGAGTACGGCAGCTCGGCCGCGAGCTCGGCCTTGATCTCGTCGTCCTCGATGATCTTGCCGCGGGCGGTGTCGATGAGGAACATGCGGCCCGGCTGCAGGCGGCCCTTCCTGACGATGTCGTCGGGCTTGAAGTCGAGCACGCCGGCCTCGGAGGCCAGCACGACCAGCCCGTCGGCGGTCACCCAGAAGCGACCCGGGCGCAGGCCGTTGCGGTCGAGCACCGCGCCGGCCATGGTGCCGTCGGTGAACGTGATCGAGGCGGGGCCGTCCCAGGCCTCCATCAACGTGGAGTGGAACTCGTAGAATGCCCGCCGCGCGGGGTCCATCTCGGTGTGGTTCTCCCACGCCTCGGGGATCATCATGAGCACGGCGTGGGGCAGGCTCCGGCCGCCGATGTGCAGCAGCTCAAGGGCCTCGTCGAAGCTGGCGGTGTCGCTGCCATCCGGGTCGCAGATGGGCAAAAGTCGTGAAATATCGCCAGGAATGTCGGCGGACTTCAGCATCGCCTCGCGCGCCCGCATCCAGTTGCGGTTGCCCTTGACCGTGTTGATCTCGCCGTTGTGGGCGACGTAACGGTAGGGGTGGGCCAGCGGCCAGCTGGGGAACGTGTTGGTGGAGAACCGCGAGTGCACCAGCGCGATCGCGGTCGCGTAACGCTCGTCGCTCAGGTCGGGGAAGAACGGCTCGACCTGGTCGGGCGTGAGCATGCCCTTGTAGACGATCGTCCTGGCCGACAACGAAGGGAAGTAGACGTCGGCCTCGTGCTCGGCGCGCTTGCGCAGGCAGAACGCGAGCCGGTCGAGCTCCAGCCCTTCCACCCCGCCGGGTCCCGACACGAACAGCTGGGCGAAGTGCGGCATGACGGCCCGGGCGCTCGGCCCGGGAAGAGCGCGGTCGACGGGCAGCTCCCGCCAGCCGAGCACGGTGAGGCCCTCCTCGGCCGCGATCTCCTCGATCAGGCCGACGGCGACGCGCCTGGCCTGCGCGTCGATCGGCAGGAAGGCGATGCCGGACGCGTAGGCGCCGGCTGCGGGCAGCGCGAACGGCACGGTCGCGCGGTAGAACTCATCGGGGATCTGCGTCAGGATCCCGGCTCCGTCGCCGGTGTCCGGCTCGCTACCCTTGGCCCCCCGGTGATCGAGGTTGCACAACGCCGTCAGCGCCTTGACCACGATGCCGTGACCACGGCGTCCCGCGACGTCGGCGACCATGGCGACACCGCAGGCATCGTGCTCGCTGGCGGGGTGGTAGAGGCCCTGAGGCTCGGGGAACCCGAGGTGGGCAGCAGGCATTTAATCCCTCCCGTCGTCATCGTCTGTCTCGAACTGCTCTACAGGCGGGGACGACGTTGGCCCTGCTGCGTATCGTGGGTAGAGGTTACAACACCCTGCCGGAATGGTGCCCGCCACGTCCGCATTGCGAACATTCGGGCTGGTCCAGCATCCGAACTCTCTATCCCAAACTCTGGGGGAGGCCCGTGTCATTCCCGGTTCGGCGCACCTGTATGCGGCAAAGATGACGATTTTCTGCCGGCCCCGCTCGGCGGGTGGCTCGCCGGCCGCGCTGCGCGAGCGTTCCGGCACGCTCCTGGCCCCTCGATAGGGTTTGCCCATGGACCGTGACGGGGTGGAGCGCCTGCTTCGAGAGGCCGGGGCCGACAGCAGGCGGCTGAGGCACGCGCTGGCGCTCGTGTGCGACGGCCAGTGGTGGAGGCTCGCCGGCCTGGTCCGCGAGACCGCCACGTCGAGGCGCACCATCGAGGCGCTGCTCCGCGAGCTGCCGCTGGAGCGATTGGGCGACGCCTTCCGCGTGCCGCTCATCAAGGCCTCCGCCTTCCAGGACCTCTTCGCCGTCGCGCCGCCACCGGAAGACCCGGTCGCCCACCTGCTCCCCCACTACTCCGCCGCGCTCGACCGCCTGAGCGCCCTCATCGCCGGCGCCCCGCGCGCCCGCCACGTCCTCGACCACGTCGCCGCCACGCCCGAGACCGTGCTGCGGCGGGCGCTGCTGCTCGGCGCCCGGTTCTGGCTGCCGGGCGCGCGCCTGCTGTGCGTGGGCGACCACGACCTGACCTCGCTGGCCGTCAAGCTCGTCCACCCGGAGACCGAGGTCACGGTGGCCGACATCGACGAGCGCATCCTGGCCTACATCGACGCTCAGGAGCTCGGCGTCCGCACCCGCTGGGCCGACCTGCGGCTCGGCCTGCCGGTTTCGGCGAAGGGACACGACCTGGCGCTCACCGACCCGCCGTACACGCCGGAGGGCGTCGGCCTGTTCGTGGCGCGCGCCGTGGAGGGGCTGAAGGACGACGGGCGGGTGCTGCTGGCCTACGGCGCCGGCGAGCGCGTGCCCATGCTGGCGTTCAAGGTCCAGCAGGCCCTGGCGGACCTCAACCTCGCCTACGAAGCCATCTACCCCGACTTCAACCGCTATTTCGGCGCGGAGGCCATCGGCTCGGCGGCCGACCTGTACATCCTCCGGCCCACCAGCAAGACCCGCCCGGCCGTGACGTCCCGCCTGAGCCGCCAGGCCACCGCCATCTACACCCAAGGCCCACAAGCCATAGAAAACGCCCACAAGGGCATCTCAGCCCCAGAGAGGGGCATTTCAGACTTCGAGCCCGACCTGCTGGTGGGCGAATGGCCCAAGGAGCTCACCCAGCCCCGGGTCAAGGTGTCGACCTGGCTCGCCAAGCCCTACGCGGCCGCCTCCGACCGCGTGGCCGTCGCCCTGCCGCCCGGCCTGGAGGCAGCGCTCCCCCGCCTGCTCCTGGCGACGCGCGCCTGCCACGTACGCGTCCTGGGCGCCGGCCTGCCGTCCCTGCCCGGCGTGCTGTCCGCCGTCTACACGTCGAGCGCCGGCGAGGACATGCTCGACGCCGTACGCCTCCCGCAGCCCGGCGACCCGGCGGCCCGCGTGCTGCGCAGGATCCTGGACAACGGTCACGCCAAGCTGGCCAACACGTGGCGCGAGGCCCTCATCGCGGCGGCCCGCGAGCAGGGCGCCACGCTCACCAAGAACGACGCCAGGGCCCTCATCCGCGAGGCGGCCCCCTGGGCGGAAGACCTGACCCCGCTGGAGGCGCCGCTGCACCGCCTGTCCAGCCTCCCGGAGGCGGTCTCCGCAACCGTCACGTCCCTGACCACGACCTCCCCCGCCCCCACGTCCCCCGGCACCACCTCCTGACCCGCTTTCCCAGGCGCTCAGCTTCCCCCGACGCCACTTCCCGCAGACCCGCTGCTCCCGGCCCAGGCCCCGCCCCCCCACCGGCGCGCAGGTCCTCACCGGCCAGATGGCCGGCACCGCCACCCAGACATGCGCGGCATCCCTGACCGGCGCCAACCGAACACCATTGGCCCGCGCCCACGGTCGAGTCCGCGGCTTTCAGCGTCGCCCGGTGGCAGCACGGCGTTCTTCCAGAGGCGGAGCGCCGAACACCCGCCCCGAACCGAGGCCCGCCCCAGCCGGAGTGCGGCTATGCACCTGAAATACAGCACCAGACCGGTTCAGGCACCGTTTCGAGGTCAGGTGGCGGCGACGACGCGATCCTGGACGACACGGCCCAAGCCGTCGAGTGCCACCAGCGCCGCGAGGAGTTCCTGCGCGGGCGCGGAACCGCCGACCCAGCTCACCGTTACGTAGTGGCCCATGGCACGCACCTGCGCGCGGCTGCCGGCGGCCTCGAAGGCGATGCCCTGGCGTACGAACCCGTCCTCGCCCAGGGCCGACACCAGCGCGTCGGCGGCTCGCCCGTCAGCCATGTTGAAGATGACGAACTGGCCCGTGCTCAGGTTGCCCTTGTAGACGCCCTGGAGCGCCTGCGTGCAGCCTGAGGCCGAGGCGCCCCACAGGACCTCGTCGCAGTCGGTGAACTGCTGGGTGCTCTCCAGCCGCATGGCCCCCAGGGTCTTGACGGCGGAGGTGAAGACCTCCTGCTGAGTGAGCGGGGCGGCGTCGTTCTTGCGGTCGTCGATGGACGCGTAGAAGGCGGAAGTGGGCTCGGCGTGGAAGGCCGACGGGCGGGGTTCGTCGCGGCGCAACCACCACCAGCCGCCCGCGGCGATGGCTACCAAGGCGGCGATCACAACGGGGATGACGAGACGACGTGACATCAGGCCGACGGCCCCGTGAGCGAGACGACCCTGCGGTAGACGGGCTTCTCCGCACCGCGCAACGCCAAGGTCAGGGAGACGAAGTCGTCCTTGGCGGTCGGTTCGGCGCCGTCGGTCCTGCCGAGCCAGACAAGGCCGACATAGTGCCCCAGCGCGTAGCCGCCCGCCTCGGAATAGCCTCCCGCGGGGAAGGACGCCTTGGAGGAGGGCAGGGGGATCGTCCACCCGCCCCGGTAGTCGGTCTTCAACGACTCCACCAGGGCGGCGGCCGACTTGCCGTCCTTCAGGTTGAGCAGCGTGTACTGGCCGACATAGCGGCCGTCGGAGCTGACGTACAGGCCACGGGCGGCCTGGCTGCATCCGGCGTCGGAGACCTGTTCCACCACGGTCTCACCCCACAGAGCCGCCGAACAGTCGGCGTCGAGTTGCTTGGCGACCAGCTTGAGCTTGAGCTTCTTGGTGACGGAGAGCTGCTTGTGGCCGAACATCTCCTTCTTCGTCAGCGCGCGCTTGTCCTTGGTCCTGTCGGTCAGCGGGGCGAACAGTTTGGGCGAGCTCCAGCCGTGGAAGATCCGCGGCAACGTCGAGCCGGGCGCGACCACGGCGGCACTCCTGCGCTGCTGAGGCGTGTACTCGCCGATGGAGCCCACGGCGAACACCAGCCCCGTGCCACCGGCCAGCACGCCCACGACCGCGGCGATGATCACGAGCAACCGCTGCTGATCAGGACGCAGGCCCCAGGCGGTGAGCAGCGGGAACTGCCAGTCGGACGGAGGGGTACGCCGCCGCTTGCGCGAGGACGTGCCCGCCCCCCGCCCAACGGCCGCGGCCTCGCCCGTGCCGCCGTCCTCCTGCAGCGGCCATCCGGCGCCGCCCCGGAGCTTGACCCTGCCCCCGGACCGCCCGGCACCCCTGCGCCCTTCCGACCGGCCACCATCCTCAACACCGCCGGGCCGCCCACCGTCCCTACGGCCCCCGGTTCGACCGGCATCCTCGCCGCCGGGCTGGCCGGGACCGCGGCTGTCCTCGCGGAACCAGCCGGCACCGCCGCCTCCTGGTCCTGGCTGCCCGGTGCCGCTGTGGAAGCTCCCGCCCGCTGGCTCTCCGCCGAACGGCCCGGTGCTGGTGCCAGGTCCGAAGTGGCCGGTGCCCGGATCGCCGGAGAGTGGGTCGGCGGCGGCCCGGCGGGCCGACCTGCGCCCTCCACGCGTACGGGCCGACCGGCCGCCGTCGCCCTCCCCGCTCGCCGCAGCGGGCCAACCGCCGCTGGATTGGCCCGCGGGCCGGTCATCACCGTCCGCTGACCGGCCACGGGAGTACGTGCCATCGGGTTCGGGGGGCACCTGCTGCCTGCGGCCACGTACCCGCGCCCTCCGGCCGCCACGGGAGCCCACGGACCGGTCCGCACCATCCGCGTGCGTGCCCTCCGCCCCCGAGAACGACCCCGGGCCCTGCGCACCCGCCGCAGGCCAGCCATCGCCACGACCCTCCGCCGCAGGCCACTCACCGCTACGCCCACCCGCGGCGCGGGGGCCGGGGCCCTGGGGGTCGGCTGCGGGGCGGGCACCGTCGCGAGGGCTTCGTGAGGGGTTGCCGGAACCGGGCGCGGCTCTTCTGCGGGCCATCACAGCACCTCCGCCCCGATCAGGTTGCCCACCGCGAACGTGACCGCGGCGGCCACCCCGCCCACGACGAGCTGCCGCAACCCGGAATACCACCAGTTACGGGCGGTCACCGTCGAGACGAGCGCGCCCGCCGCGAACAGGGCCACGCAGGAGATCATCGCCGACACCGTCAGGCTCTGCACCCCGACGAGGTACGGCAGCAGCGGCAGCACCGCCCCCAAGCTGAACGACAGGAACGACGACACCGCGGCCAGCGACGGCGACGGCAGGTCGCCAGGGGCCACGCCGAGCTCGTTACGGGTGTGAACCTCCAGCGCCTGCTCGGGGTTCTGCGAGATCTGCCGGGCGACCTCGGCCGCCAGTTCCGGGGACACGCCCCTCTCGACGAACGTCTGCGCCAGCTCGGCGCGTTCGTCGTCGGGGTGACGGGCGAGCTCGCGGCGTTCGACGGCGATCTCGGCCTGGGCCAGCTCGCGCTGGCTCGCCACCGAGACGTATTCGCCACCCGCCATGGACAGCGCGCCCGCGGCGAGCCCGGCGACGCCGGCGAGTGAGATGACCTTGGTGTTGGCGGTGCCGCCCGCGACACCCGCGATCAGCGCGAAGTTCGACACCAGACCGTCCATCGCCCCGAACACCGATGGCCGCAACCAGCCTCCGGTGACGTCGCGGTGCTGGTGGTGCGCCTCCGCGCGACCGCTCATCGCGCGTTCTTCCCCTTCGTCGCGGCCTCACCGTCAGGGATCTCCGCCGGCTCGCCGGGCGCCGGGTCATCGACCTTCGGCCCGTGATCGGCCTCGCCGCCGTCGGCCGCGTCGGCCCCGGCCGCGTCGCTCCGGGCCGCGTCGCTCCGGGCCTCGTCAACCCCGGCCGTGTCGCTCCGGGACGCCTCAGCCCGGGG
This sequence comes from Nonomuraea sp. B5E05, assembly GCF_039880665.1. Classification (NCBI taxonomy): domain Bacteria; kingdom Bacillati; phylum Actinomycetota; class Actinomycetes; order Streptosporangiales; family Streptosporangiaceae; genus Nonomuraea; species Nonomuraea sp. B5E05. Next base: position 478,279 of record NZ_JBDPMJ010000002.1, read on the forward strand.
TGCGTCGTCCCCCGCCGGGGAGGTTTCGTCGGAGGGCGTCGCCGTTTCCGCACCGGGCTCGCCGGACGTGCCGCCGCCGGAGCCCTCCGCCGGCGGGTCAGAAGCGTCGCCCGAGGACGCCGGGGAAGGGGCGTCGGGCGAGCCGGGGTCGGCCTGACCGGACACGTGCGCCGGATCCGGAAGGTCGGACAGGGGCACGACGATCTCTTCGCTGTCCTTCCTCCTCGTCGCCCAGAGGTAGACCAGCGCGCCCACGAACAACACGACCGACGTCCACTGGTTGATCCGGAGCCCGAGGAAGGTCACCGCGTGATCGACCCCGCCGACCGGGTCGATGCGCAGCCCTTCGATCCAGAACCTGCCGAGCGTGTAGCCGGCGACGTAGAGGGCGAACAGCCGGCCGTAGTGCAGCATGAACCGCCGCCCGGCGAACAGCAGCGCGAAGCCGAGCGCGATGTCCCAGATCGACTCGTACAGGAACGTCGGGTGGTAGAGGACCCCGGGCTCTCCCCCGTGGTCGGCGTCGATCTCCAGGCCCCACGGCAGCGTGGTCGGCGAGCCGTACAGCTCCTGGTTGAACCAGTTGCCCCAGCGGCCGATGCCCTGGGCGAAGGCGATGCCGGGCGCGACCGTGTCGGCGACGGCGCCCATGGAGATGCCGCGCTTGCGCACGGACCACCAGACGCCGACGCCGCCGAGCGCGACCGCGCCCCAGATGCCGAGACCGCCCTCCCAGATGAACAGCGCCTGGATGGGCTCCTTGATCGCGCGGCTGCCGAAATAGGTCTGCCAGTCGGTGATGACGTGGTAGAGGCGGCCGCCGATCAGACCGAAGATGACCGCGGGAACCGCGATGTCGATGATCGTCCCCTGCTGGCCCCCACGAGCGCGCCAACGCCGCTCGCTCAGCCAGACGGCGACGATGACGCCGAGCACAATGCAGAGCGCATAAGCCCGGATCGGGATGATTCCGAGATACCAGACCCCTTGGGAAGGGCTGGGAATCGAGGCAAGGGGCATGTCACGTGAGGGTAGCGGAAGCGCGGCTACTTGGCCGCCTTCGTAATCTCTTCGCGCAACTCTTGTGGACTGAAGAGTACCCCGTTGTCTATTTCTGTGCCGTTCAGTTTCACGGTCGGCGTGTGGTCGAGCTTCTGCTCATCGCTGACCTTCTTGCTGTACGACAGCTGCGCCTGGGCGTGCTTGCCCGAGGTGACGCACTGCTCGAACCCCGGCGACGTGACCCCGGCGTCCTTACCCCACTGCACGAGTTGCTCGGGGGTGAAGCCCGGCTCGGTCTCCGACGGCTGGTTCTCGAAGAGCAGGTCGTGGAAGGCCATCCACTGCTTGCCGTCGGCCACGCAGCGGGAGGCGCTGCCGGCGCGTACGGAATTGGACTTGGTCGGCTCCTGCGAGAAGATCGTGATGGGGTGGTAGACCACCTTGGCCAGGCCCTCGGCGGCAAGGTTCTTGAACGTCTGCCCGCTGACCCGCTCGAGCTCCTTGCAGGCGGGGCACTGGAAGTCCTCATAGATGTCGACCACGGGCGCGTTGACGCCCTGCTTGGCCATCACGGCGGCGCCGTCGGGCTGCACCGTGATGGGTGCGAGCGCGCCGGAGGCCTCCTCCGATTGGGAGGTGCTGGCCGCATACCACCAGCCGGCTCCGACCGCGGCCACCGCCACCACTCCGGCGGTCACGTAGGTCACGATCTTCCTGCGTCGCTCCTGGGCACGAGCGGCGGCCTGCTGTTCCTTGATCTTGTCACGCGCTGACTTCGACATGGTCTTCGTCCGCTGCCCCTTGCTCATCCTTCGTCCTCCACATCACGAGTATCGCTCCCCAGGCCGAGTGCTCCGTCGAGAGCGAAACGGCCCGGCGGGAAACGCGTGATCCAGGCGCCGAGAAGCACGAGGCCGAAGTCACGCAGGATGTCGAGCAGGTAGGTGGGCTCCTGCCCCTTTCCCAGCTGGCCGCCGCCGCCGAAGCAGCCGCAGTCGATCCGCAGGCCGTTCGCCCAGGCCCAGGCGATGCCGAAGACGAACGCGAACATGAGCAACCCCGCGACCACCGCGGCCACCCTGGTCAGCAGACCGACGACCAGCAGCACGCCGACCACGATCTCCAACATCGGCAGGGCGTAGCCCACCGGGACGGCGATCGACTCGGGCAGCAGCTGGTAAGCCTTGACCGCCACCACGGAGTCCGTCGGGTTGCCGATCTTGAGCGCACCCGCCGCGATCAGCACTCCGCCCAGGACCAGCCGGGCGACGACCGTCACCCAGGGTATCGCTGACGTAGCTCGATGTGACGGTTGCGACGCGGCCACGGGTCATCTCCTCTTTCTCTGTGCCGAGATGGGCACAGTACCGGTTCCCATCCGATCACGTTCACGATAAGCGTCGGCTAAGCCGCTTCCTCGTTCAGGCTCTCCGAGTTGCGTGTTTTACTTGGATGAGTTAAAAATTACTCATGCGAGTAAAGCGGGAGGACTCGGTGACGAGCTCCGCGCGGCGCGCACAGATCGTCGCCGCGACCATCGCCACGATCGCCGAGCTCGGCTATCGGCAGGCGTCCTTCTCCAGGATCGCCGAGCGGGCCGGGCTCAGCAGCACCCGGCTGATCTCCTACCACTTCGACAGCAAGGACGAGCTGATCGGCAAGGCCATCGGCACGATCTACAGCGAGCTGGCGGCGTTCATGACCGCGCGGGTGAGCGCCGCGACCACGCCGGGCGCCGCGCTCGAGACCTACATCCGCTCGCTGGTGGAGTACATCGCCGGCCACCGCGCCGAGATGCGCGCCGCCACGGAGATCTTCCTCAACTTCAGGCCGGAAGGCGGTTCCGCGGCGCAGGACGCGGCCACCGACCTGTCGGTGCTGGCCCACGTCGAACGCGTCCTCGTCCGGGGCCAGGAGAGCGGCGAGTTCGGCGCGTTCAACACCCGCGTGATGGCGATGGCGATCCAGCGGTCGCTCGACGGGCTGCCGTTCCTGCTGGAGGCCGACCCGGACGCCGACCTGGCGGAATATGCCGACGAGCTGGCCGGGCTGTTCGCCAGGGCTGTGCGGCCGTGAGCGCCAGGACCAGAGGGCTGCTCACCCTGGCGGTGGACGTGGGCGTGCCCATCGGCCTCTATTACCTCCTGCGCGCCGCCGACGTCGGCTCCTACGCCGCATTGCTGATCTGCTCGTTCATCCCGGGCCTCAGCGTCGTGTCCGATCTCGTACGCCGCCGCAGGCCCGACAGGATCGGCCTGTTCATGACGACCATGATGCTGATCGGCGCCGCGGTCTCGCTGCTCGTCGACGACCCGCGGCTCCTGCTGGCCAAGGACGGCTGGTTCATGGCGGTCGGGGGCCTGTGGTTCCTGGCCAGCGCGCGCGGCGGCAAGCCGCTGGGATTCGTGTTCACCCGGCTCCTGCTCGAAGGGCGGGTCGGACCCCGCGAGTCGTGGGACGTGCTCTGGGAGCGGCTGCCCGGCTTCCGCCGGGTCTGGCGGGTGGCGACCGTCATCTATGGGCTCGGCCTGATCGTCGACGCCGGCGTGCGGGTGGTCATCGCCCACACCCTGCCGATCGACGTCGTGCCCGGCCTCAGCGCCGTGCAGTATGCCGTCTGGCTGGTGCTGATGCAGGTCGCCCTCAACCTCTATCTGGTGCCCAGCGGCGTCTACAACCCTTATTCCAAGCTCTACGCCGGCCTCCGCCACGCCTGAAACCCTCCCGGCGTCAGCGGTCCCGAAGCACCACCGGCCCTGAAGCACGGCCGTCGTCAGCGGCGCACACCCTTGGCCATGTCTTTCGCGAGGACGGCGATCGACTCCCGGCCCGCGGCCTCGTCGGGGGCGTCGAGGATGCGGCGAATGAACGCCGACCCCACGATGACGCCGTCGGCGTAGGCCGCCACCTCGGCCGCCTGATCACCGGTGCCGACCCCCAGGCCCACGCACACCGGCAGGTCGGTGTGGGCGCGGGTGCGCTGCACGAGGCCCTCGGCGGCGACGTTGACGCTCTCTCTGGCGCCCGTGACGCCCATGAGCGAGGCCGCGTAGACGAAACCCGTGCAACAGTCGACGACGGCCTTGATGCGCTGCTCCGTCGAGCTGGGCGCCACCAGGAACACGGTGTCGATGCCGGCGCCCGCCGAGGCGGCCCGCCACGGCTCCGACTCCTCGGGCGTCAGGTCGGGCGTGATCGTGCCCGCGCCGCCCGCGTTGGCCAGGTCGCGGGCGAAGCGCTCTGCGCCGTATTTGTCGATGGGGTTCCAGTAGGTCATGACGAGCGTGGCGGCACCGGTCGCGGCGACCCCCTCGACCGTGCGCATCACGTCGGCGATGCGCGTGCCATTGACCAGGGACCTGTGCACGGCGTCCTGGATGGTGGGCCCGTCCATGAGCGGGTCGGAGTAGGGGAGGCCGATCTCGATGACGTCGCAGCCGGCCTCCACCAAGGTCGTGGCGGCGGCGATGGCGCCGTCCTTGGACGGGAAGCCCGCCGGCAGGTAGCCGACGAGCGCGGCCCGGTTGTCCGCCTTCGCCTTGGCGAAAACCGTCTGAAGAGTCGTCATGTCTGTCCGTTTCGAAGGTCGAGTCTCACCATGATGCCCTGCCGCGCGCCCCGCCCAGAATCCTCCGCGCCGATGAAGGCCCGGGGTGTCGCGGGAGGCCGCGCGGTGAGCGGCCCGGCGCAGACCGTCAGCGGTCCGCGTGGTCCCGGCGGCCTCGGCGGCCCCGGCCTCTCAGCGGTCTCGAAGGTCTCCGAGGGCTCGGAGGTCTTGAGGCCTCGGAGGGTCTCAGAGGTTGAAGTATTTCATCGCCGTGCCCATGTCCTTGTCGCCGCGGCCGGAGAGGTTGACCAGGATGGTGGCCTCCGGGCCGAGCTCGCGGCCGAGCTCCAGCGCGCCCGCCAGGGCGTGGGAGGACTCGATGGCGGGGATGATGCCCTCGGTCCTGGCCAGCAGGGAGAACGCGGCCATCGCCTGATCGTCGGTGACGCCGTGGTAGGTGGCGCGGCCGGAGTCTCTTAGCCAGGCGTGCTCGGGGCCGACGCCCGGATAGTCGAGCCCGGCGGAGATCGAGTGGGACTCGATGGTCTGGCCCTCGTCGTCCTGCAGGACGTAGGTGCGCGCGCCGTGCAGCACGCCGACCGAGCCCGCGGTGAGGGTGAGCGCGTGCTCGCCGCTCTCCAGGCCGCGCCCGGCCGCTTCGTAGCCGTGCAGTTGCACGCCCTCGTCGCCGATGAACGCGTGGAAGGCGCCGATCGCGTTGCTGCCGCCGCCGACCGCGGCGCACACCGCGTCGGGCAGCCGGCCGGTCAGCTCGAGGATCTGGCGGCGGGCCTCCACGCCGATGATGCGGGCGAAGTCGCGCACGATCTCGGGGAACGGGTGCGGGCCCGCGACCGTGCCGAAGAGGTAGTGGGTGGTGTCGACGTTGGTCACCCAGTCGCGGAACGCCTCGTTGATGGCGTCCTTCAGCGTCTGCGAGCCGTTGGTCACCGGCACCACGGTCGCGCCGAGCAGCTTCATCCTGGCGACGTTGAGTGCCTGGCGCTCGCAGTCGACCGCGCCCATGTAGATGACGCACTCCAGGCCGAGCAGGGCCGCGGCGGTCGCCGTGGCCACGCCGTGCTGGCCGGCGCCGGTCTCGGCGATCACCCGCTTCTTGCCGAGCCGCTTGGTCAGCAGCGCCTGGCCCAGGACGTTGTTGATCTTGTGTGCGCCGGTGTGGGTGAGGTCCTCCCGCTTGAGCACGACCCGGGCGCCACCGGCCTGCTCGCTGAAGCGCGGCACGTCGGTCAGCGTGGTCGGCCGGCCGGCGTAGGTGCGCAGCAGGTGGTCGAACTCGCGCAGGAACTGCGCGTCGTTCTTGGCCTTCTCGTAGACCGCGGCCACCTCGTCGAGCGCCGGGATGAGGGCCTCCGGCACATATCGGCCACCGAAGATGCCGAACTTGCCGTGCACGTCGGGATCGTCGCCGTGCGCGCCGTTGCCCGCCAGGTCGGCGGCGGTCAAAATGGAGCCTTCGTGTGCCACTGCTATCCCTCTGCTGAGTGGTCGGGTCGCGTCGACGGATGGGCGCCGGCCGTCACCAGCGCCTCCACGGCCTTGCGCGGGTCCTTGCCGGTGACCAGGCTCTCCCCCACCAGGACGGCGTCGGCGCCACCTCTAGCGTAAGCGAGCAGGTCATGCGGGCCACGCACACCCGACTCGGCGATTTTGATCACATTATCGGGGATCTTCGGCGCCAGCTTCGCGAACACGTCGCGATCGACTTCGAGTGTCTTCAGATTGCGGGCGTTGATCCCGATGACCCGGGCCCCCGCGGCGACCGCTCGCTCGAGCTCGTCCTCGGTGTGCACCTCGACCAGCGGGGTGAGCCCGATCGACTCGGCCCGCTCGATCAGCGACACCAGCGCCTCCTGCTCCAGGCAGACGACCATCAGCAGCGCCAGGTCGGCGCCGTAGGCCCTGGCCTCCCACAGCTGGTAGGAGGTGAGGATGAAGTCCTTGCGCAGGATCGGGATGTCGACCCTGGTGCGGACCGCGGCCAGGTCGTCGAGGCTGCCCCCGAACTTGCGGCGCTCGGTCAGCACGCTGATGACGTGGGCGCCGCCCGCTTCGTAGTCGGCGGCCAGCGCCGCCGGGTCGGCGATCGCGGCGAGCGCGCCCTTGGACGGGCTGGACCGCTTGACCTCGGCGATCACCGAGATCCTGTCGCCCCCGAGCGCGGCCATCGCGTCCCTGGCCGGCCGGGCCCGCTCGGCTCGTTGCTTGAGCTCGTCCATGGACACGGCCTGCTGGCGTGCGGCGAGGTCGGCGCGCACCCCGTCGAGGATGCCGTCGAGGACACTCGGCCCTTCCGTCCGCTCACTCACGCGCTTGGGGTCCCTCCGGTCGACAGTGGGGGTGGTGGAGAGTTCGCCTCGCGTACGCTCTCCGCCTTGTCCTGCGATGGTATCGGCCCCAGCGGGGGCACCTCACCACCGGCCCTGCCTAGGGGGCGAGGAACGCGCCGACAGGCAGATTACGGACGACCCAGTAGACCATGACGACCCCGATGAAGGCCCACAGCCACGCCGGATGCGCCAGCGTCGTGCGTCTGGGCCGGCCCTGCCAGGCGCGCAGCACCCATCGCCCCCACCAGAACAGCAGGAACGGGATCATGGCCACGGCGAGCGGGTTGAGCCCCAGCGCGGCGACCGGATCGAGATGCGCGAGGGCGTGCATGGTGCGCATGGTGCCGCAGCCTGGGCAGTAGAGGCCAGTGAGCCACAGGAACGGGCATGTCGGATAGTGCCCGGGCTCATTGGGGTCGACCACGCCGACGAAGGCGAACGCGGCGCCCACGCCCGCCGCAACACCGAGCGGCGCGAGCAGGCGCCTGGCGCGACCCGTGTCACGCCGCCCGGCTGTTGCGATGCTCATGCTTTCAGTATCCGCCTTCCAGCGCACTGCCCGCCGTCACACCGGCTCAGTACGTCGAGTACGAGTACGTGGACACGCTCGCGGCCAGGATGAAGAAGATCACAATGTACGCGATGATGCCGATGACGATGCCGATGGCCCCGAAGATCAGGCTGCGCTTCCACCACGTCTTGGCCTCTTCCGCGGCCTGCATCGCACCCTGGTAGTCGCCGACCTGCCACTTCGAGTTGACCTGCGACGACTTGACGAGCGCCACGATGCCGAGCGGCAGGCAGCAGAACAGGGTCGTGAGGATGGCCGGGACGAGCTGGTTGTCGGGCGGGTTGCCACCGCCGCCGTAGCCACCGCCGGGGGGCTGGCCGTAACCGCCGTCGCCGTAGCCGCCGCCGCTGGGCGGCTGCTGGCCGTAGCCACCGCCGTAACCACCGCCGCTCGGCGGCTGCTGGCCATAGCCGCCGCCGCTGGGCGGCTGCTGGCCGTAGCCACCGCCATAGCCCCCGCCGCTCGGCGGCTGCTGGCCGTAACCGCCGCCACCGCTGGGAGGCTGCTGGCCGTAGCCACCGCCACCGCTGGGAGGCTGCTGGCCGTAGCCACCGCCACCGCTGGGAGGCTGCTGGCCATAGCCGCCGCCGGGTGGCTGGGCGCCGTAGCCACCGTCGCCCTGGTTTCCGTAACTCATGCTAGTGACCCCTCATGTCGTCATCTCGAGTCCAGTTCGCGCGGCAGCCTAGCGAGAAACCATCTTCTACGTGGATCAACACCGATTTTGCGGAAAATTCGTAATCGGACCGCAAGCACGCCGTCACGGTCCGGCTACACACGCCGCGAGTGACCTACTGGTATTCCACCGTGCTGCTGGCGGTGCTGGCGAGCCCGATGAAGGAAAGGAGCATACCGCCGAAAATCAGCCAGCACAGGAGCCAGATCACCACCGTGATGTACGACGTGACGAGACCGCCGATGGCCATGCCCGAGCCCTCCTCTCCGGTGCGCTTGATCCGGCTGAGCGCGACATGCCCGAGGATGACGCCGGGGATGCTGGTGAGACCGCAGAAGACCAGGCCGATGATGCCAAGGACGAGCGAGGCCACCGCCATCCCGTTGGTGGACCTGGGCTGCTGGTAGCCGTAGCCCTGCTGGGGGTAGCCACCGTAGCTCGGGGGTTGCTGGGCGTAACCGCCGCCGTAGCTCGGCGGCTGCTGGCCATAGCCGTAGGGCTGGTCCCCGTAGCTCGGCGGCTGCTGACCGTAGCCACCCCCGCTCGGCGGCTGCTGACCATAGCCACCCCCGGGAGGCTGTGCGCCATAACCTCCGCTACCGCCCTGATCCCCGTAGCTCATGAGCCGGCTCCCTCAACGTCCGTGGCGAGTTGCAACGGCAGCTTATTGAGGAAACGTTTGCCGGGCGCACACAGGTTCAGAACAGTGGAGGTTTCGTAACCGGCTCAGCGCTCGTCGGTGGGGTCGTCTCCGCGGTCGAGCGCGTCCCACAGTGTCCTGTCGTCGGCGCGCGCCGACGACGCGCCCGCCGTCCGGTCGTAGCGGGCGGACATGCCCGCCCACCGGCCGCCACGCACGACCGCCAGCACGCCCCCGGCCATCACCAGGACCGCTCCGACGACCGTCACGGCGGGCCAAAGCGGCGCGATCTCCCAGGACAGCCCGGTGGCGCCGGACAGCACGTTGTCCTCGCGCAGGCGCGCGGTGACGGTGCCGCCCGACAGCGCCGCCCACGTCGCCGCCGCGGCGCCGGCCCCGCACAGGGCGAGCAGCACCCCGACGGCCCGGCGGCCCGCGCCCTTGGTGGCCAGCACCGCCACCACGCCGGCCAGCCCGGCCAGCGCCACAGGGGTCAGCACGGGGCTCAGCTCGCCGCCGCTCGGGGCCCGCGCCGCGGCGCCGTCTCCCAGGACCGTCACCCATGCCTGGCCTGCGCCCCACAACACGAGCACGCAGCCCAGGGCCGTCATGACCACCCAGCCCCACAACTCCCCGCGCCTGGAAGTCCGCGCCTCGGGCTCCATCCGCTCTCCTAGCTCGGCGCGAGCTCTAGCGGGTCGGCGTCGAAGCAGGTGCGATCACCCGTGTGGCACGCCCCGTCGACCTGGTCGACCTTGACCAGGATGGTGTCGCCGTCGCAGTCGAGCGCCACGGACTTGACCTGCTGGACGTGACCGGAGGTGGCGCCCTTGACCCAGAGCTCCGCCCGGCTGCGGGACCAGTAGGTGGCCCTGCCGGTGGTGAGCGTCCGATGCAGCGCCTCGTCGTTCATCCAGGCCAGCATGAGCACCTCGCCGGTGTCGTACTGCTGGGCGATCGCGGGGACCAGGCCGTCGGGATTGCGCTTCAACCGTGCGGCGATCTTGGCGTCGAGGGACATGCAGCCCATTCAACCAGCTCGTGCCGCCGCCCCCGCCACCGGCGCGAGCCTCAGGCCAGGGCTTGGGAAAGGGTGTCGTAAATGGGGAAGAGCGGCGCCAGGTTGGTCCTGCGCAGCCGCCGGAGCACCTGCCCTGGGGGTGCCACCAGAGCCATCGTGCCGTCCCTGTCGCGCAGCGTGGCGAGCGCGCGCACCAGGACGCCCAGCCCCGTCGTGTCGATGAAGCTCAGGCCGCTCAGATCGACCACCAGCCGGGGGACGTGCTCCGCCACGGCTTCGTCGAGGCATTTCCTGACCTCGGAAACGTTGTCGACGTCGACCTCCCCCGCCAGGCTCACCACCACAAGATCCCCGTGTCGGCGTCGCGTCATCTCCAGCACATCCGCGCCCATGCTCCTCATGACCCTTCCCGTGGGCGGCCCCGCCGAAAAGGTACACCTGCCAGCGACGCGTCACAGTGGGTTTTACCGAGAATGCGGTACGTGATGGCGTGGAGCGGAGTAATTTCGGTTTCCCGAGCCTGCCGTGGGAGGGCCGTCGTGGTGCACGTCGCAGGCTCCGCTCCCCGATCCCGCCGGGTCTTCCGCGGGCCGGCCTGGGTGCCCGAGCACGGGCTGATCGGGGCGGGCGGGTCCGCCGTGGTCCTGCGGGCGCGCGGTGGATAGACAGGTGCTCCGCGTCAGCTTCTCGCGGGGGCACATCACGGGGCTGCGCAGGACCGTGACCGAGCACGCCGCCGGCGAGGGACTGGCAGGCGGGCGGCTCGAGGACTTCGTGCTGGCGGTCAACGAGGTCGCCACCAACGCGGTGGTGCACGGCGGAGGCCACGGGCGGTTACGGCTGTGGACGCGGGACGGGCGCCTGTGGTGCGAGGTCGCCGACGACGGCCCCGGGCTGCCGCCCGGGTGGATGGGCGACACGCGGCCGCCCAGAGGGTACGAGTTCCGGGGGCGGGGCCTGTGGCTGACGCGCATGGTGTGCGAGCACCTCATGATCGTGTCGGGGCCGCGTGGCACGACCGTGACGTTCGCCGCGGCCACACCGTGACCAGGAGCGCCCTCGAGGGCCTGCGGACGGCCGGATGGGAGCCCGGAGGCACGAGCCGGCGCGGCGGCCGGTCACGAGTGGGCGGCCGAGATCCACGAGGCGTGCAGGTCGGCGTACACGCCCGGCCGGCCCGCCAGCTCCGTGTGGTGACCCCGCTGCACCAGCCGGCCCCCGTCGAAGACCAGCACCTCGTCGGCGTTCTCGGCCGTGGACAGGCGGTGCGCGATAGAGATGGCGGTGCGGCCGCGGGTGACGCCCTCGAGCGCGCGCGCCAGCCGTACCTCGGTGGCCGGATCGACCGCCGAGGTGGCCTCGTCGAGCAGGAGCAGGTCGGGGTCGGCGAGGTAGGCGCGAGCCAGGGCGACGAGCTGGCGCTCGCCCGCCGACAGTGACTCGCCGCGCTGGCCGACAGCCGTGTCCAGGCCCGCGGGCAGGCCGTCGAGCCAGTCGGTCAGGCCCAGCTCGGTCATCGCGAGCCGGATCTCGTCGGTGGTGGCGGACGGCTTGCCGTAGCGGATGTTCGCCTCCAGCGTCCCGTCGAACAGGAAGCCGTCCTGGGGGACCATGACGATGCGCTCGCGTAGCGAGGAGAAGCGGATGTGGCGCAGGTCGTGGCCGTCCACGGTGACGCGGCCCGCGCCCGGGTCCATGAGACGCGTCAGGAGCTTGGCGAACGTGGTCTTGCCCGACCCCGTCTCCCCCACGACCGCGACACGCGAGCGCGGCGGGATCTCGAGGGTGACCTCGCGCAGCACGGGCGCGCCGCCCGGGTAGGAGAAGTGCACGTCCTCGAAGGCGACCGAGATGGGGCCGCGGGGCAGCTCCACACCCTGGTCGCCGGGGTCGGCCACGTCCGGAGGGGTGTCGATGACGCCGAGGACGCGCCGCCAGCCCGCGACGGCGTTCTGGGCCTCGTTCAGCACCTCGGTGGCGGTCTGGAGCGGCGAGACGAACAGGGTGATCAGGAACAGGAACGCCACCAGCTCGCCCTGCGTGATCTCGCCCGACATCCCGAGCCGCACGCCGAGCAGCACGATGCCGGCGATGGCGACGGCCGCCACGATCTCGGTGAGCGGGAAGACGAAGCCGACGATGGTCTGCGCCCTGGTCTGGGCGCGCCTGTTGGCGTCGACCGCCTGGTCGACGCGCTCGGCCGTACGGCGCTCCGAGGCGTAGGCCCTGATGACGGCGGCGCCGACGACGGACTCGCTGACCGCGGCCAGCATGTCGCCGGTGCGCTCGCGCACGGTCGTGTACGCCCGCGACAGCAGCCTCTGGAAACGCGGCAGGGCGATCATCAAGGGGATGAAGCACAACCAGACGAGCAGGGTGAGCTGCCAGGAATAGACGAACATCAGCACCGTGGCCACGAACAGCTGGCCGAACGCCACGATGATCATCAGCCCGCCCCACTGCATGAACGTGCTGATCTGGTCGATGTCGTTGGTGACGCGCGAGACCAGGGATCCGCGGCGCTCGGTGTTCTGGGTGAGCACGGACAGGTCGTGCACGTGCCGGAACCCGCGCACGCGCAGCGTGGCCAGGGACGACTCCGTCGCCTTGTAGAGGCGGACGTTCATCACGTAGCCGGCGGCGGCCGTGAGCAGCACCGCGCCCGCGCAGACCAGGATGGCCCGGGTGATGTACGCGGTGTCCGGGGCGCCGGTCTTGAGTCCTGTGTCGATCGTCTGCTGGACGGCGATCGGTACGATGATCTTGCCGATGGTCGCGACGACCGCCAGCAGCAGCGTGACCACCAGCCCCTTGCGGAACTCCGGAGTGAGCGAGAGCCCATGCCGGATGGTGGCCAGCGCGGAACGTTCGGAGTTGCCTCGGATGACCTCGGCCGTCATGCGCTGACTTCCTCTTCTTCTCCGGCCGGCACGTCGATGGCGGCGCGCTCGGCCTCCTCACGCTCGTAGGCGGTCACCAGGTTGCGGTAGCCGGCGCAGCGGCTGATCAGCTCGTCGTGCGGGCCGCGGTCGACGACCCGGCCGTGGTCGAGGTAGACGACCTCGTCGGCGAGGGCGATGGTCGCCATCCGGTAGGCGACGACCACGACGGTGGACGCCTCGGCCGCGTCCCGCAGCCCGTACAGGATCTTGGCCTCGACCTGGGGGTCCACGCTGGAGGTGGCGTCGTCGAGGATGAGCAGGCGCGGCCGGCGCACGACCGCGCGGGCCAGCGCGAGGCGCTGGCGCTGGCCGCCGGACAGCGAGGTGCCGCGCTCGCCGACGCGCGTGTCGAGCCCGTCGGCCAGCAGGCCGACGAACCCGTCGGCCTGCGCCAGCCGCAGGGCCGCCCGCACGTCCTCGTCGCCGGCGTCGAGGCCGAGCGTGATGTTGCCGCGCACGGTGTCGTCGAACAGGAACGTCTGCTGCGGCACCAGGGCGACCGATGCGGCGATGCCGCCGTGGGCCAGCTCCCGGACGTCCACGCCGTCGAGCAGCACCTGCCCCTTGTCGGGGTCGACGAGCCGGACGAGCAGTTGCACGAGCGTGGACTTGCCCGACCCCGTGGGGCCGACCAGCGCGACGGTACGGCCGGCGGGCACATCGAAGGTCACCTCGTGCAGCACCTCGGCCTCCCCGTAGGAGTAGGAGACGTCGCGGACCTCGAGCGCGGCGGGCGCGGTCGAGGTCGCGGCGGCCTGCCCGTACGCCATGGAGCCGCTCGCGTCCAGCACGGCCTGCACCCGCTGCCAGCCGACGACGCTGCGCGGCAGCTCGGCCAGCACCCAGCCGAGCGCCCTGATCGGGAAGGCCAGCAGCGTGAACAGGTAGGCGACCTGCACCAGGTCGCCGGAGTCGATCGAGCCGCCGGACAGCCGGGCGGAGCCGACGCCCAGCACCGCGAGCACGCCGATCGTGGGCAGGGCCTCCAGCATCGGGTCGAACAGCCCGCGCACCCGCCCGACCGCGATGTTGGCGTCGCGCAGCTCGTGGGCGCGCCGCTGGAACCGCTCGGTCTCCAGGTCCTCCCTGCCGAGGGTCTTGATGACGAGCGCGCCGTCGAAGCTCTCGTGCGCGATCTCGCTGACCTCGGCGCGCAGTTGCTGGGCGCGGGTGGCGAGCGGGCTGAGCTTGCGCTGATAGACCAGGTTGAGTACGGCGATCGCCGGAAATATCAGGAAGCCGACCAGCGCCAGCACAAGATCCGTGAACACCATCGCGACCGCCGCCGTGACCAGCATGACGATCACGCCCACGGCCATCGGCAGCGGCGCCAGCGGCGCCCAGGCGGCCTCGGCGTCGGCGCTGGCGTTCGACAGCAGCTGCCCTGTCGGGTGCCGGTGGTGCCACGACAGCGGCAGCCGCAGGTACTGCTTGGTCACGTCCCTGCGCGACCTGGCCTGCATGCGGTACTGCAGGATGCCGGCCAGGATCCGCCGGCCCGCCACGCCCAGCGCCTTGAGCAACGCCGTGCCCAGGATCAGGAACGTTCCCGTCCACAACGCGCCCGCGACGGCGCGGCCCTCGCCGAAGGCCGGCAGCACGACGTTCTGGGTGGCCCACCCGAGGGCCCATGCGGAGGCGACGGTCATGCCCCCGTAGACGGCGCTGGCCAGCACCGCCAGCGTGAACACCGCCTTCTCTGTGCGAATGGCCACCCCAAGGACCCGTAGTCCTTGGCGCATCACGGCCGAGGTGACCTTGCTCGCCACTCGGTTGGGTCCTCTCATCGCGGCATTTCTACGTATGTCACTATCACCCCTGATCATCTCGTTATTCCCGCGGGTAGGGTTGCCCGTGTGACTCACGCTCGTGGCGAACGCACCGCGCTCTGCGACCTGCTCGACCGGCTCGGCCCCGACGCCCCGACGTTGTGCGCGGGCTGGAGCACCTACGACCTGGCCGCGCACCTCGTGCTGCGCGAGCGCAGACCCGACGCGATGGGCGGCATCGCGCTCCGGCCGCTCGCCGGCTACACCGCCTCGGTCCAGAACGCGCTCAAGGCCAGGCATCCCTATCCCGAGCTGGTCGCCAAGGTGCGCGAGCCCGGCGGCGTGTTCCGGCTCGTGAGAGCCCTCGACCAGGCCGTCAACACGATCGAGCTCTTCGTGCACCACGAGGACGTCCGCCGCGCGCAGCCGTCGTGGGAGCCGCGCGAGCTGCCCGCGGAGCTGGAGGAGGTCTTCTGGAAGCGGCTGTCGTCCGGCGCCAGGCTGATGTTGCGCAGGGCGCCGGTGGGCGTGGTGCTGCACCGGCTGGGCGGCGGAGTGCTGCTGGCCGGCCCGCGCGGAGGCCCCAAGGTCGAGGTCACCGGCAGGGCCGGCGAGTTGCTGATGTTCTGCTTCGGACGGCAGGCGCACGCGAAGGTGGAGCTCACCGGCACGCCAGAGAACGCCGAACGCCTGCGCGAGGCCCCGCTCGGCATGTAGCCGCGCGCCGATGGCGCAATTCCCGGCGCCACAGGCGCTCGCACCTCGTCTCCAGCCCTTACCATGGCAGAGGAAAGAAGCCCCCCGGTTAAGATCATGGACATCTTCATAGAAGATGCCACTGATCGCCCAGATCCGGGTATATACGGCTGGGAATGGACTGCAGGAGGCCCCCCATGCAGGTCAAGAAGGTGATCACCTACGTCGCCGTCGCGTTCGTGGTCTTCTACCTGTTCACCCGGCCGGCCGAAGCCGCCGCCGCGGTCAACGGTGTGTTCGACGGAATTCTTCAGGGAGCCAATCAGTTGGCCACGTTCTTCTCAAGTGTTCTGACCTGACCCCTACGGTCCTGTCTGCGTCAGGTGCTTCCAAGCTCCGCCGGATCGTGTTACGCAGGCAGGATGAGAGATCGCCCGAGCGGCACCACGATCCATCAGCTCGGCGCCACCGCGCGGCGCGTCCTCGAGCGAGCCGAGCTCGAGGGCATCGAGCTGGTCCGTTTCCTGTACGCCGACCACGGAGGCGTGATCCGTGGCAAAGCGGCGTCCCGGTCACGGCTGGCCGAACGGCTCAACAGCGGCATCGGGCACACCGTTGCCATGATGGCGATGAACATGCTCGACCAGCTCCAGGACGTCGAGCACATGGGTCCGGTGGGCGAGGTGCGCATCGTTCCCGACACCGCGACCTACGTCACGTTGCCGCACGCGCCGGGCGCGGCGACGATGCTGTCCGACCTGCGCCTGCCCGACGGCTCCCCGTGGGGCGCGTGCCCCCGGACCTTCCTCAAGGACGCCATCGCCGAGCTGGCCACCGAGGGTTACACGCTGGTCGCCGCGTTCGAGCCCGAGTTCACGCTCGGCCGCCGCCTGCCCGACCCGTCCGGCGGCCCCGACCGCCTGGTGCCCATCGACGACTCGCTCTGCTACGCGGGCACCGGCTTCGACACGGCCCACGACTACACGATCACACTCATCCGCGCCCTGGAGACGCAGGGCCTGCGCGTCGAGCACTGCCATCCCGAGCTGGGCCCCGGCCAGCAGGAGCTGTCGGTCCACCACGCGCCCGCGCTGCGGGCCGCCGACAACCACGTCCTCTACCGCGAGACCGTGCGCGGCGTGGCCATGCGCATGCAGCTGTGGGCCTCGCTGGCGCCCAAACCGCTGGCCGACCAGGCCGGCAACGGTGCCCACCTGCACCTGTCGCTGTGGCGCGACGGCCGCAACGTCTTCGCCGGCGACGGCGAGGCGCGCGACGGCTTCATCGGCGGCCTGCTCGCCCACCTGCCCGCCCTCACCGCGCTGACCTGCGGCAGCGTCAACAGCTTCCGCCGCCTGGCGCCCCGCATGTGGTCGAGCGCGTACGCCGTCTACGGCCCCGACAACCGGGAGGCCGCGGTCCGCGTCTGCTCCCCCCTCGGGGAGACCGGGGAGCCCAACCTGGAGCTGAAGCCGTCCGACTCCTCCGCCAACCCGTACCTGTCGCTGGGCGCCGTCATCCACGCGGGCCTCGACGGCATGCGGCGCAAGCTCGACCCGGGCGAGGCCGTGGACGTCGACCCCGACACCCGGCCCGGCCGGTATCCGCGCCTGCCGTCGTCACTGGACGAGGCGCTCGACGCGCTGGAGGGCGACGAGGTGCTCATGGAGGCGCTCGGGCCGCTGCGGTGCGACGCGTATCTTGCCGTCAAGCGGTCCGAGGCGGCCGCGTTCGCCGCCGAGGACGCCTCCTACGAGCTGTTCCACCACCTCCGGGCGTTCTGACGCGCTAGCGGACCGGGTGGCCCGCCATCCGGAGCGTCTCCTTGACCTCGGAGATCTTCAACGTGCCGAAGTGGAACACGCTGGCCGCCAGCACCGCGTCGGCGCCCGCCGCCACCGCCGGAGGAAAGTCCTCCAGGCGGCCGGCGCCGCCGCTGGCGATCACCGGCACGCGCACGACGGCCCGGACCGCGCGCAACATCTCCAGGTCGTAGCCGTCGAGCGTGCCGTCGCCGTCCATCGAGTTGAGCAGGATCTCGCCCACGCCGAGTTCCTCGCCGCGCGCGGCCCACTCCACCGCGTCGATGCCGGTGCCGCGGCGGCCGCCGTGCGTCGTCACCTCGAAGCCGCTCGGGGTGCCGGGCGCGCGGCGGGCGTCCACGGACAGCACGACGCACTGGGCGCCGAACCGCCGGGACGCCTCGGTGAGCAGCTCGGGCCGGGCGATGGCCGCGGTGTTGAGCGACACCTTGTCGGCGCCGGCGCGCAGCAGCCGGTTGACGTCGTCGACCGTGCGCACGCCGCCGCCCACGGTGAGCGGGATGAACACCTGCTCGGCGGTCCTGCGCACCACGTCGAGCATGGTCTCGCGCTCGCCGGACGACGCGGTGATGTCGAGGAAGGTCAGCTCGTCGGCGCCCTCCTCGTCGTAGCGCCTGGCCAGCTCGACCGGGTCGCCCGCGTCACGCAGGTTCTCGAAGTTGACGCCCTTGACGACGCGCCCGGCGTCCACGTCGAGACAGGGAATGACTCTTACCGCCACGGTCATGCTCGCAGTGCCTCTATTTCGATCTCGACCAGCATCCTCGGGTCGACCAGCCCGGCCACCCGTACCCCGGTGCAGGCGGGGCGCACCTCGCGGAAGACGTCGTGGATGGCCCGCCCGACGGGGTCGAAGTGGCGCTGCTCCACGACGTAGTAGCGGACCATGACGACGTCCTCGCGGGTCAGGCCGCCGGTCGCGACGGCCGCCAGCGCGATGTCGATCGCGGTCAGGGCCTGCTCGTAGGCGTCGCCGAGGTGGCGCACCTCTCCTTCGACGGTGGCCGTGCAACCGGACACGATCACCCGGTCACCCGCGATGACAGCGCGGGCGTAACCGTACCTCTCCTCCCAGATGCCACCCGAGAACACCCTCCGCCCGGTGTTTTCCATGCCGATGCTGCTGACGCTCATCCCGCCCCCTCCTGGCACAGCTACACGCGTACCGCGGCAAGTGCTTCTTCCAGCGTGAACGCGTGAGCGTAAAGGGCCCTGCCCACAATGGCACCCTCCACTCCGTCGGGAACGAGAGAGGAGAGCGCGATCAGGTCGTCGAGGCTCGACACGCCGCCGCTGGCCACGACCGGCCGGTCGGTGCGGGCGCAGATCTGGCGGTAGAGCTCGAGGTTGGGGCCCTGGAGCATGCCGTCCTTGGTCACGTCGGTGACGACGTAGCGAGGGCAGCCGTCGGCCTCCAGCCGGTCGAGCACCTCCCACAGGTCGCCGGCGTCTTTGGTCCAGCCGCGGGCGGCCAGCGTGGTGCCGCGCACGTCGAGACCCACCGCGATCCGGTCGCCGTGCTCGGCGATGATCTTCCGGCACCAGCCGGGGTTCTCCAGGGCGGCGGTCCCGATGTTGACCCGGCGGCAACCGGTGGCCAGCGCGGCGGCCAGCGAGTCGTCGTCGCGGATGCCGCCGGACAGCTCGACGTTCACGTCCAGCTTGCCGATGACCTCGGCGATCAGCTCGCGGTTGCCGCCCCGGCCGAACGCGGCGTCGAGGTCGACCATGTGGATCCACTCGGCGCCGGCGTCCTGCCAGGCGAGCGCGGCGGCGAGCGGCTCGCCGTGGCGGGTCTCGGTGCCGGCCTCGCCCTGGGTCAGGCGTACGGCCTGGCCACCGGCCACGTCGACGGCGGGCAGCAACTGCAACGACATCAGATCCTCCGGTCGAAGGCGAGGGTCACGACAACGGGTGTGAGCAGCAGGGACAGGACGAGGACACCGAAGCTGAGCGGCGGCGAGCCCCAGACCAGCCAGACGATCACCTGCACGAGCAGGAGCCCGAGTGCCACCACGGCGTTCTGGGCGCGGCGGCGGCGGGCGAGCAGGCCGCTCTGGCGGGCGATCCGTGCCGGGCGCGGGATCACCCGGCCCAGGAACGCACGGCGGCGGGCCCGGCGCGCCTGCCGCAGCTCGTTGGCCCGGATAGCGCGGGCCCGCTCCGCCTCGCGCTCGGCCCGCCGCCGGGCGCGTTCCTTGCTCACCTGACCTCCCGGCCCACTCGCCCGCTCACAGCGTGCCGAGCCAGTTGCGGAGCAGGGTGGCGCCGGCGTCGCCGGACTTCTCGGGGTGGAACTGGGTCGCCATGAGAGGGCCGTTCTCCACGGCGGCCACGAACGGAACGCCGTGCTCGGCCCACGTGACGAGCGGATCGGAGAAGCCGTCGCCCGCCTGCAGCTCCCACTCGCGCACGCCGTAGGAGTGGACGAAGTAGAAACGGGTGGCGGGGTCGAGCCCGGCGAACAGCACGCTGCCGGCCGGCGCCTTGACCGTGTTCCAGCCCATGTGGGGCAGGACGGGGGCGTCGAGCCGGCCCACCGTGCCCGGCCACTCGCCGCAGCCCTGGGTCTCCACGCCGTGCTCGACCCCCCGGGCGAACAGGATCTGCATGCCGACGCAGATGCCCAGCACCGGGCGCCCCCCGGACAGGCGGCGGCCGATGATCTGCTCGCCGCGCACGCCCTTGAGACCCGCCATGCACGCCTCGAACGCGCCGACGCCCGGCACCACCAGCCCGTCGCAGGAGAGCGCGGCGTCGAAGTCGGACGTCACGGTCACATCGGCGCCGGCCCTGGCCAGCGCGCGCTCGGCCGAGCGCAGGTTGCCCGACCCGTAGTCGAGCACCACCACGTCCTTGCTCACCACCACAGCACCCCCGCCGTGATCGCCATCGCCGCGCCGAACGCGCAGATCGCCGCACCGAGCTTAAGCCCCTGCTTGGCGAGGGAGAACACCCCGCCGATGAGAAACAGCCCGAGGAAGACCAGCACGCCGGCGATGAGGTTTTCGGTCATAGGACGCCCTTGGTGCTGGGCACCCCCGTGGCGCGGGGGTCGAGCTCGGACGCCTCGCGCAGGGCCCTGGCCAGGGCCTTGAACTGGGACTCCACGATGTGGTGGGCGTTGCGGCCGTAGGGGACGTGGACGTGCAGGCAGATGGCGGCCTGCGCGACGAACGACTCCAGGATGTGGCGGGTCATCGTCGTGTCGTATTCGGGGCCGATCATCGGCGCCATGCCCTCGGGCTCGGAGTGCACGAGGTAGGGGCGGCCGGACAGGTCGACGGTGACCTGGGCCAGCGACTCGTCCAGCGGGCACGACGCGCTGCCGAACCGCCTGATGCCCGACTTGTCGCCCAACGCCTCGCGGAACGCAGCTCCCAGGGCGAGCGCGGTGTCCTCGATCGTGTGGTGCGAGTCGATGTGCAGGTCGCCCTCGGTCTTGACCGTCAGGTCGAACAGGCCGTGCTTGCCCAGCTGGGCCAGCATGTGGTCGTAGAAGCCGACCCCTGTCGACACCTCGACCCGGCCGGTGCCGTCGAGGCCGACCTCCACCAGGACCGAGGTCTCCTTCGTAACACGCTCGACGCGGCCGACGCGACTCACAGCACTCCTTCCAGGGCGGCGCGGAACGCCGCCATCTCCTCGCCGGTGCCGATCGACACCCGCAGCCATTCTGGCGGGCCCACCTCGCGGATGAGCACTCCGCGCTCCAGCAGGCCCTCCCACACCGCGCGCCGGTCGGGGAAGCGCCCGAACAGCACGAAGTTCGCGTCGGAGTCGGCCACCCGCAGGCCCTTGGACCGCAGCCACGCCACCGTGTCGTCGCGTTCGCGCCGCAGCGCGTCGACCGTGCCCAGCAGCTCGGCGCGGTGCCGCAGCGCCACGCGCGCCGCCGTCTGGGTGAGCGTGGACAGGTGGTACGGCAGGCGCACCAGCAGCAGCGCCTGCACCACGGCCGGGTGCGCGGCGAGATAGCCGAGCCGGGTGCCGGCCATGGCGAACGCCTTGGACATCGTCCTGGTGACGATCAGCCGCGGGTGGGCGGGCAGCAGGGTGAGCGCCGACGCGGTGCCCTCGCGGGCGAACTCCGCGTAGGCCTCGTCGACCACCACCACGCCGTGCGCGGCGGCGAGGACCGCCTCGATCGTGGCCAGCGGCTGGGCCGTGCCGGTCGGGTTGTTGGGCGAGGCAAGGAACACGATGTCGGGCCGGTGCTCCTCGATCGCCGCCACGGCCTTGCCGGGGTCGATCGAGAAGTCGGACTCGCGGCTGGCCTGGATCCACTCGGTGCTGGTGCCGCTGGTGATGATCGGGTGCATCGAGTAGGAGGGCTCGAATCCGATGGCGGTGCGGCCGTGGCCGCCGAACGCCTGCAGGATCTGCTGGAGCACCTCGTTGGAGCCGTTGGCGGCCCACACCTGCTCGCTCGTCAGGCCGTGGCCGAGGTAGGCGGCCAGGTCGGCGCGCAGGGCGGTGGCGTCTCTGTCGGGGTAGCGGTTGAGCTCGCCCGCCTGGGCCCGCACCGCCTCGGCCAGGTCGTCGACCAGCCGAGGCGAGGGCGGGTAGGGGTTTTCGTTGGTGTTGAGCCGGACCGGGACGTCGATCTGGGGCGCGCCGTACGGCGTCTTGCCCCTCAGGTCGTCGCGGATGGGCAGGTCGTCGAGGTTCACTCGGTCTCCGTGGGCACTCGCCAGTCGAAACGGGCGCGGATCGCGGCGCCGTGCGCCGGCAGGTCTTCGGCGTCGGCCAGCACCGACACATGGGCCGCCGCTCCCGCGAGCGCCTCGCGGGAGTAGTCGACGACGTGGACGCCGCGCAGGAACGACTGCACCGACAGGCCGCTGGAGTGGCAGGCGCAGCCGCCCGTGGGCAGCACGTGGTTGGACCCGGCGAGGTAGTCGCCGAGCGAGACGGGCGCGTAGGGGCCGACGAAGATCGCACCGGCGTTCCTGACGCGGGCGGCGACGGCCGCGGCGTCGGCAGTGTGGATCTCCAGGTGCTCGGCGGCGTAGGCGTCGACGACCTTGAGGCCGTCGTCGACGGAACTCACCAGCACGATGCCCGACTGCCTGCCGCTCAGCGCCTCGGTGATGCGCTCGGCGTGCCTGGTCGCGGAGACCTGCCCCGGCAGCTCCTTCTCGACCGCGTCGGCCAGCTCGGCGCTGGTGGTGACCAGCACGGCGGCCGCGATCACGTCGTGCTCGGCCTGGCTGATCAGGTCGGCGGCGACGTGGACGGGGTCGGCCGTCTCGTCGGCGAGGATGGCGATCTCCGTGGGACCGGCCTCGGAGTCGATGCCGATGCGGCCCTTGAGCAGCCGCTTGGCCGCCGCCACATAGATGTTGCCCGGGCCGGTGACCATCGTGGCCGCCGGGCACTCCTCAGTGCCGTAGGCGAACATGGCCACCGCCTGCGCCCCGCCGGCCGCGTGGACCTCGTCGACGCCGAGCAGCGCGCAGGCGGCCAGGATCGTGGGGTGCGGGAGCCCGCCGTGCTCCTTCTGCGCCGGGCTAGTCACGGCCAGCGAGCCGACGCCGGCCTCCTGGGCGGGCACGACGTTCATCACCACGCTGGACGGATAGACCGCGCGGCCGCCGGGGACGTAGAGGCCCACGCGCTCGACGGGCAGCCACCGCTCGGTCACCGTGCCGCCGGGCACGACCTGGGTGGTGACGTCGGCGCGCCGCTGGTCGCGGTGGACGAGCCTGGCCCGCCTGATCGACTCTTCCAGCGCCGCCCTGACCCTGGGGTCGAGCTCGCGCAGCGCCCTGTCGAGGGCCTCGGCGGGGACGCGGGTGGCGGTGATCTCGACTCCGTCGAACCTGGCGGTCAGCTCCCGTACGGCTGCCGCCCCACGATGGCGCACGTCCTCGCAGATGGGCCGCACCTTCTCCAGGGCGGCCTCGACGTCGAGCTCGGCGCGGGGCAGCACGTCGCGCAGGTCCGCGGGAAGCGAACCGCGCATGTCGATACGGGAAATCACCATCACAGTTTACGGAGTCCGGGCGGCGGATCCCCATCCGTCCACCATGCGGACTTCTCGGGCGACCTTCCGGGCGGAACGTGTGACGGCCGCGGGGCGGCGCTCGCCGAAGCCGCGCCCGCGGCCGCCGTCACCCCGGACCGGGCCTGCCGGGGCGGGGGCCATGGCCGTCACGGGGGCACGGCCATGGCCGGGGAAAGCCAGAGCTCCTCCTAACTGCCCCGGTCGGACCATCATTAACGCGCCATGCCCGGAAATCTCATGACAAGGGAAACTTAACGTTACGGACCTTTACGCCGCCCGCGTGTCACGGACCCCGCACGGCAGGGCCGTACGCCGCCTCCCCACCACGAACCGGGCGAGATGTTTCATATCTCTTGTCCTGTATGTCCGGTTCATTTACTCTCTCCGGCATGGGACAGTGGCACGGCCCCGGCGGCATCCTGGTCGAGGCGATCATCCTCGATGATCGCCCGCTGTTGCGCGTCACCCACCAGGTCAACGGCAGAAGCTACCTGCGCGGCTACTGCGCCACCGTCGCCGAGCTCGGCGAGCACGGCGTCGACCTGGCCGACCTCGTGGAGAACGCGCCCCTTGACCATCTGTAGACCCCCGTCGGCCACTGCCGGCCCAGCGAAGGGGGTACGGCCTGCACCATGGTCCGGCTGCCTGCCTACAGGCCCATGCTGGCCCAGCTCGGCACCCTGACCGCCGTCCAGGGCCCGGGCTGGGCCGTGGAGATGAAGTGGGACGGCGTACGCGCGCTCGCCTACATCGAGGACGGCCACGTACGCCTGATGTCGCGCAACGCCAAGGACATCACCCCCGCCTACCCCGAACTGCAGCTCATGGGAGACGCCACCGGCCGGCGCGCGGCCGTCGTCGACGGGGAGATCGTCGCGTTCGACGAGGCGGGACGGCCCAGCTTCGAGGCGCTGCAACCCCGGATGCACCAGCGCAATCCGCGGATCGTGGCCGAATTGGCCAGAACGGTGCCGGTGACGTTCATGGCGTTCGACATCCTGCATCTCGGCGACCACGCCGTCATCGCGCGCCCGTACACCGAGCGCAGGGACCTGCTGGAGAGCACGCTCACGCCCGGCTACCGGTGGCAGGTGCCCGTCTGGTTCGCCGGCGGGGCCGCGCAGGCGGTCGACTCCTCCCGCCGCCTCGGGCTCGAAGGGGTCGTGTGCAAGCGGATGAACTCGCCGTACCGGCCGGGCCGGCGCAGCGCCGAGTGGACGAAGGTCAAGAACGTCAGCACCGCCGAGGTCGTGATCTGCGGGTGGAAACCGGGCGGCGGGCGGCGTTCCGGCACGTTCGGCTCGCTGCTGCTCGGCGCATACGACCCGCGCGGGCGGCTGCGGTTCGTGGGACACGTCGGCACCGGGTTCACCGAGGCCATGCTCCGCGACCTGCACGACCGCCTGACGCCGCTGGAGCGGCGTGATCCGCCGTTCGACGAGCCGCTGCCGCGCGAGGACGCCCGCGACGCGCGCTGGGTGGATCCACGGGTGGTCGGCGAGGTGCAGTACGCCGAGGTCACCGGCGACGGCAGGCTGCGCCACCCGTCCTGGCGCGGCCTGCGCCCCGACCGCGAGCCGTCCGAGGCCCGTACGGCCGGAATCGCTCCGCCGGGGACGGACGCGGCCGCGGGCTGACCGTGCGACAGGGAAACCCGCAAACTACACTTCGTTTACAAATAGTGACTTAGAGTGATCTGAGGTATCGACGTGTCCGGGAGGGGCGCTGTGCCGAAGACACTGGTCATCGTGGTGGCCACGCTGGCGTGGCTGTCCCTCGCGCCGGCCCCGCCCGCCGTCCGCACGGTCACCCCCATCCGGCCGCCCGCCCAGGCGCAGGCACGTTCCGGCGCCGTGTCGTCACCGCCCATGCGCCCGGAACACGCCGTGCGCTACTGGACCGCCGAACGGCAGGCCGCCGCCGACGCCGCCGGCCCGCCGGAGAGCTCCGCGGGAAAGCGCGGAGCACCACCGGCCGCACCACCGGCCCCACCACCGGCCCCACCACCGGCCCCACCACCGGTAGGGACGGCGAACCTAGCAGGGGCGCGGCGGCACAGCGTACCCGCGTCCAAGCGACTCACTCCGGGCAGCGACGCCAACGGGTACGCCCGCGTACGGCGGCCGTACACGAGCGCGGCCACCAGCCGGATCACCGGCAGGCTCTTCTTCGTCAACTCCGGCGGGCACGGCGACTCCTGCAGCGCCTCCGTCGTCCGCTCGGCCGCGGAAAAGCTCGTGGTCACCGCCGCCCACTGCGTCTACAGCGTTCCCGCGGGCGCCACGACCGGCCGCTGGCACCAGCGCTTCGCGTTCGTCCCCGCCTACGACGGGCGGGCGGCCACGGTGAAGAAGCGCGAGCCGTACGGGCGGTGGGGCGGCCGGCGAGCGTGGAAGCCCGACGGCTACACCGGCCTGACCGGCGGCGACTGGAACTCCGTCTACGACATCGCCCTCATCGAGGTCGGCACCCGCAAGCGCACCCTCCAGAAGGCCGTCGGCGCCTTCACCCCGATGCGCAGCCAGGGCGGCAGGCACACGATCGCCACCATGGGCTACCCCGGTGTGCTCGGCAGGCAGCCGTACGACGGCCGGGACCAGCTCTGGTGCCTCGGCCGCACCCACCAGGCCACCGGCATGGTCCTCGGCGCCACCCTGCCGGCCGCCCTGCCGGCCGCCCTGCCGGCCGCCCTGCCGGCCGCCCTGCCGGCCGCCCTGCCGGCCGCCCTGCCCGTCGCCCCGGCCGAAGCCCGCCGCTCCGCCACGACCTCGCGTCCGGGCCGGCTGGAGACGCACAACTGCCACCTGCACAAGGGCCACAGCGGCGGGCCGTGGCTCGTCCAGGGCACCAGAGACCTGGTCGGGGTGCTGTCGGCGGGCAAGGAGGACGGCTACGCCGCAGGGAACGCCGTCGCCAACGCGCTCAACGCCGAAGGCTACGGCGCCATCGTCCGCCAGGCCGATCCGCGAGGTGTGTACGACGCCCTGTCGGTCAAGCTCAGAGGGCCCGGACGACCGGTCAGGCGTGGCTCCCCCGTCACCGTCACGGCCACCGTCACGATGCGCGGCCTGATGGCCGCCGCCCAGGTCCCCGTCACGCTCACCCTGTCGGCCGGGGCGACCCTCACGGCGACCCGTGGCGCCACCTGCGTACGCGAACCCGCCAAGGCCTCCTGCACGATCGCCACGATCCACCCGCGCCGGCCGGTGCGCATCACGGCCACGATCGCCGTCGCCCGGGACGCCCGCACACCCCTGCACGTCGTCGGGCACGTGGCCTCGACCGCCCTCGACCCCTCGCAGAAGGACAACGCCGGCACCGTACGGCTCAAGACCCGGCCCTGAGGCGGCGCGCCGGGCGGGGCAGGTACGCCGGGTGGGGCGTCAGGTGGCGGGGTCGAGGGCGGGATCCTTGAGCGTGCGCGCCAGCAGCCAGGCCAGGACGGGGAACACGATCAGGCACGCCAGCGCCACCCGCAGCGTCGCCGCCTCCGCCACCGCGCCCACCAGCGGGCTGGCCAGGCCGCCGACGCTCACCGCCAGCCCCAGGGTCACGCCGCTGGCCGTGCCGACCCGGCTCGGCAGGAAATCCTGCCCCAGCGTCACATGCAGCGAGAACGGGGCGTACAGGGCGATCGACGAGGCGGCGACGAAGGCGTACGCGACCGGCCCTGGAACCAGAACCACGCCGGCGACGGCGGGGACCGCCAGCAGGTAGGCCAGGCCCATCGTGCGCACCCGGCCCCAGCGGGCCGCCAGCCGGCCGCCGAGCACCGTGCCCACCGCCCCGCCGGCGAACAACACGAACAGCGCCACCGCCCCGGCCGCCCCTCCCCCCATGTAGAGGGCCACGAAGGCGCTCAGCCCGACGTACACGACCGAGCGGAACACGATCACCAGCGTCAGCCGGGCGAACGACGGCCAGTCGTCCCGGCGGGAGACCGGCGCGGCCGCCCGCGCCACGGGACCGGCCCCTGACAGCGCCCGGATCGCCGGGAGCGTCATCACCGCCCCCAGCACCGCCGGCGCCGCGAGGAACGGCGACGCGCCGAGCCCCCACACCGCCAGCAGCGGCGTCACCAGTACGGGAGCACAGGCGAAGCCCAGCGTCCCGCCCAGCGAGAACCAGCTCATCCGGACGTGGCTGCCCTCGCTGGCGACCCTGGCCAGCCGCGCCGACTCCGGATGGTAGGCCGCCACGCCCAGCCCGGACAGCGCCACCGCCAGCCAGGTCAGCACATAGGAGTCCGTCACGCCGCCGAACGCCACCCCGGCGCCCGCGACCACCATGCTCACCGGGATCAGCCACGGCATCCGCCACCGGTCGGTCAGGACGCCGAAGAGCGGCTGCACGATCGACGACGACAACGTCGCGGCCAGCACGATGCCGGAGACGGCGACGTAGCCGTACCCGCGCCCGGCCACCAGGAAGGGCACGAGGGCGGGCACCGCGCCCTGGTAGAAGTCGACGGTCGCGTGGCCGGCGGCGAGCGAGGGGATCCTGTTCACGCTCCGATCCTGTACATGGCGAGACTGGCGCGCTTCCGATAAATTGCCAATCCATGTCGGAGATCCGCCACACGCCCGAGGCGCCCACCGGCCGGCGGCCCCTGGCCCCGGGCGCGGGCATCGACGCGCACCGGCACGACACCCACCAGATCGTGTACGCCTGCCGCGGCGTGCTCTCCGTCACCACCGGCTCGGGCATCTGGGTGGCGCCCGCCAGCCGGGCCATCTGGATCCCGGCCGGCACCGTCCACGAGCACCGCGCCCGCGGCGACACGGACCTGCGGCTGGTGGGGCTCTCCGACAACCCGCTCGGCCTCGACCGCCCCGCGGTGCTCGCGGTCGGCCCCCTGCTCCGCGAGCTGATCATCGCCTGCACCGGCGACGACGGCCCGGTCGGCGGCGAGCGGGAACGGCTGCGTGCCGTGCTGCTCGACCAGCTCAGGCGCGCACCCGAGCAGCCGCTGCACCTGCCCGCCGCCCGTGATCCCCGGCTGGCCGCCGTCTGTGAGGCCCTGCACCGCGACCCCGCCGACGGCCGGCCCCTGGCCCGGCTCGCCGTCCAGGCCGGCACCAGCGAGCGCACGCTGGCCCGGCTGTGCCGCCGCGAGCTCGGCATGAGCTTCCCCCAGTGGCGCACCCAGCTCCGGCTGCACCACGCGCTGCTGCTGCTCGCCGACGGCGTCTCCGTGACCGCCGTCGCCCACCGGTGCGGATGGGCCTCGGCGAGCGCCTTCATCGACGTGTTCAGGCGGGCGTTCGGGCACACCCCCGGCCGCGCCTTTACACTGTAGATTCGCTACAATCGGATGTCGTGAGTAGTTCGAAAGGCAAGGGCGGCACCCCGGCCACCGTGGCGCTGACCAAGGCCAAGACCGCGTTCACGCTCCACCCCTACGCACACGACGCCTCCGCGCAGGCCTACGGGGAGGAGGCCGCCGACGCGCTCGGCGTGCCGTACGAACGCATCTTCAAGACCCTGGTGGCGGAGGTCGAGAGCGGGCTCGCCGTGGCGGTCGTGCCGGTGTCGGGCAAGCTCGATCTCAAGGCGCTGGCCAGTGCCCTCGGCAGCAAGCGGGCGGCGATGGCCGACGCCGCCAAGGTGGAGCGGGTGACCGGCTACGTCGTCGGCGGCATCAGCCCGCTGGGCCAGCGCAAGCAACTTCCGACGGTGGTCGACTCCTCGGCCCTCGACTTCGAGACGATCTTCTTCTCGGCGGGCAGGCGCGGCCTGCAGATCGAGACCGCGCCCGACAACCTCGTCACGCTCACTCGTGCCGTCACGGCACCGATCGGCAAGACCGGCTGAGCGCTAGTTCCGCCGCCGGGGCCGGTCACGGTGGCGGCCGTCGTGCCGGTCCCGGCCCGGCAGCGTGACCTCCACCCGCCGCGGCCTGCGCCCGAGCAGCCACTCGAAGAGATGGCGGGGCCTGCGGGCGTGGCGGTCGCCGCGCCGGCCCTCACGCCGCTCCTCCTCGGCCAGCGCCTCCTTCAGACCCGGCGTGTGGCCGCCACCGAAGCGGGACATGTCCGGCCCCGGGAATCCGCGCGGCTCGACCTCGCGCAGCGCGGGCCGCATCGACTCCACCCAGATCGGCCCCGGCAGCGACGCCCCCTGCACCGAGCCGTAATAGCGGTCACCGATCCGCACGCCCGTCAGCGGGAACCGGTAGGACCCGCGGATGTCCCCGACACTGACCGCCCCGGCCAGCGCCGGCGTGTACCCGGCGAACCACGCCGAGGTGTAGCCGTTGTTGGTGCCCGTCTTGCCCGCCGCCGGGCGGCCGATGCCCTGGCCCCTCATCGTGCCCTCGGTGAACACCCCCTGCAGCACGTAGTTGACGGCGTCGGCGACCGGCCGCTCGATGACCTGCTCGCACGAGGGCGGCACGTGGGTGCGCCGGCCGTCCCTGCCGACGATCTCCACGATCGCCAGCGGCCGGCAGTAGCGGCCCCGCGCGGCGAACGTCGCGAACGACGCCGCCACCGTCACCGGGTCCATCTCGTTGACGCCCAGGGTGAACGTCGGCACCTCCTTCAGCGGCTCCCCGTCGGCCCTGACGACGCCGAGCGACCTGGCCGTCTTCACGACGTTGCAGAGGCCGACCTTGCGCTCCAGCATCATGAAGAAGATGTTCACCGACTTCCAGGTGCCCGTCTCGATGCTGTGCGGGCCGCCCTCCCCCTCGCCGCTGGCGTTGAGGATGCGCGTGTTCGGGTCGTTCACGGGCCGGCCGGCGCAGTCGCGGTAACCCTGCCCTGGCACCAGCGCCCCCGGCGTCTTGAAGCCGTCGCCGAACCGCCACCCCTGCTTGAGCGCCGTGGCCAGCGTGTAGGCCTTGAACGTGGAACCGGCCTGGAACCCCTGGCCGCCGCCGTGCGCCGTGTCGGCGGGCAGGTTGAAGGTGGTCTTGGGGCCGTTCTTGCGGTTGCCGGGGTTGCGGCCGAACCGCTTGCTGGCGGCCATCGCCCTGATCCGCCCCGTGCGCGGCTCCACCATGGCCTCGGCGGCCACCTCGGTGTCCTCCGGCGACACGTACCGGCGGATGGCCTGCTCGGCGGCGTGCTGCGCGATCGGGTCGAGACTCGTCCTGATCACCAGCCCTCCCCTGGCCATGCGCCTGCGCCGCTCGGTGGGGGTGTTGCCGAAGACAGGGTTCGACAGCAGCTCGCGCTGCACGTACAGGCAGAAGAACGGATACGCGCTCTGCGCGCAGCCGCCGGGCTCCGGGCGCAGCCGCAGACCCAGCGGCGCGTTCTTGGCGTCGGTCGCCTGCCGCTGCGTGATCAGCTTCAGCCCGGCCATCCGGTCGAGCACGAGGTCGCGCCGAGCCTTCAACCGCGCCCGGTGCTCCCCTCCGAGCGAAGGATCGGTCGAGTACGGCATCCGCACCGCGCCCGCCAGCGTGGCCGCCTCTGTCAGGGTCAGCCTGGAGGCCGAGGTGGAGAAGAAGCGCCTGGCCGCCGCCTCCACGCCGTGCGCGCCGGCGCCGAAGTAGGCGATGTTCAGGTAGCGCTCGAGGATCTCGTCCTTGCGGTACTTCTCCTCCAGCGCCAGCGCCAGCCGCAGCTCGGTGATCTTTCGCGCCAGGTTGGGTGCGCGCGCCTTGTCGCGTTCCGCCTCCGTCCGCGCGCCCTCGACCAGGATGTTCTTGACCAGCTGCTGGGTCAGGGACGAGCCGCCCTGCCGGATGCCGCCCGCCTGGGTGTTGGTGAGCAGCGCCCGCAACGTGCCCCTGACGTCGAGCCCGCCGTGCTCGTAGAAGCGGGCGTCCTCGATGGCCACGATCGCCTGGCGCATCACCGGGGCGACCGCGCCGAGCCCGACGTTCGTCCTGTTGGCCTCGTAGAACTGGGCGAACTGGCGGCCGTCCTTGTCCAGCAGCCTGGTCACCTGCGCGAGCGGCTCCTCATGCGGAGCGGGCGGCAGGTCGAGGAACGTGTTCGCGACGTTCTTGGCGGCCATGCCACTCCCGCTGACGGCGGGCACGGCCAGTGCCGCCGTCAGCACTCCACCGAGCGCTCCCGCCAGTCCGAGCGCACCGACGGATCTGAGTACGGTCACTTAGACGATCTGCAACGCCCGGATCGACGGCAAACGCCCGCCCGTGATCCTTTACCGTTTCCTGCGGATGTCCAGACCCAGGGACGCGAACTGCTCGAACGGCCGGTGATAGCCCCGCTCGATGTGGTGCACGCCGCGCAGCGTGGAGGGCCCGTCGGCCACCGCGGCCGCCAGCACCGCCGAGAAGCCCGCCCTGATGTCGGGCAGCGTCACATCCGCGCCCTTGAGCTGGGACACGCCGCGCACGACGGCCGAGTGGCGGGCGTTGGTGTCGTGGTAGCGGCAGGCGGGCCCGCCCAGGCACTGGTCGAACACCTCGATCTCGCAGCCCATCCTTTGCAGCGCGGGCACGTACACCAGGCGGTTCTCGAAGACCGTCTCGTGCAGCACCGACATGCCCTGGCTCTGCGTGAACAGCACCATCAGCGGCGTCTGCCAGTCGGTCATGAAGCCGGGATGGGTGTCGGTCTGCACGGCGGCCGCGCGCAGCCCCTCGGGCGGCGCGGTCGCGCACAGGTACTCGTCGTTGATGTCGAACTGCGCGCCCATCCTGGCCAGCGTGGTGATCGCGGTGACCAGGCGATCCTGCGGGCAGCCGTGCACCCGCACCTCACCCTGCGTGATCAGGCCCGCCGCCAGGTACGAGAACGCCTCGATGCGGTCGCCGTTCAGCCACGTGGACGCGCCGCGCAGCCGTTCGACGCCCTCGATGACGATCCTGCGGTCGGGCGAGAGCTCGATCCTCGCCCCCATCCGCTGCAGGAACAGCGCCAGCTCCACCACCTCGGGCTCCATCGCGGCGTTCTTCAGCACCGTCTTGCCCTCGGCCAGCACCGCGGACATCAGCACCGTCTCCGTGGCGCCCACGCTCGGGTAGGGCAGCTCGATCCGGGTGCCGTTGAGCCGCTTGGCCTTGGCGAAGATGCCGGCGTCGCCCACCTCCACCTCGGCGCCCATCGCGCGCAGGGCCTCCACGTGGAAGTTCACCGGCCGCCGCCCGATCGGATCGCCGCCGACCAGCGGCACGAACGCCTCCCCCGCCAGGTGCAGCAGCGGGCCCAGCATGAGGATGGGGATGCGGTTCAGGCCGGTGAACGCGTCGGGCACCCGCGGCTCGATCTCGGGCCCCTGCGCGATCCTGATCTCCGTACGAGAGATCTCCACATCGATGCCGAGCGCCCGCAGCATGGCCGCCGTGATTTCGACCTCGCCCACCTCGGGCGCGTTATGGATGCTGCTCTCGCCGCTGCCCAGCATGGCGGCGACCATGTGCTTGGACACGCCGTTCTTGGAACCGCGCACCTCGACGTCTCCCCGGAGCGGACCGGAGGGCTCTATCAGCCAGACCTCTTCTGCAATCACGAAGTGAGCCTAACCGGGGGATACCATCAAGCTGATTCGGACGCACATGTGAAGGGGAGTGGCGTGACGAGGGAAGTACGCGCTTTTGCGGTAACTGTCCTCACACTCGCTGCTCTCGGGGTGGCCGCGGGGCTGCTCTGGTCAGGCGTTTCCCCACGGGCCCCGTACACCGTCACGGAGGGTGGCGAATCCGTGCTGGCCGATCCGTCCACGCAGGCCCTGATCGCGGCGGACGGCTGGTTCGCGGTGATCACGGGCGGGCTGGGACTGCTCTGCGGCGGGGTGGCATGGTTCGCGGCCCGCCGGTTCATGCTGCCGGTGCTGCTCGGGCTCGGCGTGGGTGGGGCGCTGGGGGCGCTGCTGACGTTGTGGGCCGGGTCGACGTTCACCATCGGAGCCGTCATGGTCGAGGCCGCCGTGTTGCCCGATGTCAAAGTCGTCCCGGGGGCGCTGGCGCTGACCGCCCCTGGCGTACTCGTGTTCTGGCCGCTGCTCGCGGTGGGGCTGTTCGGGCTGCTCGAGGGCATGCACGGATACCAGGAGTCGCCGCTGCGGCACCCGTACGGCGACCTGCCCTGAGACCGGCGGGCACCGGTCACCCGCGCCACGGCGGCCAGGCCGTTGCGCGGACCCTTCACCACGGCGGACGTTGCTGAGCCGCCCGGCACATCGGCAGGCGGCTCCGGCCGCGGTGAGGAGCCCGCCCCTCAGAGCGGGGGGCGGCGACGGCCGTGGCCGGTGGCCCGCTCGAAGGCGCGGGCGACCCGCAGGACCCGGGCGTCCTCGAACGGCCGTGCGACGATCTGCACCCCCACCGGCAGGCCGTCCGTCGTGAACCCGGCCGGCACGGACGCCGCCGGCGCGTGAAGGACGCTGATCCAGTAGGCGGAGCGCATCCACGCGAGATAGTCGGGAAGCCGCTCGCCGTTGATCTCGCTGACGTGGGGCTGCTCGATGGGGAACGGCGGCACCTGGCTGACCGGCGCGATCAGCACGTCGTAGGTGTCGAAGAAGGCGGCCATGCGCTGGTAGAGGCGGCTGCGGGCACGCTCGGCCGCCGCCAGGGCGGCCCCGGTGACCTCACGGCCCCGCTCGACGTTCCAGGCGGTGTTGGGCCCGAGGCCGCTCAGGTCGCCGAAGGACAGCGCGTAGTTCCACGCCCGGTAGGTCCTGAACGCCTCCTCCGCGCCGGAGAGGTCGAGCTCCACCTCCTCGACCCTGGCTCCCAGCCGTTCGAACACGGCCGGGGCCGTCGCGGTCACCGCCGCCGTGCGCGGGTCGACCGGCAACCCACCCAGGTCGGGGCTCCACGCCACCCGCAGGCCCGCCACGCCCTCCTCCGGCTCCGGAGTGAAGCCCTCCCTGATCGAGTAGGGGGAACGGCGGTCGAACCCGGCGATGGCCGAGAACATCAGCGTGAGGTCGTCGACCGTCCTGGCCATGGGCCCCTGGACGGACAGCGTGTACCAGGCGGCGGTGTCGGACACGGCGGGCACCCGGCCGGGGGTGGGGCGCAGGCCGACGACGTTGCAGAACGAGGCGGGGTTGCGCAGCGAGCCGCCCATGTCGGACCCGTCGGCCAGCGGAACCATGCCGGTGGCCAGGGCGGCGGCGGCCCCACCGCTGCTGCCTCCGGCGGACTTGGACAGGTCGTAGGGGTTTCTGGTGGCACCGAACACCTCGTTGACGGTGTGCGAGCCGGTGCCGAACTCCGGGGTGTTGGTCTTGCCGACGGTGATGGCGCCGGCGGCGCGCAGCCGCTCGACGACCAGGTCGTCCTCGGCCGGCACGTGGTCGGCGAACAACGGCGAGCCGTAGGTGGTGCGGATGCCCGCGGTGTCGACGAGGTCCTTGTGCGCGACGGGCAACCCGTGCAGCGGGCCTTTCGGCTCGGCCGCGTCGGCCGCCCTGGCCGCCTCGATCGCCTGGTCGGCGACCAGGGTGACGATGGCGTTGACGTGCGGGTTGACCTGCTCGATGCGGTCGAGGCAGGCCTGGAGGACCTCCACGGCGCTCACCTGCCTGGTCCTGATCAGGTGGGCCAGCTCGGTCGCGGTCAGGTAGTGCAGTTCGCTCACCCTGCGATCCTGCCCCATGGGCGGCCGCGAGACGACGGCAAGGGTCGCCGGAGTCAGGCGGCCAGACCCTCCTCCTGCCGCCGTCGCCCGGCCAGGAGGATCACGCCGCCGGCGGCGGCGAGCGCGCAGGTGATGATCACGAGCTGCACACCGAACGCGACCTCCTGAACCGGCAGCACCCGGTTGCCGATGTGCAGGCCGAAGTGCACGCCGACCGCCATCCACACCGTTCCCGTACGCGCCCGCGCCGCCCCGCAGGCGAAGCCGAGCGCGATCGCCTGGACCACGTAGAGCAGGCGCTCGGCGACGGTGTCCGCCGGGCTCTGCGAGATGATGTGCAACGCGCCGAACACCACGGAGGTCACCGCCAGCACCGCCACCGGCGACAACCGGTCCGACAGGGTGTCGAACAGGTGCCCGCGCCACAACAGCTCCTCCGGGAAGGCCTGGCCGAGCAGGGCGAGGACGATCCCGAGCGGCAGGTACGGCAGCGCCGGCCGTACCACGTCCCAAGGCACCCACGCGGCCACGCCGAGCGCCACCGACACCAGGCTCGACACGGCCACCGCGAGCGCGCCCGCCACCACGCCTGCGAGAAGGTGCGGCACCGCCGTCCGCGGCCGCGCGAGTCCCACGCCGCGCCACGGGCGGCGGTGCAGGAAGCGGCGGACCAGATAGATCAGCACGAACGCCGCCAGCGTGATCCCGGCCGTGCCGAGCAGCCGGTAGAGGGGATGATCGGAGTCCAGCAGCAGGGTCACAGGGAGGGTGCCGCCGAACACCTGCGCGAACATGATGGCGACGGCGACCAGCACCGCCCAGACGGGATGGATGGCTCTCATGGGAGGCCACGCTAGGAACGCGGGCGAGGCGCGCACATCGGGCCGCGGACCGAATCGGCCATGACCATGGTCATGGGCCTTCAGGAGGATCCCCCGCCCGCGCGGGATACTAGGGTCGCGGTCATGCAGTCCCGTCTGGCCCGGCTGCGCGATCCCGATCGGCCGGTCCTGTTCAGTGCCGTGTTCTGGCTGGTGCTCGCGGGCACCGCCGTGACCGGATACCTCGCCCATCCGGGGACGATCGCCGCGCTCGTGCCGTTCGGCGTCAACCTGACGGTGGTGACCGGGTCGTGGCTCCTGCTGCCGTGGCGGCGGGCCAGCGGGTGGCGGCGGCCGCTGGGCGTCGTTTTCCTGGTGGCGACGATCATGCTGGGGATCACCGGCTCGGCCGAGGTTCACATGCTCCTGACGCTCATCGGCATCGCGAACGTGGCATTCGTGCACGGCATGCGGATCGCCTGGATGATCATCGGCGGCATGGCCGGCGCCCTGTTCCTCACGATCGTGCTGCTCTTCGGGTACGGAGTGGAGAACGCCGTCGCCCAGACCGTGCCGTTCATCGTGTTCGCCGTGTTCGTGCTGGGCCTGACGTCGGCCGTGCTGGAGGCCCGCCGCAGGCGGGCGGAGGCACAGCGGCTGGCCGCTCGGGTCCGGGAGCTCACGGTCGCCGAGGAGCGGGCGCGGATGGCCGCGGACATGCACGACTCCATCGGCCACCACCTGACGGTGATCAAGATGAGCCTGGAGAACGCCGAACGCTTCCGATCCCGCCGGCCCGAGTCGGCCTGGGAGGAGGTGCGGCAGGCCAAGGAGACGACCGTGACGGCGCTGACCGACGCCCGCCGCTGGGTCAGGGCGCTACGCCCGCTCGCGCTCGAAGGGCAGATCAGCGGCGCGGCGCTGGAGCGGCTCGCGGCCTCGTTCGACGGCACAGGGCTGGCGGTGTCGTTCGAGGTGGCGGGCGGGGAGGCGCCGCTGGATCCGGACGTGGAGCTGGTCCTCTACCGCGTGCTGCAGGAGTCCCTGACCAACGCCGTCCGGCACGCGAGCGCCCGGCACGTGAGCGGCAGGCTGGCCTTCGAGGACGAGCGGGTGGTGCTGGTGGTCGCCGACGACGGCCGTGGCCGCGTTCGTGACGCGCGCGGCGGCTTCGGCCTGCGCTCGCTCGCCGAACGCGCCCGCACAGTGGGCGGCGTCCTGACCGCCGGCAACCGCCAGGGCGGCGGCTTCGAGGTACGCGCGGAACTCCCCGTCCCGCCCGCCGGAGGCACCGCCTGGGACCCTGCCCGCGAACCTGACCGGAACCCTGCCGAAGACGTGGAGGCGGCGCGATGAGCACGATCCGGGTGCTGCTGGCCGACGACCAGGAGCTGATCCGGCGGGCGCTGCGCAAGATGCTGGAGATCGAGGACGGCATCGAGGTGGCCTGCGAGGCGGCCGACGGCGAGGAGGCGCTACGCGTGGCCGGCGAGTGCCGGCCGGACGTGGCGCTGGTGGACGCTCGCATGCCGAGGATGGACGGCGTCGAGCTCATCGCGAGGCTGTCCGCCCGGCATCCCGGCGTGGCCGCCATCGTGCTCAGCACCTTCGACGAGGACGACTACATCTTCGGCGCCCTGCGCGGCGGGGCCGTCGGCTACCTGCTCAAGGACTGTACTCCGGAGGAACTGGTGGACGGCATCCACCGGGCCGCGCGCGGGGAGACGGTGCTCGGCGCGTCCGTCGCCGGACGCCTCGTGGCCGAGATCCGCCGCCGCCCGCCCGCGCCGCGTCCCCGAGATGAGGGCCTGTCCGCCAGGGAGGCCGAGGTGGCCGGGCTGATCGCCGAGGGGGCAACGAACCGGGAGATCGCGGCGCGGCTGCTCGTCACGGAGGGCACGGTGAAGAACCACGTCTCAAGCCTGCTTCGCAAGTTCGCCCTCCCTGACCGGACCCGCCTCGCCCTCCACCTCAGGGACGTTCACCCACCCCGCCCCTGACACCCCGCCTCTGGCACCCCGCCCACCGGCACCACGCCCTGTCCGAGCCTCAGGGCAGCGCCCCGCGGAGTGGTGCACGCGGACGGCCCACGGGGCGCGCGTCACGGCGGCCCGCCACGCGCACCCGGTGAGCGTCACCCTGGACGGGGCCCGGCCGCGTGCACAGGGTGGGCCCTCCCGCGCGAAGCCGTAAAAAGGAAAAGGAGGGATCGGTCAGGCGCCCAGGCAGGCCGGGCCGAGCAGCTCTTTCAGGTCGCCCATCAGGGCGGGGGACGGGGTCACGCGGAGGCGGTCGTCGACGCGCATCACTGTCGTCTTGGGCCCGTTGTGCACCTGCAGGTGCACCTCGGACGTGCCCGGATGCGTCGCCAGGATCTCCTTCAGCCGCCCCACCACCGGGGGTGTGCAGCGGGTCACGGGCAGGCTCACCAGTAGCGGCCCGCCCGCCTCCTGGCTCAGGTCGGGGGCAGTCACCTCCATGGCGATGATCTTCGCGACATCCTCGCGCTTGTCGATGCGCCCCTTGACGAACACGATGGCGTCCTCGGCCAGGATCGTCGAGCAGAGCTGGTAGGCCGACGGGAAGATCATCACCTCGATGGAGCCCGCGAGGTCCTCCAGCTGGGTCAGCACCCAGGTGTCGCCCTTCTTGGTGACCTTGCGCTGCACCCCGCTCAGGATGCCGCCCACGGTCACCACCTGCCCGTCGGAGCGGCTTTCGTCCTGGACTGCGGCGATCGAGCAGTCGGCTCCCGCCGCGAGAATGTGCTCGACGCCGAACAGCGGGTGGTCCGACACGTAGAGGCCGAGCATCTCGCGTTCGAACTGCAGGAGCGTGGTCTTGTCCCACTCCCCCAGCGGGATCTGCACGTCGAAGGTCTGGTCCTCGCCGCCCTCGATCGCCCCGAACAGGGAGTCCTGGCCGATGGCTTCGTTCTTCTTGATGTCGATGATCGCGTCGACGGCTTGTTCGTGCACCATGACCAGGCCCTTGCGCACGTGGCCGAGCGAGTCGAACGCGCCCGCCTTGATCAGCGATTCGATGACCCGCTTGTTGCAGACGATGGCCGGCACCTTGCGCAGGAAGTCCTTGAAGTCGGCGAAGCGGCCCTTCTCCCTGCGGGCGATGATGATGCCGTCGACGACGTTGGCGCCGACATTGCGGATGGCCGACAGACCGAAACGGATGTCGGTGCCGCGCGGGGTGAAGTCGAAGTCGGAGTCGTTGACGTCCGGCGGGAACACCTTGATGCCCATGCGGCGGCACTCGTTGAGGTAGAGGGCCGACTTGTCCTTGTCGTCCTTCACCGAGGACAGCAGCGCGGCCATGTAGGCGGCCGGGTAGTTGGCCTTGAGGTAGGCGGTCCAGTAGGCGACGAGGCCGTAGCCGGCGGTGTGGGCCTTGTTGAAGGCGTAGTCGGAGAACGGCAGCAGGATGTCCCAGAGCGCCTTGATGGCCGCGGCGGAGAAGCCGTTGTCCTGCATGCCCTTCTCGAAGGTCACGAACTGCTTGTCCAGCTCGGCCTTCTTCTTCTTGCCCATCGCCCGCCGCAGCAGGTCGGCGCCGCCCAGCGAGTAGCCGGCGACCTTCTGGGCGATGGCCATGACCTGTTCCTGATAGACGATCAGGCCGTAGGTCGTGTCGAGGATCTCCTTCAGCGGCTCTTCGAGCTCGGGGTGGATCGGGGTGATCTCCTGCTGGCCGCTCTTGCGCAGCGCGTAGTTGGTGTGGGAGTTGGCGCCCATCGGGCCGGGCCGGTAGAGCGCGAGGGCGGCGGAGATGTCCTCGAAGTTGTCGGGGCGCATGAGCCGCATCAGCGAGCGCATGCCGCCGCCGTCGAGCTGGAAGATGCCCAGCGTGTCGCCCCGCGCCAGGAGTTCGTAGGCCCTGCGGTCGTCGAGCGGCAGCTCGAGCAGGTCGATCTTCTCGCCGCTGGTCGACTCGATCATCTTCAGGCAGTCGTCGATGATCGTGAGGTTGCGCAGGCCCAGGAAGTCCATCTTCAGCAGGCCGAGCGTCTCGCAGGTCGGATAGTCGAACTGCGTGATGATCGCGCCGTCGGAGTCGCGGCGCATGATCGGGATGTAGTCGGTCAGCACCTCGGCCGACATGATCACGCCGGCGGCGTGCACACCGGTCTGCCTGATCAGGCCCTCCAGGCCCTTGCCGAGGTCCATCGTCGCCTTGACGTCGACGTCTTCCTCGTAGAGCTTGCGCAGCTCGCCGGCCTCGGCGTAGCGCGGGTGGTCCTTGTCGAAGATGCCCGACAGCGGGATGTCCTTGCCCATGACGGCCGGCGGGAACGCCTTGGAGACGCGGTCGCCGAGCGCGTAGGGGTAGCCCAGGACGCGGCCGGCGTCCTTGATGGCGGCCTTCGCCTTGATGGTGCCGAACGTGGCGATCATGGCGACCTTGTCGGCGCCCCACTTCTCGGTCACGTAGCGGATCACGTCACCGCGCCTGCGCTCGTCGAAGTCGATGTCGACGTCGGGCATCGACACGCGCTCGGGGTTGAGGAACCGCTCGAAGATCAGGCCGTGCGGGATGGGGTCGAGGTCGGTGATGCCCAGCGCGTACGCCACCAGCGAGCCGGCCGCGGACCCACGGCCGGGACCGACGCGGATGCCGTTGTGCTTCGCCCACATGATGAAGTCGGCGACCACGAGGAAGTAGCTCGGGAACCCCATCTGGATGATGACGCCCAGCTCCTTCTCGGCCCAGGCGCGGTGCTCCTCGTCGACGCCCCCGGGGAAACGCCGCTCAAGGCCCTTCCACACCTCCTGGCGGAAGTATTGTTCCTCGGTCATCCCCTCCGGGACGGGGTAGGTCGGCATGAGGTTCTTGAACTCGAAGAACCCGGTCGGGTCGACCTTCTCGGCGACCAGCAGCGTGTTGCGGCAACCCTCGGCCCACAGGTCGGAGGAGTCGACCGCGCGCATCTCGTCGGCGGTCTTGATGTAGTAGCCGCTGCCGTCGAAGCGGAACCGGTCGGGGTCGGACAGCTGCTTGCCGGTCTGGATGCACAGGAGGGCGTCGTGGGAGGCGGCGTCGGACTCGTAGGTGTAGTGGGAGTCGTTGGTGACCAGAGGCGGGATGCCGAGCTCTTTGCTGATCCTGGTCAGGCCGTCACGGACCCGGCGCTCGATGTCGAGGCCGTGGTCCATGATCTCCAGGTAGAAGTTGTCCCTGCCGAAGATCTCCTGGAACTTCGCGGCCGCCTTGAGCGCCTCGTCGTACTGGCCGAGCCGCAGCCTCGTCTGCACCTCGCCCGACGGGCACCCCGTGGTGGCCATCAGGCCGTCGGCGTGCTCGGCGAGGATCTCGGCGTCCATCCGCGCCCACTTGCGGACGAACCCCTCGGTGTAGGCGCGCGACGACAACCGCATCAGGTTGTGCAGACCCGCCTTGTTGCGCGCCCAGATCGTCATGTGGGTGTAGTAGCCGCCCGCCGAGACGTCGTCCCGCTTCTGGTGCGGCTCGCCCCACAACACGGGCTTCTTGTTGTGGCGCAGCTCGGGCGCGACGTAGGCCTCGATGCCGATGACCGGCTTGATGCCGGCGCCGGTGGCCTGCTTGTAGAAGTCGTAGGCGCCGTGCATGTTGCCGTGGTCGGTGATCGCGATCGCCGGCATGCCCAGGTCGCCGACCTGTTTGAACATCTGCTTGAGGCGGGCGGCCCCGTCCAGCATCGAATATTCGGTGTGCACGTGCAGATGGACGAACGAGTCGCTGGACGACATGGAGCGACGCCTCCTGACCTCGACGGGTTGTGCGATCCGACTTTAGTGGGCCCGGCCGACACTCCGGGGCCTTCGCCCGCCGCCGCGTCGCAGCTGGACGCCGCCGCCAGGACATCGGGCCGCGCGGGGCGCCCGGATGGATCACCGGCTGGGTAGGCTCGATGGCGCATGCTGCAGTGATCGTTCTGGGAGGACACGCTGGACGAGGCGAAGCGGAGGATCGCCCAGACCGTCGCCGCGGCCGCAATCGGCGTCGCCCTGGCCCTGGCCTGCCTGCCGCTGGGCGTCTTCGAGAAGCTGGCCTGCGCCATGCTGGACACGGGTTGTACCACCACCCAGGAGCCGCCAGGCCTGCTGCCGCAGGTGACGCGGCTGACGCCCGTGGAGGTGGCGCGGAGCGGCGCGTACGTCGCGCTCGGCGACTCCTACTCCTCCGGGGAGGGCGTCTACGACCTGGACGAGCGGCCGGTCAACGACGGCGCCGACCGCTGCCACCGCGCGACGGGCTCGTACGTGCCGCTCGTGGCCAGGGCCTACCGGTTCGGCGGCGGCACCGCCTTCTACGCCTGCAGCGGCGCCACCACGACCGACCTGTTATCGGGCCAGCACGGCCGGCAACCCCAGGTCAGCCGCGTCAGCCCGGCGACCAGCCTGGTGACGCTCAGCATCGGCGGCAACGACGCCGGTTTCACCAAGGTGCTCACGGGCTGCATCGTCAAGCTGCCCGGCTCGTCGGCCTGCGTCGAGCAGGAGGCCGCCGTCGGGCGCCGCATCGAGGAGCTGCGCTCCAGCGTCCTCACGGTCCTCAGAGAGCTGCGCGTACGCGCGCCGGGAGCCCGCGTCATCGTCCTCGGCTACCCGCGCCCGTTCCCGGCGAACCCGGTGCGCACCGTCGACAACCTCAGCCCGCAGGACCAGCGGTGGCTCAACAGCATGACGCGCCGCCTCAACGACACGGTGGGCACGGTGGCCGCCGGCTTCGACCGCATGCTCGCCGCATTCGAGGCGCCGGGCAGCGTGGAGTACGTGGACGCCTACGACGCCTTCACCGGACACGAGGTGGGACGGCCCGAGCCGTATCTCAACGGGTTGCACGTGGACATGGGCGAACTCGCGGTCAACGCCCGCAGCTATCACCCGACGGGCGCCGGCTACCGCCGCTTCGCCGACCTCATCACCCGCCAGATCGCCAAGGGTCCCGGCCGGCCCATGCACAACGTCCGCCTCACGACCCCCTGACCCGTCACTCCGGCGCCTGCGCGCTCAGCGGCGGGCGCGTTCCTCGGCCAGGTGGAGGCCCGCCTCGATGACGGCGTTCATGATGGGAGCGAGCCGCGGCTCCCCCAGCGACGGCGCGCGCGACGCCATGCGTTTCACGAGGGCGCGCTCCCGGTCGAGGTCGCGCCCGGCGAAGCCGCCGACGGGCTTGATCCGCTGCACGATGCCCGCCAGCTCGGCTCTGCGCTCCAGCAGCGTCGCCAGCGCGGCGTCCACCCGGTCGATCGCGTCCCTGCACTCCGGCAGCGTGGCGGGCGCCTCAGGACGGAGCAGGGCGCCCACGACGGTCACGGCCTCTTCGGCCACCCGCAGCGCCGCCTCCTGGTCGGCTTCGGGGATCGCCCCGGGGTCCGCCATGACGCCCGGCAGTCCGATTCCGTCCGCCGCCGCGAACTCCCGAGCCACGACGCCCGCGTAACCGGGCCTCCTGCCCCCCGCGGGGTCATTCTTGCCCGCCTGCCCATGACCAGCCATCCCGCCGTGCCCGGCGCCGGCCGCACCCCCGTGCCCGCCAGAACCCGTCCCGCCGTTGCCGGACCCGGCCGCGCCCCCGTGCCCTGCGGAGTCCGTCCCACCGTTCCGGGAACCGGCTCCCCCGGCGCCGCCGGGCCGCGTGGAAGCGTGGGCGCGGTTGCCGGAGGAGGCGGCCGGGTCGCCCGCGCTCTGAGAGGGCGCGGGGAGAAGGAGGCCGTCGGCGCCGGCGGCGACCGCTGCGGCGGCTAGCCCGACATTTCGGGAAACGTCGGCGAGCACCGGCCTCCCGGACGCCACCCGCGCGGCCCGCATCGACCCCAGATCCAGCGAAGGCCCCTCGCAGAGGATCACCTGCCCGTCCCCCTCGGCCGCGCAGTAGTCGGCCAGCCCCAGCCACTCCTCCAGAGTCCCCGCAGCCCGCCGCTCCACCACGACCGGCAGGCCCAGCCCGGCCGCCGCCCGCACCAGCGGGATGTCGCGCGTCCACGACGAGCCCACCACCACCGCGCCGGCGAGCGCGGCGATCGCCGGCAGGTC
Source organism: Nonomuraea sp. B5E05 (assembly GCF_039880665.1). NCBI lineage: Bacteria > Bacillati > Actinomycetota > Actinomycetes > Streptosporangiales > Streptosporangiaceae > Nonomuraea > Nonomuraea sp. B5E05. The sequence goes on from NZ_JBDPMJ010000002.1 coordinate 521,688, forward strand.
GGCCGCCGAGAGCGGCTCCACCAGCAGCGGAGCCGACCGCGCGGCCCTCTCCCGCAGCACGTCGTACGCGTCCGCCCGCCCGTGGCGCTCCCGCAGGCTCACCCGGCCGTCGATCACCACGGCGGGCCCCTCGCCCACGAGCAGCCCGCCCACCGCCACCGCGTGCCGTTCCAAGGTCGATGACATCTCGATCCCTCGCTCAGGCCGGCTCTCCGGAACCGGCAGGAAAACCAAAAAGGCAGAGACGGGGCGTCTCTGCCTCTGCCGACTCCAGGTGGTCGCTAGCCGCCGACCGGCCCTCCTGGAGCCGGCTCGATAAACGCGTAGCGACAAGTCATGTCTGAAACCTTACACCCATGCCTCCACCTGCTGGACAATGCTTCTCACATGGCGGACTGACCCTCCGGCGAGTCGCCGTTGATCCCTGCCTATGGGAGTATTTCTTGGCCTAGAGGAGGGTTTGAGGCCGTTGATGTCGGATCGCAAGCAGGACGGACGCCGCATCGCCGGCCGCTACCAGCTGCAGGAACCCATCGGCAAGGGCGGAATGGGCATCGTCTGGCGTGCCTACGACGAGCTTCTCGACCGCACGGTCGCGGTCAAGGAGGTCAGGTACGCCGCCGCCCTGGGCGATGAGGTGCAGCTACTGAACCGGCGCACCATGCGCGAGGCAAGAGCGGCGGCGAGATTCGAGCATCCCAACGTGATCGTCGTGCACGACGTGATCGAGGAGGATGACAGGCCCTGGATCGTCATGCAGCTCGTCCAGTCACGTTCGCTGGGCACGGTGATCAAGCAGGACGGGCCGCTGCCGCCCAAGCGGGTGGCCGAGATCGGCCTGGCCGTGCTCGACGCGCTGCACCGCGCCCACGAGGCGGGCGTGCTGCACCGCGACGTCAAGCCGGAGAACGTGCTGCTCGCCGACGACGGCAGGGTCGTGCTGACCGACTTCGGCATCGCCACGCTGGAGACGGAGACGCAGCTGACCGTGACGGGGCTGGCCGGCACCCCGGCGTTCATCGCGCCCGAACGGCTCAAGGGGCTGCCCGCGCGGCGCGAGTCGGACCTGTGGTCCCTGGGCGCCACGCTGTACACGGCCGTGGAGGGCCGCTCCCCGCACGAGCGGGGAATGGCGCTGGCCACGATGCACGCCGTGCTCACCGACGAGCCCGATCCCATGCCGCACGCCGGCCCGCTCGCCGAGGTGATCAGCGGGCTGCTGGTGAAGGAGCCGGTGCAGCGGCTCACGTACGAGGAGACGCAGCGACTGCTGCGCGCCGCCATCGCGCAGGCGAGTCCGCCGCCGACGGCGCAGTTCCCCGCCGCCCAGCCGCTCGAGGTGCCCCCTCCGGCCAGCACACCGGCCAAGGCGCGCAAGGTCCCGTTCCCGCCCGTGTCGGCGAGCAGGCCGCGGCGGGCGCCCGCTCCGGCCGTGGACGAAACCCCGACCGACCCGGCTCTGGCGGCCGCCGCGGCGGCCAAGGCCGTCCCGGAGACCGGCGCCCGGATCTCCCCGCTGACGGAGGAGCCCCGGCCGGCGTCGGAGCCGACGGTGGACGCGGCGAGGCCGGGCCAGGTGCGGGCCGGGATCGTCGTCGCGGCCGCCGCGGCGGTCGTTCTCGTCGCCGGCGTGGGCGGCTACCTCGGCCTGAACTCGGTCCCCGACGACCAGGCGGCGGGCGGGCCGGTCTCCTCCGCGCCCGCGACGCCCGCGCAGGCGTCGCCGAGCGCCTCCGCGAGCACCTCTCGGTCGGAAAGCCCGTCCGGGGATCCCTCCCCGAGCCCCAGCGACAGCCCGACCCCGGAGCCCACCGAGACGGCGAACGCGCTGCCCGACGGGTGGAAGATGTACAAGGACAAGGAACTGGGCTTCTCCATCGGGTTACCCAAGGGCTGGGACGTATGGGACCGCGGCGGCAGACAGGTCAAGTTCAAGGGGCCGGGCGCGGCGTCCAACGCCTACCTGATGATCGAAGAGGCGGCCAAGCCGGGCAGTGACCCGTACAAGGACTGGAAGAAGCAGGAGCCGCACCTCAAGCACAACTTCGGTGGCTACAAGAAGATCGACATCGAAAAGGTCGACACCGAGAAGTTCGGCTACATGAAGGCCGCGGCCGACTGGGACTTCACCTGGAACACCAACACGGGCAAGACCCGCGTGCGCAACCGGGGCTTCGTCACCACCAACGGACGGGCGTACGCGATCTACTGGCACACCCTGAACAGCCACTGGAAGGCCGACTACGACTTCTTCGAAGGGTTCTGCGCGACATTCAAACCGGCGAAGTAGGCTTCCCCGCGTGGCAAGGCAGGTCAGCAACCGGTACCACCTCCTCGAGCCTCTCGGCGAGGGCGGGATGGGCGTGGTCTGGCGGGCCTACGACCAACTGCTCGACCGCAAGGTCGCGATCAAGGAGGTCCGCTACTCCGGCGTCGGCGACGCCCGGCGGGCCGAGCTCACCCGCAGGACCATCAGGGAGGCCAGGGCGGCGGGCCGCCTCGACCACCCGTCGGTGATCGTCATCCACGACGTCGTCGAGGAGGACGGCCGCCCGTGGATCGTCATGCAGCTGGTGCCCTCCCGCTCGCTGGCGGAGGTGATCCGCGAGAGCGGTCCGCTGCGCGTGGGGCAGGTCGCGGTGATCGGCGGCCGGGTGCTCGGCGCCCTGCGGGCCGCGCACGCGACGGGGGTGCTGCACCGCGACGTGAAGCCGGAGAACGTGCTGCTGGCCGACGACGGCAGAGTGGTGCTCACCGACTTCGGCATCGCCTCGATGGAGGCGGAGGCAGGGCTGACGGCGACCGGCAACGTGGTGGGCACGCCCGCCTACATGCCTCCCGAGCGGCTGAACGGCGATCCGGCCGGGCCCGGGTCCGACCTGTGGTCGCTGGGGGCGACGCTCTACGCGGCCGTCGAGGGCGAGCCGCCGTTCAAGCGCGACTCGTGGGCCGCGACGGTGGCGGCGGTGCTGCGTGACGAGCCCGAGCCGCCGACGCGGGCCGGGGCGCTGGAGCCGGTCATCATGGGGCTGCTGCGCCGGAACCCTGCCGCCAGGATGGCCGCGGAAGAGGCCGCCAGGCTCCTGTACGACGTCGCCGGCGCACCCGACCGGCCGGCGACGGCCACCGGCCCCGCGGCGCCAGGCCGGGCGGGCGGCACGGCCGAGGCCCCCGGCCCGCCGGACGACGACCGCGCGGCGACCGGCGACCGGTTTCCCACCGGCGACCGGCGGCCCACGGAAACCGGCCGGCGCGAGCGTCCCAGGACCTGGTGGATCGCGGTGCCCGCGGCGGTGATCGGGATGGCACTGCTCGGCACGGCGGGCGTGCTGCTGACCGACGGATGGACGGCGACCCCCACGACCGGCACCACGACCGGCTCGACAGGCGGCGAGCCCACCGCGACGCCCACGCCCACTGAGCCGACCACGGGGCCGACCACGGGGCCGACCACAGGGCCGACCACAGGGCCGACCACAGGGCCGGCCACTGAGCCCGACCCCACGAGAGCGCCGGTGCCGGAGGGCTGGCGGACCTACACGAGCGCCGCGGGCCGCTTCTCGATCGCCCTGCCCCGGCAGTGGAGGGCCGAGAAGCACGCCACCAGGGACAGCGTCTCCTTCTCCCGCCCCGGCGCCTCCGGCACGATGATCGTCGAGTGGACCGTCCCCGACATCCCGTGGGACGACCCGCGCGAGCACTGGATCGGCCTGGAGAAGGAGATCCTGGCGAAGAAGCTGTTCAAGGGCTACGAGCGCATCCGCATCACGCCCACGAGGTTCCTCGGCCGCGAGGCCGCCGACTGGGAATTCACCCGGGAGCGCGACGGTTCCACCATTCACGTGCTCAACCGCGGTTTCCACACCGCGGAAGGCCGCCCGTACGCTCTCTACTGGGAGACCACCCAGTCGCGCTGGCAGCGCGACCGGCACTACTTCGCGGCGTTCGCGAAGACGTTCAGACCCGAATGACCATGCCCGAATGACCATGCCCGAATGACCATGAAGGAACAGGCACACTTCTGGCGGCACCCGGCGGTGCCGGAGACCGACCTGCTCAAAGCCCGCTACGTCACCCACCGTTTCTCCCGGCACGTGCACGACGGCTACGCCATCGGCGTCATCGTGGGCGGCGTCGAGGAGTTCCACTACCGTGGCACCCTGCACCGGGCGGGCACGGGCGAGCTGGTGCTGGTCAACCCCGACTCGGTGCACACTGGGCAGGCCGGCGTGCCCGGCGGGTGGGCGTACCGCATGCTCTATCCGTCGATCGACGCGCTGGCCTCGATCGCCGCCGAGCTGGGCGCCCCCTACGCGACGCCGCACTTCCCGGAGCAGGTGGTGCGCGACGACGAGGTGGCGGCCCTGCTCGGGCGGGCGCACCAGGCGGCCGAGCGGGGCGACGCGCTGGCCGCCTCGACGTTGAGCCGCACGCTGTTCGCCCGGCTGGTGACGCGCCACGCCGCGCCCAGGCCGGCCGCGGCCCTGCCCGCCGAGGGCAGGCGGGCCGTGCGGGAGGCGCTCGACCTGCTCCACGGCAGCCTCGTCGACCCGCCGACGCTCGACGATCTCGCCGGCGCGGTGGGGGCACGGCCGTTCGCACTGCTGCGGGCGTTCAAGGCCGCGACGGGCATGCCGCCGCACGCCTACCTCACCTCGCTCCGGGTACGCCAGGCGCGCCGGCTGCTGCTGTCCGGGGTACGCCCCGCGCAGGTGGCGGCCGAGGTGGGCTTCACCGACCAGGCTCACCTCAACCGGCATTTCAAGCGTGTCGTGGGCGTACCTCCCGCCGCCTACCAGCGCGCCGCAGGAACGTACAAGACCGGCGCTTGACCCCACGTCTAGCCTCGGCGGCATGGAACAGACAACACACCGTTCCGCCGCCGTGCGGGACGGCTTCGGCGTGGGCCTGGCCGTGGGGCTGTCCGGGCTCGCCTTCGGCGCCGCGGCGGTCACCGCGGGCCTGAGCGTGCCGCAGGCGTGCGTGCTGAGCCTGCTGACGTTCACCGGCGCCTCGCAGTTCGCGCTGACGGGCGCGGTGGGCGCGGGCGGCGACCTGGTGGCCGCCACCCTCGGCGCGCTGCTGCTCGGCGGCCGCAACACCCTGTACGGCCTGCGCCTGGCCGACCTGCTGCGGGTACGCGGGCCGCGCCGGCTGGTCGCCGCGCACGGCGTGATCGACGAGACCGCGGCCGTCTCCCTGGCCCAGCCGACCCCGGAGGCGGCGCGCACCGGCTTCGCGACCACGTTCGCCAGCCTCTACGTCACGTGGAACCTCACCACCCTGGCGGGCGCGTACGGCACGTCGTTCCTCGGTGACCCTGACATGGTGGGCCTGGACGTGGTGGGCCCGGCCGCGTTCCTGGCCATCCTGTGGCCCCGTCTGGCGAAGAGCGCCGAGCTGCGCCTGCTGGCCGGGGCGGGCGCGGCGATCGCCCTGTGCGCGACCCCGTTCCTGCCGCCGGGCGTCCCCGTGCTGCTGTCGGCCGCGGCGGTTCTGGTGGTGATGGCCCGATGACGTTGTGGTGGGCCATCGCCGCGCTCTGCGCCGGCTGCTACGCGCTCAAGCTGGCCGGGCTGGCCGCGCCGCAGCGGGTGCTGGAGCATCCGGTGGTGAGCAGGTTCGCCGAGCTGGTGCCGGTGGCGCTGCTGGCGGCGCTGATCGCGGTGCAGATGTTCACCGAGGAGGGCGGGCTGCGGTTCGACCCGGCCCGTACGGCGGGTCTCGGCGCGGCGGTGATCGCCCTGCTGCTGCGTGCCCCGTTTCTGGTGGTTCTGGCGTCCGCGGCGGTCATTACCGCGCTTGTCCGGATTTTTACTGGGTAGTCGCTCGTGCATGACCGATGCAACGGGGATGGTCGGTGGACGGTACCGGCTGGTCAGGACGATCGGCCAGGGCGGCATGGGCACGGTGTGGCAGGCCCACGACGAGGTGCTCGGCAGGGACGTGGCCGTCAAGGAGGTCCTGCCGCCTCCCGACCTCACGGGCTCGGAGCGCGAGGTGTTCGCCGTACGCACCTTCCGCGAGGCCAGGGCCGCCGGCCGGGTGGCGCACCCGAGCGTCGCCGCCGTGTACGACGTCCTGGAGGAGCGCGGGCACCCGTGGATCGTCATGCAGCTGGTCCGCTCCCGCACGCTCGGCGAGGCGATCCGCGAGGACGGCCCGATGCCCCCGCCGCAGGCCGCCCGCGTCGGGCTGCAGCTGCTGGAGGCGCTGCGCGCGGCCCACGCGGCGGGCGTGCTGCACCGGGACGTCAAACCGGACAACGTGCTGCTCACCAAGGACGGCCGGGCGGTGCTGACCGACTTCGGCATCGCGACCACGGAGGACGAGGCCCCGGTCACGAGGACGGGCATCCTGATCGGCACGCCCGCCTACATGGCGCCGGAGCGCGCCGCGGGCGGCCGGGCGGGACCGGCCTCGGACCTGTGGGCGCTGGGCGCGACGCTCTACCTGGCGGTCGAGGGCGACTCGCCCTTCCAGCGGGAGAACGCCCTGGCCACGCTGGGCGCGGTCTTGCACGCCGAGCCGGAACCGCTGTCGCGCGCGGGGGCGCTGGCGCCCGTACTGCTCGGTCTGCTGCGCAAGAACCCGGCCGAGCGCATGTCGCTGGAGGAGGCCGAGCAGCGGCTGGCCGCGATCATCGCGGGCGCGGCGCCCGAGCCCACGGGCCCCTTCACCGCGCCGGAGACGCACGGAAGCGCGCCGCCCCGGACGGTCCAGGGGACGGCGCGACGGAGGCGCGGGCTGCAGCTGACCGCGATCGCGGGAGGCACGCTGCTCGTGGGGCTCGTCGTGGGAGGTGCGGCGTGGTTCTCGAACGGGCCGTACAACGTGCCGGCACACCAGCGGGTGCCCGCCGTGGTGACGACCTCGGGCGAACCGGCGCCGACGGAGGAGGCGTCACCGGGGCCGGAGCGATCACCGAAGAGCGGCCCCGTCTCCAGGCCGGGCCCGTTCTCCGAGCCGGGAGGGAAGACGCCGGCGCCGCCGACGGCCCGTGAGCGGCCGGAGGCACCTCTCGAGGAACGCAACCGCGTCACGCGCGCGCCCGCACCCACCGAGTCCGCGGAGAAACCACGCGAGGACGAGAAGGTGGAGAACCCCAGCCGGACTCCCGGCCAGGTCGAGGGCTCCGAGGACGGCGAGGCGGCGGCCGACGAGGACCAGCAGAGCGAAACCGATTCCTGATCAGGACTCGGCGCGGACGATGTCGAGGGCCTTCTGCAGGTCCTGCGGGTAGTCGGTGCTGAACGACATCCACTCGCCCGTCGCCGGGTGCTCGAACCCCAGCGCGACCGCGTGCAGCCACTGCCGGGTGACCCCCAGCCTGGCCGCGAGCGTGGGGTCGGCGCCGTAGAGCAGGTCTCCGACGCACGGATGGCGCAGCGCCGACATGTGCACCCTGATCTGGTGGGTGCGCCCGGTCTCCAGCTTGATGTCGAGCAGCGACGCCGCCCGGAACGCCTCGATCGTGTCGTAGTGGGTCACCGACGGCTTGCCGCCAGCCACCACGGCGAACCTGCCGTCACCCGACGGGTGCCGGTCGATGGGCGCGTCGACGGTGCCCCTGAACGGGTCGGGATGCCCCTGGACCAGCGCGTGGTAGCGCTTGTCGACCGTACGTTCCTTGAAGGCCCGCTTGAGATGGGAGTAGGCCTGCTCGCTCTTGGCCACCACCATCGCTCCGGTGGTGTTGGCGTCGAGCCGGTGCACGATGCCCTGCCGCTCGGCCGCGCCGCTGGTGGCGATCGTGTGCCCGGCCCCCATCAGCCCGCCGATCACGGTGGGGCCCGTCCAGCCGACGGTCGGGTGGGCGGCCACCCCGATCGGCTTGTTGACCACCACGATGTCGTCGTCCTCGTGGACGATCGTCATGCCCGGCACCGGCTCGGCGACCGGCATGGGCGTGGTGATCGGCGGCGGCATCGTCACGTCGAGCCAGGCGCCCGCGTGCACCCGGTCGCTCTTGGCCGGTTGCCTGCCGTCGACCAGCACCTCGCCGGCCCCGATCAGCTCGGCCGCGCGCGTGCGGGAGAAGCCGAACAACCGCGAGAGGGCGGCGTCGAGCCGCTCGCCCTCCAGGCCGTCGGGGACCGGCAGGCTCCGCTGCTCAGTCATCCCCTGCCACCTCCTTGGAGCCGTCGATCTGCACGTTGCGCCAGGCCAGGAGCACCGCGAGGATGCCGCCGCAGACGATCGCGGAGTCGGCGATGTTGAAGACGGGGAAATAGTCGATCACGGGGAAGTGCCCGGGGAACACCTCGATGAAGTCGACGACGTGCCCCTGGAACTGCGTGGGGCGCCCGATGCCCGACGGATAGCGCAGGAGGCGGTCGGTGAGGTTGCCGAACGCCCCGCCGAGCAGCAGGCCGAGCGTGACCGCCCAGGCCCTGCTGCCCAGCTTGCGGGCGGTGCGCACGATGGCGACCACCACGCAGGCCGCGATGATGGTGAAGATGAACGTCATCCCGGTGCCGATGCTGAAGGCGGCCCCGGGATTGAAGATCACCCTGAACTGCAGGACGTCCTGGATGACGACCAGCGGCGCCTCGCCCTCGAGCGTGCGCAGCACCACCGTCTTGGTGACGAGGTCGGCCGCGTAGATCACGGCCGCCAGCACGATGAGGACGGCGAAGAGGCGCCGGCGTGGGCCGCCTACCGGCGTTCCTCCCTCTGCTTGCACTTGACGCACAGCGTCGCCCTCGGGAACGCCTGAAGGCGTTCCTTGCCGATCGGCTTGTGGCACGATTCGCACACTCCGTAGGTCCCTGCGTCGATCCTGGCGATCGCACGTTCGTTCTGCGCGACCAGATCGCGCGCATTCAGGGTAAGGGCGATCTCGCGTTCGCGCTCATACGTCTTCGCGCCGGCGTCCGCCTGGTCGTCGCCGGCTCCTTGGGTGACGTCTCCAGAGGCTATCTCGGACTCGTGCCGGAGGATGTCCGCGTTGAGTTCGTCGATCTCGCTCTGCAGTCTGCCGCGTACCTCGGCCAGCTCCTCGTCCGACCACATCGACGGTGTAGCGGTCTGCGTGACTGCCGCCATGGCTGCCTCCATTGCTGATCAAGGCCCGTAATGGTGCGGGCAGCTTAGGATCCGGATAACGGAACGGCAAACGACCCGCCGGACGGTTTACCTCCCCCGTACTATCCCGCCACGCGCATTCAACTCCTCCTCAGCGGCGTCCATTCCCACAACTTTGTCACCGTTTACGACTTCCGGACTGACATGTCTGGACATCCTTGGCCGTAGCCTCCCCCACCAGGGAAACCGGGAAGCCTTCGCCCCCACTCTGCGTTATGGTTTGAATCTGCAAGGCGTTGATGGGGCCCTTCTGTGAGGGATATCACCCCGGAGCCGCCGGAAGAACGGCTCGTCCGAGCTCACTAGACCCGGCAGCAGAGCAAATGAAGAGGGCCCCGCCCAGCGCGGAGCCAAGAAGGGTGGTACCGCGGAGCCGCACGGCTTCGTCCCTTCACGCCAGCCAGCCGGCCGATCAAGCGTGGAGGTCACGCCCGAGATGTCCCCAACTTTCCGCTCTCTTCCCGCGCAGGTCGACCTGCCCGCGCTCGAGCGCGAGGTCCTCGACCGCTGGCGGGACGGGAAGATCTTCGAGCGGTCCGTCGAGCAGAACACCGGCAACCCGTCGTGGGTCTTCTACGAGGGCCCGCCCACCGCCAACGGCCTGCCCGGCGTCCACCACGTCGAGGCGCGCGTCTTCAAGGACCTCTTCCCGCGCTACAAGTCCATGCGCGGGTTCAGCGTCCCGCGCAAGGCCGGCTGGGACTGCCACGGCCTGCCCGTCGAGGTCGGCGTCGAGCGCGAGCTGGGCCTGTCCGGCAAGAAGGACATCGAGACGTACGGCATCGCCGAGTTCAACGCCAAGTGCCGGGAGTCGGTGCTGCGGCACGTCGACGCGTTCGAGCAGCTGACCGAGCGCATGGGCTACTGGATCGACCTGTCCCAGGCCTACCGGACGATGGACCCGTCCTACATCGAGTCGGTGTGGTGGTCGCTGAAGGTCGTCCACGACAAGGGGCTGCTGTTCCGCGACTTCCGGATCACCCCCTACTGCCCGCGCTGCGGCACCGGCCTGTCCGACCACGAGCTGGGCCAGCCCGGCGGCTACGAGACCGTCTCCAGCCCGTCCGTCTACGTCCGCATGCCCGTCACGTCCGGCCCGCTGGCCGAGCTGGGCGCGGCGCTGCTGATCTGGACGACCACGCCGTGGACGCTCGTGTCGAACACGGCGGTCGCCGTGCACCCCGACGTGACCTACGTCGCCGCCCGCACCGCCGGCGGCGAGGTCCTGGTGGTGGCCGAGCCGCTGCTGTCCGTGCTCGGCGAGGACGCGACCGAGCTGGCCCGCTACACCGGGCGCGAGCTGGAGCACACCCCCTACTCCCGCCCGTTCGACCTGGTCGACATCCCGGGCGCCCACTACGTCGTGCTGGGCGACTACGTCACCGTCGACGACGGCACCGGCCTGGTCCACCAGGCTCCCGCGTTCGGCGCCGACGACCTGGCCGTCATCAAGCGGTACGACATGCCGGTCGTCAACCCGATCGGCCCCGACGGCCGCTTCCTCGACGACGTGCCCATGGTCGGCGGGCGCTTCTTCAAGGACGCCGACGAGGAGCTGACCGACGACCTGCGCGCCCGCGGGCTGCTCTTCCGCGGCGGCCACTTCGACCACAGCTACCCCCACTGCTGGCGCTGCCACACGCCGCTGCTCTACTACGCGCTCCCGTCCTGGTACATCCGCACCACCGCGGTCAAGGACCAGATGCTGGCCGAGAACGCCAGGACCAACTGGTATCCCGACACCATCAAGTGGGGCCGGTTCGGCGAGTGGCTGCGCAACAACGTCGACTGGTCGCTGTCGCGCTCGCGCTACTGGGGCACGCCGCTGCCGCTGTGGGTGTGCTCGGCCGACGAGTCCCACGTGACGTGCGTAGGGTCGCTGCAGGAGCTGGGCGAGCTGGCCGGCCAGGACGTCTCGGCCCTCGACCCGCACCGCCCGTACGTCGACGACGTGACCTTCGCCTGCCCCGACTGCGGCGAGCAGGCCCGGCGCGTCCCCGACGTGATCGACGCCTGGTACGACTCGGGCTCCATGCCGTTCGCCCAGTGGGGCGAGCGCGGCAGGCCCGAGGGCGTCTACCCGGCGCAGTTCATCTGCGAGGCCACCGACCAGACGCGCGGCTGGTTCTACTCGCTGATGGCCGTCGGCACCCTCGTCTTCGGCCAGTCCTCCTACGAGAACGTGCTCTGCCTCGGCCTCATCCTGGCCGAGGACGGCCGCAAGATGAGCAAGCACCTGGGCAACATCCTCGAGCCGATCCCGCTGATGGAGCAGCACGGCGCCGATGCCCTGCGCTGGTTCATGGCCTGCTCGGGATCGCCATGGGCGTCCCGCCGGGTGGGGCACAACACCCTCGAGGAGATCGTCCGCAAGGTCCTGCTGACGCTCTGGAACACCGCGTCGTTCTTCACTCTCTACGCCAACGCCGAGTCGTGGTCGCCGTCCCGGCTGCGGGAGGCCACACCGGCGGCCGAGCGCCCGCTGCTCGACCGCTGGGCGCTGGCCGAGTTGCACCGCACGGTGGCCGAGGTGACGGCGTCGCTCGACGACTACGACACCCAGCGGGCCGGGCGGCGGCTGGCCGACTTCCTCGACGACCTGTCCAACTGGTACGTCCGCCGCTCCCGCCGCCGCTTCTGGCAGGGAGAGCAGGACGCGTTCGCCACCCTGTACGAGTGCCTGGAGACGGTGCTGCGGCTGATGGCGCCCGTCACGCCGTTCGTCACCGACTACCTGTGGGACATCCTGCGGCCGGGAGACGCTCCCTCCTCGGTGCACCTGGCCTCGTGGCCCGAGGTGCGTGACGACCTGCTCGATCCGGCGCTGTCGGAGCAGATGGCCCTGGTCCGCCGGCTGGTGGAGCTGGGCCGTTCGGCCCGTGCGTCGTCGGGCGTCAAGACCCGGCAGCCGCTCCGCCGGGCCCTGGTGGGCGCGCACGGCTGGCCGTCGTTGCCCGCCGAACTGCGCGGCCTGGTGGCCGACGAGCTCAACGTCCAGGCTCTGGAGGACATGTCCGGCTTCAGCGCCGATCTGGTGTCCTACTCCGTCAAGCCCAATTTCCGGGCCCTGGGCAAGCGCTTCGGCTCCCAGACCAAGGTCGTGGCCGCCGCGGTGGCCGCCGCCGACCCCACCCACGTGGCCAGGGCCCTGCGCTCGGGCTCCACGGTCACGGTGGAGGCGGGCGACCTGGGCGAGGTCACGCTCGGCCCCGACGAGGTGATCGTCAACGAGCAGCCCCGCTCGGGCTGGGCGGTGGAGACGGGAGCGATCGGCACGGGCACGGGCGAGACGGTCGCCCTCGACCTCGAGCTCACCGACGACCTGCGCCGCGCGGGTCTGCTGCGCGAGGTCATCCGCCTGGTCCAGGAGGCGCGCAAGTCGACCGGCCTGTCCATCACGGACCGGATCGAGCTGTGGTGGACCGCGTCCTCGCCGGACCTGGCCGCGGCGCTGCGCTCGGACTGGCAGGTCGTGGCGGAGGAGGTGCTGGCGACCTCGGTCACGGAAGGCACCACGGCAGATCTGCCGTCCCACACGGACGAGGACCTCGGGCTGACCTTCCAGCTCCGCCGCATCTGACGCAGGGCCGGCCGGGCCGCATGCGGCCCGGCCACGCCCGCCCCTCATCAGACCCGCACCGCACGCTCAACGGCAGGTGACCACGTACGTCCTCGCCCCTTCCAGGGCCCGCGCCATGCGGTCAAGGGCCGTGGAGGTGTCGGCGGTCAGCTGACCGATTCGCGGTCGTGCTGGCAGACCGAGCAGCTCGTCAGCCCGGCCGCCTCGGCCGCGGCGGCCGCCATGGTCTCCACTCCCGACTCGCCCGCACCTCTGATCAGCGGGCAGTTGGTGCTGTGGTAGCGGCGCGTGCCGACGATGACCTTCACCGTGCGCCTGTCGCCGCCCTTGGATTCGTCGCCCGTCTTCTTCCCGGAGCCCTCAGCCGTGGAACCGGCGGCCGGAGCCTTCGAGCCGGCAGCCGGCGTCTTCGCGGGTGTGCCCCCGGAAGGCTGGGAACCCTGCCGAGGTTTGCCCTGCTCCTGGTCGCCCTGCCCTTGCTGGGGCTTACCGGAATCCTGCGCGCTCTGCCCTTGGCGAGGCTTGCCCGGCCCCTGGTCACCCTGCCGTTGCTGAGGCTTGCCGGCAGGCTGAGCACCCGTGCCGGACGGCTGCGGGCGAGCAGCCGGAGAGCCGCCCTTGGGCGTGCCGGTGTCATCGTTGGAGGGCTCTGATGCCGCACCCGCCCTCTGCGTGCCAGGCCGGGAACCGGGGCGGGACGTCGCGTTCTTCTGGCCGGCGCCCGAGGGGCCTTCCGCTGCTGCGGGCGTTCCGGTCTTCGGGGCGGTGCCGGGCTTGGCCGGCGGGCCCGAGGGACGCTCCTCCGCCGCGGACCTGGCCGTCGCGCCCGTGGGCAGCGGCCCCTTGGGCTTGGCCTCCGACTCGGCCGAAGACGCGGGCCGTTCAGGAAGGATGAGGGTCTGCCCCACCGCTGCGGAGGTGTCGGCACCCCCGGACGGAGTCTTCGACGGCCCGGACGCTCCCGGACGGCCTGGCGTGGCGGAGGAGGGCACCCTGGGCTGGGGCGCGGTCGCGGGACCCGCGGAGTCGTCGTCCGCCGCCTCGCCCTGGGGACGCTTGCCGCCACCCCCGGGCTGCCCGGGCTTACCACCGGGCTGCTGCGAACCCGCCGCGGGCTGCCCCGGCTTACCGCCGGACTGCTGCGGACTCGCGGCGGACCGCCCCGGCTTGGCCGGGGTCCGCGCGGGCGAGTCCGCGGACGATTCCCGCTCTTCGGCGGGCGTCGCCGGCCTGCCCGGGGCCTGTGCCGGCTTTCCCGCGGCCTGCGCGGGCTTGTCCGCGGGGCGCTCGGACGCGCCGCTCGGCTGCCCCGGCCCGGCGCCGGGCTGCTCGGGTGTGCGGGCGGACTGGGCGGACGACTTGCCGGGTGCGGACCGGCCGGACGGGCCGGTGGCCTGCGCGGGTCCGGGCCGGCCGGACGGGCCTGCCGGCTTCGCGGGCGCGGACCGGCCGGACGGGCCGGGCGTCTTCGCGGGGGTGCCTGGCCGGGTCCCGGGCTTGCCGGGAGAAGCCTTGCCAGGGGAAGGCTTGCCGGTCGACGGCTCGGGCGGCGCGCTGGAAGGCGGCGTCTCGGCCCTGAGCGTGTGCGGCAGGAAAACAGAGGTCTGGGTCTCCGCCTGCTCATCATCCGAGTCAGGGGCGGCGGAGGTGGAGTGGCCGAACCACCCGGCGCCTTCCTCGTGGGCGGCGGCGGGCTCCGGGCTGGGGGTGGAAGCCTTCGTGTCGGGCTTCGGCGGTGCGACCGGCGAACGTAGGTCGCGGGTCTCCGCGGAGTTTTCCGCCCGGCTCTCCGCGCTGATGGCGGAGCCGGGTGCGACGGCGGGCTCGGGGTCGGCGGCAGGCGGCAGCTGCCGTCCGCCGAGCGCTGCGTCAGGCAGGCACGTCGTGCAGGGCGTGAAGCCCTCCTCGCGAGCCTCCTCGTAGGTGAGCTCCTCGTTGGTCCGGCCGCTCAGCTGTCGGCAACCGGGCACGTGATATCTCTTCCGTCCCGGGATCACCAGCACGATCGCATCCGGTGAGATGCCCGCGGCCGCCGGGCGGCGCTGGGCGGAGGCGGCGGGAACGGTCGCCGCCCGCTGGGGTGCCCGCGGTTGCGGACGCGGATGCGGTTGGGTGTGCGGGGGTGGCTGGTGAGCCATGGCACCGGTCTGGGTATACGGCATGCCGGGCGGGGTGAGCCCTTTCGGGGGGGTGGCCGGCGCAGCGGCCTGCCCACCACCGGGAAAAAGCTCGTTTCGCCGCAGGAAGGCCCCGATCACCAGGAACAGCGCGGACAGCACGCTGACCACGATGGACCACATGATCAGGAACGGCTTCGCCAGTACGAAGCCCGCGATCAGCAATACCACTGCCGCGAGCACCAAACCAGCACTGATGAGGATCACAGAGGGCTCTTTCGAGTGACAGGTCCTAGTGACCCTGTACTTTACCGGCGGTCGTTGTGGGGACCGTCACCGCCGGGGAAGGCGCCCTGCGGAGCCGCCTCGCCGCCGAACGGGTTGGGGCCACCGGGCAGGGGCTGCTGGCCACTTCCCTGAGGCACGGCGTGCGACATGGCAGGCGCCGCCGTCTGACCCTGCGGACCACCGGACATCACCGGGAACCCGCCGCTGCCCTCGGCCGCGACATTGAGCTCGGCGAGCTGGTTTTCCAGGTAGAGCTTGAGCCTGCTGCGGTATTCGCGCTCGAAGCTGCGCAGCTCCTCGACCTTGCGCTCGAGCTCGTCGCGGGTCTGCACCAGCGAGCCCATCGCCTGGCGGTGGCGCTCCTGGGCGTCGCGCTCGAGCGTCTCCGCGCGGGCCCTGGCGTCGCCGATGACCTGCTCGGCCTGGCGGCGGGCCTTGGTGAGGATCTCGTCGGCCTCGCGCCGGGCGCGGGTCACCGTCTCGTCCGCCTCCCGGCGGGCGTCGGAGATCGCCTGGTCGGCGGTCTGCTGGGCGAGCGCGAGCACACGGGCCGCGGTGTCCATGTTGTCCTCCGCCGGAGGCATGTTCATGGCCACGGGGACCGGCTGCTGCTGCACCGGCTGCGGCTCGGGGGCCCGCATGGGCTCCGGCTGCGGAGGCGCCATCATCTCGGGCTTGGGCTGCTGCTCCTGGACCGGGGCGGAGGCCATGGGCATGTTCATGCCGCCCGGCACCTTCCCCCGCAGGCACTCGGCCAGCTTGGCGCGGAGCTCCTCGTTCTCTTGGATCAGGCGGTCGAGCTCAGCCTCCACCTCGTCGAGGAAGGCGTCGACCTCTTCCTCGTCGTAGCCCGGCCGCAACCGGGTGGTACTGAACTGCTTGTTCCGCACATCAGCGGGCGTCAGCGGCATTTTTGGTCTCCTTGGCGCGCTTTGGAGTCTGTCCTGAGGACGGTAACCCGAATCACTTCAGCGCGGACACGAGTTGGATCACGACCGGCACGACATCGGCCCGTTCAGCGAAGCGCTCCTGCGATCTGGATCAGGATCAGCACGACGATGAACAGGACAGTGAAGCTTAGGTCAAAGGCCACCGTACCCAACCGGAGCGGGGGAATGAAACGGCGGAGGAACTTGAGTGGTGGGTCTGTTGCGGTGTACGTGGCCTCCGCCAGCACCAGGACGACGCCCGTAGGACGCCACTGGCGAGCGAAAGCCTGCACCGTCTCGAAGATCATCCTGCCGATGAGCAGCACCAGATAGAGAGACAGGACAACGACCAAGATCTGACTGACGATCCCCACGGCCCGGCCGCGCCTCCACTTCTGATGTGCCCTCCCGGCCTCGGCGAGACCTGGTTGGGTGCGATAGACATACAGAGACTCTAACTCTGGTTGAAGAACCCGCGCTCCGCGATTCGGGCCTTGTCCTCGGCGGTCACCTCGACATTGGCAGGGGACAACAGGAACACCTTGTTCGTAACACGTTCAATGCTGCCATGTAGGCCAAAGACGAGACCTGCCGCGAAATCGACAAGGCGCTTGGCGTCGCTGTCGACCATCTCGGTCAGGTTCATGATGACCGGGGTGCCGTCCCGGAAGTGCTCCCCTATGGTACGCGCTTCGTTGTACGTGCGGGGGTGAAGGGTCGTGATGCGGGCGAGATCGGTCGTGCGGCGCTCCACGATCGCCGTCGCCGGCCGCGGCGCGGGCACCCCGGCCTCCGCTTCCTCGTCGCGGTCCTGGACCGCGACAGGCCGCTCTTCGCCGGTTCGCTGCACGTCGTCCTCGTAGGCGTACTCGTCCGGGTAGGTCTCATACCTCTCGTAGCGGTCGTCCTCCACGAGACCGAGGTAGACCGCCATCTTGCGCATCGCGCCGGCCATCGCTACGTCGTCCTCCTGCTCATGGTCGCACTCGCTCGGGCCCGTCTCCGGGCGCCGAGGCGGTAGGCGTACCCCCCTGGAGCTCACCGCTGATCGACCTCTACTCGGTCATGGACCTGAAGACCCACTTGAGGGGACATTACCTGACGAAGGGCCTGCGACGACCGAGCAACGCCGTACCGATCCGCAGGTGTGTCGCGCCGTAGGCGACGGCCTCGGTGAGATCTTCGCTCATACCGGCCGAAACCATCGTCGCGCGGGGATGCTGCTCCTGTACGCGGGTCGCCACCTCCCGCAACCGGGCGAACGCCTTGGCCGGCTCCTCCCCCAGCGGCGCCACCGCCATGACGCCGCCCAGCCACACGCCCTCGGCGAGGGCCACCTCGTCGGCGAGCGCGAGCACGTCGCCGGGGCGCGCGCCGCCTCTGGCCGGGTCGTCGTCGAGCGCGACCTGGAGCAGGCAGCCGATGGTGCGGCCCTGGCGCACCGCCTCCTTGCTGATCGCCTCCACCAGCCTGAGGCGGTCGACGGAGTGGATCACGTCGGCGTACCCGACGACGGAGCGGACCTTGTTGGTCTGGAGCTGGCCCACGAAGTGCCACGTCAGCGGCAGATCGGCGAGCTCGCGCGCCTTGGGGGCGGCCTCCTGGTCGCGGTTCTCCCCGACGTCGCGTACGCCCAGCTCGCACAGGATGCGTACGTCACCGGCGGGTCTGGTCTTGGTGACGGCGATCAGCGTGACCTCGCCGCGGTCGCGCCCGACGGCCTGGCAGGCCGCCCCGATGCGCGCCTCGACCTCGGCGAGCCCGGCCGCGATCTCGTCCCTTCTCACTGCCTCTTCCTCTCGCTTCCGATCCTGTGGCACGTCCGCCGTGAACACGGCGGCGCCGCTCCCGTTTCCCTTCGGGGAGCGGCGTCAGGCGAGCGGCTATTTGAGGAAGTCGGGGACGTCGAGATCCTCCTCCTGCTCCTCGAAGACCACCCGCGGACGTTTGGCGGGCTCCGACATGCGGGAGGTGATGGGCGTGGGCGGGTTGGCGGGCTCCGGCGTCGGCCGGGGGATGGAGACGGGGCCGGACGGTTCGTCGGCGACGGCCTCCCCGGCGTCCTGCCCGGAGGTCTGCGCAGAGGCCTGCGCGGGCTCAACGGGCCGCACCGGCTCGGGGCGCGGCTCCGGACGGGACTCGGGGCGCTGCTCCGGGGCCGGCTCGGCCCTGAAGTCGGAGCGCGGCTCCGGCCTGAACTCCGTACGGGGCTCGGACCTGAACTCCGCGCGCGGCTCCTGCCGCGGCTCAGGGCGGAAGTCGGCACGCGGCTCCGGACGGGCCTCAGGACGGACATCGGCGCGCGGCTCGGCCCTGAAGTCCCCGCGCGGCTCCGGACGCTGCTCAGCGCGCGGCTCAGGGCGCGCCGGAGGCGACTCGGACTTCACGCTGGGCGCCGAGACGCTCGGCCGGGCGGGAGACGACACCGGCGGCGCGGCGGGACGCCCCACCGGACGGGTGGCCGGCTTGTCGGCCACGGTCGGCACGTCGTCGAACCCCGCCGCGATCACCGTCACGCGCACCTCGTCGCCGAGGGCGTCGTCGATGACCGTGCCGAAGATGATGTTGGCGTCCGGCGCGGCCGCCATGGACACGAGCTGGGCGGCCTCGTTGATCTCGAACAGGCCCAGGTCGGAGCCGCCCGCGATGGACAGCAGCACACCGTGGGCGCCGTCGATGCTGGCCTCCAGCAGCGGGCTGGAGACCGCCATCTCGGCCGCCGCCACCGAGCGGTCGTCGCCGCGGGCGTGGCCGATGCCCATGAGCGCCGAACCGGCGCCCGACATGACCGACTTGACGTCGGCGAAGTCGAGGTTGATCAGACCGGGGGTGGTGATCAGGTCGGTGATGCCCTGCACACCGGAGAGCAGCACCTGGTCGGCCGCCTTGAACGCGTCGAGCACGCTCACCTGGCGGTCCGAGATGGACAGCAGCCGGTCGTTGGGGATCACGATGAGGGTGTCGACCTCGTCGCGCAGCGTCTCGATGCCGGCCTCGGCCTGCGAGGCCCTGCGCCGCCCCTCGAAGCTGAACGGCCGGGTCACGACGCCGATCGTCAGCGCGCCGAGCGACCTGGCGATGTTGGCCACGACGGGCGCGCCGCCGGTGCCCGTGCCACCGCCCTCACCTGCCGTGACGAAGACCATGTCGGCCCCCTTGAGGACCTCCTCGATCTCCTCACGGTGGTCCTCGGCCGCCTTGCGCCCCACGTCGGGGTTGGCGCCCGCACCCAGTCCGCGCGTGAGCTCGCGGCCCACGTCGAGTTTCACATCGGCGTCACTCATCAGCAGCGCCTGGGCGTCGGTGTTTATCGCGATGAACTCGACGCCCTTGAGTCCCTCTTCGATCATCCGGTTGACGGCGTTCACTCCGCCGCCGCCGATGCCGACGACCTTGATGACCGCGAGGTAGTTCTGCGGTGCTGCCACGACGAGGGGCCTTTCCGCTCGTTGACTTGCCATTTCGGTGCGGATCGTCTCCGCTTTCAGTCAGTTCGGGTAACTCTCAACCTCAAGTTGAGATTTAGATTTATGTCAACCTGAGGATTGATACGGACAGTAGGAGTTACGCTCCGGGCGGGTCAACTAACCGCGCCGCAAGCACGTCCGGCGTGTCGCGGGCTGTCCGTTTCGCTCTGAAGTCGCGCCTGGTCGGGGCTCCTCTGCCGAACGTCCGCTCTACAGGCTCTCACGTCGTACCCCCCACCCCGCACAGGCTCGGCGATGCTCTTGCCGCAGGGTTGCCAGACCCTGACGATCACCGTCACTTCAGCGTCACCACGTCCGGGGAGCTCACGTCGTAGCGGGTGGCATCGCGCTCGCGCCGGAGCAGCGAGGTGAGGATGCGCCCCTTCTCCTTGGGCCGGTCGGCGCCACCCCAGATGACGGTGCGCCCGTCGGACAACTCGAGGGTGACTCCCTCGGCCGTGCCCGCGCGCACCTCCTTGACCCTGACCGCCACCGACCCCGGCACCACCTGGATGACCTGGAGCGCCGCCATCAGCGCCGGGTCGCCCTCGGCGGGGCGGTCCACCTTGATCAGTGGCAGCAGGGTCGGCATCGTCGTCGTGACCTCGATCACCACGCCCTGTTTGTCGACGACGGCCACCTGGTCACCCACGGGGACGGCCGCCACGGGCCTGCGCTCGACGACCTCGATCTTGAGCGTGCCCGGCCAGACGCGTTCGGCCTTCGCCCCGGCGAGCCGTCTGATGCCCCTGACACGACTCTCGACGCCCGCCAGGTCGACGGTGGCGAGAGGGTGGAGGTCGGCCACCCCGGCGCGCTGCTTGATCTCGTCGCCGGGCACTGTGACATTTCCCACGATCTCGATCGACCGCACGCCCAGCACGGGAGAGAAGAACACCAGCCACGCCGCCGTGCCCACCACTCCCGCCGTCAGCAGCACCAGGAACGCCGTCCGCGCCTTCATCGCCCTCCCCTGCATGTCGGCACAACCTACGCCGCCGGGTGGGTGAACACCGCGCGCCACGCCCAACGGCGGCGGCTCAAGACAGGCGGGCGACGATCTGCGGGCCGAGCTCGGTGATGTCGCCCGCGCCCATGGTGAGCACGATGTCGCCGGGCCTGGCCCGCTCGGCGATCATCCCGGGCACCGCCGCCCGGTCGGGCGCGTACGCCACCCGCTCGGCCGGCAGCGGCACCCGGCCCGCCACCATCGCCCCGGACACGCCGGGCTCGGGATCCTCGCGGGCGCCGTAGACGTCGAGCACGATGGCCTCGTCGGCCAGCCCGAGCGCCGCGCCGAACTCGTCGGCGAAGAAGCGGGTGCGCGAGTAGAGGTGCGGCTGGAAGACCGCGATGACCCGGCCGGTGCCGGAGTAGGAGGCGACCACGTCGCGCGCGGCGCGCAGGTCGGCGGTCAGCTCGGTCGGATGGTGGGCGTAGCTGTCGAACACGGCGATGCCGCCGGCCTCGCCCTTGGCCTCGAAACGCCGCTTGGCCCCGGTGAAGGCTCCCAGGCCCTGCCTGATCTCCTCGAACGGCAGCCCCAGCTCGTCGGCCACGGCGATCGCCGCGGCGGCGTTGAGCGCGTTGTGCGCCCCGGGGACGGCCAGCCGCACGTCGCCCTTGCCCTCGATGGCGAACACGGTGCCGAACCCGTCGGGCGCGACCCCGGTGACGCGGTAGTCCTCGCCCCGCAGGCCGTACGTCTTGACTCGCAACCCCCGCTCGCGCGCCCGGCCGGCCAGCTCGGCCGCTCCCGGGTCGTCCGCGCACACGATGAGCAGCGAGCCGACCCGGTCGGCGAACCTGGCGAAGCCGTCGTGCACCGCCCGCGGGTCGCCGTAGTTGTCGAGGTGGTCGGCCTCGACATTGGTGACCACCGCGATGTCGGGCGCGAGCATGAGGAACGAGCCGTCGCTCTCGTCGGCCTCCGCCACGAAGACCGTGCCCTGGCCGTCGTCGGCGCCGAGCCCGGTGGTGACGAGCTGGCCGCCCACGCAGTAGGACGGGTCGGCCCCGCACTTCTGCAGCGCCACGGTCAGCATCGAGGTGGTGGTGGTCTTGCCGTGGGTGCCCGCGATGGCCACGGCGGTGCGCCCGGCCATGACGCTGGCCAGCGCGGCGGCCCGCGGGATGATCCGCAGCCCCTGCTTGAGCGCCTCACCGAGCTCGGGGTTGGAGTCGCGGATGGCGGTCGAGACGACCACGGTGTCGACGTCTCTGATGTGGGAGGCGGCGTGCCCGATGTGCACCGTCGCGCCCAGCTCGCGCAGCTCGGTGATCAGCTCGGAGCTGCGCGCGTCGCTGCCCGACACGGGGACGCCCCGCTTGAGCAGGATGCGGGCGATGCCCGACATGCCCGCGCCGCCGATGCCGATGAAGTGCACCCGCCCCAGATCGTCGACGGCGACGGGATCGACCAGCTTCACGAGACTCATCGAGCTATCTCCAACACTTTCCTGGCAAGCATGATATCGGCGTCCTTGCGCCCCAGCCGGGAGGCGGCCTCCGACATGACGGCGACCCGCTCGGGGTCGTGGAGCATCGGCAGCACGTTCTGGATGATCCAATCAGGGGTCAGGCCCGCGTCGTCGACCAGGATGCCGCCGCCGCCCTGGGCGATGCGCTCGGCGTTCATGCGCTGCTCGCCGTTGCCGTACGGCAGCGGCACGTAGGCGGCGGGCAGCCCGACCGCGGTCAGCTCCGCGCACGTCAGCGCGCCACTGCGGCACAGCGCCACGTCGGCGGCGGCGTAGGCCAGGTCCATGCGGTCGAGGTAGGGCAGCAGGACGTACTGTGGATCGCCGGGCGGCGGCTCGTGCTCGACGGTGTTGGTCGGGCCGAGCACATGGAGCACCTGCACGCCGGCCCGGCGCAGGGCGGGCGCCGCGGCGAGCGCCGCGTCGTTGACCGACCTCGCCCCCTGCGATCCGCCGAACACCAGCAGCGTCGGCCGGTCGTTCTCCAGCCCGAACCAGGAGCGCGCCTTGTCGCCCATGGACAGCCGGTCGAGGTTGACGATGTCGCGCCGCAGCGGCGTGCCGATGTATTCGGCCTTGGGCAGCAGCTGGGCTTCGGGAAAGCCGGTGAACACGTGGTCGGTCAGCCTGGCGCCCAGCCGGTTGGCCAGGCCGGGCCGCGGATTGGCCTCGTGCACGACGATCGGCAGGCCGCGCCGCTTGGCCGCCAGATAGGCGGGGGTCGCCACGTAACCGCCGAAACCGACGAGGATGTCGGCCTCGACCCGGTCGAGTATGGCGGCCGTGGCGTTGATGGCTCCGGCCAGCCTGCCGGGAACCGTCAGCAGGCTCGGAGTGATCGACCTGGGCAGGGGCACGGCCGGCACCAGCTCAAGATCGTAGCCCCTGGCGGGCACGAGCCGCGTCTCCAAACCGCGATCCGTGCCCACGCAGGTGATGCCGGCGCTGCGGTCAAGATGGCGCAGCGCGTCCGCAAGGGCTAGCGCGGGCTCGATGTGCCCGGCTGTCCCCCCACCGGCGAGGACCACCCTCATCTCGGTCACTCCCTAACGTGTCACTCGGCCTTTGGTCGTAGCCCCCAGGCCCAGCCAGCTTAGGGCCCGGGCGGCGGGCCCGGGGCCACGAGCCGCCAGGGCCTCACGCGCGCCGGGCTCGCGCTTGGCGAACGACAGCAGCATGCCGAGCGCGGCGAGCGTGGGCAGCAGCGACGATCCGCCGTACGAGACCAGGGGCAGGGGGATGCCGGTGATCGGCAGCACGCCGAGCACGGCACCCATGTTGACGGTGGCCTGGCCGACGATCCAGGCCACCATGGCGGCGGCGGCCAGCCTGATGAAGGAGTCGTGGACCCGCACGGCCACCCGCAGCCCGGCGTAGCCGAGCAGCCCGAACAGCGCCACCACCATGAGCGTGCCCATCAGCCCCAGCTCCTCGCCCAGGATGGCGAAGATGAAGTCGCTCTCGCCGTGCGGCAGCCAGCTCCACTTCTGCCGGCTGCTGCCCAGGCCGAGCCCGAACCAGCCGCCGGAGCCCATCGCGATCTGCCCCTGGACGGCCTGGTATCCGGCGCCCTGCGCGTCGGCCCACGGGTCGAGGAAGGAGCTGATGCGCGCCATCCGGTAGGGTTCCACCTTGATCATGATGAGGGCGGCCAGCACCGCCAGCGACAGGATGCCCCCGAACAACTTGACCGGCGCCCCCACCACCCACAACAACGCCAGGAAGATCATGAAGAGCACGAGCGTGGTGCCCAGGTCGCTGCCCAGCATGACCATGACGGCCAGGATCGCGGTGCCGGGCATGAGCGGGATCAGCATCTGCCGCCACTCGATCCTGCCCTGCCGCGCCCGCCGGGCCAGCAGGTCGGCCCCCCACAACGCGAGCCCGAGCTTGGCGGGCTCGGACGGCTGGAGGGTGAACGGACCGATGTAGATCCACCGCTGCGCGCCCAGCTCCGACGAGCCGATGAACAGCACCATGACCAGCGCCAGGATGGACAGCGCCATCAGGGGGTAGCCGGCCCAGCGGAAGAACTTCGTCGGCAGCCGCGAGCAGGCCCACATCACAGGTACGCCCACCGCGGCCGACAACGACTGCTTGATGAACCACGAGAACGGGCTGCCGGTCTTCTGCAGCGCCTCGATGCTGGACGCCGACAACACCATCATCAACCCGAGCGCCAGCAGCAGCGCGCTGCACATGATGATCAGGTAGTAGGTGGTGAGCGGCTTGTCGAGCAGCTCCTTCAGCGAGCCGAGCTGTTCACGGGCCCAGTTGCCGGGCCCCTCCTCAGCGGTCGCGCTCACGTCGCAGCCTCAGCTCGCGCACGGCACGCGCGAAGGCCTCCCCCCGCGCTGGATAACCGGCGAACATGTCAAGGGAGGCCCCCGCCGGGGAGAGCAGCACGGTGTCCCCTGGCGAGGCCAGCCGCGCGGCTTCGGTGACGACTCTTTCCATCACCCCAGTGTCGCGATCGGCGATGTCCACTACGGGGACATCCGGGGCGTGTCGCGCGACGGCTTCGGCGATCGTGGCCCGGTCGGCGCCCAGCAGCACCGCGCCGCGCAGCCGTGGAGCCGCCTGACGCACCAGGTCGTCGACGTCGGCGCCCTTGAGCTGCCCGCCGGCCACCCACACGATCGACGAGTACGACGCCAGCGCCGCCGCGGCCGCGTGCGGGTTGGTCGCCTTGGAGTCGTCGATGTAGTCGACCTCGCCGATCCTGTCCACGTGTGACAGCCGGTGCGGATCGGGCACGAAGTCGCGCAGGCCCGTGGCCACGGCCTCGGACGGCACGCCGAGCGAACGCGCAAGGGCGGCGGCGGCCAGCGCGTTGGCGACGTTGTGCGGCGCGAAGGGCCGTACGTCGTCCAGCGTGGCCAGCTCCTCCGCGCCCTCCACCGGGTCGGCGACGAACGCCCGGTCCACCAGCAGGTCCTCGACCACGCCGATCTCGCCCCGCTTGGGCACCCGCAGGGTGAACCCGACCGCCCCGGGATAGGGCGCGGCCAGCCTGGTCGCCTCGGGATCGTCGGCGTTGAAGATCACGGTGCCGGCGCGTTCGTAGACACGGCCCTTGGCCGCGGTGTACTCCTCCATGGAGCCGTGCCAGTCGATGTGGTCGGGGGCCACGTTGAGCACGGCGGCGGCGTGCGGGGCCAGCGTGCCCGACCAGTGGAGCTGGAAGCTGGACAGCTCGACGGCCAGCACGTCGTACGGCTCGGCGACCGCGCGCACGACGGGGACGCCCACGTTCCCGACCGCCACGGCCTTCTGCCCGGCCGCGAGCAGGATCGAGGTGAGCATGCGCACCGCCGTGGTCTTGCCGTTGGTGCCGGTCAGCGCCAGCCACGGGGCCGCCTGCGCCGGGCGCAGCCGCCAGGCCAGCTCCACCTCCCCCACGACCTCGACCCCGGCAGCGAGCGCGGCGGCGATCAGCGGGTGGTGCGGCGCCCAGCCCGTGGTGACGAGCCGGGTGACCCCCTCGGGCAACACCATCTCCCCGAACCGGGTCTCGACGCCGAGCCGGGCCAGTCCGGCCGCCGCGGCGAGCTGCCGCTCCCCCTCAGCCGACTCCACGACCACGACCCGCTCGCCTCGACCGGCCAGCACCCTGGCCACGGCCGTGCCGGAGACGCCGAGCCCGGCGACACAGGTGAGACTCATCACCTGGGCATCCATTCGACGTAGAAGAGCCCGAGACCGAGCGCCGCGCAGAGCATCGCGATCAGCCAGAACCGGACCACGATCGTGGTCTCCGCCCAGCCTTTCAGCTCGAAGTGGTGCTGCAGCGGGGCCATCCTGAACACCCGCTTGCCGGTCATCTTGAAGGAACCGACCTGGATGATCACCGACAGCGTGATGATCACGCACAGGCCGGCGAGAATGATCAGCAGCAGCTGGGTACGGGTGGCGATGGCCAGCCCGGCCAGCACGCCGCCCAGGGCCAGGGAGCCGGTGTCGCCCATGAAGATCCGGGCGGGCGGGGCGTTCCACCACAGGAAGCCGATGAGCGCCCCGAGCACGGCGGCGGCCACGACGGCCAGGTCGAGCGGATCTCGTACCCAGTAGCAGTTGGGGCCGAGCTGGTCGATGCAGTTGTTGCGCAGCTGCCAGTTGCCGATCAGCACGTACGCGCCGAGGACCACCCCGGTCGCGCCGCTGGCCAGGCCGTCGAGACCGTCGGTGAGGTTCACCGCGTTGGAGAACCCGACGATCATGATGAGCACCCAGATGGTGAAGCCGACGATGCCGATCGACGGGCCGATGTCCCGCAGGAACGACACCCTGGTCTCGGCGGGGGTGATGCCGTAGACGTTCGGGTGGCGTACCACCAGGAACGCGAAGACGGCGCCGACGACGAGCTGGCCGAGAGCCTTCGCGCCGCTGCGCAGGCCCAGGCTGCGCTGCTTGTAGATCTTGATGAAGTCGTCGAGGAACCCGACCGCGCCGAGCCCCGTCATCAGGAACAGCACCAGCATGCCCGACACGGTGGGCGTCGAGAGCATCGCCAGGTGCGACGCGCCGTACGCGAGCAGGGCGGCCAGCACGATCACGGTGCCGCCCATGGTGGGGGTGCCTCGCTTGCTGTGGTGGCCGGACGGGCCTTCCTCGCGGACCTCCTGGCCGTAACCGCGCCGCGAGAACAGCCGGATCGCCAGCGGGGTGCCCAGCATCGAGAGGATCAGGCCCACCGCACCGGCGACGATGATGTTGGTCACTGGGGGGCACCTCCGAGCACGAGCTCGGCCGTCCGCTCCAGACCCATGGCCCTGGGCCCCTTGATCAGCACCGCGTCACCCTGCCGGAGCCACCCCGCCAGCTCGGCGGCGGCCGCCTCGGCGTCGGGCACGTGCACGATCCGCGTCACGTGCTGCGGGCATGCCGCGTTACCTCCCGGGACTCCGGCCGGAGGAGCGCCGGCGGGGACTTGGTCGGGGGCCGGCCGGCCCGGCGCTCCTGCGGGGGCGCCGTGGGCGTGTCCCTGCCGGTCCTGGGGGTCACCGGCGGGATGGGCGCCGCTCGGCGGAGACCCCGCGGGCCCGTGAGGAACGTGACCCGGCGCGGCCACCGGGAAGGGGCCGGCGGGCGCGTGAGGCCCTGAGACTTGCGGCCCGGCAGACTGCGGCCCGGCAGGTCCGGCCGCCTGGGGACCGATCACCGGACCGGCGGCCATCTGCGGGAACGTGATGGGACCGACGCTCTGCGGCCTCACGGGCCGCGGGCCGGTGACCGGCCCACCGGCGCCCTGCGGACCAGCGGCCTGAGGGGCCACGCCCTGCGGACCTGGACCAGGGCCTCCGGCACCCTGCGGATCAGGAGTCCGCGGGCCGGAGGGCGGGGGCAGGGCGCGGGCTGTGGTGGCGGCTTGGGCGGCCGTGTGGGCGCCCTGGAGCACCGGCTCCGCGTCAGGGCCCGCCACGATCAGCCCGGCCAGCCCCGCGCCGCCGGCCAGCCGGCCGAGTTCGGCGTTGAGCGCCGGCCCGTCGTCACCGAGCTCCCGCAGCGCCGCGATGACGGCGAACCGCCGCCGCCCGCGCCCCAGCACCTCGAACGCCTCGAACGCCGCCCGCATCGAATCGGGATTGGCGTTGTACGCGTCGTTGACGACCGTCACCCCGTCGGGCCTGTCGTTGACCTCCATCCGCCACCGGCTGCGCGGCGTCGCCTCGGACAGCTCGGCGGCGATGGTGGCGACGGGCAGCCCGAGCTCGTATCCGGCCGCGGCCGCGGCGAGGGCGTTCTCGACCGCGTGCGCGCCGTGCAGCTTGAGCGACACGTGCGCGCTGCCTGACGGAGTGCGCAGCGTGAAGGATGCGCGCCCGCGGGCGTCGAGCACGACGCCCTCCGCCCTGATGGCCGCGGACTCGCCCCGCCCGAAGTACGTGACCCGGGCGTCGGTGCGCGTGGCCATCGCGCGGACCAGCGGGTCGTCGGCGTTGAGCACGGCCACTCCGGTGCGCGGCAGCGCCTCGACGAGTTCGCCCTTGGCCTTGGCGATGGCCTCCTTGCCACCGAACACGCCCAGGTGCGCCGTGCCGACGTTGAGCACCACGCCGATCTGCGGCGGCGCGATGCGGGTCAGGTCTTTGATGTGGCCGATGTTCCTGGCGGCCAGTTCGAGGACCATGAACCGGGTGTCGGCGTCGGCCCGAAGCACGGTGAGCGGGTGGCCGAGCTCGTTGTTGAAGCTGCCGACGGGGGCGATGGCGGGCCCGATGCGGCCGGTGAGCCTGGCCAGCAGGTCTTTGGTGCCGGTCTTGCCCGCCGAGCCGGTCACGCCGATGACGGTGACCTGGGGCAGCGCGCGGACCTGCGCGGCGGCCAGCGCGGCCAGCGCGGCGGCGGCGTCCGGGACGATCACCGCGGGCGCCTCGACGGGCCTGGTGGCCAGGACGGCGACCGCTCCTGCCCTGATCGCCTGCGCGGCGTAGTCGTGACCGTCGACCCGCGCGCCCTTGACGGCGACGAACAGGGATCCCGGTTCTACGGCCCGCGAGTCGATCACGACGGGCCCGCGCACCACGGCGCGGGGATCGGCCATGCCCGACAGGGCGCCCGAGGTTATCTCGGCGATCCTGGCCAGAGGCAACGGGATCATTAGTGCTTCCTGCTTTCCTTGCGTGCGTCGATCGCTTCGGCGACCACTTCGCGGTCGTCGAAGGGGATCACCTCGCCTGAAACGTACTGGCCCTGCTCGTGGCCCTTGCCCGCCACGACGATCACGTCGCCGCGCCCGGCCCGGGCGATCGCCAGGCCGATGGCGGCCGCGCGGTCGGGCTCAATGATCACATGAGCGCGGTCGTGCTGCGGAACGCGGAGCGCTCCCTCCATCATCGTCGCGAGGATGGAGAGCGGATCCTCCGAGCGAGGATTATCGTTCGTAAAAATAGCGACATCTGCCAGCTGGGCGGAGATTTCCCCCATGATGGCTCGTTTGCCCTTGTCGCGGTCGCCGCCGCAGCCGAGCACGATCGTCAGGGCACCCGCCGTGACCGACCGCAGCGAGCGCAGCACCGACTCCACGGCGCCCGGCTTGTGTGAATAGTCCACGAGCGCCTGGAACGCGTCGTCAGCGCCCGTGATGCGCTGCATGCGCCCGGGGACTCCGGTAAGGGATCCGACGCCGTGCACGGCCGTCTGCAGCGGCACCCCGGCCTCGACCAGGGTCACGATGGCACCGAGCGCGTTGGCCACGTTGAACGGACCGGGGAGCGCGATCTGCGCGTCGGCCTCGACCCCGCCCGGGCCAACCACCCGGAACGCGCTGCCGTCGGCGCCGAGCCTGGCGTCCAGCACCCGCCACTCGGCCTCCGGATCGCCCGCCGCGGAGAACGTGGTCATCGGCACCTTCGCCAGACCGATCAGCTCACGCCCGTAGCGGTCGTCGATGTTGGTCACCCCGGCACGGCTCAGCTCGGGCTGGAACAGCCGCGCCTTGGTCGCGAAGTAGTCGTCGAAGTCCTTGTGGAAGTCGAGATGGTCCTGCGAGAGGTTGGTGAACAGGGCCACGTCGTAGAAGATGCCGTCGACCCGGCCGAGCGCGAGCGCGTGGCTGGAGACCTCCATCACGGCCGCGCCGACACCCTTCTCGCGCATCAGGGCGAACAGGCCGTGCAGATCGCAGGCCTCCGGCGTGGTGAGCGTGGGCACGAAGCGCTCATCGCCCACGTGGATCTCGACGCCGCCCACCAGGCCGGCGGTGTGCCCGGCCGCCCGCAGGCCGGCCTCCAGCATGAACGTGGTGGTGGACTTGCCGCTGGTGCCGGTGACGCCGAGGATCTGGACGTCGTGGGCCGGCTGGCCGTACACCCAGGAGGAGATCTGCCCCAGCAGGGCGCGCGGGTCGGGCACGATCAGCACGGGCAGCCCCGTCGCGACGGCCGCGTCGCGGCCGGCCCGGTCGGTGAGCACGGCGACGGCGCCGCTCGCCATCGCCTGGGCGGCGAAGTCGGCGCCGTGCACGCGGCTGCCGGACAGCGCGACGTAGAGATCTCCCCGCCGGACGGCGCGAGAGTCGATGGTGACGCCGGTCAGAGCCGCATGGGGCGACCGTGACGTGCCGGAATCGGCGTCGATCATGGTCGCGAGCCCGGTCAGCGGGCGAGGCGGGCTGGTCGTGGGACGCATAGACGACGGGGGACGCACGGCGAGAGCGTACCTTCCCTGGTCACTGTCCCGCGCGCGTCCGCACCGGCGGCACGGCGGAGCCTGTGGGAGGAATCTTCCTGCTCTTGATGGCGAACGTCATCACATCCTTGAACACGGGGGCCGCCAGCTGCCCGCCGAAATGGCCGTTCTTCGGGTTCTGCAGGACGGAAAGCACCACGAGCCGGGGGTTGTCCGCGGGGCTGAATCCCACGAACGAGGCCGTATAACCGTCATAACGGCCGAGCTCGGCATCATAGCGGTTCGCCGTGCCCGTCTTGCCCGCCACCCGATAGCCGGGGATGGCCGCGAGCTGCCCGGTGCCCTCTTCGCCCACCGCGCCCTCCAGCATGGCCGTGATCTCCTTCGCCGTCGTCTGGCTCACCACCCTGGTCCGCTTACCAGGAGGGGCGGGGACGAACCTGCCCGACGGATCCGTCGCGCCCGCGACGATCTGCGGTTCGATCTTGACGCCGCCGTTGGCGATGGTCTGGTAGACGCTGGCCGTCTGCAGCGCGGTCACCGACACGCCCTGCCCGTAGGCGACCGTGCAGCTCTGGCTGCCGGACCACTTCTTGTAGTCGGGCAGCAGGCCGGCCTCAGCACCGGGCACGCCGCCACCAGGCCGCGTGCCGAACCCGAACGCCTTGAGCATCTGGTGCAGGCCCTCGCTGCCGACCTTGCGCGCGGCCATGATCGTGGCCACGTTGCTGGACTGCGCCATGGCCTGGCGGAACGTCATCGACTCCGTCTTGTGCGCGTGGGCGTCGCGCAGGACCTGGTCGGCGCACCGGATCCGGTCGGGCACCTCGAACACCGTGTCGGGTCCCACCACCCCCGCCTCCAGCGCGGCGGCGGCTGTGATCACCTTGTTGGTGCTGCCCGGTTCGAAGACGTCGGCGGCGGCCTTGTTGACGTAGCTGCTCGCCGGTTCCTTGCGCCAGTTGTTCAGGTCGAGCTCGGGAGAGTTCGCCATGGCGATGATCTGGGCGGTCCGCACGTCCATCACGATCACGGTGCCGCTGTCGGCACCCGACTCGCGGACCTGCTCGCCGATCGACTTCTGGGCGGCCCACTGGATGTCGCGGTCGATGGTGAGCCGCACGTCACGGCCGTTCACTGGGGCGGTGCGCTGGCTGCTGGTCATGGGGATGCGCAGGCCGTCACGGCCGGTCTCGACGCGCATCTCGCCGTCGCGGCCGGCCAGCAGCGAGTTTCTCGCCTGCTCCATGCCGCCCAGGCCGTCACCCTCGTCGCCCACGAACCCGATGAGGCTGCCCGCCAGATCACCCGCCGGGTAGAGCCGGCGGTAGGTGTTCTTCGCCGACAGCGCGGGCACGCGCGCCTGCAGCAGGCGGCTGGCCACGACGGGGTCGACGCCCCTGGCCAGGAGCTGGTAGCGGGTGTCGGTCCTGGCCAGCTTGGCGGCGATGTCCTGCTGGTCCTTGCCCAGATGCTTGGCCAGGACGGCGGCCACGTTGGCGCGCGCGGCTGCCGGCACCTTGGTCGGGTCGATCGACACGTCGCGCGCTTCGACGGTCACGGCCAGCTCGTGGCCGTTGACGTCGGTGATCGAGCCCCGCTTGGCGGGGATGTCCTCGGTGTGCTGGCGCTGGTCGGCCGCCGCGGCGGCGTACACCTTGGTGTCGAGCCCCTGCATCTGGATCAGCCGCCCGGCGAAGATCGACAAGACGAACGTCATGCCGATCAGGCCGATGTTGATGCGCCTGCGCGGGCTGCCCAGCCGCAACATCAGCGGCGGCCTGGGCGGCCGCGGCGGCGTGGGGGGACGGCGCGGCCCTCTGGGTGGCGGCACGTCTCCGCCGCGGCGCGCCGTCACCCGCTCGCGGCCGCCTCGCGCCTGCTCCGGCCCGGAGCCACCGGCCTGCGGCCTGGCTCCTCCCGCCTGGGTACGGCGCAGCGGCCCGTCCTCCTGCCGGCTGGTGCGCCGGGGATCGCCTGCGCCCGGCCGGGCCCCGTCACGGCGCGGGCGCTGCGCCGGGTCGGGCGCCTCCCGCCGGTCGCCTCGGCCGCGCGAGCGCTCGTCGCGCCCTCTGAGCCGGTCGGCGGCATCGCGGCCCTGCGCGGGACGCCCTCGGGAACGCTCCCCCTCGTCCCGGCCCGGGAGGGGACGCCGCCTGGGCCCTTCGTCGCGACTCTGCGCGGCCCGGCCGCGGAGCCGATCGTTCTCCTCACGCCCCTGAGGCGCCCGCCCTCTCGGAGCGTCGCCCCCGCGGCCGCGGGGAACGCGGCCGCTCGAGCCGTCGCCGTCGCGTGACGTGCGACTCCTCGGCGGGTCGCTTCCGTCCCGAGGCCGCCGGCGCGCGGCATCGCCCGCGCGGCCCCGGACAGAGTCGCGGCCCGGGTCACGGCCCGGGTCACGACCGGAGCCGCGTCCGGGGTCACGGTCGGAGTCGCCGGAGCGGCGCTCGCGCGGGGAACCGGGCTCCTGTGGCGGGCGTTCCCTGGGCGCGTCGTCACGCCCGAACGGCAGGTCGAACGGGTCGGGCTTGCGTGGCCGGCGGGGCGGCTCGTCCGGTGGGGCCGGGCGGCCCGTGCCCTCGGAACGGGGGGAGCCGCCCTGCCGTCCTGCCCGTCCCGGCCCTCCCGGCGTACGACGAGCGGCGCCTGGCCCTCCTTGAGAGCCGGCGCCGCCAGCGCCGCGGCCGGGTCCCTGCCCCCTGCCGCTGGAGTCTCTCACCGTTCCCTGTCCACCCGGCTGGCTCGGTCTCCCGCGCTGGTCCAGGCGTTGACGTCATCCCAGTCGGGCTGGTGGCCCTGCTTCTCGGCCATCTCGGCGATGACGTTGGGCTGCGTCTTGCGCTGGTATTCCTGGTCGATCTTCTCGTTCTCCTGGCGGGCCACGGCGATCTCCTCGCGCAGGTTGGCGTCGGTGATCGCGTCCTTGGCCAGCATGGTGTTGAGCAGCAGCAGGCTCACCAGGCCGCCGCAGAGCAGCCCGACCACGAGCAGCACGAACGGCGCGCGCTGCCGGCGCTCGGGCCGGCGTCGTGGCGCGGGGCGGCCGGTATCGGCGCGGGCGCCGGCGGCCGGCCGCTTCGCCTCGGGACGCGAGCGATCGGTGACCGGCCGTGCGCTCTCGGTCCGGGGGCGTGCGTCAGGACGGGGCCGCGGCTTGGACTGGTGCTGCGCTCCGGACCGGCGCGTGCCCGTCTTGGGCACGGCGCGGCGGACGGGCGCACCCCGGCCGAACTCCTGCTCAGTCGTCAACACGGATCCTCTCTGCCGCCCGTAGCCGGGCCGAGGCCGCCCGCGGGTTGCGGGCGAGCTCTTCTTCGCTTGGGAGCTCTGCTCCCCTCGTCAGCAGGCGGAACCTCGGCTGGTGCGCCGGCAGCGGGACCGGCAGCCCTGGCGGGCTGGTGTCCTTGGTTCGCGCCGCAAGGGCCTGCTTGGTGAGCCGGTCCTCGAGTGAGTGGTAGGAGAGCACGACAACTCGCCCACCGAGCGCCAGCGCGTCGAGGGCCGCGGGGAGCGCCACCTCCAGGGCGGACAGCTCAGCGTTCACCTCGATACGCAGGGCCTGGAAAGTCCTCTTGGCGGGGTTTCCTCCGGTACGCCGGGTCGCGGCGGGGATCGCCGCTCGGATGATCTCCGCCAGCCGCTTGGTCGAGGTTATTGCCTCTTTGGCCCGTTCTCTGATGATCAGGCCCGCGACACGCGGGGCGAATCGTTCTTCGCCGTAGTCACGCAGGATGCGGATCAGCTCGTCCGCGGCGTAGGTGTTGACCACCTGCTCCGCCGTCAGCTCCTGCTCGGTGTCCATCCGCATGTCGAGCGGCGCGTCGTAGGCGTAGGCGAACCCGCGCTCGGCCTCGTCGAGCTGCGGCGAGGAGACCCCCAGGTCGAACAGCGCCCCGTGGACCGTGGTGTGCCCCGCGCGGGCGAGCACCTCGGTCAGGTCGGCGGAGGACGCGTGGACCAGGGTCGTCCTGTCGGCATAAGGGCTCAGCCTGCGGGTCGAGTGTTCGATCGCGAACGGGTCGCGGTCGATCCCGATCAGATGAAGGGAGGGAAAGCGGGCGAGCAGGGCCTCCGAGTGCCCACCGAGGCCGAGGTTGGCGTCGACGACCACCGGCGCGGAACCGGACAGCGCGGGACCGAGCAGTTCCAGAACGCGCTCGAGCATCACCGGAACGTGACCGTCCGTGCCGACGTCGTTCTGCATCTCCAACCCCCCTCTCGCGTCCTGCTCGCGGATGACGCGTATCGATCGTCTCGCCGGTCTTCCTGGGTCCCCACCCGGCGCCGCCCGGCCAGGTCCCCATCCGCACCCTCTTCGTGGACGCCTGTCATCTGACACCGGGGAAGGTGCGTCAGCTGGCAGACAGTGGTTGCGGGTGGAGACCTCGCCGAACGACATCACCGACGGATCGACCGTGGTCACTACAAGATCCCTGGCAGCACCTCCTCCGACAGATCGGCGAACGCCTGCTCCTGCGCGCTGAGATAGGTTTCCCAGGCCTGCGCGTCCCAGATCTCCAACCGGGTGTTGGCCCCGATGACAACGCAATCACGCTCCAGCCCCGCGTACTGGCGGAGGCTCTGCGGGATCGTGATGCGCCCTTGTTTGTCTGGTTTCTCGTCGGACGCGCTGGCGAAGAAGACGCGGCTGTAGTCACGCACCGCCTTGGCGGTGACCGGGGCGGTGCTGAGAGCCTCGGTTATGCGCTGGAACTCCTCCACGGGAAAGACGTAGAGGCATCGCTCCTGGCCTTTGGTGATCACAAGACCCTCCGCCAGCTCCTCACGGTACTTAGCCGGCAGGAACAGCCGTCCCTTGTCGTCCAGACGCGGTTGATGGGTGCCGAGGAACATCGGCCCCACCTCCCGTGCCTCGTGAAGCGCTCAGCGCTGGCGCACCGGGCCCTCCACTGCGCACCACCATACTCCACTTCTCCCCACCGTCAACTGATTCGAACCGTCTTCATCATCGGTTTCCCTTGCGTTATCGCAGGTCAGAGCGATGGAGTGAGGTGGAGTGGGGTGAGCGGCCGGTCAACCCTCATGGGCGTGTCGAGGGTTGAAAAGACCGCGGAATTAGGCGGTGCGCGCTTCACGAAGGCCGCAGTGGGGGAATGTGGCGCGGATCATGGTCCGCCCTGTCACTGGATTCGCACCCCTATGCCACAAGAACAGGAACATCGCTGAGGTTCGCTGGAATATCCACAAATGTCGCTCGCGAACCCGCAGCGTCGTAGGGTCGTACACACAATGGAAAAGGAATGGCATGGCTCCCGCAATGGCACCAACGGGACAGCCGTCGCACTTCTCTCATGGAGGCCTGGTGGCAGTTACCCATGACGTCCCTCCCCAGCTCGACGAGCTGGTCTCCACCGCCCACCGCATTCGGCAGGCCATCGAATCGGTGATCGAGGGCAAGAGCGACGCCGTCCGCCTCACGCTGACCGTCCTGCTCGCCGAGGGGCACCTCCTCATCGAAGACGTGCCCGGGGTCGGCAAGACCATGCTGGCCAAGGCTCTCGCCCGGTCGATCGACTGCCCCGTGCGGCGCGTGCAGTTCACCCCCGACCTGTTGCCCAGCGACATCACCGGAGTGAGCGCGTACAACCAGCAGACCAGAGAGTTCGAGTTCAAGCCCGGGCCGGTGTTCGCCAACATCGTCGTGGGCGACGAGATCAACCGTGCCTCCCCCAAGACGCAGTCCGCGTTGCTGGAATGCATGGAGGAGCACCAGGTGACGGTGGACGGGGTGACGTACCAGCTGGATTCGCCGTTCATGGTGATGGCGACCCAGAACCCCATTGAGATGGAGGGCACCTATCCCCTGCCCGAAGCACAGCGTGACCGCTTCTCCGTGCGGATCGCGATGGGCTACCCGGAGCCGACCGCCGAGTTGGAGATGCTCGACGTGCACGGCAGCGCCTCGCCGCTCGACAAGCTCGAGCCGGTGGCGACGACCGCCGAGGTACGGGCGCTCATCGAGGCCGTGCGCGGGGTCTACGTCTCGCAGGCGGTCAAGAAGTACGCCATCGACCTGGTCGTGGCCACCCGCCACTCCCCCGACCTGCGGCTGGGCGCCTCACCCCGGTCCACGCTGCAGCTCGTACGGGCCGCGCGGGCGCACGCGGCGCTGGCGGGCCGCGACTACGTCATCCCCGACGACGTGCAGGACCTGGCCATCCCCGTGCTCGCGCACCGGCTGCTGCCCAGCATCGAGGCGCAGGGACAGCGCCGGCTGCCCGAACAAGTGGTGGCCGATCTGCTCAGGCGCGTACCGGTGCCCGAGTCGCGAGCGTCGTGAGAGCCGGACTGCAGGCGCTGACCTCCAGAGGCAGATCGTTCCTCGCCTCGGGAATCGCGGCGCTGCTGATGGCCGTGCTCCTGGGCGAGAACGACCTGTTCAGGATCGGGGTGCTGGTGACCGCGCTGCCGCTGCTGGCCGCGCT
The DNA here is from genome assembly GCF_039880665.1 of Nonomuraea sp. B5E05. Classification (NCBI taxonomy): domain Bacteria; kingdom Bacillati; phylum Actinomycetota; class Actinomycetes; order Streptosporangiales; family Streptosporangiaceae; genus Nonomuraea; species Nonomuraea sp. B5E05. Next base: position 558,212 of record NZ_JBDPMJ010000002.1, read on the forward strand.
CGTGGCGGCGCGCACGCGCTACCGCCTGAGCTGCGCCAGGCGGCTGGATCCGTCAAGGGCTGAGGTGGGCGGCGAGGCCACCGTCACCCTGCGGCTGGAGAACGTCACCAGGCTGCCCACCGGCCTGCTGCTCATCGAGGACACCGTTCCCTACGCCCTCGGCGTGCGGCCCCGGTTCGTGCTGGACCGGGTGGAGTCGCGGGGCGTACGCGAGATCGACTACCGGGTGCGCTCCGACCTGCGCGGCCGCTACACGATCGGCCCGCTGTCGATCCGGATCACCGACCCGTTCGGCCTGGTCGAGCTGACCCGCTCGTTCACCATCAGCGACACGCTGGTGGTGACGCCGCACGTCGCGGCGCTGCCGCACGTACGGCTGTCGGGCGAATGGACGGGCGGTGGCGACAGCCGCACCAGGAGCGTGGCGGCGGCCGGCGACGACGACGTGGCGCCGCGCGAGTACCGGCAGGGCGACGACCTGCGGCGGGTGCACTGGCGCTCGACCGCCCGCCGCGGCGAGCTGATGGTGCGCCGCGAGGAGCAGCAGTGGCAGAGCCGCGGCGCGCTCCTGCTCGACACCCGCAGGCACGCCCACCGCGGCGAGGGCCCGCGCTCGTCGTTCGAGGTGGCGGTCTCGGCCGCGGCCTCGATCGGCGTGCACCTCGCCCGCGAGGGACTCGGCCTGCGGCTGGTGACCGACCAGGGCGCCGAGCACCTGACCGACACGGGCCTGAGCTGGTCGCTGCTCGACACACTCGCCGTGGTACGGCACAGCCCCGCCCGCTCGCTCGAGATGGGCGTCTCCGCCCTGCGCCAGGGCGGAGGCGACGGGCTGATCGTGGCCGTGCTCGGCTCGATGGACGCGGAGGAGGCGAGAGAACTGGCCAGGCTGAGGCACAGCGGCATCACCGGAGTGGCGGTCCTGCTCGACGTGGCGACCTGGGACGGCGGCGACAGGAAGGCCGCTGAGGACCTGGAGGCGGTGCAGACCGTCCTGGCCGGGTACGGCTGGCGCATCGTACGGCTGCCCGCGGGCACCACGATCGCGTCCGTCTGGCAGGACGCCGCCAACCACGGCAGGTACGCGGTCGGCCCGGCCGGAGGTGCGGCATGAGACTCACCGGCGCCTCCGGCCTGGCCGTGTTCACCGCGGCGATCCTGCTCTACCCGCTCTTCCAGGGCGGCGCCTGGTTCTGGGCGTCGCTCGGCGCCGTGCTCACGGTGGTGGTCGCGGGCCTGCTCACCAGCCGCCTGTCGTTGCCCGCGTGGGCGGCTCCGCTGGTCGCGCTGGCCGCGACGTGGATCTATCTGACCGTGACCTTCGTCTCGTCCGAGGCGTGGGCCCTGGTGGTGCCGACGAAGGGGTCGGTCGCGGAGCTGGCCCGGCTGCTGGGCGTCGGCTGGGCCGACATCCAGCGGTTCGCCGCCCCCGTGCCCGTGACCGACGGCATCACGCTCCTGACCACGGGCGGCGTGGCCCTCATCGCGATCACCGTGGACCTGCTGGCCGCTCGGCTGCGGCGGGCGGCGCTGGCCGGGCTGCCGCTGCTGGCGCTGGCCACGGTGCCGGCCACGATCCTGGCCGAGCCGATCAGCTGGCCCGCGTTCATCATCGCCGCGCTCGGGTTCATCGGCCTGCTGATCGCCGACGGGCGCGAGCGGGTGGGGCACTGGGGCCGGGCCGTGCTGGTGCGGCGGACCACTCGCGCCGCGCAGTCTCATGACGGCGCCCGTTCCGCGGCCGACACCAGTGGCCTGCGCCTGTCCGGCAAACGCATCGGGTTCGCCGCGATCGCGCTGGCCGTGCTGGTGCCGGCCGCGCTGCCGGCGATGGAGCCCGTGTCGTTCTTCACCTTCGGCGTGGGCGGCAACGGATCGGGGCGCGGCAACTCGATCAGCATCCCCAACCCGATCGCGAACCTGAAAGGCCAGCTGGAGCTGCCCGAGCGGCGGGTGGTCCTCACCTACAGCAACAACGACGACCAGGCCAGATATCTGCGGATCTACTCGCTCGACAGGTTCGACGGCCAGCAGTTCGGCATGACCGAGCCGAAGGGCGCGCCGCAGAACAGGACGGACAACGGCCCGCTGCCCGACCCGCCCGGGCTCAGCCGGCGGCCGAAGATCAACAACGTGATCACGAACGTCCGGATCAGCGACGAGATCGCCCGGCTGTCGTTCCTGCCGCTGCCGTACCCGGCCCGGCAGATCCGGGTGGACGGGGACTGGCGGGCCGACGTCGACACGCTCATGGTCTTCTCCACCCGTGACGAGGCCGCCGGCCTGGAGTACGAGGTGGCGACGAGCGAGCCGGAGCCCACGCCGGACCTGCTCGACTCGCTCGACGGGCAGCAGCCGAGGGTCGACGACCGGTATCTGGCGCTGCCGGACAACCTGCCGCCCGAGATCGCCGCGCTGGCCGAGCGGGTCACCCGTGGCGCCTCGACCACCTACGAGGCGGCGGTGAAGCTGCAGCGCTTCTTCACCACGGACGGCGGATTCACCTACAACCTGCGCACGCAGGGGCACGGCAACTCGGCGCTGCGGGACTTCCTGCTGCGTGACCGGGCGGGCTACTGCGAGCAGTTCGCCGCGTCCATGGCGGTGATGGCCAGGCTGGTGGGCATCCCGTCGCGGGTGGCGATCGGCTACACGGGCGGCATGAAGATCGGCGACCGGTGGACGGTCGGGACGAACGACTCCCATTCCTGGCCCGAGTTGTACTTCGAGGGCGTGGGCTGGCTGCCGTTCGAGCCGACTCCTTCGGGGTCGATCGGCCAGGGCAGCGCGCGCGTGCCGTCGTACTCGGTGCCCCGGCCGAGCACCACCACGGGCGAGGAGTCGACGCCGTCGACGGGAGAGAGCGGCTCCCCGGCCGACGAGCCGCAGGACCCGCAGGCCCGGCGCAACGAACGGCAGCTGGACCGCGAGGCCCAGGCCGCGACCGGCGGGCTGCCCCCGGACGACTCGATGCCGCTGATCGGCCAGGTCGGCATCGGCGCGGGCGCGCTGCTCGTGCTCCTGCTGGTCCCCGCCGGCGTGCGGCTGATCGCGCGGAACAGGCGCGTACGCACGCTGAAGGGGATGGCGCCGCAGGCGTCCACGACGCCGGCGACGGCGCCGGGGAGGACACGGCGCAAGCGCGGGGACGCCGCCCCCTGGGTGGCGGCCGTCTGGGCCGAGCTCGACGACGTGCTGTACGACTATGGAATGGCCCGCGAGGACAGCGAGACCCCGCGGGCGCTGGCCCGGCGGCTGACCCAGCAGTACGAGTTCGGTGCGGACTCCGCGGCGGCCATCTCGTCCATCGCCTCGGCGGTCGAGCGCGTGTTGTACGCCAGGGACCCGGGCCCGATCGCGCCCATGAGCAAGGACCTGCGCCAGGTGCGGCAGGCCCTGGCGGCCACGGTGTCACGCGGTCGGCGGATCAGGGCGGTGCTGCTGCCTCCGTCGACGCTGCGCCGGCTGCAGCGCATGGGAGAGGGCCTGCTCGACGGGTTCGACCTGCTGGAGAACATCAGGATGCGGCGGACGGCGGCGCACAAGGGATCATGACCACATGACCCAGCGTGCGGCCGCTCCCCTCGTCAGGGAGCGGCCGCACGCTTGGGTGGGTCAGCGCTCGTCGTGGCGACGGCGCCAGCGCTCTTCCATACGCTCCATGAAGGTGCCACGGTTGCCTCTGCGGGCCTGCTTGCCCCGAGGAGCGGCCGTGCCGCCGGGGGCGGCCGGGGGCGAGTCACCGAACCCATTCATACGTTTCCAACTGGACAAGCCCCACAAACACGCGGCGAGCATGACCACGAAACCGCCGACGCCGAGCGGGATCAGGGCACTGCCACTGACGACCACGCCGACCATCATGATGACGACGCCGAGGGCAAAGCCGATGGAGGCTTTGATCAGGCGACGCTTGTAATGGCTGCGCGGGTCACTGATCCTTACGGTGTTGGCCCACTTCGGGTCCTCGGCGTAGAGGGCCTGCTCGATCTGGTCGAGCAAGCGCTGCTCGTGCTCAGAGAGCGGCACGGCGCCTCCCAAGGACGGCCCCAGGACGGGGAAGACGGCAACGGACGACACGGGGTGTCCGAACCTCGCGGTCGGTCATCCCCAGGATACGAGGCTGTAGACGCAGGCGAAAGCAAACGTCCAACGCAGACCAAACCGGAGGTGACGTCATGGCTCCATTGTGACCCATCTCGTCCCCCTTCCCCCAAAACTGGGGCACTGATGTCCCCCTAAATCTGGACATCGAACGTCATGTCTCTATTTCATCAAGCTTGCCACGTACTAGCGATGCTGGGAGCACCGCGTCGGGACCGAATCTCCGGATCGCCTTGTCCATGGCCTGTTCGGCCTCGCGCCAGCCGGTCTCCCGCTCGCCCAGGCTGAGCTGGCGCACGGCTTCGCCGGCCGGTCGCAAACTTTCCATCCGCACTCCCACCAGGCGCAACCTCACACGTTCGAGGCCGGCGGCGGCGAACAGCTCGCACGCGGTGGCATAGATGACCTGCGCCACATCAGTGGGCTCGCGAAGCGTCCGCGAGCGGCTGATCGTCGTGAAATCGGCGCGGCGGAGCTTCACACTTACCGTTCTTCCCACGTGGCCGCCCTTACGCATCCGGGCGGCCACCCGCTCCGACAGGCGCAGCAACTCACGCTTGATCACCTCGGGATCGTCCACGTCGGCCGCGAACGTCTCCTCGTTGCCGATGCTCTTGTCGGGCACGTGGGCGGTCACCGGCCGCTCGTCACGCCCCCAGGCAAGCGCCGCGAGATGGCCGCCCGCGGCCTGCCCCAGCTCCCGCTGCAGGGTGCCGGGCGGCACCCTGGCGAGGTCTCCGACCGTGCGGATGCCGAGCCGCACCAGCGCCTGCTCGGTGCGCTCCCCCACCCCCCACAAGGCCGACACCGGCAGCGGATGCAGGAAATCGACCACCTCGCCGGCGGGCACCACCAGCAGCCCGTCGGGCTTGCACTGCTTGGAGGCGAGTTTTGCCACAAATTTACTCGAGGCGACGCCGACGGAGCAGGTGATGCCGTAGCGGTCGAGGACCTGCTCCCTGATCATGGCGGCGATGGCCGCGGGCGGGCCGAGCCTGAGCCTGGCTCCCCCGACGTCGAGGAACGCCTCGTCGGAGGCGATCGGCTCGACCTGCGGGGAGATCGCGCGGAAGATCTCCATGACACCCTTGGAGACCTCGGAGTATTTGCCGTGGCTGGGCGGGATGACCGTGGCCTGCGGGCAGAGCCGGCGCGCTCTGCTCATCGGCATCGCCGAGTGCACGCCGTACGCCCTGGCCTCGTAGGTGGCGCTGAGCACGACGCCGCGCCCGGCGGGCGAGCCCACGATCACGGGCCGGCCCACCAGCTCGGGACGGTCGAGCAGCTCGACGCTGGCGTAGAAGGCGTCCATGTCGACATGGAGGATCGGGCAGCCGCTGTCATCGACCCCGGTCCGCGGAGCGGGGCCGATGCCGGTGATCTGCTTGCGAGACACGCCGCCGATTCTATCCGAACAGGAGTTCTATACCGAGGGGAGCCGCCATCGATCTTTTCCTTCCTGACACTGAGGCGCCGGGGGGTGAGGCGCGATCTCGGCCGCGCTCGTGCCGGTCATCGGGCTCAGGTCCTGTGACCGAGCGCGTGCGACTGGGTGGCGATGTCTCTCAGCACCGGGTGGGTCGACGCCGCCTGCTCGAGCGCCACGAGCGCGTCCGCGGCACCGGGCTCACCGTCGACGAGCCTGCTCGGCACCAGATCGGCGAAGACGCGCACGCCATGGACGGCCCCGATGGAGAAGCCGGTGGCGCCCAGCAACTCGACGAGCGTGGCGGCGGCGAAACGCCGGGGCGTGGGATCGCGCTCGCCCCAGCTTCCCTCCGGGTCGTCGAGCACGGACCTGGCCTCGTCGAACTGGCCGGCGAGCGCCCGGTGGATGGCGCTGGCGACCGGGTTGGCGGCCAGCACGCTCACGGCCCCGCCCCTGCGCAACACTCCGGCGACGGCGGTCAGCGCGCTGATCGGGTCTTCGACGTATTCCAGGACACTGTGGCAGAGCACCAGGTCGGCGCTGTCGCGGCTGAGCAGCTCGCCCAGGTCGGCGACGTCACCCTGCAGCGCGCGCACGCCCACGCCCTGCTCCTTGGCCCGGCGTTCGAGCGCGGCCAGGGAGTCGGGGCTCGGGTCGACGACGGTGACGCCGTGGCCGAGCGCCGCCAGGGGCACGGCGAACCCGCCGGTCCCGCCGCCCGCGTCGACGATGTCGAGCCGCTCGCGCCCGGTGGACGCGGCCCGCTCCGCCAGCACGGAACGCAACGCGTCCCAGACGACGGCGGTCCGCACCGCCGGGGTCCTCGTGACGCCTTCAGCACGCAACGTCGGCTCGCCTCCCTTTCCCTCGCGACCGGCGCCCTCGCGAACGCGCACTTCGCGAACGGCTTCTTCGCGGATGGGCCCAGCCTACGCCGTGCGCGCGATCGCCCGCTCCCCGCCGGGCGGCCCTGGCGGTCAGGCTCGGGCGTCGAACTCGGCGGCCAGTCGTTTCGGCGCCCGCAGCCGCCAGGCCTCGCTCAGCAGCTCGCCCATCTCCTCGGCGTCCACCGCCCCGAACCGCGCGAGCACGATCGCGTGCCCCTCGTAATGCGGCGTGGTGAAGAACTTGGCGGGCTCGGCCGCGATCAGCCCGGCCTTCTCCTCCTCGGCCGGCACCGGGAGGACGAGCACGTCGCCCTCTTCCCTGATCCGGGCGAACCACTTGCCGCGCACGTAGAAGGCGGGGGTGCCGTACATGCTCTTCTCGGTCGTCTCGGGCAGCGCCAGCGCCAGCCTGCGCACGTCATCCTCCGTCACCATCAGAGCCTCCTGAGGGGACCGTCGCCTTCAGGCGATGGGGAATCGGGAGCGGGAGTACCGTCGAGGGAGCCCGTGCGTGCAGTGGCTGAGCGGCAGGGAAAAGGGCGCGTCGCGGCTGGTGACGCGCCCTTACTCCGGCTGCCGGACGGACCCGCACGCGCCACGCGGGATCGCCGTGGTTGGAACGTACCCCGAACTTGCGGCCATGACGGCGGGCAACAGGGTGTCTAAAGGGTGAGGCTTGGCTTGAGTTGCTTGAAGCGGGCCAGCAGCCCGTTGACGAACTGAGGCGACTCGTCGGTCGAGAGCTCCCCCGCCAGGTGCACCCACTCGCTGATGACCACGCCCTCGGGCACGTCGGGCATCCACAGCAGTTCGTACGTGCCGCCGCGCAGCAGGTTGCGGTCGACCGCCGGCATGCGGTCGAGGGTCCATCCCTCGGCGTAGGTGGTGATCAGCTCGTCGATGCGCTCGTTGTGCCGGGCGACGCCCTCGACGAGGGCGGAGGTGTATTCGTTGACCGGAGGCTCCTGCCGCTCCACCCGCTCGGCGAGGATCTTCAGCGCATCCTCGCCGCGCAGCTCGGCTTCGAAGAGGATGTCGAGTGCCCGCCTGCGTGCTTTGCCGCGTGCCGACACCTCAGGCCCGGCCGAGGTATTCGCCGCTGCGGGTGTCGACCTTGACCTTCTCCCCGGTGGTGATGAACAGCGGGACCTTGATCTCGGCGCCGGTCTCCAGGGTGGCGGGCTTGGTGCCGCCGGTGGAGCGGTCGCCCTGCAGGCCCGGCTCGGTCTCCGAGACGGTCAGCTCGACGGCCGCGGGCAGATCCACATAGAGCGCGGAACCCTCGTTGAAGGCCACCGTGGCCAGGGTGTTCTCCAGCATGTAGCTGGCCGCGGCGCCGACCGTCGCGCTGGGCACGTTGACCATGTCGTAGGTCTCGGTGTCCATGAACACGAACTCGTCGCCGTCCTTGTACGAATATTGCATCTCGCGCTTGTCGACGTTGGCCACCTCGACCTTGACGCCGGCGTTGAAGGTCTTGTCGACGACCTTTCCTGAGAGGACGTTCTTGAGTTTGGTGCGCACGAACGCGCCGCCCTTGCCCGGCTTGACGTGCTGGAATTCCACAACGGCCCAGAGCTCCCCGCCGTCGAGCTTCAGCACCATGCCGTTCTTCAGGTCGTTGGTCGTCGCCACTCGTTCTCTCCCGCGTGCGGCCGCTCTAAAGGACGAGCAGCTCCTTGGTCGTCTTGGTGAAAAGCTCCGGCCCGCCCTCGCGTGTCACAAGCGTGTCCTCAATGCGAACGCCGCCCCGGCCCGGGAGGTAGACCCCGGGCTCGACGGTGATCGGAACTCGATCCTCTAGTCTACCGGTCCGAGAGGGACCCAGGAACGGCTCCTCATGGATCTGCAGGCCGACTCCGTGGCCGAGACCGTGCCGGAAATGTTCGCCGTGACCGGCGTCGGCGATCACGGAGCGGGCGGCGGCGTCCACGTCGCCGACCGGCGCTCCGGGTGCGAGGGCGTGCCTTCCCGCCCGCTGCGCCGCGACGACCAGGTCGTACAGCTCGCGCTGCCAGGCGGCGGGCGGGCCGAGGCAGACCGTTCTCGTCATGTCGGCGTGGTAACCGCGGTATCGGGCGCCGAAGTCCATGGTGACCAGGTCGCCGGCGCGCAGCTCCCTGCCGGTGGGGGCGTGGTGGGGGATCGCGCCGTTCTCGCCGGCCGCCACGATCGTGTCGAACGCGGGCTTGTCGGCGCCCAGCTCGGTCATGCGGTTGTCGAGCAGGCGGGCCACGTCACGCTCGGTCATGCCGGGGGCGATGCGCTGCCGGACGTCCTCGAACGCCTGGTCGGTGAGCTCGCAGGCGGTGCGCAAAAGCGCCAGTTCGGCGTCGTCCTTGACCGCCCGCAGCACCTCCACCACCGGCCCCAGCGGGACCAGCCCTTCGCCCAGCCGGTGGTAGGTGGCCACGCTCATGCTCGCCGCCTCGATGCCGGTCCCGGGCCCTTCCAGGACGCCCGCCAGGGCGCCCGCCACGTCGGCCGCCTCGACCGCCGGAAGGTCGAGGGCGCGTGCCACGTCGATGTAGCGGTTGTCGGTGGCCAGCAGCCCCGAGCCGTCGGCCCTGACCAGCACGGCCGCGTTGGAGCTGGCCAGCCCGGTCAGGTAGCGGACGTTCTCCGGCGAGGTGACCAGCAGGGCCTGGACCTCGTGGGCGGGCAGCAGCCCGGCGAGCCGCTCCCGGCGAGCCGCGTAGTCGAAGGTCATTTCGCCAATGTACGCGCTATGTCCCTCTTATCACGATTGCCCGCCCTGGCGCGGCGGTCAGCGGCCCGGCAGGCGCCACTCCCCCATGAACTCGGCCAGTGGCCCTCCCGGCACCATGTCGCCCTTCTCCTGCGCGCGCACCAGGTCGCGGTAGACCCCGCCCACGTGGTTGAGTGCCGGACCCATGTGGCCCTCGTCGAACTTCCTGCCCGCCTTCCTGATCTTCTCGCGGGCCTTCGCCGCGACGGCGGGATCGATCCCGCCCATGGCCTGCTGGGCGTTCAGCGCCTCGTCGAACGCCTGCAGCCACCTGCCCCACCCGCCCGGAGGGATGGCCTCCCCCAGGGTGGCCTTGGGCGGCACCGTCCCGAGCAGGGTGGTCGGTCCGGTGTCGAGCGTGGTCACGATGCCGGGGGTCGGGTTGCTGGAGGGGGTGTCGAACGGCGTCTCGATCGACGTGCTGGGCGAAGGGGAAGGCGTGGACACGGCGGCCTGCCGCTCCCCCGACACCGCCCACACCACCATGACGACGGTCACGACCGCGATGATCGCCACGGCCGCGCCGAGCTGGATGAACAGCCTGCGGTTGGCGGCGCCGGGCTCCGGCCCCAGATCGCCCGCCTGGTAGATCGCGGTGTCACCGGCTCTCGGGGTGGCGAACTGGTAGACCTCGGTCGCCCCACCGCCAGGAGCCCCGCCGGCGGCGCCGGTCCTGGGCGGGGCGGCCGGGTTGGCGCGCGGCCTGGCGATGGCCGCCAGCGCCCGCCGGATCGACTCGCCGCCGGCGGGCCGCTTGGCCGGGTCCTCGGCGAGCATGGCCAGCACCAGCCGGTCCAGCTCGGCGGGCACTTCCGGCCGGTGCGCGCTGGGCGGCACGAGCCCGCCCCCGCGCGCTCCCGCACCGCCGGAAGCGCCGACGCCACCGGGCGTGCCGGTGGCGGCCGGGTCGCCGGACGCGGGCCCGCCATCTCCGTCCGAGGCGCCGGCAGACCCGGACGAATGGGCCTCAGCGGACGAGAACGAGCCAGTGGCGGCAGAGACGGACGGGCCGGTGGCGGCAGAGGCGACCGAGCCGGAGGCGGCAGAGGCGGACGGGCCGGGGACAGCGGAGCCGGACGAGCCGGAGGCGGCGGGCGGGTGGCCGCAGAGCAGCTCGTAGCAGACCGCACCGAGCGCGTACAGGTCACCGGGAGCCTGCGCCGCCTGGCCGGCGACCCGCTCGGGTGCCACGTACCGCTGGTCGCGGACGGGCGGCTCCTTGTCGTGCATCCCGAACCCGACGGCCTTGAGCACCCCGCTCCCGGCCCGGCGGAAGCTGTCCGGGTCCACCTGGCCGTGCACGACGCCGGCCCGGTGCGCGGCGTCGAGCCCGGCCGCGGCCTGCCCGATCAGGTCGCAGACCTCCACGATCGGCAGCGGGCCCCGCGCGGCCAGCTCCTCGCCCAGGCTGAGCCCGGTGAGGAACTCCATCACCAGGAACGGAGCGCCGTCCTCGTCACCGACGTCGAGCACCATGGCCACGTTCGGATGGATGACCCGCGCCGCGGCCTGCGCGTGCTGCTTGAGCACCTCTCTCGTGGCGGACCCCACCGCCTTGGCGCCGAGGACCTTGACGGCCACGACCCAGTCGGCCCGCGTGTCGTACCCCCGCCACACCTCACCCATCGGCCCGCTGCCGATGCGCTCGTCGAGCCGGTACCGGTCAGCGACCAAGGACGGCGCGCGCTCCGTCGCGTCGGACATATCCCCGCCAATAACTTGAACATCAGTATTTCGACCAACCATAGAGCCACACGGCCCCCGCCGCCCCGGCATCACCCCGGACGGCGGGCTTCCCACCGCCTTGACGTAACGAATATCGTTATTTACGTTTATCGTTATGCACACCCGATGGATCACCCGGCTCGAGACCTTGCTGACCTACGCCCTCGTCATCGGCTGTCTGGCCGCCCTGGTCGCGCTCGCCGCCAACGTGGCGATCGCCTTCATCGGCGCGCCCAAGGGAATCTCGATCCCCCTCCGCGTCTTCGACGTGCCCACCTCGGGCATGGCCATGACCGGGGTCGCCGTCGACGACATGACCGCCGAGGCGATGATCCGCCCGCAGGACGCCTCGCCGGTCGCGGGCCTGCTCTACCTGCTGATATGGGCGCCAGGAGCGGCCACGGGCCTGTTCGCGCTGTTCACGCGGGCGCTGCGCAGGGCGAGGGCGGGAGACAGGGCGCTGTTCTCCACCACGACGGCCGGTCTCCTGCGCAGGATCGGCTGGATCCTGATCGCGGGTTCGCTCGCGTCGGCCGCGCTCGGGATGGTGGCGGAGGCCACCCTCGCCGCCATGCTGCTGACCGAGAGCCATGCGTTCTACCCGCCGTCGAGCACGTTGCTCTGGGCCGTCGTCGCCGGTTTCGCCGCGCTCGGCGTGTCGGAGATCGTACGGCGAGGGCTGGCGCTGCTAGAAGAGGTCGAGGCCACGGTCTGATGAGCGAACCGGTCATCAGGGTGCGGCTCGACGAACTGCTCAAGGAACGCGGCATGACACTCACCGAGCTGTCGCACCGCGTGGAGATCACCGTGGTCAACCTGTCCATCTTGAAGAACGGTCACGCCAAGGCGATCCGCTTCTCCACGCTGGCGCGGCTGTGCCAGGCGCTCGGGTGCCAGCCGGGCGATCTGCTGACGTACGAATGAGCCGGCCGAGGGAGGACGCGTCCTCCCTCGGCCGGCTCGTCACCCGCGCGGGTCTCAGGCCGTGGCCGGTTCCGGTGCGCGGGGCGCGGGGCCCGCGGCGGCGGTGTCGAGCGGCTGCGGCGGCGCGTTGAAGACGGCCTCGTCGAGGCGGCCTTCCGAGCGCGCCACCAGGACTGGCACCACCATCTGGCCGGTGACGTTGGTCGCGGTGCGGATCATGTCGAGGATCGGGTCGATCGCCAGCAGCAGGCCGACGCCCTCGAGGGGCAGGCCCAGCGTGCTGAGCGTGAGCGTCAGCATGACGATCGCGCCGGTCAGTCCGGCCGTCGCGGCGGATCCGACCACCGAGACGAACGCGATCAGCAGGTAGTCGCCCACCCCGAGCGGCACGCCGAACACCTGGGCCACGAAGATCGCCGCCAGGGCCGGATAGACCGAGGCGCAGCCGTCCATCTTGGTGGTGGCGCCGAACGGCACGGCGAAGGAGGCGTAGGCGCCGTCCACGCCGTTGCGCTCGATGGTGACCTTCTGGGTCAGGGGCAGCGTGCCGACGGAGGAACGCGAGACGAAGGCCAGCTCGATCGCGGGCCAGGCGTTGCGGAAGAACTGGATCGGGTTGACCTTGCCCCACACCGCCAGCAGCGTCGGATAGACGGCCAGCAGGACGATGAAGCAGCCGACGTAGACACCGACGCTGAACTTGGCGAGCGGCGCGAGCAGGTCCCAGCCGTACGTGGAGACGGCCTTGCCGATCAAGCCCGCCGTGCCGAGAGGGGCCAGCCGGATGACCCACCACAGTGCCTTCTGCACCAGCTCCAGCACGGACCGGCCGAGGTTCAGGAACGGCTCGGCCTTCTCTCCGACGGCCAGGGCCGCCGCGCCGAGCACGACCCCCAGGAAGACGATCTGGAGGACGTTCACCTCGGTGAAGGCGGTCACGACGTTCGTCGGCACGACGCCGGTGACGAAGTCGATCCAGCTGCCGGAGCTCTCCGGCGCCTTGGCCGTTCCGGTGTCGAGGGTGACGCCCTGGCCGGGGTTGATGATCAGGCCGAGCCCGATCGCGAACGCCACCGACACGAGCGCGGTGAGAAGGAACCAGAGCAGCGTCTTGGACGCGAGCCTGGCCGCGCCGCTGACGTTGCGCAGGTTGGCCACGCTGACCAGCACGGCGGTGAAGACCAGGGGCGGGACGGCGAGCTTGAGCAGCTGGACGAAGATCGCGCCGACCTGGGTCAGCGTCTCGGCGAGCCAGGTCACGTCCCAGATCCTGGCGACGAACCCGAGCGCGACGCCGGCCACGAGGCCGAGCAGCAACTGCAGGGAGAAGGACAATCTCTTCACGGGGGAGCTCCGAGGTTTCGCGGCATGCCGAAGGGCACGCCCATGGGTGGAGGGTCGTAGGCGGAGCGATCAGAGACAGAGAGAGCCGCGCGTCCGGCACAGGTCGATGTGCAGCCGGCCAACCAGGCGCACGAGCACGACAGAGAACCTCACGAAGCCGGTTAACTACTCTGTAGTTACGGATATTCCCCAGTGAGTGTGTTTTAGCCCACTATTCGGCGATCTCCTTGATCGTTTCGATGAGGCGCACGCGCTCCTCGTGCGTCCTGCCGAGCGGCGTCACGTTGAGCGTGGTCACGCCCGAGTCCTTCAGCGCCCGCACGCGGTCGCGCACGAACCCCTCGCTGCCGATCAGCGACATGTTCTCCAGCAGCTCGGTGGGCACCAGCGCGGCGGCGGCGTCCTTCTGGCCCTCCAGGTAGAGGTCCTGGATCTGCTCGGCCTCCTTCTCGTAGCCGTAGCGCCTGGCCAGGTCGTTGTAGAAGTTCTTCCCCTTGGCGCCCATGCCGCCGATGTAGAGCGCCGCCATCGGGCGGCCGAACTCCAGCAGCCCCGCCACGTCGTCGCCGATCGCCAGCGACGCCTGCGCGATCACGTCCAACTCGCCCAGCTCCGGGTCGCGCCCGGCCTTGCCCGCGGCCAGCGAGGGACCCCACACGTCCGCGGCCTTCTCGGGGTAGTAGAAGATCGGCTCCCAGCCCTCGGCCAGCTCGGCGGCCAGCTCGACGTTCTTGGGGCCGATGGCGGCGACCACGATCGGGATGCGGGAGCGTACCGGATGGTTGATCAGCTTCAGCGGCTTGCCCAGGCCCGTGCCCTGGCCGAGCGGCAGGGGCAGCGTGTAGTGCCTGCCGTCGTGCTCCAGGCGCTCGCGCCGCCACACCTTGCGGCAGATCTCGATGACCTCCCGCGTACGCCCCAGCGGCGCGGTGTACGGCACCCCGTGGAAGCCCTCGATCACCTGCGGCCCCGAAGCCCCCAGGCCGAGCGTGAAGCGCCCGTCGGAGACGTAGTCGAGGCCCGCGGCCGTCATGGCCAGCAGCGCCGGCGTGCGGGAGTAGATCGGCAGGATGCCGGAGGCGATCTCCAGCCGCTCGGTCCTGGCCGCGATGTAGCCCATCTGGCTGACCGCGTCGAACGAGTAGGCCTCGGCCACGAACACGATGTCCAGGCCCGCCTTCTCGTAGTCGGACAATTCTTCCACCGACTCCTTGAAGCCGCCCGAGTAGTTGAGTGCCATACCGATGCGCATGCCGGGCTCCCACTGACCGAATGTTGTTCCGTTCGAGTGGGAACAGGCTATCGTGTCGGCTGTTCGGAGCGGGAGCCGCTAATCTGGATCAGATGCTGAGCCGGATCGTCGTCATCGTCTCGGCCGCGGTGGCCATGACTCTGGCGGGGCATGGGCTGATCCCGGCCCTGGGCGGGTTCACGCCCGTTCTGGAGAGCCTGCTGCCCTGGATGGGCTGGTCCGTTCCCGTGTTGCTCGCGGCCGCCACGATGGCACGTTCCAGGGCTGCCGCCGCCGCGGCGCTGGTGCCCGGGATCGTGTGGGCGGTGATGTTCGGGTCCACGCTGCTGCGCACGCCGCCGGGCGGCCCCAGCGACCTGACCGTCGGCACGGTCAACGTCGGCGTCACCAACAACGCCTCGGGCGAGGCCGTGCGGCAGGTCGCCAAGGATCTCGACCTGCTCGCCGCCCAGGAGCTGACCCGCGGCGGGCCCGCGGCCAAGCAGCTCAACAAGATGTTCCGCTACCGCTATCCGGTCAGCACGGTCGGCCTGTGGAGCCGCTACCCGATCACCAAGAGCAGGCCGCTCGACGTCGGCATGGGCTGGCCGCGGGCGCTGCGCGCCGTGATCTCCACCCCCAAGGGCAAGGTGACCGTCTACGTCATGCACCTGGCCTCCGCCCGGCCCGGGCACACCACCTCGCGCGACGCCTCGCTCGCGCAGGCGCGCAGGCTCATCGACGCCGACTCCAGCAAGCGCATCCTGCTGCTCGGCGACCTCAACACCGCCACCACCGACCGGGGCATGCGCGGGCTCACTCCGCCGCTGACCGACGCCCAGACCGCGGCCGGCGACGGGTTCGGCTTCACCTGGCCGTCGGAGTTCCCCGTCACCAGGCCCGACCACATCCTCTACAAAGGCATGACGGCCACCAGGGCGGGCGTGGCCCCCGCGACCGGCAGCGACCACCGCGCGGCCGTGGCCTCACTCCGCCTCTAGCAGGTGCAGGTCCTGCGGCGTGTCGATGTCGGCGGGGTCGCCGTGGCCGTCGCACGGCACCTCGGTGACCAGCTCGGGATGGGCCTTGATGTACGCCCGCGCGCCGACGTCGCCCTCGGCCAGCTCCGCCACCCCGGCGAAGTGCTCGTGGCCGATCAGCACGGGGTTCCTGCGCCGGCCACCATAGGTCGCCACCGCCAGCCCCGCGCCGGACGCGACCAGCGCGCGCACCGCGCCCGGGCGGATCAGCGGCTGGTCGACCAGCGCGACCACCACGGACTCCGCCTCCTCGGGCAGCGCGGCCAGCCCCACCCGCAGGGACGAGCCCATGCCGGACGCCCAGCCGGGGTTGCGCACGGTCACCGCGCCCCGCACCTGCACGGTGGCCGCGCCGAGCACCACCACGACGGGATGGCAGCCGCCCTCCTCCAGCAGCCGCACACCCCGGTCGACCAGCCGCTCGCCGGCATATTCCACCAGTGCCTTCGGCGTGCCCAGCCGGGAGCCCCGCCCGGCGGCCAGCAGCAGCCCCGCCACCCCGCCGGATTTCATGGGCCCTCGTGGTGGATGCGGCCCCGCGTGGTGGACAGCGGGGCGCCCGAGCCGCCCCAGCGCAGCTGGATCAGCTCGGCGGCGATGGCCACGGCCGTCTCCTCGGGGGTGCGCGCGCCGAGGTCGAGACCGATGGGCGAGCGCAGCCGGGCCAGCTCGTCCTCGGTGAGTCCGGACTCGCGCAGGCGCACGAGCCGGTCGTCGTGGGTGCGGCGCGAGCCCATGGCGCCCACGTAGCCGGCGCGGGTGCGCAACGCCACCTCCAGCAGCGGCACGTCGAACTTGGGGTCGTGGGTGAGCACGCAGATCACCGTGCGCTCGTCCACCTCCACGGAGGCCAGGTAGTCGTGCGGCCATTTGACCACCACCTCGTCGGCGTCGGGGAACCGCTTGGCGGTGGCGAAGATCGGCCGGGCGTCGCAGACCGTGACGTGGTAGCCGAGGAACTTGCCCACCCTGGCCACGGCCGCGGCGAAGTCGATGGCCCCGAACACCAGCATCCGCGGCGGCGGCGCGAACGACTGGACGAACACCGCCAGGTCGTCCAGCCGGCGCTCCCCCTGGCCGCCGTAGTGCCTGATGCCGGTCAGGCCCTGGGCGAGCATGCCGCGGGCGTCGTCGTCCACGGCCTCGTCGAGACGCTCCAGGCCGAGGCTGCCCGACGAGCGGTCAGGCCAGATGATCCGGCGGGCGCCGACCTGGCCGGGGCCGGAGACGATGGTGGCCACGGCAACCGGCCGGCGCTCCTGCACGGCCGCGGAGATCTCCTCCAGCTCGGGGAACGTCTCCCGCGAGACGGGCTCGACGAAGACGTCGATGATGCCGCCGCACGTGAGCCCGACGGCGAACGCGTCGTCGTCGCTGACGCCGTACCGCTGCAGGACCGGCCGGCCGGTCTCCGTGACCAGCTCCGTGGCCAGCTCGAACACCGCGCCCTCGACACAGCCGCCGGACACGCTGCCGGCCACCTCCTCGCCGCGCACCGCCATGGCCGCGCCGGGGGGCCGGGGGGCGCTGCTGAACGTGCCGACCACGGTCGCCAGCCCGAACCGGTGCCCGGACCTCCACCACTCCACGATCTCCGGCAGCACGTCACGCATGGGCGAGCCTTTCGCTGAGTTGCTCGTAGGCGGCCAGGCTGTGCCCGGCCACCAGGTCGTCGAGATGCGGCAGAGCGGCCCGCATGCCGCCGGTGAGCGGCTGGTAGTCCGCGTATCCCTTGTGCGGGTTGACCCAGACCACGCGGTGCGCCTGCCGGGCCAGCCTGGCCATCTGGGCACCGAGCAGGGCGGGGTCGCCGCGCTCCCAGCCGTCGGAGGCGATCACCGCGATCGTCCCTCTGGCGCTGTAACGAGCCAGGTACTCGCGGAGTTCCTCCCCCAGGCGGGTCCCCCCGCTCCAGTCGGGAATGGTCTTGGAGACCTCGTTCAGCGCCGTCCCCGGGTCGCGGTGGCGCAACTCGGCGGTGATCGAGGTCAGCCGGGTGCCGACGGAATAGACCCTGGTGGCCCGGGGCTCGCTCCTGACCAGCGCGTGGGCGAAGCGGAGCAGGGTCTCGGCGTACGGGGCCATGGAGCCGCTGACGTCGACGAAGAGCACCACCGTACGCGGCCTGGTGGTGTGCCTGCGGTGCCTGAGCCGCGCCACGTCGCCCTTCCTGAGCGCGTCACGGATGGTGCGCCGCTGGTCGAGCACGCCCCGGTGGGCGCTCTCGAACCGGCGCGAACGCCGCCGCGCCCGCCCGCCGCGCAGCAGGGAGAGCATCCGGTGCACCTCGGCCCGTTCCGCCTCCGTCAGCCGGGCCACGTCGCGGTGCCGCAGCACCTCCGCGCGGCTCGCGGTGGCCGGCGCCGCCGTCCCGTCGTCGGCGCCGTCCTCGCCGCCGCTCTCGGCCTGCGCGGCGAGGTGCCGGGTCACGCTGGACGTGCTCGTACGGGCGACGCCCGCCCGCGCCCCGCCGAAGTAGGCGGCGAAGCACCGGTCGTATCGCGGCAGGTCGTCGGGCGTGGCGCACAGGGTGAGCCGTCCGGCCCAGTAGACCTCGCCCGGGTCGGTCACGTCGAGGTGGCCGAGCGCCCTGAGCAGGTTCTGGGTGCGTTCGTGGTCGGCCGCGACGCCGGCCGCGCGCAGCGTCCTGGCGAACCCCGTCATGGTGGCGGCCAGCTCATCCATGGGCGAGCAGCCCGTTCCCGAGCACGGTGGCGACGTCCTCGCGGTATTTCAGCGCCGCGCCCAGCGTGGCCGCGGCCTTGCCCGGATCGAGTTCCTTGGCGCCGAGCGTCAGCAGCGCCTCGGTCCAGTCGAGGGTCTCGGCCACGCCCGGCGGTTTGACCAGGTCGGCCTGGCGCAGCCGCCCGGCCGCCCGCGCCACCTGCACGGCCAGCGTCTCGGTGCAGCCGGGCAGGCGGCGCAGCAGGATCGCGACCTCGCGGTCGAAGCTCGGATGCTCCAGCCAGTGGTAGAGGCAGCGCCGCTTGAGCGCGTCGTGCACCTCGCGCGTCCTGTTGGAGGTCACCACGACCACCGGCGGCGTCGCGGCCCTGACGGTGCCCAGCTCGGGGATGGAGATGGTGAAGTCGGAGAGCACTTCGAGCAGGAACGCCTCGAACTCGTCGTCGGCACGGTCGATCTCGTCCACGAGCAGCACGCTCGGCTGCGTCTCCACGGCCTTCAGCAGCGGCCTGGCGATCAGGAACCGCCGGTCGTAGATCTCGCCTTCGAGCCGGCTCACGTCGGTGATCCCGGCGGCCTCCGCGGCCTTGAGGTGGAGGAGCTGGCGGGCGAAGTCCCAGTCGTACAGGGCCTGCGCCGCGTCGAGCCCCTCATAACACTGGAGCCTGATGAGCGGTGCTTCAAGCAGCGCCGCGAGGGTCTTGGCCAGCTCGGTCTTCCCGACGCCCGCCTCTCCTTCGAGGAACAGCGGCCGCCCCATCCGCAGCGCGAGGAAGGCCGCCGTGGCCAGCCCTTCGTCGGCCAGGTAGGCGTGCCGGTCGAGGAGCTCGATCAACTTGTCCGGCGACTCGATGTCCATTGCCTTGATTGTCCGCCGTAGCACGCTTTCAGGCTACGCCGCCGCCGGGCTGGAACGGGAGGAGCGGCTATTCCTCGCGCGCCTCGCCGCGCTCGCGGATCAGGGCCTCCAGCTCGGCCGTGGCCCGGCGGGCGCGGGCCTTCTCCGAGCCCTGGATGCCCATGGCGCCGATCGTGCGCCCGTCGGAGAAGTCGATCCGCGGCCACGGGTCGCCCACGAGGAGCGTGACGTCGAGGATCTCCGGCCAGCTGTAGCGGTGGGTGCGGACGGCGTTGACGATCGTGATGCCCTCCTCGTCGGCCTCCACCCGCACCCGCCCCAGCAGGTGCAGCACGTAGGCCACCGCGCAGCCGAACGCCACGATCGCCACCCGGTCGGGCAGCTTGAACGGCGCGGCGATGAGGACCGCCATGACCACCGCCCCCAGCACGATCAGCACGGCGAAACCGTAGGCGACGATCCTCGCCCGGCGTGGACGCCAGGTGACGGGCAGGGGCGGTGCGGGCTGTGACACGAAGGAAACCTACCGCACGCTAATGGAGGTCCCTGAGGAGGAGGGCGGTCTCGAGCGCGGCGACGGCCGACTCGTATCCCTTGTCCTCCTTGCTGCCCGGCAGGCCGGACCTGTCGAGAGCCTGGTCGAGCGTCTCGCACGTGAGCACGCCGTTGCCGACCGGTGTGCGCTCGTCCAGTGAGATCCGGGTCAGCCCCGAGGTCACCGAGTCGCAGACGTAGTCGAAATGGGCGGTCTCTCCCTTGATGACCGCGCCCAGTGCCACGACGGCGTCGCAGCGGCGGGCCAGCGCCTGGGCCACCACCGGGATCTCCAGCGAGCCCGGCACCCGCACCACCGTCGCCACGGCGCCGCTGTCGTCGCACGCCTGCACGGCCCGCGCCACCAGCTGGTCGGTGATCGTGGCGTGCCAGCTCGCCGCCACCACCCCCACCGTCAGCCCGGACGCGTCCGGCGCCACCGCCCCGGGCCGCCCCTCACCGCTCATGACGCCTCCCCCGATGTCGTGGCGATGTCGTGGCCGAGCCGGTCGCGCTTGGCCAGGAGATAACGCTCGTTGTGGCGGTTGATGGCCACCGGCATGGGTTCGCGGCCGAGCACCTTGATGCCGTAGCCGTCCATGCCCTTGAGCTTGGCCGGGTTGTTGGTGAGCAGCCGCACCGACTTCACCCCGAGGTCGGCGAGGATCTGCGCCGCGTTGGAGAACTCGCGCGCGTCCACCGGCAACCCCAGCTCCACGTTGGCGTCGACGGTGTCGCTGCCGTTGTCCTGCAGGCTGTACGCCCTGAGCTTGGCCAGCAGGCCGATGCCCCTGCCCTCGTGGCCGCGCAGGTAGACGACCACGCCGCGGCCCTCCTCCGCGATGGCCGCCATGGCATGGTCGAGCTGCACCCCGCAGTCGCAGCGCAGCGAGCCGAACACGTCGCCGGTCAGGCATTCGGAGTGGGCCCTGACCAGGACGTTCTCGCCGCCGGACAGGTCGCCGTAGACGAGGGCCACGTGCTCGCCGCCGTCGAGCGCGCTGGCGTAGCCGTACGCCCGCCACATGCCGTGCGCGTTGGGCAGCCGCGTCTCGGCGACCCTGGTGACCATGCTCTCGGCGCGGCGGCGGTGGTCGGCGAGCTGCTCGATCGAGACCAGGGCCAGATCGTGCTCGTCGGCGAAGCGGCGCAGCTCGGGCAGCCTGGCCATGGTGCCGTCGTCGTTGACGACCTCCGCCAGCGCGCCCGCCGCCGACAGCCCCGCCGCCCTGGCCAGGTCGACGGCCGCCTCGGTGTGGCCGCGCCTGGCCAGCACGCCGCCTTCGCGGTAGCGCAGCGGGAAGATGTGGCCCGGGCGTACGAGCTCGTCGGGCTCGGTGGCGGAGTCGGCGAGCGTGCGGATGGTCTGGGCCCGGTCGGCGGCGGAGATGCCCGTGGTGACGCCGTCGCGCGCGTCCACGGTGATCGTGTACGCCGTGCGCATGCGTTCGGTGTTGTGGAAGACCATGAGGGGCAGGCCGAGCCGGTCGAGCTCCTTGCCCTCCATGGCCACGCAGATCATGCCGCTGGTATGCCGGATCGTGAACGTGCACAGGTCGGGCGTGGCCTTGGCGGCGGCGAAGATGAGGTCGCCTTCGTTCTCCCTGCTCTCGTCGTCGACGACCACGACGGGTTTGCCGGCGCGGATGTCCTCGATGGCGCGTTCGATGGGGTCGAGCCTGATGGTGTTCACTGCGCCACCGCCACCTGAAGCCGGGCCGTACGGGATTCGCGCAGCCACTTCACGAACCCGACGATGACCAGCACGAAGAACACTGCGTACACGTAGCCGGAGACCACGAGCCCCGAGTAGAACGCCACCGGCACCCCCACCAGGTCGACGGCCACCCACACGATCCAGAAGTCCACCAGCGCCCTGCCCTGGGCCCAGGTGGCCAACGCGCTGCCGACGAAGATGTAGGCGTCGGCCGCCACCAGGAAGGCGCCCTCGGGCAGCGGCACCGTGGCGCCCCACGACAGGCCCGTGACATAGAAGAGCAGGCCGACCGCGGCGGTGCCCAGCACCATGAAACCGATCAGGACGAGCCGTTCCCACCACCGCGCCGGGCGGATGGCCAGCTGCCTGCCGTTCTCGGTGCCGCGCCGCCAGGCCCACCACCCGTAGATCGCCAGGCCGGCGAACATCGCCTGCTTGAGCGCGTTACCGGTGATGTGCGCGTTGATGGAGGCGATGAACAGCAACACCGAGCCGGTGAACTGGACCGGCCACGTCCACATCGACTTGCGGATGGCGAGCAGGACCGTCGACAGGGCGGCGATGTTGCCCACCAGGTCGGTCCACAACACATGCGTGCCGAATATCTCAAATCCGGCGTCGGCCCAGTTCACTTCGTGGCCACCAGCCTCTCCACATATTTAGCGATCACGTCGACCTCGATGTTCACCATGTCGCCCACCTGGCGGTCGCCCAGGGTGGTGAGCTTGAGCGTGGTCGGGATGAGGCTCACGCCGAAGCTTTCGTCGTCAACCGTCGTGACCGTCAGGCTGATTCCGTCGATGGCGATCGAGCCCTTCTCCGCGACGTAGCGGGCGAGCGGCTCCGGCAGCGAGAACCGCACGTCGTCCCAGCTCTCACCGGGCTCCCTGGACAGCAGCGTGGCGGTGCCGTCGACGTGGCCCTGCACGATGTGGCCGCCCAGGCGCTGGTCGGCGCGTACGGAGCGCTCCAGGTTGACGGCGGAGCCCTCGATCAGCGCGCCCAGGGAGCTGCGGTCGAGCGATTCCCTGATCACGTCGACGGTGAACACGTCGTCCTCGACCGTCACGACCGTGAGGCACACTCCGTTGACCGCGATGGAGTCGCCATGCCGGGCGTCGGAGGTGACGAGCGGCCCGCGCACCGCCAGCAGGGCTCCGCCTCCCGACCGTTCGATGGCCACGACCTCGCCTTTTTCCTCGATGATTCCGGTGAACATCACTGCTCCCTGCCTAGTGGGTGGGCGGGCCGGGCGATCAACCGAAGATCCGGCCCAATGAGGGAAAAGTCATCAAAGGTCAGGCGGTGGATCTCGCCGATCGTGCCCACCCCCGCCGCGCCGAGCGCGGCGCTCCCCGAGCCGAGCAGCGCGGGCGCCACGTAGGCCAGCACCCGGTCGGCCAGACCCTGCCTGACGAACGAGCCGGCCAGCGTGGGCCCGCCCTCCACGAACACGCCGACCACCTCGCGCGCGGCCAGCTCCCGCAGGAGGGCGCACAGGTCGAGGCCGCCCTCGTGGCGGGGCAGGCGCAGCAGGTCGGCTTTGAGGCCGGTGCGGGTGTCGTCGGCCACCGCGACGAGCGTGGGCGCCCGGTCGTCGAGCACCCTGGCGTGCTGAGGGGTGCGGCCCTCGGTGTCGATCACGACTCGCAACGGCGCACGGACACCCCGGGCGGGGCCGTCGTCCCCATCGTGTCCGGGCGGGCGGGCGGTGAGGCTGGGATCGTCGGCCAGGACGGTGCCGATGCCGGCCACGATCGCGTCGGCGGCGGCGCGCATCCGGTGCACGTCGGCCCGCGCCTCGGGAGAGGTGATCCACTGGCTGGTGCCGTCTTCGGCGGCCGACCTGCCGTCGAGCGTCGCGGCGAACTTCCAGGTCACGTGGGAACGCCCGAGCCGCGCGTACGTGAGCCACTCCTCGTTGCCCCGCTCGGCCGCGCCGGCGAGCACCCCGGTCGTCACGGGCACGCCGTGCGCCCGCAGCCGCGCGGCCCCGCCCGCCGCCTTCGGGTTGGGGTCGGTCACCGCGATCACCACCCGCGCGATGCCCGCGTCGAGCAGCGCCCGGCTGCACGGGCCCGTCCTGCCGGTGTGGTCGCAGGGCTCGAGGGTCACGTAGGCGGTGCCGCCGCGGGCCCGCTCTCCGGCCTGCGCCAGCGCGACGACCTCGGCGTGCGGCCCGCCGGCGTACGCGTGGAACCCCTCGCCCGCCACCTGGCCGGCCGCGTCGAGCACGACGCAGCCCACGACGGGGTTGGGGCTGGTGGTGCCGCGCCCGTGCCCGGCCAGTTCGATGGCGCGCGCCATGTGCGCGGCGTCCTGCTCGGGAGTCTCCACCCGGGTCTCCTACTCGCCAGTAGCTCTTCGCCACGGCGGGCCCCGGGGGACGTGCGATGGTGCACCCGTGCACCACAGCAGGCGCCCGGTTGGGACACCGGACACCTCGCGCGCTTCCTCCCATCCGGACTTTAACCGTCGGTCCCGGAATTTCACCGGGTCAACCGGCCGATGGCATCGGCCGGGTCGCGGACTGTCACCGCCGGTTCGGAATTTCACCGACCCCGGAGCACGCTAGCTCTTCTCGCCTACCAGTTTGCCATGCCTCGATCCGGGCGCGCGACCACCCCGGGCACAATGACCAACCGACCGCTTGGTCAACGCCCTCAGGCTGCCATGATGCGGTGCGCGCGCCGGGCCGCCGGGCTGTGGAGCACATGCCCGGGGACCAGCCCGATCCCGGTGTGCAGGGTCCGGAGCGTGGCGGTCGCCCACAGGTCGCCGACCGGAGTGGCGGGCAGCCCGTACAGCCGTCTCGCCCAGCGCGGCAGCGTGGCGAACGCGAGCAGCGTCAACGCCGGCATCGCCGGCTTGAGCGGCGTGAGCAGGACCGGGAGCGGCGCGTTGAGCGACAGGCGCAGCGGGTGGGACGCCTCGGGGACGAAGCGCAGCCCCGGCCGCTCGGCGTCGATGTAGGCGCGCAGCTCCGCCACCGAGCCGGGCACCTCCTCCCCCCGCAACCCCACGACCTCGGCGGCCCGCCGCCACTCCGCGACGAACGTGTCGGCCTCGTCGTCCGTCAGCCGCACCCCCGCCCGGCGGGCGACCGACAGGTAGGAGTCGACCTCGCCGACGTGCACCCAGCGCAGCGCGTCGGGCTCGTCGAGGCGGAACGTGGTGCCGGTGTCGGGGTCGTGGGCGGTCAGCTTGGCATGGATCTTGCGTACGCGGCGGCCGGCCCGCTCGACCTCCGCGCGGGTGCCGTACGTGCGCACGCGGACGAACTCGGTCGTGCGGACGAACCGCGACCAGGCTTCGTTCGGATCCATGAGCGCGGAGTTCTGCAGCACCCCGCGCATCGCCCTCGGATGCAGCCCCTGCATCAGCAGGGCGCGAATGCCGCCCACCAGCAGAATCGGCTCGCCCATCACCCGCCACGTCACCGAGCGGGGCCCGAAGATGCCATGGTCGCCCATAAGTGGATGCTTACCCCGACAACCGGCATTTCATGTCACGAGCCGGCGCGCTCTGCGGCGGCCCTGAGCGTGTCGACGGCCGCCATGGGGTCGGACGCGCCGAAGACGGCGCTGCCCGCCACGAACACGTCGGCGCCCGCCTCGGCGCAGCGCTCGATGGTCTCGCCGGTCACCCCGCCGTCCACCTGCAGCCACACGCGCCCGCCGTGCCTGTCGACGAGCTCGCGCGCCCGCCGCACCTTCGG
This sequence comes from Nonomuraea sp. B5E05, assembly GCF_039880665.1. NCBI lineage: Bacteria > Bacillati > Actinomycetota > Actinomycetes > Streptosporangiales > Streptosporangiaceae > Nonomuraea > Nonomuraea sp. B5E05. The sequence continues at coordinate 583,158 of NZ_JBDPMJ010000002.1, forward strand.
CAGCACCACGTCGAGGAACTTCTGCCCGCCGAACCCCGGCTCGACGGTCATCAGCAGCAGCATGTCGACCTCGCCCAGCAGGTCTTCGAACGGCTCGACCGCCGTGGCCGGGTTGAGTGCGAGGCCCGCCCTGGCCCCGAGCGCGCGGATCTCGCGCAGCGTGCGGACGGGAGCCCGTGCCGCCTCCGCGTGGATGGTGACGCTGCCGGCGCCCGCCTCGGCGTACTGAGGCGCCCAGCGGTCGGGCTCGGCGATCATGAGGTGGCAGTCGAGCGGCTTGTCGGTCGCCTTGCGCAGCGACTCGACCACCGGCAGGCCCAGGGTGAGGTTGGGCACGAAGTGGTAGTCCATCACATCGACGTGCAGCCAGTCGGCGTTGGGCACGGCGGCGGCCTCGTCGGCGAGCCTGGCGAAGTCGGCGGCGAGGATGCTGGGCGAGATCTGTACGGCCATGATGCGCCAGTCTATTGAACGGCCTGCACCCGTCTCGCCGGGGCCATCAGCCCGAGCCTGATGAACAACACCGGCGCTCCCAACTGCACCCAGAGCGCCAGCAGCGCGTATCCGGCATACAGGACGGCGCCGGTCTGCGGCAGCTGCTCTCGCATGACGTAGAAGACGGCCGCGGCGACGAGCGTGCCGAGCAGCCAGCGGGCGACGCGCGTGCCGGGCGGCCCGCCCGCCTCGAACCAGCCGATCCGGTGCATGATCGAGGTGCCCGCCAGCGTGCCGGCCAGCAGCCCGGCGAGGATGACGACCCGGTCGAGGTTCTCGGGGTCGATGGCGCCGGCCGGGCTCCACGCCGCGGGCGGCGACCAGCCGGCGTAGGAGGTGTCGATGAGCGCCGCCGCGCCGACCAGCCCGAACGACAGCGCCGCGGAGGCGGCCAGCTGCGCCCACAGCGCCTGCCGCCGCCACCACTCCGTCACGGGGCGTTCCAGCGTGATGACGAGCACCAGCACGACCAGCCCGAGCACCACCCCGGCCACGACATCGGAGATGAAGTGCACGCCGAGATAGACCCGGCTCACGCATACCAGCCCGACGAGCCCGCCCGCCGCCCACCACGCCCACGGACCGCCCGACAGCGAGGCGAGCCGGCCCAGGCCGGCCGTGCCGCTCTGGGCGTGCCCCGACGGCAGCCCGAACGCGCCCTCCAGCGACAGCGGGCGGACGCGGGCGTCGATCCAGTACGGCCTCGGCTGGTGCCAGGCGAGCTTGGCGAGCGCGTTCGTGGCGCCCGCCACCATCACCGTGAGCCCGAGGCGCAGGGCGAGTGCGGGATTGACGCACCAGTAGAGCACGGGCAGGCACAGCAGGTAGAAGGTGTCGGTGCCGAGGGCCGACACCAGCTCCATCACCGGCAGGACCCACTCGGGCCACTGCTGGAGCCCGACGATCGGCCCGAGCTCCGCCAGGTGCAACTCGTCCAGGAGATCCACCCTGCCCATCGTGTCCCATCCGCGCGCCCTCATGCCCCGCGCGCCGATCCCGGCGGCATGATTCGCGCCGGGCCGGCCCGGTGAGCTGGGCGGACGGCGCGCGTAACGATCAGTGACGCTTGCGCAGCAGGGCCAGGAACATGGCGTCGGTGCCGTGCCGGTGCGGCCAGAACTGGACGTGCGGCCCCTCCCCCAGGGCTTCGACGCCCGGCAGGTAGGCTCGCGCGTCGAGCTGCTCGACGTCCTTCCTGCGGGCCGCGACGTCACCGACCACGACCCTGGTCTCGGCCAGGTGGGGAGAGCAGGTCACGTACGCCACGACGCCCCCGGGACGCACGGCGTCGAGCGCCGTGCCGAGCAGCCGCCGCTGCAGCTTGCCCAGGTCGCCGATGCCGGCCGGATCGCGCCGCCAGCGCGCCTCAGGACGCCGCCGCAACGCGCCGAGCCCGGTGCAGGGCGCGTCGAGCATGACCCGGTCGAACACCCCCTGCCGCCAGGCCGGCTCCGTGCCGTCGGCGGTGACCACGCCGGCGTCCCTGGTGGTCTGCCAGACCAGCCGCGCCCGGTGGTGCTGCAGGTCGGCGGCCAGCAGCCGGGCCCCTCCAGGGAAGGCGCCCGGGGCTCCGGCGTCGAGCCCCGCCAGGTCTCCGTGGACGGCGATGGCGTCCAGCAGCCCGGCCTTGCCACCGGGGCCCGCGCACAGGTCGAGCCAGCGCTCCTCGCCGGCGCCCTCGACCGGCACCCGGGTCAGGGCGAGCGCCACCAGCTGGCTGGCTTCGTCCTGCACGGCGGCGCGCGTCTCGCCGACCGCCGCGATCTGGCCGGGATCGCCCTCAGGCAGGTAGGCCGCGTAGGGAGAGTAGCGGCCCGGCGCGGCGCCCGCCTTCTCCAGCTCCGCCACCGAGCTGCGCCCCGGCCGGGCGACCAGCGTCACCAGCGGGCGGGCGTTGTCGGCCTCGAGCAGCGCGGTCAGCTCGTCAGGGCCGCCCAGCGCGTCGCGGAACGCGGAGACGATCCACCGGGGATGTCCGTAGGCGACGGCGAGGTGGCCGACCGGGTCGTCGGCCGGATCGGGCGCGACGATGGGCAGCCACTCCTCGATCGTCCTGGAGCCGATCTTGCGGAGCACCGCGTTGACGAACTTGGCCGCGCCCGCGCCGATGCGCAGGCGTACGAGGTCGACGGTGGTGCCGACGGCCGCGTGCGGCGGCACGCGCATGCGCAGCAGCTGGTGCGCGCCGAGCCTGAGGGCGTCGAGCACGTCGGGGTCGGGGGTGCGGTCACTGCACGTCTCGATGATCGCGTCGTACGTGCCGAGGCCGCGCAGCGTGCCGTAGGCGAGCTCGGTGGCCAGCGCCGCGTCACGCCCCCTGATCCCGCGCTCGCGCAGCAGGCGCGGCAGCAGCAGGTTGGCGTACGCGTCTCGCTCGTCGACGGCGCGCACGACGTCGAAGGCCGCGTTGCGAGCCTGATCGCGCGCCGGCTTCCGAGACGATTTCTGTGCCGATTTCTGGGTCTGGGCCGGTTTCTGGGCCGGTTTCTGGGGCCCGCGCGTACGGTTGCCGCCGGAGCCCTGGTGCCCCCTGGTCGTCATGCCCTCACACTTTCCGCGCGGCCGCGCCGTGCCGGGTCACTGGAAGCTCTCTTCGCCTTCCGGGCGGACCCCTCGGGCCCACTCGACGGCCCCCATCAGCCGCTTGCCCTGCGGCTGCACGTCGCCGAGCTCCACCGCGTCGGTCGCGGTGCCCACCAGCACCGACGACTTCGACGCGGCGATCTCGCCCGGCGCGAGCCGCTCGCCCGCGAGCACCCGCACCGGGCCGAGCTTCATCCGCTGCCCCCTGAACTCGCTCCACGCGCCGGGGCCCGGGGTGCAGGCCCGGATCAGCCGGTCGATGTGCAGGGCCGGTCTGTCCCAGGCGACCCGGGCGTCGGCGACGGAGATCTTGGGCGCGACGCTCACGCCGTCGGCTGGTTGCGGCCGGGCCTCCAGGGCGCCGTCCTCGACGCCGTCGAGGGTGGCGGCGAGCAGGCCCGCCCCCGAGACCGACAGGCGTTCCAGCAGGGCGCCGCTCGTGTCGGACGCCCGGATCTCCTCGGTGACCACGCCGTAGACGGGCCCCGCGTCGAGCTCCTTGACGATCTGGAACGTGCTCGCGCCGGTGATCTCGTCGCCGTGCAGGATGGCGTGCTGGACGGGGGCGGCCCCGCGCCAGGCGGGCAGGATCGAGAAGTGCAGGTTGATCCAGCCGTGCCGGGGCACGTCGAGGGCTGATTGCGGAAGCAGCGCGCCATAGGCGACCACCGGGCAGCAGTCGGGCTCGAGGGCGCGCAGCAGGTCGAGGAAGGCGGGATCGCCGGCCTTCTGCGGGCGCAGCACCTCGATGCCCGCCTCCTCGGCGAGCTCGGCCACCGGAGAGGGGTGGACCTTGCGGCCCCGGCCGGACTGGGCGTCGGGACGGGTGACGACCGCCACCACGTCGTGCCGGGGCGAGTCGATGAGGGTGCGCAGCGACGGCAGCGCCGTCGCAGGGGTGCCCGCGAAGACCAGACGCATGCTCTCAGAGCGCCTTTCCGCCGGTGGGGTGCGGCGAGGCCTTGATCACCGGGGCGGACAGCCCGCTCCACTCGGCCTCGCGCACGGCCTTCATGGCGAGCTTGCGCTGCTTGGGGTCCATGCGGTCGATGAACAGGATGCCGTCGAGGTGGTCGGTCTCGTGCTGGAAGCACCGGGCCATCAGGTCGGTGCCCTCGAGGACGACGGGCTCGCCGTGCATGGTGAAGCCCTTGGCCACGGCGCGGACGGCGCGCGGCGTCGGGAACGACAGGCCGGGGAAGGACAGGCAGCCCTCCTCGCCCTCCTCGTCGATCTCCGAGGACAGGTCGAGGTCAGGATTGATCAGGTGGCCGAGCTGATCGTCGACGTAGTAGGTGAACACCCGCAGCCCGACGCCGATCTGCGGCGCCGCCAGGCCCGCGCCCGGGGCGTCCATCATCGTGTCGGTGAGGTCTTTGACCAGCTTGCGGAGCTCCTTGTCGAAGTCGACGACCGGGGCCGCCGGGGTGCGCAGCACCGGATCTCCGAACAGCCGGATCGACTGGATCGCCAAGGGGGTCACTCCGTTTCTCGAACGTGGATCAGCCCAGTTTAGTAGAGCATGTCACCTGCGAGAGGCCTCCCGCGCCGCCCGCGGCCGGCGGCGGGCCGCTCACCCGCGCGGGGCCGTCGTGTTACGACGTCGTGCGCGGGCCGTCGTACACCAGCGAGCGGGCCTTCATCGCGGCCTTGCGCGCCGCCTTGACCACGGCCTGGTCGTCGTGGGCGGCGGCGAGCATGTCGAGCACCGCGATCGTGTCGGGGTGACCGACCGCGGGCATCTCACCGACGAGCTTGATCAGGTCTTCGCCGGGCTCGGGGGTGTCGAGCCGGCCGGCCGCGTGGCCCGACAGGTGCATGAGCGCGGCCAGGGAGTCGACCGCGATCCAGGTGTGGTCCTCGGGGCTGAGCGCCGGCGCCTCGAGGTCGCGGATGTGCAGCCACGAGGCGGCGTAGCGGCGCATCAGCGGATCGCCGAGCGCCTGCCTGACGGGCTGTTCCGCCTCAGGGCCGAGCTCTTCCAGGATCGCGCCCACCGCGCCGCGCTGGCCCGCCGTGCCGGAGGCGGCGATCTCGATCAGGGCGCGGGCGGCCGACTCGGGCGAGCGGCGCTCCAGCCACCCCGCGACGGCGCTCTGCGTGGCCGCTCCCTTGACCAGCTCGTCGACCAGCTCGGCCGCGGACAGGTCGGCGTACACCTCGACCTCGGCCGCGGTCGGCGCGTCGTGCCCCTCGCGCAGCAGGTCGCGGCGGATGGCCCAGACGCCGAGCGGGGTGAGCGCGGTGCGGCCCGCGGCGGTCTGCTCGACGAGCCCGCAGTAGGTCAGCAGCGACAGCGCCTCCAGCAGCTCGGCGGGCAGCGCCGCGGCGAGCCTGCGCATCTCGACAGGGCCGGGCGCGCAGGCGACCTCGTGGGACTGGAGGATGCCGCGGGCGAGGTTGGCGGTGGCGACGCCCGAGCGCACGGAGTAGATCGTGGCGAGCATCTCGGCCAGGTGGCCGTCGACCACGGCCGAGCCCGTCAGGCCCTCGTCGGCGCGGTCGAGCACGTCCATGACCACGCCGTCCCAGAACTCCAGCGTGGCCTCGACGGTGAGCTGCATCGACAGCGGCCCTCGCGAGGCCCGCCCGCCGAGGATCTGCAGCAGCCCGGTGTTGACGGCGACGATCCAGATCAGGCGCAGCCGGGAGGCCGGAACCCCGAGTTCCCCGGCCGCGGCCCGCGCGGCGGCCTCGTCGAGGTGCCCCTCGGCGGTCACCTGCCGGGTGCCCGTCCAGGTCGTGAGCCTGATGGCGTCGGCGACCAGCGGGACCGTGGGCACCGCCCTGGCCAGCTCGGCGTCGGGCGCCAGCAGGACCGGCGGAAACGTCAGCGCCTCATGCTCCACGGGAGTCTCCACAGGAGGCCGTGACGGCACTGCGGCCTGCTCATCGATCAGCTTGCGCAGCTCGGCGAGGTCGAAGACATTGTTGGCCACCCACGAAACTTACTGCACAGGAGTCACATGAGCGTACTCAACGGATGGCCCGGGATCGGGCCTTGAACGCGGCCTTGCGGGCCGCCTTGGCGACCGTGCCGTCGGGTATGGAGCGTCCGAGCAGCTCGAGGACGTCGACGACGTCGGGGTGGTCGACCCGCCACATCTCCTCGATCATGTGAGCGGGCGGGCCGGAGGCGGCCATGTTCTCGGCGAACACCTCGAGGTCCTCCTCGGCCGCCGGCATCGCCAGCGCGAGCATGTCGACGCTGACCCAGAGCAGCTCCTCCTGGGTGAGCTGGGGCGCGGGCAGCCCCCTGGCGGCCAGCCAGTGGATGGCGTGCGGGCGCAGCTCCTGCTCGTCGAGATAGTCGCGCACCTGCGGCTCGGCCTCGGGCCCGAGCCGGTCGACGATGGTGATCGCGATGCCGCGGGCCACGGCGGGCGCGCCGGAGGCGGCGCCCAGCAGCTCGGCCGCGGCCTCGCCCGCCTCCCTGCCGGTCAGCCAGCGGCTGATGTCGTCCTCGGCCAGCTCGGCGGGCACGCCTTCGAGCAGCCCTTCGATGAGGCCGCGGGCGTCGGCCTCGGCCAGGTCGGACGCCTGCGGGGCGTCGAGCCCCAGCGACAGGTAGTGCTCGCGCAACCCCCACACCGCCAGCGGCGTGAGCTCCGCGGTGTCGCCGGTGACCTCGATCATGCCGTGCCAGGCCAGCCGGTCGAGCACGGCGTCGAGGTCGGCACCGCCGTCGCCGGCGATCTCGTCGAGATAGTCGCCGATCACGGTGACGGGAACCCGAACCTGGAGCCGGTAGAGCATGTCGAACAGGTCGTAGAGGCCCTCGTCGAGCTCGGCCGAGCCGGTGACGGCGCCCCGCGTGCCCGGCTCCAGCATGCGGGCCACCGCCTGCGCCCACGCCTCCATCGGGTCGCCGCCGCTGCCGGCCGGCGGCTGCTCGGCCAGCATCGGCACCGAGGCGAGCCCGGCGCGCAGGTCGTCGAGGGAGGCCAGCCGGGCGGCCGGCAGCGGCGTGCAGCCCGGGCAGTCGCAGGGCGCCTCGCCCAGATCGGGCACCTCGCCGGACGGGATGGCGATCGACTGCTCGAGCGACTCTGGTCCGATGGAGCTGAACAGGCTCTTGGCCATGCCGAAGTTGGCCGGGTCGGCGAGGGCCTCCGGCATGCGCGGCTCGATCTCGTCGAGCCTGCCGCGCATGAGCGCCGCCGTCTCCTCGCCGACCGCGCCGCGCTCGCTGAGGTAGGCCACCAGAGTGCGGGCCGCGGACACGGTCTCCCGCGCGCTCTCCGGCGGCGCGATGACCTTGCGCGGATAGATGGACAACAACAGCTCATCGAACGTCTCGGGGGTGAAGTCACCCGGCTCGTTGACGTTGAGGTAGTCGCTGGCGTAGTCGCAGAGCAGGCGGACCTCGTCCGCGTCCACTTCGACGTCCCGCGAGCGCCCCCAGGCACGCAGGTCGTCGATGGCCTGGTTCACCCATTCGATCGACACAGGGGCACGCTAACGGCTGGCCATGAGTTGAGCGAATCGGGGAAACGGTTTAAATCAGGTCGAGCGGGTCGACACTCACCCTCACCACCTCCGGTGTCTTGCGCGCCGCGCGCACCCCGCTGGCGCCCTTGAGCGCGGCCGCCAGCGCGGCGCCCCCGGCCCGGCGTACCCGGATCATGGCGCGTTCCTGTCCCGGCTCGTCCACCGGCACGGGGCCGAGCACCTGGGCGTCGGGAGGCAGGCGTACCTCGTCGAGCATCTGCCTCACCGCGCTCGCCGCGCCCGTGAGCGTCGCCATCCGCACCGCGGGCGGGAAACCGAGCTCGGCCCGCTCGCCGAGCTCACGTTCGGCGTGCGTGATGGGGTCCCACCTGACCAGCGCCTGTACGGCGGGCAGCGCGGAGTCCCCCAGCACGACCAGTTCGGCGGCGGGGCGGAGCAGGGCGGCGGCGTTCATCCAGCGGCGCACCGCCTCCTCGGCCGCCCTCAGATCGGCCCGGCCGAGCAGCGCCCACCCGTCGAGCAGCACGGCCGCCGCGTACCCCCCTTCGGCCACGGGTTCCGCGCCGGGGGTGGCGACGACCAGCGCGCGGGTGGACGGCACGGTGGCCAGCACGCCGTCACGGCCCGACGTGCGCACCGGCACGGACGGGAAGGCCCTGCCGAGCTCCTCCGCCGTACGTCTGGCCCCCGTGACGACGGCACGCAGCCGGGGACTTCCGCAGGACGGGCACCGCCAGCGCGCGTCCACCCGGCCGCACCAGCGGCAGTAGGGTGCGGCGTGGCCGCCCCTGAGCGCCAGCGGGCCATGACACAACGGCCTGCCCTCGCCCGTCCCGCTTCCGGTCACCTCGGCCGGGCCGGGCTCGCCCTCCTGGCGGGCGGGGTGTTCCCGCCGGCCGCCCGCGCCGGGCTGCGCGGCCTGGGACGGGCCGCCGTACGGATCCCGGCCGCCGGTCCGGGCCGGTGTGGCGAGCGGGCCGTCGGCGCCGAGCCGATCGGTCCGGGACGGCCCTCGGTCCGCACCCGGCCCCTCCGCCTGCCTTGCATGGGACCGCCCGCTGATCGCACCGGCACCACCGGACTGCCCGGCCTGGAACGGCCCGCTGACCGGACCCGCATCACCGTGCCGCCCCACCGGGGACCGCCCGCCGGCCGGACCCCCACCACCAGGCTGGGACCGCTCGCTGACCGGACCCGGACCAGCTGCCGGGGACGGCTCGGTGAGGGGATCGGGGCCGCCGAGCGGGATCGCCCCCGCCATGGCCGAACCGGGGGATCTTTCACTCGACGACGGGAGGACAGAGGCGGCCGTCCTGGTGGGAGGCAGGACACACCGGGCAGGCGCACGGCAGTGCCGGCAGGCCAGGGCGGGCAGGTAGCCGCGTCTCGGCACCTGCACCAGCACCGGCCCTCTCTCCAACCCCTCCCGCAGGGCCCGCCAGGCGATGCTCGGCAGCCTGGCCTGCCGCGCCGCCTGGTCCTTGGCCAGTTCCGCGTCCTCTCCCGCTGGGCGCACGCGGGGGGCCAGGCTCCTGATCGTCGTACGGGCGGCCACGATCGGCCTGGCCCAGCGGGAGGCGATGAGCTGCGTGGCCTCCGCGGTGCGCGCGTATCCGCCGATCAGCATCGCCGCGCCGGTCCTGTGCGCCCTGAGCCCGAGCACCTCCCGGGCATGCGGGTACGGGGCCAGGCGCTCGGCGTGCAGATCGTCGCCGTCGTCCCAGATGGCCACCAGACCGAGATCGGCCACGGGGGCGAACATGGCGGCCCTGGTGCCGACAACGGCCCGCACCTGTCCTCTCAGCACCTTCAGCCACCGCCTGTACCGCTCCGCCGGCCCCAGATCTGCCGTGAGCGCCACGTGCCTGCCAGGACCGAGCGCCCGCTCGAACTCGGCGTCGGCCAGCGCCACGTCCTTGCCGTCGGGGACCACCAGGACCGCTCCCCTGTCGCCGTCCAGCGTCGCGCCCACGGCCTCGGCCATCGCCCTCGCCCACCCGCGGGCGCCGGGCAGGGCCGACCACACGGCCCGGGGCGCCCGCCCGCCGCGCAACGCGTCCAGGAAGGAAGGCCCGGTGGGATAGGCGTCCCAGGCGCTCTCCCCCCGCGCGACCTCCCCGCCGTAAGACTGCACCGCCTGCTGAGCACCTCCGCCCCGCGCCGCCTCCCCACCACCGGCCCGCACGGCCTGCTCAGCGCTTCCGGCTCTCCCGGCGCTCGCGGACGGCGCCGCCTGACCGTCACCAGCGCTCGGCGCCGCCTGGCCATCGCCACCGCGCGGCGCCGCCTGGCCGTCTCTCCCGCTCGGCGCCGCCTGCTCCGGCGACGGGGGCTCCTCCGCCGAGGACACCTGATCCGGCTGGGGCCCTCCCTCCACGCCGGCGGCCTCGACGGGCCGCTCCGCCGCACCGGCCGTCTCGCCGCCCCGCGGCACGGCAGCGGTCGCGTCACCGGGCTGAGGCCGCTCTCCCCCGCCGGGACGGGACGCGTTCCCCACGGTGACCGGATCATCGAGTCCGGGTCGAGTATCGGTAGTGGCGCGCGCGGCCGGGACGGGCGCATCGGGAGCCGGGGTCTTGGGGGTCTCCGACTCGACCTTGGCATGGCGCGGCGGGATGGCCAGGCGCAGCACGTCGGTCAGGGTGCCCGCGTAGCGGTCGGCGACGGCACGGGCCAGCCCGGCGATCTCCGGCGTGAGCACGCGCTCAGGAGAGACCACACGTTCGAGAGGCGTGAGCCGCCCTTCGTGCTCGCTCTCCTCGGCCCGCTCCAGCAGGAACCCGTCCACGAGCTTGCCCGCGAACCGCACCCTGACCCGCACGCCCGGCTCGGCCTCGTCGTGCATGGAAGCCGGGACCAGGTAGTCGAAAGAACGGTCGAGGTGCGGCAGCGGGCTGTCCACCACGATTCTCGCCACCGGCCGCTCGGGAGCGGGCACGGGAGCGCCTTTGGCGTCCTTGGACGACGCTGGAGGCCGCACGGCGTCGAGCGGCAGAAGGGCGTCGTCGGAGTCGGTCACGCCCTACGTCTACCAGACCTCACCACCCGCGGCGTCCGCCGGCCGCACACGGCACGAACACCGGATGCCGCATCCCTGGACAGGGAATGCGGCATCCGATTCGCCGGCTGACAGGCCGTTTCACTCACAGGCGCGAGCAGGCGTCACGACCCGTCGCACGGCGGGAGCGCCCCCACGATCCCAAGGGGCGCCACGACCACGCTCCTGCCGTCTCTGCCCGGGGGGATATACGCCGGCCGGCACGCGCCGGGAACATCCGGCCGCACGCCGGCCCCGGGCTCTGCGGAGCCCGGGGCCGGCGCGTCACGTCATGCGGACCGGCGCGTCCCGCGCCCCAAGGCCGGCCCGGGAGAGCGAGACGCCCGCAGCGGCGGGCTCACATGCCGGCGGCGGTGCGCAGGGCCTCGGCGCGGTCGGTGGACTCCCAGGAGAAGCCCTCACGGCCGAAGTGCCCGTAGGCGGCGGTCTCGGAGTAGATGGGCCGCAGCAGGTCGAGGTCGCGGATGATGGCGGCCGGACGCAGGTCGAACACCTGCAGGACGGCCTCCTGGATCTTCTCCACGGCCACCTTCTCCGTGCCGAAGCACTCCACGAACAGCCCGACCGGCTTGGCCTTGCCGATCGCGTACGCCACCTGGACCTCGCACCGGTCGGCGAGCCCGGCGGCGACGACGTTCTTGGCGACCCAGCGCATCGCGTAGGCGGCCGAGCGGTCGACCTTGGACGGGTCCTTGCCGGAGAAGGCTCCGCCGCCGTGGCGGGCCATGCCGCCGTAGGTGTCAATGATGATCTTGCGTCCGGTGAGCCCGGCGTCGCCCATCGGGCCGCCGATCTCGAAGCGGCCGGTCGGGTTGACCAGCAGGCGGTAGCCCTCGGTGTCGAGGTCGAGCTCCGCGAGCACGGGGTCGACCACGTGCTCCTTGATGTCGGGCGTCAGCATCTCCTTGAGGTCGATCTCGGCGGCGTGCTGCGTCGAGACGACCACGGTGTCGAGCCGGATCGGCGTGTCGCCGTCGTATTCGATGGTGACCTGGGTCTTGCCGTCGGGCCGGAGGTAGGGGACCGTGCCGTTCTTGCGCACCTGGGACAGGCGCTGGGCGAGCCGGTGGGCCAGTGTGATCGGCAGGGGCATCAGCTCGGGGGTCTCACGGCAGGCATAGCCGAACATGAGGCCCTGGTCACCGGCGCCCTGGCGGTCGAGCTCGTCGCCGTCCTCGCCCTCGCGGTGCTCGTAGGCGGCGTCGACACCCTGGGCGATGTCGGGCGACTGCGCGCCGATGGACACCGACACACCGCACGAGGCGCCGTCGAAGCCCTTGTGGGAGGCGTCGTAGCCGATCTCAAGGATCTTCTCCCGGATGACGCCAGGGATGTCGACGTAGGTCTCGGTGGTGACCTCGCCTGCGACATGGACCTGGCCGGTAGTGATCATCGTCTCGACGGCGACCCGGCTCTTCGGGTCGTCTTTGAGCATGGTGTCGAGAATCGCGTCACTGATCTGGTCGGCGATCTTGTCCGGGTGGCCCTCGGTGACCGACTCGGAGGTGAACAGGCGACGTGACAACTCAGTGGCTCCTCATGCAGCGGCTGCTGACGTATGTACGGCTCAGGGCCGACGGGCGGACCTGGGCTTCGCCGAAGTCTAGCCTTACCCGGCGCCCGGCCGCGAAGCCGCACACCGCATGTCGGGCATCACAGGTCGGGCAGTGGATCCGGGGGAAGGGTCTCCGGCGCGAAGACTTCCGCGTCGGCGGCCTTGATCACCGCGGTGTACTCCTCATCGAACTCGAACGCCATCGAGCCCAGCTCGATGATCGGTCCAGGCTGGATGGGGCCCAGCCTCGTGTGCCTCGGAAACGACGCGAACACCGCGACGGGCCGGTCGCTTCTGAGCGTCCTGGTAGCGAGCACCGAAATAGCCGCATCGGTGACCACGATGAGGAAATGTCCGCTTTCCGTCGTTCCCACCGAATGCGCGGGGAAGACGTAGTGGAGCTCCCCTTGGTCGCCGAGCAATGTCCTACAACGATCCCTGACAGCAGAACCCACCGGCATTCCATCCCCCCTTGCCCCAAGTATCCGCAGGCGTATAGGGGTGTCGCAACATGCGATTTGGAATAGATCTGGCACGCTTTGTACGTTCTTCGCCGCCCGCGTCCCTCATACGATCGTTAGTACGGTCCCCGCTCAGGTGAGGCGGGCCGCGACGAGATCCCACACGACGTCGGCGAGATCCTCCTTGGGACCGAGCGGCACCTCGACCGGGTCACCGCCCGCGACGAGCACGGTGGCCGCGTTGTCGGAGGTGCCGAACGCCCTGCCCTCGCCCACCTCGTTGACGACCAGCAGGTCACAACCCTTGCGTGCGAGCTTGGCCTGCCCGTTGGCGAGCACGTCGTGCGTCTCGGCCGCGAAGCCGACGATCACCTCGGGGTACGGCTTCCGCACCGCGCCGCCCCCTGCCGCCTCCGGACGCGCGTCATCGGACACACCAACGGTGTCCGGCACGCCCGCAGGATCAGCCACACCGACCGGACCCGGCACGCCGGCCGGACTCGCGACACCCGCCGATCTCTGAGCACCGTCCGGGCCTGAGACTCCAGCCGGGTGCGTGACGTCCTCATGCGCCGGCGCGCCCGCCGGGTCGCCGGAGCCCGCCACCCCCACGGGGTTGCCGACGCCCGCCACAACCTCAGGCTCGCCGGTGCCCGTCGTGCCCGCCGGGTCGCCGACGCCCGGGCCCGCGGCGCCGGTCGCATCGGGAACGCGGGCCTGGCGACGGCGGCGTCCGAGCTCGGCGAGGATGTCGGGATTTTTCGTCAGGTGGATGGATTCGGGCTCGCCATCCGTCTTCTTGATCTTCTCGTCGTGCCGCGTCGCGGGCCGGAAGTCGGCCACGGCCGCCGCCATCACCACGACCTCGGCGTCACCCGAGGCGGCCAGCACCGCATCGCGCAGCTCGGCCGTGGACTCCACCCGCACCACCGTGGCCCCGGCGGGATCGGGCAGCGTGACGTTGGCGGCGACGAGAGTCACCTCGGCCCCGCGGGCGACGGCCGTGCGGGCCAGGGCATAGCCCTGCAGCCCCGACGAACGATTGCCGATGTAGCGAACCGGGTCGATCGCCTCACGGGTGCCCCCGGCGGACACGACGACCCTGCGCCCGGACAGGTCGCGCGGGCGGCCGCGCAGCACGCGCAGGCAGACCTGGAAGATCTCCGCCGGGTCGGGCAGCCGGCCGGGACCGCTGTCGGCGCCGGTGAGCCGCCCAGCGGCGGGGTCGATCACGATCGAGCCGCGCTCGCGCAACGTCGTGACGTTGGCGCGGGTGGCGGGATGCTGCCACATCTCGGTGTGCATCGCGGGTGCGAACACGACCGGGCATCTCGCGGTCAGCAAGGTGTTGGTGAGCAGATCGCCCGCCAGCCCGTGCGCCGCCCTGGCGAGCACGTCGGCGGTCGCGGGCGCCACCACGATGAGGTCGGCCTGCTGGCCGATCCGCACGTGGGGCACCTCGTGAACGTCGTCCCACACCTCGGCGGTCACGGGGCTGCCGGACAGGGCGGCCCAGGTGGGCGCGCCCACGAACTTCAGGGCGTCGCGGGTCGGGACGACCCGCACCTCGTGCCCCGACTCGGTGAACAGGCGCAGCAGCTCACAAGCCTTGTACGCGGCGATGCCGCCGCTGACGCCCAGGACGACCTTCATCGAAGGGGTCAGACCGCGCCTTCGATGGGCTCGGCGTTGAGCAGGCCCTCGGAGACCTCGCGCAGCGCGATGGACAGCGGCTTCTCCTGAGCATGCGTCTCGACCAGCGGCCCGACGTATTCCAGCAGGCCCTCGCCGAGCTGGGAGTAGTAGGCGTTGATCTGGCGAGCGCGCTTGGCGCCCATGATCACCAGGGAGTATTTGCTGTCGACGATGTCGAGCAGCGCGTCGATCGGCGGGTTGGTGATGCCCTCCGCGGCCGGGATGGTGCCTGCCACGATTGTCAGACCTCTCGGTTGGTGGTTGTCGTGACCCCCTGAGGGTCAGTCATCAAGGCTATCAGCCGGCGGCACACGTCTTGGACACTCGTGTTCACCAGAGAGAGGTCGAATTCGGATTCGGCGGCCATCTCGATCCGCCCGGCCGCCAGGCGGCGTGCGATGACGTCCTCGGGCTCGGTGCCGCGCCCGCGCAGCCGCTTCTCCAGCTCCTCCCAGCTGGGCGGGGCCAGGAAGACCAACAGCGCCTCCGGCATGCTGCGGCGCACCTGCCTGGCGCCTTCGAGGTCGATCTCGAGCAGAGTCGGCACGCCCTCGGCCAGCTTCTTCAGCACCGGCTCGCGCGGCGTGCCGTAGCGGTTGCCCGCGAACTCCGCCCATTCGAGCAGCTCACCGGCCGCCACGAGCCGGTCGAACTCGTCGCCGTCGACGAAGTAGTAGTGGACCCCGTGCACCTCGCCGGGCCGGGGCCTCCTGGTGGTCACCGAGACCGACAGCCACACTTCGGGGTGTGCCCGCCGGAACTCGGCGACGACCGTGGACTTGCCGACGCCCGACGGCCCGGAAAGGACCGTCAGCCGTCTCTCGCTCAGGGGCAGGAAGCCGTCCTCCACTTCCGATCCGACAGTCTCATGGGCACTGACGTCGCCGGACCAGGACCTGTCGGCCACTTCCTACCCCCCGTTGAACCTGCGCTTCGTGTGGAACAGAGATTAGCTCTCGTTGCCACCGAACTCGCGCTCGAGGGAGGCCCTCTGGTTCGCGCCGAGGCCCCGCACGCGGCGGGACTCGGCGATGGCCAGCCGCTCCATGAGTTGCTTGGCGCGGACCTTGCCCACGCCTGGGAGCGATTCCAACAAAGCCGACACCTTCATCTTGCCGATGACGTCGTCGGTCTGCCCATCCTTGAGCACCTCAGCCAGAGAAACCGCGCCATGCTTGAGCCGGTTCTTGACCTCGGCACGCTCTTTACGGGCCTTGGCAGCCTTCTCCAGGGCTGCGGCGCGCTGCTCGGGGGTCAGGGGAGGAAGAGCCACGCCGGGTCACCTCGAATTTCTGTCGATGTACTCGGACGGGAAGGGAAACTAGCTGGTCATCGCCCCCTAAGCAACGTCAAGAGCACTTTCTCTCGCCACAAAACGCACTTCATCACTGTCCGTGTTTGTAAAATCACATTGCGCTGATCAATTTGTCGCACTTCCCGCTCAGGGCGGCGGCGCGCGACGATGTCGCGAAACGCAATGAAGATCACATTTCAGCCGTCCAGCATTGTCCGAAATACCGCCCGCACCTGGGCCGAAACCTTCTCGATGATCGGTGTGCGACCGCTTCCGGAATGCCTTATGATCTTGTGAGCGGCACCGGACAGCAAGATCCATGTCACCCGCTCGTCCATGATCCACCGACCCATGGCGGCGGGCGCACGGACAGGCGCGGCGACCACCTCTGACTCGCGCCCGTCAACCCGCATCCGTCACCCATGCCGGGGGGCGCCGCCACCCACCCGACCGCACGGGACCGACGCGACATCCCGACGTCTCGCCGGCACGGAGCCGACACGGGGCCGACACGGGGCCGGCACGTGTCCTGCCCGCACGGAGCCCAGCGCCCCGGACCGGCGCGACGGCCTCGACCATGCGTGAATGCCGGGTGCGTGTCCTGCGGCCGCCACGGCACACGCTCCACCTGCGGATACGCGGGCATCGACGCACCGTGACCGACCACGGGCGCGCACTCGGATGCCGGCCACCACGACCCAGGTCAGGCGCGCATCCACGGGAGCCAGGTCACCACGGGCCGGGTCAAGTGTGCGCTCGTCACGGCGAGTGCCACGTGAGCCTTCACGACCGGCCATGACGGGCGGACACCGGCGTCGGCGCGTGCGGGCAGGCCAGGCTTGCCGTAAAGGATGGCGATCGTCACATGTCAGACGGAACGGCGGAGAGAGGCGGCGATGGCGGCGGCCGCGGCGCCCGGGTCCGGGGAGCCCGTGATGGGGCGGCCGATGACGAGCAGGTCGGCGCCGTCCGCGAGGGCCTGTTCGGGCGTGGCCACGCGCGCCTGGTCCTGCGTGGCGGCGCCTGCGGGGCGCACGCCCGGCGTGATCAGCCTGATCCCCTCCCCCACCTCCGCCCGCACCGCGGACACCTCGTGAGGCGAGCACACGAGCGCCGTCGCGCCCGCCTCGACCGACAGCGCTGCCAGCCGGCGCACCGCGGCGTCGGCCGGGCCGGCGAGCCCGACGCGGTCGAGGTCGGCCTCCGTCAAGGAGGTGAGAATCGTCACGGCGGCGATCTCGGTGTGCGGCGCCGCCTCCACGGCGGCCCTGATCATGGCGGGCCCGCCGGCGGCGTGCACGGTCAGGATCGCCGGACGCAGCCGGGCCACGGCGCGGGCGGCGCCGGCGACGGTGTTGGGGATGTCGTGCAGTTTGAGGTCGAGGAACACCTGCACGCCGCTCGCCCCCTTGACCGAGGCGATCACGTCGGGGCCATAGCGCAGGTAGAGCTCCAGGCCCACCTTGACCGTGCTGACGTGCGGCGTCACGAGGGCCGCCCACTGGGCTGCGGTCTCCAGGTCGGGTGCGTCGAGGGCGACGGCGATCGGTGCGGGAGTCAAGACGTGCTCTCCTCAGGTGCTGGAGCGATTGCGG
Organism: Nonomuraea sp. B5E05; assembly: GCF_039880665.1. Lineage (NCBI taxonomy): Bacteria > Bacillati > Actinomycetota > Actinomycetes > Streptosporangiales > Streptosporangiaceae > Nonomuraea > Nonomuraea sp. B5E05. Next base: position 600,346 of record NZ_JBDPMJ010000002.1, read on the forward strand.
GCGGGGCGGTCAAGGGCGCTTGTCCGCCTCGGCCATCATGGGACGGCACGGGGCATTCTCCTCCGCGGCCGGACGGCACAGGACGCTCTCTGCGGCCGGACGGCACAGGACACTCTCTTAGGAAGTCCTCCGGCATACGTCACGGGGCGCTCTCTTCGGAGTCGACCAGGAGATGCCGGGGGGCGCTTCCCGGGGGACGGTGCGCCAGGCCGACGGCGTCGGCGAGGCGCTGCAGGCCGCGCGCCCTCAGGAGGTCTTCGAGCTCGCGTTCGATGCGCAGGCAGGCGTAGGGGTCGTGGAAGAGCGCCGTGCCGACCCCGACCACGCAGGCGCCCGCCAGGACGAGCTGGAAGGCGTCCTGGCCGCTCATCACGCCGCCCATGCCGATCAGCGGGACTCCCGGCAGCGCGGCGTGGACCTGCCAGACGCAGCGTACGGCCAGCGGCAGGACGGCGGGCCCCGACAGCCCGCCGGTGACGGCGGCGAGCGAGGGCCGCAGCGCCTCGGTGTCGATGGCCATGCCGAGCGGGTTGTTGATCATGGACAGCGCGTCGGCCCCGGCGTCCACGCACGCCCGGGCGACCGAGACGATGTCGGCGACGTCGGGCGCGAGCTTGGCGACGACGGGGACGTCGTAGCGCATGATGGAGCGCACGGAGGCGATCACCTCGGCCGCCGCGCTGCCCTCGCGGGCGAAGACGCGGCCGCGGTCCTCCATGTTCGGGCAGGACAGGTTGATCTCCAGCGCGGTGACCCCGGGCGCGTCGGCCAGCCTGCGGGCCAGCTCGGAATATTCGGCGACGGTGCCCCCGCCGATCGAGACGATGGTCCTGATGCCCCGCTGGGCCAGCCAGGGCAGCTCTCGCTCCAGGAACGCGTCGATGCCGGGGCCCTGCAGGCCGACGGAGTTGAGCATGCCCGAGGGCGTCTCGGCCATCCGCGGGGTCGGCCGGCCGGCGCGCGGCGCCATGGTGATCGAGCGGGTGGTCAGCGCGCCGAGCCGGTGCAGGTCGAAGAACTGGGCCAGCTCACGCCCCGAGGAGGCGCAGCCGGCCGCCGTGGTGATCGGGTTCGCCAGCTCCACATGCGCCAGAAAAGTCCGCATATCAACTGACATGTCGTGCTCCGCCTCCGGGGGCGCCCAGCGCGTCGAACGGGATGGTTCCCACGTCCTCGAAGCGCACCCGTTCCCCCCGGAACACCGGCCCTTCCGCGCACGCCCTGACCATCCTCGTCGCCCCGTCGTCGCCGATGACGGGCAGCACGCACGTCATGCACACCCCGATCCCGCAGGCCATCGACTCCTCGACCGCCACCTGCACCGGGATGTCGAACTCCATCGCCACCGCCGTCACCGCCCGCAGCGTCGCCATGGGCGCGCAGGCGTAGACGGCGTCGGCCCGCGTGTCGGCGATCACCGAGGGCAGCGCGTCGGTGACGGTGCCGCGCAGGCCGAGCGAGCCGTCCTGGGTGGTCAGCGTGGTCGTCTCGGCCATCCTGCGGGCCCGCATCGCCCCGAAGACCCGCTCGGCCTCGGCTGCCCCGATCACGAAGTCGACCCGGCAGCCCCGCGCCAGCAGCGCGTCGGCCAGCGGGAACAGCACAGCCGAGCCGTAGTCGGAACCCACCAGCACGCAGTGGGCGGGATCGCGCGGCAGCGGGAACGGCCGCCCGAGCGGCCCGACCAGGTCGAGCGTGTCACGGGCGCGCCGCTCGGCGAGCCAGGCCGTGCCGGGCCCGCCGGTGGTGAAGACCAGTTCGACCGTGCCGCCATAGTCGGCCTTGACGTCGTGGATGAAGAACGCCCGGCGCGTCACCATCGAGGTGTAAGCCCCTCCGACCGCCACCGACACGAAGTGACCGGGGCGGTAGCGCTCGGCTATCCCCGGTGCCACCACCGTCAGCGCATGGTAGGCGTCGACGCGGCGCGTCGTCAGCACCGTGCCAGTCACCTGCACCGGAGTGCCGGCCAGTCGTCTTCACCTCCCGCCCCGGGGGTCGTAGGGGTCAGCCCCTGAGTGCCTGCGCGTGTTCCTGCAGTGACCGTACGCCCACATCGCCGCGCACGATCGCCTGGATGCCCGCCGCCGCCGCGGCGAGTCCCGCGACCGTGGTGATGCACGGGATGCCGCGCAGCACCGCGGCGGTGCGGATGTCGTAGCCGTCGAGGCGCGGGCCTGACTGCCCGGGGCTGCCGAAGGGCGTGTTGATGATCAGATCGACCTCGCCGTCGAGAATGCACTGCACGCTCGTAGGCTCACCTCCGGGCCCCGTCCCCTCGCTGTGCTTTCGCACGATCTTGGCATGGACGCCGTTGCGGCGCAGCACCTCGGCGGTCCCCTCGGTGGCCAGGATCTCGAACCCGAGGTCCGCGAGCGCCTTCACAGGGAAGATCATCGCACGCTTGTCGCGGTTGGCCACGGACACGAACGCGCGTCCCTTGGTCGGCAGCTCACCATAGGCGGCCGCCTGGGACTTCGCGAACGCCACGCCGAAGAACGCGTCGATGCCCATGACCTCGCCCGTGGAGCGCATCTCGGGCCCGAGCACGATGTCGACGCCGCGGAAGCGGTTGAACGGCAGCACCGCCTCCTTGACCGCGATGGACGAGTCGAGCGGCAGCGTGCCGCCGTCGCCGGTCGCGGGCAGCATGCCCTCCTCGCGCAGCGAGGCGATCGACGCGCCGAGCATCACCCGGGCCGCCGCCTTGGCCAGCGGCGCCGCCGTGGCCTTGGACACGAACGGCACGGTACGGCTGGCGCGCGGGTTGGCCTCCAGGACGTGGAGGACGCCGGCGGACATGGCGTACTGGACGTTCAGCAGCCCGCGCACCCCCACCCCGGCGGCGATGGCCTCGGTGGCGGCGCGGATGCGCTTGATGTCGTTGCTGCCGAGCGTGATGGGCGGCAGGGCACACGCCGAGTCGCCGGAGTGGATGCCGGCCTCCTCGATGTGCTCCATGACGCCCCCGAGATAGAGCTCCTCGCCGTCGTAGAGGGCGTCGACGTCGATCTCGATGGACTCGTCGAGGAACTTGTCCACCAGCACCGGATGGCCGCCCTCCTGGGCCGCCATGTAGGTGGTCAGCGTCTCGTCGTCGTAGACGATGGCCATGCCTGCCCCGCCCAGCACGTACGAGGGGCGCACGAGCACCGGGTAGCCGAGGTCCTCGGCGATCTCCAGAGCCTCCGAGACGGTCAGCGCCGTGCCGTGCTTGGGCGCGGGCAGGCCCGCCTCGGCCAGCACCCGCCCGAACGCGCCGCGCTCCTCGGCCAGGTGGATGGACTCCGGCGAGGTGCCGACCACGGGCACGCCCGCGTCCTTCAGCGCCTGCGCGAGCCCCAGCGGCGTCTGGCCGCCGAGCTGCACGATCACGCCCGCCACGGGCCCTGTCTGCTGCTCGGCGTGCACGACCTCCAGGACGTCCTCCAGGGTGAGCGGCTCGAAGTAGAGCCGGTCGGAGGTGTCGTAGTCGGTGGAGACGGTCTCGGGGTTGCAGTTGACCATGACGGTCTCGAACCCGGCCCGCGACAGCTCGAACGAGGCGTGCACGCACGCGTAGTCGAACTCGATGCCCTGCCCGATGCGGTTGGGCCCGGAGCCGAGGATGATGACCTTCTCCCGCTCGCCGGAGGGGACCTCGCTCTCCTCGTCGTAGGTGGAGTAGAGGTAGGGGGTCTTCGCGGCGAACTCGGCGGCGCACGTGTCGACGGTGTTGTAGACCGGCCGCAGCCCGAGGGCGTGCCGCAGGTCGCGCACCCGCGCCTCGTCGATGCCGCGGATGTCGCCGATCTGCACGTCGCTGAATCCGTGGCGCTTGGCGCGTTCGAGCACCTCCACGGTCAGCTCGGCCGCCGTGGCGACCGTCTCGGCCTCCTCGTGCAGCAGGAAGAGCTGGTCGATGAACCACGGGTCGACGCGCGTGGCCTCGAACAGCTCGCCGGGCGTGGCGCCCGCCCTGATGGCCTGCTGCATGGTGTGCAGCCGCCCGTCGTGCGGCGTGCGGCACTCGGCCAGCAGCTCGTCCTTCGGCCGGAGCTCGCCGGCCCAGGTGAAGGAGGAGTCTTTTTTCTCCAGCGACCGCAGCGCCTTCTGCAGCGCTTCGGGGAAGGAGCGGCCGATGGCCATGGCCTCGCCGACCGACTTCATGTGCGTGGTGAGCGTCTGGTCGGCGCCCCTGAACTTCTCGAACGCGAACCGCGGCACCTTCACCACGATGTAGTCGAGCGTCGGCTCGAAGGAGGCGGGGGTCTCCTTCGTGATGTCGTTGGGGATCTCGTCGAGGGTGTAGCCGATGGCCAGCTTGGCCGCGATCTTCGCGATCGGGAAGCCGGTGGCCTTGGACGCCAGCGCCGACGAGCGCGACACGCGCGGGTTCATCTCGATGACGATCATGCGGCCGGTGCGCGGGTCGACCGCGAACTGGATGTTGCAGCCGCCGGTGTCGACCCCGACCTCGCGGATGACGGCGATGGCGACGTCGCGCATGTTCTGGTATTCGCGGTCGGTCAGGGTCAGCGCGGGCGCGACGGTGACGCTGTCGCCGGTGTGGACGCCCATCGGGTCGATGTTCTCGATGGAGCAGACGATGACGACGTTGTCGGCCCTGTCGCGCATGACCTCGAGCTCGTACTCCTTCCAGCCGAGGATCGACTCCTCCAGGAGCACCTCGGTGGTCGGCGACGCGTCGAGCCCCGCGCCGGCGATGCGCCGCAGGTCTTCCTCGGTGTACGCGAACCCGGACCCGGCGCCGCCCATGGTGAACGACGGCCTGACCACCACCGGATAGCCGAGCTCGCCCGCGGCGGCCAGGCACTCGTCCATCGTGTGGCAGATGACCGACCTCGCGGACTCGGCGTTGAGACCGTGCTCGCGGGCGACCTTGGCGACGATCTCCTTGAACCGCTCGCGGTTCTCGCCCGCCTGGATCGCGTCGAAATCGGCGCCGATCAGCTCGACTTCGTACGTGTCCAGGACGCCCGACTCGTGCAGCGCGACCGCCGTGTTGAGCGCCGTCTGCCCGCCCAGCGTCGGCAGCAGCGCGTCGGGGCGCTCCTTGGCGATGATCTTCTCGACGAACTCGGGGGTGATGGGCTCGACGTACGTGGCGTCGGCGAACTCCGGGTCCGTCATGATCGTCGCGGGGTTGCTGTTGACCAGGATGACGCGGAAGCCCTCGTCCCGCAGCACCCGGCACGCCTGGGTGCCGGAGTAGTCGAACTCGCACGCCTGACCGATCACGATCGGGCCCGAGCCGATCACCAGGACCGACCTGATGTCCTCACGCTTGGGCATTCGAGGCCTCCCTCGTCCGGCCGGGCATCAGGTCACGCGTCGGGGCGCGGAGCCCGCGGGCAGGTGAAACGTCTGTGGAGCTGGTGTAAGACCGCAAGGAGAGCGTCCCTTTCTGGCGGGCGGTCGGCTGCGAAGCAGGAACCTCTATCCGCAAGGGTGAGAATCCTTCCCGTCTTTCCCGGAGTCCTGCATGGAGTCCCGTCCGGAGTCCCGCGCACAGGACGAGGCCAGGATCTCGCAGAACTCGTCGAAGAGGTAAGCCGCGTCGTGGGGCCCCGCGGCGGCCTCAGGGTGGTATTGCACGCTGAAGGCAGGCTGTTCCAGCAGGCGCAGGCCCTCCACGCAGCGGTCGTTGAGGTTGACGTGACTGACCTCGGCCGGCCCGTACGGCGTCTCGAACGGCCCGTCGAGCGGCGCCTCCACCGCGAACCCGTGGTTGTGCGCCGAGATCTCCACCTTCCCGGTGCGTACGTCCTGCACCGGCTGGTTGACGCCCCGGTGCCCGTAGCGCAGTTTGTACGTGGACAGGCCGAGGGCCCGCCCGAAGAGCTGGTTGCCGAAGCAGATGCCGAAGAAGGGCACCCTGGCCTCCAGCACCTTCCGCAGCGCCGACACGTCGGCGGTGGCGGGGTCGCCGGGGCCGTTGGAGAAGAACACGCCGTCCGGCTTCACCGCCATGATCTGCTCGTACGTGGCGGTCGCGGGCAGCACGTGCACCTCGCAGCCGCGCTCGGCCATCCGGTGCGGCGTCATGCCCTTGATGCCCAGGTCGACGGCCGCCACCGTGAACTTCTTCGTTCCGGCCGCGGGCACGACGTAGGGCTCGGCCGTGGCCACCTGTGCGGCCAGGTCGGCGCCCTCCATGCCGGGCGAGCGGCGCACCCGCTCGACCAGTTCCTCGACGGGCTCGGACGGGCCGGTGAAGATGCCGGCGCGCATGGCGCCGCGCTCGCGCAGGTGGCGGGTGAGCGCGCGGGTGCCGGAGATGGCGATGCCGACGACGCCCTGCTCCTTGAGGTAGGCGTCGAGTGATCGGGTGGCCCGCCAGCTGGAGACCACCCTGGACGGTTCGCGCACGACGTAGCCGGCCACCCAGACGCGCGACGACTCGGGATCGTCGTCGTTGACGCCGGTGTTGCCGATGTGGGGCGCCGTCATGGCGACGATCTGCCGGTGGTAGGACGGGTCCGTCAGCGTCTCCTGGTAGCCGGTCATGCCGGTGTTGAAGACCATCTCGCCGAACGTCTCACCTTCGGCGCCGTACGGGGTTCCGTGGAAGACGCGGCCGTCTTCCAGAACGAGCACCGCCCCTCGGTGGGCTCCGCCCCCCGAGTAGCCGCTTCGCGGCACGTTGTTGTCCATGTCAGCAGGGCTGTCGTTCAAACCAGCTTCCCTTCGAGAACGGTCGGCCTGCCGCGCAGGAACGTGGCGACGACCCGGCCCGGCAGCGTCATGCCTTCATAGGGTGTGTTCCTGCTCTTCGACGCGAAGGCGGAGGGATCCACCTCGGTGCGCGCGGACGGGTCGTACAGCATGATGTTGGCCGGCTCGCCCACCTCGAGCGGACGGCCCTGACCGGGCAGGCGGCCGATGCGCGCGGGAAGCGCGGACATCCGCTGCGCGACACCCGCCCAGTCGAGCAGCCCGGTCTCCACCATGGCTTCCTGGACGACGCTGAGCGCCGTCTCCAGGCCGACCATGCCCATGGCCGCCGCCGACCACTCGGTCTCCTTGTCCTCGACCGGGTGGGGCGCGTGGTCGGTGGCCACGATGTCGATCGTGCCGTCGGCCAGCGCGGCGCGCAGCGCCTCCACGTCGGCGCGGGTGCGCAGCGGCGGGTTGACCTTGTAGATCGGGTTGTAGGCCCCCACCGGCGACTCCTCGACCAGGTCGTCGGTGAGCAGGAGGTGGTGGGGGGTGACCTCGGCGGTGACGTTCCAGCCCTTGGACTTGGCCCAGCGGATGATCTCGACCGAGCCCGCCGTGGAGACGTGGCACACGTGCAGCCTGGAGCCCACGTGCGCGGCCAGCAGGCAGTCGCGGGCGATGATCGCCTCCTCGGCGACCGCCGGCCAGCCGGCCAGGCCGAGCCTGCCGGAGACGACGCCTTCGTTCATCTGGGCGCCGGAGGTGAGCCTGGGCTCCTGGGCGTGCTGGGCGACGACGCCGTCGAACGCCTTGACGTATTCGAGGGCGCGGCGCATGAGGACGGCGTCGTCGACGCACTTGCCGTCGTCGGAGAAGACGCGCACGCGGGCGGCCGAGTCGGCCATCGCGCCCAGCTCGGCCAGCTGCCTGCCCTCCAGGCCGACGGTGACCGCGCCGACGGGGTGCACGTCGCAGAGAGCGTGTTCGCGGCCCAGCCGCCACACCTGCTCGACCACGCCGGCGGTGTCGGCGACGGGCGAGGTGTTGGCCATGGCGTGCACGGCGGTGTAGCCGCCGCGGGCCGCCGACTGCGTGCCGGTCCGCACGGTCTCGGCGTCCTCCCGGCCCGGCTCGCGCAGGTGGGTGTGCAGGTCGACCAGCCCGGGGAGCGCGATCGCGCCTGCGCCGTCGATCGCCTCGGGCGCGTCCAGGCCCGGCGCGACCTCCGCGATCACGCCGTCGGCGATCCGGATCGAGACCGGCTCGCCGCCCAGAATCCTGACGTTCTTGATGATCATAATGCTGTGCCCGTCGGTTGGTTCGCTGCGCTCTTTCACGTGGTCTCTCCTCCGAGCAGCAGGTAGAGGACGGCCATGCGGATGGTCACGCCGTTGGCGACCTGCTCCACGATCGTCGAGCGCGCCGAGTCGGCCACCTCGGCGGCGATCTCCATGCCGCGGTTCATCGGCCCGGGGTGCATGACGATCGCGTCGTCCGGCATCTTGGCGAAGCGGTCGCGGTCGAGTCCGTAGCGGCGCGAGTATTCGCGCTCGCTCGGGAAGTAGGCGGCGTTCATCCGCTCCTTCTGCACCCGCAGCATCATCACCACGTCGGACTTCGGCAGCACCGCGTCGAGGTCGTAGGAGACCTCGCACGGCCAGGTGCCGACGGAGACGGGCAGCAGCGTGGGCGGCGCGACCAGCGTGACGTCGGCGCCGAGCGTGCCGAGCAGCAGCACGTTGGAGCGGGCGACCCGGCTGTGCAGCACGTCGCCGACGATCGTGATCTTGCGCCCTTCGAGCGCGCCCAGGCGGCGGCGCATGGAGAAGGCGTCGAGCAGCGCCTGCGTCGGGTGCTCGTGGGTGCCGTCGCCGGCGTTGACGACGCTGCCGTGCACCCAGTTGGCCAGGCGGTGCGGCGCGCCGGAGGCGCTGTGGCGGATGACGACCGCGTCGGCCCCCATGGCCTCCAGGGTGAGCGCGGTGTCCTTGAGCGACTCGCCCTTGGACACGCTCGACCCCTTGGCCGAGAAGTTGATCACGTCGGCCGACAGCCGCTTGGCCGCCGCCTCGAACGAGATGCGCGTGCGGGTCGAGTCTTCGAAGAAGAGGTTGACCACCGTGCGCCCGCGCAGCGTGGGCAGCTTCTTGATGGAACGTTCCGCGACACTCGCCAGCTCCTCGGCGGTGTCGAGGATGAGCAGCGCGTCGTCCTTGGTGAGGTCTCCGGCGGAGATCAGATGCCGTTTCACCTGCCGCCCCCCTTGACCAGCACGACGGCGTCGCGGCCGTCGATCTCCTGGAGATAGACCTTGACCTTCTCGCTCTTGGCGGTCGGCAGGTTCTTGCCGACGTAGTCGGCGCGGATGGGCAGCTCGCGGTGGCCGCGGTCGACCAGCGTGGCCAGCTGCACGGCGGTGGGCCGGCCGAGGTCGTTGAGCGCGTCGAGCGCGGCCCGCACGGTGCGGCCGGAGTAGAGAACGTCGTCGACGAGCACCACGACCTTGCCGTCGATGCCGTCGGGCGGCAGCTCGGTGTGGCCGAGCGGCCGGGCGGGCTTGAGCCGCAGATCGTCGCGGTACATCGTGATGTCGATCGAGCCGACGGGGATCTTCACGCCTTCGAACTGCTCGACGCGGTCGCCGAGCCGGCGGGCCAGCGTCGCGCCACGGGTCGGGATGCCGAGGAGGACGACGTCGTCGGCGCCCTTGGTCCGCTCGAGGATCTCGTGCGCGATCCTGGTCAGCGCCCGGTGAATGTCGGGGGCCTCCAGCACGGCGCGGGAATCGGACATGGCGAATCTCACCACCTTTCCCGCCTCACGGGACGGATCTTAAAGGGTGTTGGTCGGGAGACAGAGTACCAGGGGCTACCAGCTACAACGCGAGCGCCCTCCCGATACGCCGCGACGGCTCCCCTACGGGGGGTGACCGGCCAGTGCGGGTTCCGCCGCTCTCATCCGCGGCCTGCCATCGGGTAAAACTCCCCTCATCCGCCGTGTCGGCCCTTCTCGCGCGGGCAGGTCACGGAGGGCTTGCCGGGCGATCGTTCATGTCCGGCTTTTGGGGGGATAGAGCGAAGATGACCTTTCATGTCGATTCGGAGGTCGGGCGGCTGCGCCAGGTCCTCCTCCACAAGCCCGACCTGGCGCTCAAGAGGCTCACCCCCACCACCAAGGACGCGTTCCTCTTCGACGACGTGCTGTGGGTCCAGCGCGCGATGGAGGAGCACGAGGAGTTCAGGCAGGTGCTGACAGGCCGCGGCATCGAGGTGTACGAGCTGGCCGACCTGCTGCGCGAGACCGTCGACATCCCCGAGGCGCGCAAGCACATCCTCGACGCGGTCATCGACGAGCGCTGGCTCGGCCCGGCCGCCATCGACGACATCCGCAACACCCTCGACGGCATGGACGCGGCCACGCTGCAGCTCTACCTGACGGGCGGCATCACCAAGGACGAACTGGTCGCCATGGGCTGCGCCCCCAAGTCGGTCACCTTCCACACCACGGCCGGCGACGACTACATCCTGCCGCCGCTGCCCAACCACCTCTTCACCCGCGACACGTCCTGCTGGATCTACGACGGCGTGTCGATCAACGCCATGCGCAAGAAGGCCCGCATGCGCGAGACGGTCAACATGGAGGCCGTCTACATGTTCCACCCGACGTTCGCCGGCGGCTTCGACCGGCCCGGTCAGGGCGGCTACCACTGCTGGATGCCCGGCCAGACGGTGGCGCCCGCCACCCTCGAAGGCGGCGACGTGCTGGTGATCGGCAACGGCGCGGTGCTGATCGGGATCAGCGAGCGCACCCGGGCTCAGGCGGTCGAGATGCTGGCGCAGCGGCTTTTCAGAGCCGGCTCGGCGCGGAAGATCGTGGCGCTCGACATGCCGAAGGCGCGGGCGGTCATGCATCTCGACACCGTGATGACGATGCTGGACGTGGGGGTGTTCACGAAGTACGCGGGGCTCGGGATGCTGCGCTCGTACACGATCGAGCCCGGTGAGACGCACAAGGAGCTCAAGGTCACCGACCACCCGCCGGAGGACATGCACAAGGCCATCGCCCGCGCGCTGGACCTGGACGACATCAAGGTCCTCACCCCCACCCAGGACGTGTACGCCGCGGAGCGGGAGCAGTGGGACGACGGCTGCAACGGGCTGGCACTGGAGCCCGGCGTGGTGGTCGCCTACGAGCGCAACACCACGACGAACAACTTCCTGCGCGACAACGGCATCGAAGTGATCACCATCAGGGGCAGCGAGCTCGGCAGGGGCCGGGGCGGCCCTCGCTGCATGAGCTGCCCGCTCGAGCGGGACGCGGTCCAGGAGGCCTGATGCGGGTCATCGTCGCTCTCGGCGGCAACGCCGTGCTCAAACGCGGCCAGAAGGCGGACGCCGACGTCCAGCTGGCCAACGTGCGCACGGCCGTCAGGACGCTCGCCCGGCTGGCCGGCGAGCACGAGCTGGTCATCACCCACGGGAACGGCCCGCAGATCGGCATGCTGGCGCTGGAGAGCGCCGCCGACCCCGACCTGACCCGGCCCTACCCGTTCGACACGCTGGTCGCGCAGACACAGGGCATGATCGGCTACTGGATGCAGCAGACGCTGCAGAACGCGCTGCCGGGCCGGCAGGTCCTCGCCATGGTCACGCAGACGCTGGTGACGGCCGTCGACCCCGCCTTCGAGCAGCCGGCCAAGTTCGTCGGCCAGGTCTACGACCAGGAGGAGGCCGAGAAGCTGGCCGCCGAGAACGGCTGGACCGTCGCCCAGGACGGCCCTCACTGGCGGCGTGTCGTCCCCTCCCCCACGCCCCGGCGCATCGTCGAGACCCGGCTGATCCGCAAGATGATCCGCGAGGGCGTGGTCGTCATCTGCGCGGGCGGCGGCGGCATCCCCGTCGTCCGCGACGAGTCCGGCCGGCTGATCGGCGTCGAGGCGGTCGTGGACAAGGACCTCACCGCCGCGATGCTGGCCGAGTCGCTCGAATGCGACGCGTTCCTGATCCTCACCGACGTGCCCCGCGTGATGCGCGGCTTCGGCACGCCGGAGGAGACGGAGATCGCCCACACCACGCCGCACGAGCTGCGGACCATGGAGTTCCCCGCCGGGTCGATGGGCCCGAAGGTGGACGCCGTGTGCCGTTTCGTCGAGAACACCGGTGACATGGCCGCCATCGGGAAGCTTGACCAGGCCGAACGCATACTCGACGGCTCAGCGGGCACCATCGTCACACCCAACGGCAGGTGGCCGCTGACGAGCACGTTGTAGGGGGTGTCGGATGGCACTGGCCCAACGGCTCCTGCGTACGAAGCCGACCGAGCGCATCGTGGCCGAGGCCGGCCGGGGTGAGGGCGGTGAGCTGCGGCGCACGATGTCGCTGTGGCAGCTCACGCTGTTCAGCGTGGGAGCCACGCTGGGCACCGGCATCTTCGTGATCCTCGGGCAGGCGGTCCCCAAGGCGGGGCCCGCGGTGGTGCTGGCGTTCGTGCTGGCCGCCTTCACCGCGCTGCTGTCCGCCCTGTCGTACGCCGAGCTGGCCGGGACGATCCCGGTGTCCGGCTCGTCCTACTCCTACGCGTACGCGACGCTGGGCGAGCTGGTGGCCTGGATCTGCGGCTGGTGCCTCATGCTGGAGTACGCCGTGTCCGTGGCGGCGGTCTCCGTGGGCTGGGGCGAATACCTGAACGCGTTCCTGCGGTCGTTGTTCGGCTTCACCCTGCCTGACGCGATCACCCGCTCCCCCGGCCAGGACGGCGGCGTGGTCAACGTCACCGCGATCCTCATCGTGCTGCTGGCCACCTGGCTGCTGCTCTACGGGGCGTCCGAGAGCGCCAAGGCCAACGCGATCTTCGTGCTGATCAAGATCGCGGTGCTGCTGTTCTTCTGCGCGGTGGCGTTCACCGCGTTCGATGCGGGCAACCTCTCGCCCCTCGCCCCGATGGGGGTGGCCGGCATCACCGCCGCCGCCTCCCAGGTCTTCTTCTCGTACATCGGCTTCGACGCCGCCTCGACCGCCGGCGAGGAGGCCAAGAACCCCAGGCGCGACCTGCCCCTGGCCATCGTCCTCTCCCTGGCCATCGTCACGCTCGTCTACGTGCTCGTGGCCCTGGCCGCCGTCGGCGCGATGCCGTGGACCGAGTTCGACCCCGAAAGCACCGAGGCCAGCCTGGCCTACATCGCCGACCTGGCCATGGGCGCCACCTGGCCCGGCCTGATCGTCTCCTTCGGCGCGGTCATCGCCATCGCGAGCGTCGTGCTCACCGTCATGTACGGCCAGACCCGCATCCTGTTCGCGATGTCCCGCGACGGGCTCATCCCCCGCGTCTTCCAGAAGGTCAACCCGCGCCACCAGGTGCCCGTCGCCAACACCCTCATCGTCGCCCTGTTCATCTCGGTGCTGGCCGGGCTCGTGCCGCTGGGCCAGCTGGCGGAGGCGACCAGCATCGGCACGCTGTTCGCCTTCGCCATCGTGAACGTCGGCGTGCTCGTGCTCCGCTACCGCAGCCCGGAGTTGCCGCGCAGCTTCCGCGTGCCGTTCTTCCCCGTCACGCCGATCCTCGGCGCGGTCTTCTGCCTCGTCGTCATGGCGGGGCTCGCCGGGGTCACCTGGCTGGCGTTCGCGCTGTGGATGCTGGTGGGCCTGACCTGCTACTTCCTCTACGGCTACAACCATTCGCGGCTGAATGTCGAGGTGGGCTGATTGGCTTCCCCGACAGGTCTTCGAGCCGGGCACCCGACTGGCCGGCTCCCCAGGGCTGAGGTCCGGGGTCTGCGGCGAAGGAGGAGCCGATGAAGCTGGAGAACGTGCTCGCCGGATACGCGCCGGGACCGCGGGGAAGAGACGGGCTGACGCTGGCCGTCCTGCTCAAGGAGCAGGCGCGCGGGCGCCTGACGGTGGCGAGCGTGCAGCCGCCCGTCTGGACGCCGCCGGGGCCCGCCAGGGCCGAGGAGAGCGCCTGGCGCGCCTACCTCGCCGAGCAGGCGGCCGCGACGCTCGCGCAGGCCCGCGAGCTGGCCGGCGAGGACGCCGAGTATGTCACGCACACCCACCGGGGCAGCGGGCGCGGCCTGGTGGAGCTGGCCCGCAAACGCGGCGCGGACGTCGTGGTGATCGGCTCGGCCCCGCGCGGAGGCAGGGGCCGCATCGCCCTGGGCAGCACGGCCGACCAGCTGCTGCACTCTTCCTCCGTCCCCGTCCTGCTCGCCCCCCGCGGCTACGGCGAACGGCCACCGGCCGCCTTCGACCGCCTCACCGTCGCCTACCGGCGCGGCCCCGGCGGCGACGCGGCGGTCAAGGACGCGGCCAGGGCGGCCGCGACGCTCGGCGTGTCCCTGAGGCTGGTCACGCTCGTGGTCAGCAGCGGCAGGCGGGCGCGGGTCGAGAAGGAGATGCTCGTCCGCCTGCGCGACCAGGCCGCGGCCGACCTGCGCACGGCTGCGCGGGGGCACCGGCGGAGGTTGTCCGTGGAGGCCGAGGTGCTGGAGGGCCGGAGTGTCCCTCAAGCGCTCGGCACGACCTCGTGGCTCGCCGGCGAGATGATCATATGCGCTTCGAGCGCCACCGGGCCACTCAGACGGGTCTTCCTCGGCGACACGTCCATAAAGATCGTCAAGGCCGCGACATGCCCGGTCATGGTGCTCACCCGCCAGACGTGAGTGGGCACGCTCCCTCGTCAAACTATGACGAAGTACTGGTATTAGTGGGACATCAGAGGCGTTTGTGGCGATTCCTACCGGACCGGATTCGGCATCTTTTTTCCAATCAGCTTGACCTGGGGCGTCCACCCCTTTACCGTCACTGTGCGTAACCGCACTGCGCGGCGTTACCGGGGTAAACCCAGGCCGTGGCTACCGATGGTGCCGAGCACAGCACCAGACCCCCCGGTGGCCGGGGCATACGCCGCAAGGGAGCACAATCTACTAAGAGCGATACATACGAGAGCCGGGGGGCCACACGATGCCGTCTGAGTACGCAAAGTCGCTGGGTGCACGACTCCGCGCCATCCGCACCCAGCAGGGCCTGTCCCTGCATGGAGTCGAAGAGAAGTCGCGTGGCAGGTGGAAAGCCGTAGTCGTGGGCTCATATGAGCGCGGCGACCGGGCTGTGACCGTGCAGAAACTTGCCGAGCTTGCCGACTTCTACGGGGTGCCCGTCTCCGAGCTGCTGCCGGGCGGCGCCGCCCCCAGCCCGCTCGGGCCGACACCCAAGCTTGTGATCGACCTGGAGCGCCTGGCGACCCTGCCGAAGGAGAAGGCGGGCGCGCTGGCCCGTTACGCCGCGACGATCCAGAGCCAGCGTGGCGACTACAACGGCAAGGTGCTGTCGATCCGCCAGGAGGATCTGCGCTCCCTGGCCGTGATCTACGACAAGTCGCCCAGCGAGCTGACCGAGGAGCTCATCAGCTGGGGCGTCCTCGACGCCGAGGCTCGCCGGGCCGTCGAGTCGTTCTGAGGTCGGCTCCTCAGGGATTGCTCGTTTTCGAGGTCACCCGCCTGAGGCATGTGGGCTCGCCGTGCACGCGGCGAGCCCTTCGTCCTTCCACGGGCCCCACCCTCCCGCCATTGACCACCACGATGGAGCGGCCCGCACGGCACCCCGGCTCACGGCCCCACCTGCCCTGCCGAGACGGTACGGCGGGCGCTCGGCGCCCGCGGAAGACCGGACGGGCCGCGCCGAGGACTGCGGCCACGGGTCCGCTACGGAGGGCCCGGCGGAGTCCATCCGGAAAGGCCCGGGAACACGCGAAAGCCCCGGCCAGGGTGGCCGCCCGGAAGGCCTTGGCCAGGGCATCCCGGAGCGCCCCGGGTGGCCCCGGGGGGGAGCCCGCTCGGAGGGGCTCGCGTGCGAGGGGGGCGTCAGCCGGCCAGGGGGACGTCCGCGGGAAGCTGGGGCTGGCTGGGAACGCCGAGCAGGTCTTCGATGGTGCAGACGAAGGTCTCCGCCTCGGCCAGGATCTCGTCGGCGTCGGCCGCGCCGATCCCGCGGACCATGCCCGCCTCGGCCGCGGCCCGCTTGGCGGCACTCGCCGCGAAGTAGGCGGCCCACTCGGCCAGGTGCGGCTCCGCCTCGGGCAGCAGCTCCCACGCGCTGCGCAGGCGACGCCTGCGGCCCTCCATGGGTCGCGGGCGCGCGGCCAGGATCGCCGCCGCCGCCCTGAGGGCGGCGAGGTGGGCGGCCACATATCGGGATGCCGGGGTGCGAGCGCCGGTCGCCTCCGCCAGGCAGGAACGTGAATCGATGAGGTGTGCCCGAACCGCAGCCGACAGCCGGGGCCCGGGCGTTTCTCTAGGCCGTGGTGCCATCTTGCGCGCCTCCTCTGGAGTCGTGGGCGGGCGGCCGGCGTTGCGCCGGTGGAGTCAACACTCGCAGACGCCACCGACATTTCCGCCGGGCCGGCCGGACGAGGAGCTTCCCCTCTCCCCGTCCGGCCAGGACACGCCCGCTCGTCTCCGCCGACGACGAGGACGTGCCCTTCGCCCGTGGAACCTGGCCGCGGGGATCGCTTGGGGAAGCGAACTGCCCGCGACCAGGCCCAGGTGACGCCGAGCCGCGAGCCTCACCGTCACTGGATCGAACATAATTTCGATCAGGTCCGGTGTCAACCACATCCACGAACACAGGTTCGATGACCATGGACGAAACGGCCGGCTCGCCACGAGGACAACCCGTACGACGAGAACAGCCGCCGCCGCGGATGGGCACGCGGCGGCGGCTCGGGTCCAGAGGGCGCCCAGGCGGCACCCAGGAGGGCCAGGAGGCGCTCAGGAGACGGAAATCGCCCCCGAGGGGCAGAGGGTCACGGCGCGCCGCACGGTCTCCTCCTGACCGTCCGGCGGCGTCTGACGCAACAACACCACCGTGCCTTCGTCCTCGCTCTGGTCGAACACCTCCGGCGCCGTCAGCGCGCACATGCCGGCACCGATGCACACCGTGGTGTCTGCCTTGATCTCCATGATGACCTACCAAGTGACAGGGAGGCGGTGCACTCCATAGATGGTCATATCCGAGCGCATCGGCACCTCCTCGGGCGTTACCGCCAAGCGTAGGCCAGGGAAGCGCCGCAGCAGCGCAGGGTAGGCGATGCGCATCTCGGCCCGGGCGAGCTGCTGGCCGAGGCACTGGTGGATGCCGTGGCCGAAGGTCATGTGACCGCCGGCGGGGCGGGTGACGTCGAGCCGATCGCCGTCGGGGAATCGGGAGGGGTCGCGGTTGACGACCGGCAGGTGGACGCCGACCATCTCTCCTTCCTTGATGAGGTTGCCCGCGATCTCGACGTCCTCCGTCGCGAGCCTGAACGGGCCGAGGTGGATGATGGTGAGGTAGCGCAGCAGCTCCTCGACGCCGTTGTCCACCACCGACGGGTCGTCGCGCATGGCGGCGAGCTGGTCGGGGTTGGTGAGCAGCGCGTACGTCCCGAGGCCCAGCATGTTGGCGGTCGTCTCGTGCCCGGCCACCAGCAGCAGGAACGCCACCCCCGTGAGCTCCTCGTCGTCGAGCTCCCCGCTCTCGATGAGCCCGCTCAGCAGGTCGTCGGCCGGCTCTTTGCGCTTGCGCTGGATCAACCCGTACAGGTAGGCCGAGACCCTCCCGAGCGCCGCCAGCACGTCGTCGGCCTTGGTCTCCAGGTTGACCAGGATCTTGGAGTCCTCCTGGAACTGCGCACGATCCTCGTACGGCACCCCGAGCAGTTCGCAGATCACCAGCGACGGGATCGGCAGCGCGAACGTCTGGACGAGGTCCACGGTGCCGCCGGCGGCCGCCATGTCGTCCAGGCAGGCGTCGGTGATCTCGGTGATCCGCGGCTCGAGAGCCTTCATCCTGCGCACGGTGAACTGCCCGGTCAGCAGCTTGCGGTAGCGCGTGTGCTCAGGCGCGTCCGTGCGCAGGAAGAACCCCCGCGGCACCCCGCGATCCCTGCGCTCGCCGACCAGGTCGACCCTGGACGGGATCGGCGCGTGCATCTTGTCCGGCCGGTTGCTGAAGCCGGGGTGGGCCAGCACCGCACGGGCCTCCGCGTAGCCGGTCACCAGCCAGCCGACGTGGCCGTCGGCGTACGTCATGCGGTGCATCGAAGCCTGTTGCCGCAGCTCCGCGACCTCGTCCGGCGGGTCGAACGGACGCTGCCTGGTCATGGGCAGGGTGAAGTCGGACATGCCTCTGCTCCTTTCCGAGCGACCTACCCAGAAAACCTCAATCGATGCAAACTTTCAACTAGTGAAAACAATAAAAGCGTGCAGTATAGTTCCGGCATGGCGGGATTGCGGGAGCGCAAGAAGCAGCGCACGCGCCGGGCGCTGATCGAGTCGGCGCTCCAGCTCTTCGACGAGAAGGGTTACGAGGAGACCACGCTGGCGGAGATCGCCGCTGGGGCCGACGTGTCGACACGCACGTTCTTCAGCTACTTCGCGAGCAAGGAGGACGTGGTCTTCTACGACACGGCCGAGCGCATGGAGCTGGCGAAGGCCATGCTGGCCCGCCCAGAGCCCGGGATGTCGCCGGCCGACCTGCTGAGCAGCCTCATCGACAACAGCCTCGCCTGGTCGAGCGCGCAGGAGGAGCTCACCTTCGAGGACGCCGAGCTGCGGCTGCGGCTCATCCTGACCGAACCGACGCTGCAGGCGCGGGCGCTGACGGTGCTGTTCGGCACGCAGCTCGGGCTGGCGCGGACGCTGCACGAGACGTACGCCGGCGAGCTGAGCATGATCGAGGCCGCGGCGGCGGTGGGCGCGCTGTTCGGGTCGGTCAAGCTCGCGGTGATCGCCAACCTGGAGCACAACCGGTCGCTGGAGGAGATCTGGGACACCGCTCGCCGGGCCGCCGACGTCGCGCTGGCCGGGATGCGCTCGCTCGGCTAGCACCTCGCGCACGCTTTCTGAGAGGCTGTCCCCGCCGAGGCGGGAGAGGAGAGCGCATGGCGGAAAGCAGCCGGCGGCGGCCCACCGATCTGGTCCTGCTGGCGCTCGGGCCGGTCCTGGCGGGGGCGTACGCGGCCGTCAACCACGCGGCCATCCGGGAGGCTGTGCGGGCGCAGATCGCCGGCCCCGAGTGGGAGGGCGGCCCGCTCGGTCCCGGCGAGATGACGGCGCTGGGCACCGACGTCTGGCGGCTGACCTGGTGGATCGCCCTGTTCACGGGGGTCGTGGCGGTGGCCTACCTCGTCATCGGCGCGCTGCTGCGGCGGCGTGGCCGGGGCCGCACGCTGCTCATGGTGCTCTCGGGCGTCCTCATGGTCCCGTACGCGCTCGCGTTCTTAGTCGCGCTGATGAACCCCGTACACAGCCTGCCAGGCCTGTACGACTCCCCTGACTTCGCCGCGGGGGTGCCAGGCTGGCAGGCGGCCACGCCGCTCATCGTGCTCGCGGCCGGGCTGACGCAGGCGGTGGGGATGGCGATGGCGGCCTCGACCGGCCGGCGCGCGGCGCGGGCAGGCGTGGAGCCCGCCCGCTGAGCCGCAGGTCACGCGAAGGCCTGGGGTGGAGGGGTCACGCGCCCCTGAACTTGCCCCGCACGTGCACCGGCACGCCCTTGCCGAGCAGGCCGGGAAGCTCCTCGGCGACGTTCATCGGCATGCGCACGCAGCCGTGCGAGGCCGGGTGGAGCGGCACGGACAACGCCCCGTGGAAGGCGATGCCGCCGTTGAAGAAGATCGGGTTGTACAGCTCGCCCAGATAGGACTTGTGCCACCCGTTCGCGCGCCAGGTCGTCCGGTAGTTGCCGGTCGGCGTCGTGGCCGAGCCGCAGAACCGCTGCTGCTTGCCCTGCCACATGGCCGTTTCGCAGTAGGCGATGCCGCTGCCCGACGACACGTGGGTGATGAGCGTGGCCTCGCCCTTGACGTACATGACCATGATCTGCTTGGTCAGGTCGACCTCGGCGCGGGTCGGCTTGCCGTTCCTGGCCAGGACTCTCGGGGCCTTCGGCGTCTCGAGCGCCTCCCAGGTGCGCCTGGCGACGGTGCTGGTCGGCTTGATGCCGTTGACCTTCTGGAACGCCCACACGGCCGCCAGCGTCGTGCCGCCGTATTTCCCGTCCGCCTTGCCCGGGCGGTAGCCCAGCTCGGTCAGGCGCTCCTGCATCCAGGTGACCGCCTTGCCCTTGGCCCCGAGCTTGAGCGTCTTGCCCGGCGCGGTGACCGTCGCGGCCGGAACGGCGGCGGCCGGCCCGCCCGCAGTCGCGGGTGTCGTGGTGGTAGTCGCCGGCGTCAGCACGGATGACGACACGTGCGTACGGTGCGGCGCCGGCGTGCCGCATCCCGAGACGATGACGGCGCCGGCCGTCAGGAGAGCAGCTACCCCGGGTAGCCGTCGAGCCCTCACCTGTACCACCTCTCACCCCGGTAACGAATGGATCAGTGGACCTTACACCACTCACCATCAATCGGTAATCAAGCAGTCATCCTGTTTAGAGTGTGTCCATGTCTGAGAAGTTGCCGGCCAATGCCGTCATTGTGGAATCAGCGCTTCGCCGGCTCGGGGTGACCGGCGAGATCGTCGTTCTGCCGGAGAAGGCCCCCACCGCCGCGACCGCCGCGGCGCAGATCGGGTGCGAGGTCGGGGCCATCGCCAACAGCCTGATCTTCGACGCGGACGGCGGGCCCCTGCTCGTGCTGACGAGCGGCGCGCACCGGGTCGATGTCGAACTGATCGCCCGCACGGCGGGTGTCCGGCGGGTACGCCGGGCGTCGCCGGAGTTCGTCAGGGCCGCCACCGGCCAGCCGATCGGCGGGGTCGCTCCGGTCGGGCATCCGGCGCCCGTGCCGACGCTGGTGGACAACTGGCTGAGCAAGCACGAGGTGGTGTGGGCGGCCGGCGGGCATCCGCTGACCGTGTTCCCGACCACGTTCGACGAGTTGGTGCGGATCACCGGGGGCACCCCTGTGGACGTCGAGTAGTGTGCGACAAGTGATCGACTTTCGCGGGGTGGGTCCCGCCGGGTTCACCGAACGGCTGGAGACGGTGATCGGCATCTACACGGCCGCGATGAACCCTCCCGCGGACCAGATCGCGGGCCGCAAGACCATCATGCGAAATCATGGGACATATCCCCATTTTCAGTGTTATTTCGCTGAATTGCGTGATTCATCCCCGCAGCTACCCACTTCGGAACCCCAAATCGTGGGTTTCGCGTACGGCTTCCGGGGCGCGCCGGGGCAATGGTGGCATGACGTGGTTCTCCGGGCCCTGCGTGACGAGATGGGCCCGGAGGCCGCCAACGCGTGGCTGGGATTCGCGTTCGAGCTGGCCGAGATCCACGTCCACCCCGGCTACCAGGGCAAGGGCATCGGCCGGGCCATGATCAGGACACTGTGCGCCGGCCGGCCGGAACGCTCGGCCGTCCTGTCCACGCACGACCAGCCGACGGCCGCCCGGCACCTCTACGCCAGCATGGGCTTCACCGATCTGCTGACCCGGTTCGTCTTCCCCGGCGGCCACGAGGAATACGCGATCGCCGGCCGCCCCCTGCCCCTCCCCTGACCGTCGCGGGAAAGAAGCCCCGCCGGACCTCTGCCGAGCGTCCCCTTTCGCCCCGCGGTCTCCGGTGACAGGAGAAACCTTGATGACGACGTGACCCGTGGGTTTACCGGGCATGGCCGAGGGCATCATCCATGACAGAAAGTAACCGACCCTTTACTCACCGGCTACCAGTCCCCGCCCGTCACCCGCCCGGTCCCCCTGCGGGCGGGTGACGGGCCTTCCTCATGCTCCTCGCTGACCGGCCCGACGCCTCGAACCACGTGTCCGGCCCACGTCGCGCCGTGACGGCGGCCCGCCCCGTGCGGGTCAGCGGGCGTCTCCCTGGAGGCCGCCGGCCCCGGTCGGCGGGTGGCGTGCCGCCGGCCGTGCCGTAAAGAAGGAAGACCGCGCCGGGCGGAGAGCCGCGTCAGGTGGGCGGCCACACCCCCAGCACCACGCCGGGCGGACAGCCGCACCACAGCGCCGCGTCAGGCGGACAGCTGCACCCCGGACAGTCTCTGGAACACCTCGCGCGTGGCGCTGGAGCGGTTGAACGTGATGAAGTGGATCCCCGGCGCGCCCTCGTCGAGCAGCCGCTGGCACAGCTCGGCCCCGTGCTCGATGCCCAGCCGCCGCACCGCGGCCGGATCGTCCTTGACCGCCTCGAAGCGTGCCGCCAGGCGGGGCGGGAACGGCGCCCCGGACAACTGCTCCGAACGCGCGATCGTGCTCATCTGCGTCACCGGCATGATGCACGGGATGATCGGCGTGTCACAGCCCTGGGCCGCCACCCGATCGCGCAGCCGCAGATAGTCGTCGGCCTCGAAGAACATCTGCGTGATCGCGTAGTCGGCACCCGACCGGCACTTGCGGACGAAGTAGTCGGTGTCGGACTCGATGGACGGCGAGCGCGGGTGCTTGTAGGGGAAGGCGGCCACGCCCACGCAGAAGTCGCCCGCCTGCCTGATCAGCCGCACCAGGTCTTCGGCGTAGAGCACGCCCTCGGGGTGCGGCACCCACTCGGCCGTCGGGTCGCCCGGGGGATCGCCCCGGACGGCCAGGATGTTGCGCACCCCGGCGTCGGCGAAGCGCCCCACGAGGTGGCGCAGCTCGCGGACGGAGTGGTTGACCGCCGTGAAGTGCGCCACGGGCGTGAGCGTGGTGTCGTGGGCGATGCGCTCCACGATGTCGACCGTGCGGTCGCGGGTGGAGCCGCCCGCGCCGTAGGTCACCGACACGAACGTCGGCCGCAGCGACTCGAGCTCCCTGATCGCCCGCCACAACAATCGCTCGCCCTCGTCGGTCTTCGGCGGGAAGAACTCGAAGGAGAACGACCGCCCACCGCCGGCGAGCATGTCGCGGACGGTGGGAACACGTTCGGGAAAGAAGGAAGGTCGACCAAGCGCCATGGTCACCAGGCTACAGCGGCGCCGCGGGACAGGCAGCCCGAGAGGCACCTGGAGATCCTGACGCCCGCGTCCGGCCATTAGTCTCAGTGTCATGACCACTGACGCCGCCCGCATGGACGTCCTGCGCCCGCAGGTGGAGCGCTCCCTCGCAGAGTTCGTCGAACGGAAGTTGCCGGCCGGGGGCGATGCCGCCTTCGCCCCGCTGCGCGCGGCCGCCGACGCACTGCTGTCCGGGGGCAAGCGGCTGCGCCCGGCGTTCTGCTACTGGGGCTGGCGCGGCGCGGGCGGCGCCGACGCCCCCTCGATCTTCACCGCCGCCGCCTCGCTGGAGCTGCTGCAGGCCAGCGCGCTCGTCCACGACGACGTGATGGACAAGAGCGACCTGCGCAGGGGGATGCCGGCCGCGCACCGCCGCTTCGAGTCCATGCACGAGCAGTCCCGCTGGCAGGGGTCGGCGCAGCAGTTCGGCGAGGGGGCGGCGATCCTGCTCGGCAACCTGCTGCTCATCTGGTCGGGCGAGATGTGGCGCACCAGCGGCCTGCCGCCCGCGTCCCTGGAGGCGGCCCAGCCCGTGCACGACCACATGCGCACCGAGCTGATGTGCGGCCAGTACCTCGACCTGCTGGAGCAGGCCAACGGGGAGAACACGTTCGAGTCGGCGCTGCGGGTGGCGCTGTTCAAGAGCGGCAAATACTCGGTGGAGCAGCCGCTGCGGCTCGGGCTGGTGCTCGCCGGCGAGAAGCGCGCGCCGTGGATGGACGAGCTGTGCACCGGCTACGGCACCCGCGTGGGGATCGCCTTCCAGCTCAGGGACGATATCCTCGGAGTGTTCGGCGACCCGGCGCAGACGGGCAAGCCCGCGGGCGACGACCTGCGCGAGGGCAAGCGGACGATGCTCGTGGCCCGCACGCTGGCGGCCGCGTCCCCCGGGGCCGCGCAGACCGTCCGGCGGCTGCTCGGCGACCCCGAGCTGGACGAGGCCGGGGTGGCGACGCTGCGGGAGATCATCGACGACACCGGCGCGTTGCGGGAGTGCGAGGACCTGATCGGCGACTATCTGAGCCAGGCGCTGTCCGCCCTCGACGAGTCGCCGGTGACGGCCGAGGCCCGCTCCGCCCTGACCGAGCTCGCCATCGCCGCCACGTCCCGCAAGACCTGAGGCGGCCGGGCGGGCCGGTCAGGGACCGCCCGGCGTTCGGCTCAGGGAGCCGACAGGCGTTTGGCGAACTCGGCCGCCGCCGCCCCCGGATCGTCCGCGTCGGTGATCGCGCGTACGACGACCACCCGCTCGGCACCGTACGACATGACCTCGTCGAGGTTGTCGAGGTCGATGCCGCCGATCCCGAACCACGGCCGCGAGGTGCCGAGCGCCGCCGCGTGCCTGAGCAGCGGCGGTCCGGGCGCCGGGCGGCCGGGTTTGGTCGGGGTGGGCCAGATGGGGCCGCAGCAGTAATAGTCGACGCCCTGCTCCACGGCCGCGGCGGACGCCTCGGCAGCGGAGTGGGTGGACCTTCCGATGACGATGTCGTCGCCGAGTATTTCTCGCGCGACCGTCACAGGAAGGTCGTCCTGCCCCAGATGGAGCACGTCGGGCCGGGCGGCGTGGGCGATGTCCGCCCGGTCGTTGACGGCCAGGAGTTTGCCGTGCCGGTCGCAGGCGTCGCGGAAGACCTCGAGGAGCGCGAGTTCTTCGCGGGCCTCCAAGCCCTTCTCCCTCAGCTGGATGATGTCCACGCCGCCGGCCAGCACGGAATCGAGGAACTCTGCCAGGTCGCCGCGGTCGCGGCGGCCGTCGGTGCAGAGATAGAGGCGGGCCTCAGAAAGCGAGAGCTTGGGCACGCCGCTTGACCTCAGTGTGACGGCCGGCCCGGATCGCCTCGATGGGCGACCCCGGCAGGGACTCGTCCGGGGTGAAGAGCCAGCGCAGCGACTCGACGTCGTCGTAGCCGGCGTCCTGCAACACGGTCAGCGTGCCGGGCAGGCCCTTCATCACATCTTTTCCGTCGAGGAACACCGCGGGCACCTGAGGCCCGCCGCTGCCCCTGCGTACGCCGAGCAGCTT
Source organism: Nonomuraea sp. B5E05 (assembly GCF_039880665.1). Taxonomy (NCBI): domain Bacteria; kingdom Bacillati; phylum Actinomycetota; class Actinomycetes; order Streptosporangiales; family Streptosporangiaceae; genus Nonomuraea; species Nonomuraea sp. B5E05. The sequence goes on from NZ_JBDPMJ010000002.1 coordinate 624,935, forward strand.
GTGGTCCTTGAGAAGTTGCTTGGCCCGCCCCAGCGGAAGGTCGAGGCGTGAGGCCACTTCGGGGAGAGTGAGCCACTCGTCGACGAGCTGCTCGGTCTCCCGGTCGATCTGTGCAACAGAAAGTGTCACGAAACCACAACTACCACATGGCGCGCTTGCTCAAACAACACAATCTCGTAGGGACACTTCGGGATCTACCAGGCGTTTGGCATCGAGGCGTTGGCCCGAGGCGATGATTCTACGGCCCTGTACGAGGTCTCGCGGCCGATCGACGGCGAGCACGGCGGCGAGGGCGTCGTCGGCGGTGAGCCACACGGCCGACCATTTACCCTCCGCGTCACCGCGGTAGAGGAGGCGTTCGCCCGCGGGGTGGTGGCCGGCGTACTGCACCATGTGCCCGAACTGCTCCGACCAGAAGTAGGGCACGGGATCGTAGACGGCGTCCTCGCCGAGCAGCGTCGCGGCGGCGACCTCGGGCGCGTTGAGCGCGGAGTCCCAGTGTTCGACGCGGAGCCGGGTCTGCCAGCGGCGCGACCACCAGGCGGCGCAGTCGCCGACGGCGACGACGCCGGGCAACGAGGCGCGCAGATGCTCGTCGGTGACGACACCGTTGTGCAGGTCGATGTCGGCGTCGGCGAGCCACTCGACGGCGGGACGCACGCCGATGCCGGTGACGACCACGTGGGCCTCGACGAACGCGCCGCCCACCAACCGCACGCCGCCCTCGTCCACGGAGTCGACCATGGCGCCGAGCCGCAGGTCGATGCCGGAATACCAGGCCTCGGTGCGCGCGCCGATCTCGGCGCCGACGGCGGTGGCGAGCGGCGCGGGGCCGGCCTCGATCACCGTCACCGCGCACCCGGCCCGGCGGGCGGCGGTGGCGACCTCGGCGCCGATCCACCCGGCGCCGATGATCGCGACGCGGGCGCCGGGGACGAGCATGGCCCTGAGCTCGTGGGCGTCGTCGAGAGTGCGCAGCACGTGCTGGGGACCGTCGCCGGGAAGCCTGATCGGGTCGGCTCCGGTGGCGATCACCAGGCCGTCGTAGCCCAGCTCGCCCTCGGTCGTCTCCACGACCCCCGCGCGCAGCGACTTGGCGCTGACGCCGGGCCAGAACTCGACGCCGAGCGCGGCCAGGTCGGCGCCGACGTAGCTGTCGTCGGCCTCCCCCGACAACACGGCCTTGGACAGGGGCGGGCGGTCGTAGGGGCGGTGGCGTTCCCTGCCGACCATGGTGACGCGCCCGGCGAAGCCCTTCGAGCGCAGCGCCTCCACAGTGCGCAGACCGGCCAGTCCTGCTCCGACGACGACGACGTGGTTCACGTCCATGACCATAACGGGGGCGGTGTCCGGGCATGACACCGAGGCCGTAGGCTGGTGAGGGAAAGACGCGCGGGAGTCCGGCCGTTACCGGGCTGAGAGGAAGGCTTGACCGGGCCTTCGACCGCAAGACACCTGATCCGGGTCATGCCGGCGAAGGGAGCGCATGTGGACGTGATCGTAGGCGGCGGGATCGTCGGGCTGTCGGTCGCCTGGCGGCTGGCCCGCTCCGGCCGGCCGGTCACCGTGGCCGACCCGGCGCCCGCTTCGGGGGCCTCGCACGCGGCCGCGGGGATGCTGGCTCCGGTCAGCGAGGTGACCTACACCGAGGCACCGCTGCTGCGGCTCGGGATGGCCGCGCTGCGCCGCTGGCCGTCCTTCGCCGCCGAGCTGGCCTTGGACGCCGGGCTCTCCGGTCCGGCCGCACTCGACTTCCGTACGAACGGCACGCTGGACGTCGCGTTCGGCGCCGACGACCTGGCGGCGCTGGACGAGCTGGCCGCGTTCATGGAGAAGCTGGAGCTGCCGGTCGAGCGGCTGACCGGGCGCGAGTGCCGGCGCCTTGAGCCGATGCTGGCCCCCGCCGTGCGCGGCGGCCTGCTGGCTCCCGGCGACGCCTGGGTCGATCCGCGCCGCGTGACGGCGGCGCTGCTCGCCGCCCTCGACCGGCTGGGCGTCCCGCTGGTGCGGGCGCGCGTGAGCGAGCTCACGCGTGACGGCGGCAGGGTCACAGGGGTACGCCTCGCGCCACCGGACGTCCCGGCCCCCGCCGTGGCCGATGGGGGCGTGCCGCGACACCTGCGGGCCGAGCGGGTGATCCTGGCGGCCGGGGCGTGGAGCGCCGGGCTGGCCGGGGTGCCGGTACGTCCGGTCAAGGGGCAGATCATGCGGTTGCGCTCCGCCCAGCCCCTGCTCGGCCGGTGCGTACGCGGCACCGTGCACGGCTCGTCCGTCTACCTGGTCCCCAGGGGCGACGGCGAGCTGGTCGTCGGCGCCACCCAGGAGGAGATGGGGTTCGACACCAGGGTGACGGCCGGCGGGCTCTACGAGCTGCTGCGTGACGCCAGGGAGCTGGTGCCGGGCGTCACCGAGCTGGAGGTGGCCGACGTGGTGGCCGGGCTGCGGCCAGGGACGCCGGACAACCTGCCCGTCATCGGCCCGAGCGGCACGCCCGGGCTCGCGCTGGCCACCGGGCACCATCGGGGCGGCGTGCTGCTGGCCCCGTTGACGACGGCCATCCTGCTGGGCGAAGAAGGCGAGCTGGCGGCGCTGTGCTCGCCGGGAAGGTTTCAGGAAATTTCATGATTGTGATGATCAATGGGACCGCGCACGAGGTGATCGACGGCACGACCGTGGCGCAGGCCGTGAGCACGTTGACCGCGGCCACCACCGGAGTGGCCGTGGCCGTGAACGACGAGGTGGTCACGCGCAGCGCCTGGGAGACGACGGCGCTCAGCGACAGCGACCGCGTGGAGGTCCTGACGGCGGTGCAAGGTGGATGATCTGATCATCGCCGGGGAGAAGTTCTCGTCCCGGCTCATCATGGGCACCGGCGGCGCCCCGTCGCTCGAGGTGCTCGACCAGGCGCTGGCCGCGTCCGGCACCGAGATGACCACGGTCGCGATGCGGCGGCTCGACCCGGAGGCCCGCGGCTCCGTCCTCGACGTGCTGCGCAGGCGGGACATCAAGGTGCTCCCCAACACCGCGGGCTGCTTCACCGCGGGCGAGGCCGTGCTGACGGCGCGGCTGGCCAGGGAGGCGCTCGGCACACCCTGGGTCAAGCTGGAGGTCATCGCCGACGAGCGCACGCTGCTGCCCGACCCGATCGAGACGTTCGACGCGGCCGAGCGGCTGGTGGCCGACGGGTTCGTGGTGCTGCCGTACATCGGCGACGACCCGGCGCTGGCGCGGCGCCTGGAGCAGGCGGGCTGCGCGGCCGTCATGCCGCTGGGCGCGCCGATCGGCTCCGGGCTGGGCATCCGCAACCCGCACAACATCGAGCTGATCGTGGAGGCCGCCTCCGTGCCGGTCATCCTCGACGCGGGCATCGGCACGGCCAGCGACGCGGCCCTGGCGATGGAGCTGGGCTGCGACGCCGTCCTGCTGGCCACGGCGGTCACCCGGGCGCAGCGGCCCGACCTCATGGCCACGGCCATGAGGCAGGCCGTGACGGCCGGGCGTCTGGCCCGCCAGGCGGGGCGTATCCCCCGCCGCCGCCACGCCGAAGCCTCCTCCCCGATGACCCCGTGACCCCTCGCCCGCGGCGACCGCTCGCGCGGACGACGTTCACGGTCGCCGGGGCGCCACCGCGCGGGATCACCGCACGTGAGCCGCCGCCGGCCGCCCGGACGACACGCCCGGACTGCCGCGGGTGAAGGGATGGTTCGCCTCGGGGGTCTCCCGGCTCGGGCCGGGGCCCGGGGAAGCGGGCGCGCGGCCGACCGGTAAGGGCGTGACGCCGGTGAGGCTATGTCCGCTTCCCCGGGACGAAGGGCGTACGAACGAGAACGTCTCCGCATCGGTTTCGGGCGGCCGGGCCCTGTCAGTGGCAAAACGCCCGTAAACTCAGCGGGGTGGATACGACGACTGCGGACCCCCTGGTCGGGCGGCTCCTCGATGGGCGCTACCGCATCGAGAGCCGGATCGCCCGGGGCGGTATGGCGACCGTCTACCTCGCGCTGGACATCCGGCTCGACCGGACGGTCGCGCTGAAGGTCATGCACCGCTCACTCGCCGAGGACCCGGCGTTCGTCCGGAGGTTCATCGGCGAGGCCAAGTCGGTGGCCAGTCTTTCCCATCCCAACATAGTGCACGTTTTCGACCAGGGCACCGACACCGACGTGGTCTACCTGTCGATGGAATACGTGCCAGGCCGGACGCTGCGCGACATCCTGCGCGACCGCGGCCGGCTGCCGGCCCGCGAGGCCCTCGAGATCATGATCCCGGTGCTGGCCGCGCTCGGCGCGGCCCACCAGGCGGGCCTGGTCCACCGCGACGTGAAGCCGGAAAACGTCCTCATGACCGACGACGGCCGGGTCAAGGTCGTCGACTTCGGCCTGGCCAGGGCCATCGAGGCGACCAACCAGACCCGCACCGGCGTGATGATCGGCACGATCGGCTACATGTCGCCCGAGCAGGTCACCACGGGCGGCGCCGACGTGCGCAGCGACGTCTACGCAGCCGGCATCATGCTGTTCGAGCTGGTGACCGGGCAGCAGCCGTATGACGGCGAGACGCCGATGTCGGTGGCCTACCGGCACGTCCATGACACCGTGCCGGCGCCGTCGTCGTTCGTCCACGACGTGCCGCCGCTGATCGACACGCTGGTGGCGCACGCGACGGCCCGCGAGCCGGGCGACCGTCCCGCGGACGCCACCGCGATGCTGGTGGCGGCCGTCGACGCGCACCGCATGTTGCCGCGGATGACCGGCCAGCCCGTGAGCGGCCCGGTGCCCCCGCGCGCCCACCAGCAGGGCGCCGGCTCCGCCGCGCGGTCGCGCCCGCAGGCCGCTCCCGGGCACACGCTGATCCAGCCGCGGGCGGAGGTGCCTCAACGGCGCGCGTTCCGGCCCAACTGGTTCCTGGTGGCGCTGGCCGCCGTGATGGCGGTCGCGGTGGGGCTGACCGGCTGGTACTTCTCGCAGTCCGCCCCCGTCATCGTCCCCGACCTGGTCGGGAAGGACATGGCGATCGCGGAGAAGAACGCCACCGCGCTCGGCCTCGTGGTCCGCAAGGCCGACGGCATGCACGACGAGAAGGTGGCCGCCGGCTTGGTCCTGCGCACCGACCCGGTGGCCAAGACCGAGCTCGACAACGGCGACACGATCACGCTGGTGCCCTCGCTCGGTCCCAAGCGTGTCATCGTGCCCAACGTGGCCGGGATGACCGGCAACGACGCCCGCGTGGCCCTCGCCGACGCGGGGCTGACCGTCGACTCGGTCAAACGCCTGGCCAACCAGGAGGTCGAGCGCGACAAGGTGATCCGCACCTCGCCGCAGGTCGGCGAGAAGGTGAAGGAAGGCACCAAGGTCGACATCTTCGTCAGCGCCGGGCTGGTCATGCCCGACGTGGGCGGCATGCCGAAGGACGAGGCCGCCGGCCATCTCAGCGGGCAGGGTTTCCAGGTGCAGGTCAACGAGGTCGACGACGACGCCGAGCCGTGCACGGTCATCGCCCAGGAGCCCAAGGCGAAGGCAGAGGTCGACAAGGGCGCCCAGGTCATGATCACGGTGGCGCGGTGCCAGACGGACTTCTGGGACTGGTTCGGCGACCGCGACGGCGAGGGCCGCGACGACCGGCATCTCCGCGTGGTGCCGGGGGTGCTCGGCAAGGAGCTCAGGGACGCCAGGTCCGAGTTACAGGCCCTGGGCTTCCAGGTACGGGTGCAGCGGCTGGTCAACGCCGGCGTGGTGAAATACCAGCGGCCGCTGCCCAACAGCGAACGCCCGTCGGGGAGCACGGTCTACCTCTGGCAGTGAGCGCGCCGGGGCCGCCGCGTCCCGCCGGCCCCGGCCCACACCCCTGCCCACCGGCACGCTCGGGCGCGGTCAGGACAGGTGGCCGTGGAGGCGGACCCTTGCCAGACCGCCGTCCGGGTAGACGTCGACCCTGACGTGGGTGACCGGGCCGGGGTGGTGGAGCCGGAAGCGGTGCGGGGTGTCGGGCTGGAGCCTGGTCCTGGGCAGCATCTCGACCTCGCGCTCCCCGTCGATCCCGGTGAGCGCGACCGCGCCGGGCGCGTTGAACAGCAGGTTCGTGGTGTCGATCTCGGCCAGCCTGACGATGCCGCGGCCGGCCAGCCGGATCACCAGCCAGTCGTTGCCCTCGTCCCGGCGGCGCGCGGTCTCCCAGCCCTCCGCCTGGTGGCGGGCCAGGCCGGGGGCGATGACGTTGTTGGGGGCGGAGTAGAAGTCGTTGGAGCAGGCGGTGACCAGGCCGCCGTTGGCCAGGGCGGCCAGGTCGAGGCCGAGGCCGTCGTAGAGGGACAGGTCGGGGCGGGCTTCGCCGTGTACGCGCAGGCGGGCGACGCCCCCGTCGGGGTGGATGTTCAGGCGGACGTGCGTGTAGCGGGTTTCGCCGGCGACCTGGAAGCGGTGTTCGGCGTCGCCCTTCAGCCCGGCCTTCGGCACGATCTCGGTCCATGGGGCGGCCAGCAGTTCGTCCGGGGACGGATGGCCGTCGACGGCGGCGGCCTCGACGGAGGCGTACGGCGGGTAGTTGCCCTTGAACCAGGCCGTGTCGATCACCACGGCGCGGATGACGCCGGGGACGCCCAGACGGACGAGGGCCCAGTCGTGGCCGGGCTCGCGCCTGCGCCGGGTCTCCCACCCGTCGTAGACCTGCCCCTTGTTGCCGAAGGTCTCGGCCTGGAAGCCCGGACGGCCCGGCCTGATCAGGCTCTCCTTCTCGGCGAACGACTCGTCGCTCGCCGCCATCACGGAGCCGCCGAGGGTGCGCCCAGCAAGATCGGGCAGGGCAAGATCGGGCAGGTTCGGGCCGGGCGGCGTGTCGGGGTGTGACATCTACTGCTCTCCCAGCAGAAGCCGTCCGCAGGGCTCGCCGTCCACCGGCCTGCCGCGCAGCCAGGTGGTCAGGACGGCTCCCTTGAGGGTGCGGCCGTGGTAGGGGGTGACGGGGTGCCTGTGGTGCAGGAGGGCGGCGTCGACCGGGCCGGTGGCGGCCGGGTCGAAGGCCACCAGGTCGGCATCATTGCCCGGCTTGATGCCCCCTTTTTCCGATATTTCAGCCATTGCGGCGGGATTGGCTGACATCCAGCGGACCACGTCCGCCAGCCCGAACCCCCTGCGCGACGCCTCCGTCCACACCGCGCGCAGCCCGAGCTGGAGCGAGGCGATGCCGCCCCAGGCGGCGGCGAAGTCGGGCGCCTTCAGCTCGGCGGGCGACGGCGAGTGGTCGGACACGACGCAGCTCAGCACGCCCCTTCTCAGGCCGTCCCACAGCAGGTCGCGGTTGGCCTCCGAGCGGATGGGCGGGCAGCACTTGTACGCGGTCTCCCCCTCGGGCACCTGCTCGGCGGCCAGCGTCAGGTAGTGCGGGCAGGTCTCCGCCGTGACGGCCGCTCCGCGGGCCCGGGCCTCCTCCAGGACGTCCAGGCAGGCGGCGCTCGAGACGTGCAGGATGTGCACCCTGGCCCCGGTCTCCCCGGCCAGCCGGACGACCTGCTCGACGGCGCTGCGCTCCGCCTTGTCCGGCCGCGAGTCCAGGAACTCCCGGTACGTCGGGCCGGACGGCTCGCCGAGCAGCGCCGGATCCTCGGCGTGCACCACCATCACCCCGCCGAACCCGGCGATCTCCTCCAGAGCCTGCCGCGCCTCGGAGAGGCCGAGCGGCGGGAACTCCTCCACGCCCGACGGCGACATGAAGCACTTGAAGCCGCGCACCCCGCGCTCGCGCAGCGGCGCCAGATCCTTGACGTTGCCCGGCACGGCCCCGCCCCAGAACCCGACGTCCACCCGGCACTGGCCGGCGGCGGCGCGCAGCTTGGCCTCGAAGGCCCCGACGTTCACGGTGGGCGGGAGCGAGTTGAGCGGCATGTCCATGATCGTGGTGACGCCTCCGGCGGCGGCCGCCCGGGTCGCCGAGGCGAACCCCTCCCAGTGGGCGCGTCCCGGCTCGTTGACGTGCACGTGCGTGTCGACCAGGCCGGGGAGCAGGGCCAGGTCGCGCAGGTCGATGTCCTCGGCGGCGTCGAGCGGTGCCGCGTGGTCGTACAGGGCGACGATCTTCTCCCCGCGCACGGCCACCGCGGCCGCCCGCTCGCCCTCGGGGGTGACGGTCCTGCGGGATCGTACGACGAGGTCGAACCCGGTCATCCGGCGCCTCCCTGGAGATGGTCGGCGGCGAGCCGGGCGGCGAGGCGTTCGAGCAGCGGACCGGCCTCGGTCATGCAACGGTCCTCGTCGGGCTCCAGGTCGGTCAGGGCGTAGGCGGCCTCGATGCCCGCCGCCTTCAGCTCGTCGTCGGAGAGAGTACGGCGGCCGCAGACGGCGACGACGGGGACCCCCGCCCTGGCCGCGGCCTGGGCCACGCCGATCGGTGCCTTGCCGCGCAGCGACTGCTCGTCCAGCGATCCCTCGCCCGTGATCACCAGCCGCGCGTTCCCCGCCAGCTCGCCGAACCCGAGCAGGCCGAGCAGGTAGTCGATGCCGGGCCGCAGCTCCGCGTGCAGGAACGCCAGCGCCGCGAACCCCACCCCGCCGGCCGCGCCCGCCCCCGGCGCTCCGGCCACCCCCATGGCCCGCGGGGTGTCGTCATGCTCGTGTTCATGGTCGCGCCCGCTTCGCTCCTCTTCGGCTCGTTCCTCGCTCTCTCGTCCCGAGCTCCTGCGCTCGACGGCGCCTACGAGCCCATGGGTGGCGGTCGCCACCGCCGCCAGCCGGGACAGGGAGCCTTCCAGGATCTTGACGTCGTCGGGGGTCGCGCCCTTCTGCGGCCCGTAGACGGCGGCCGCGCCGTGCGGGCCGAGGAGCGGGTTGTCCACGTCGCTCGCCACCACGAACTCCACGCCCGACACGTCGAGGAAACCGGACATGTCGATGCGGGCGAGCTCTTTGAGCGCGGCCCCGCCCCGGGGGAGCTCGTCGCCGCCGGCGTCGAGCAGGCGCGCACCGAGGGCCTGCACCATGCCCGCTCCCCCGTCGGTGCACGCGCTGCCGCCCAGCCCCAGGACCACCCGCTTGGCGCCGCGGCGTACGGCGTCGGCGACCAGCTCGCCCGTGCCGTAGCTGGTGGCGGTCAGGGGCTCGCGCCCGCCGGGCAGCCGGCGCAGCCCGGACGCCTCCGCCAGCTCGACCACGGCCGTGCCGGCCGCCTGCCAGGCGTACGAGGCGGGGATCCGCTCACCCGTGGGGCCGGTCACCTCGATCGTGACCCGCGTGAAGCCGCCGGCCACGGCGGCGTCGACGGTGCCGTCGCCACCGTCGGCGACCGGCAGCTCCACCGTGGGAACGCCGAGCCCGGCCGACACCCGGGAGGCTACCTCCGCCGCCGTCAGCGACCCCTTGAACTTGTCCGGAGCGACCAGAACGGGCTGAACCACAACGAACTCCCACATGATGGTGAACAATGGCCTGACACGCCTTCCTGCCCGGTGCGAGCGGGCAGGAAGGCGTGACTCATCATCATCACATCCCGGGCCGTTCACCCCATACGCTGCCCGGGCGATCGGCGGGCGCGTGCCGGACCGTCCCTAAGAAACCACTCTGATGAACTCCTCCAGGGAGTAACGGCCCGTTCTGGTCGAGTCGGCCCAGCGGAGAAGCTGCCGCTCACGCCGTGAAGCCTTCGTGGACGTGCCTCGCCGGGCGCACGCCGCGCTCCTCCGCCAGCCGCACCAGCCGCCGTCGGGCGGCGGCGCCCGCACGCCCTGCCGCGTCCTGGGAGACGGTCCTCAGCTCCCCGCCGGCCACCACGGTGCGCCCGCCGACCAGCACCAGGGCCGGCGGCGGCGCGGGCCCGAAGACCAGCGCGCACACCGGGTCGGCGACGGCGGCGGCGAAGGACCCGACCGGCCACAGGACGACGTCGGCCAGCTTGCCCGGCTCGAGCGAGCCGAGCTCGTCCGCGCGGCCCAGGTTGCGGGCGCCGCCCAGCGTGGCCAGCTCCAGGGCCTGCCGGGCCGTGAGCGCACGGGGACCGTACCGGGCCCGCTGGAACAGCAGCGCCTGCCGCATCTCCCCGGCCAGCGGGGTCAGCTCGGAGGAGGCGCTGCCGTCCACGCCGAGGCCCACGTTCATGCCGCGGCGCAACATCTCGGACACGCGGGCGATGCCCGCCCCGAGCCGGCCGTTGGAGGAGGGGCAGTGGGCGGAGCCGGTGCCGGTGGCGGCTAGCTTGCCGATGTCGGCGTCGCTCAGGTGCACGGTGTGCGCGAACCACACGTCGGGCCCGAGCCAGCCCAGCTTCTCCATGTAGTCGACGGGCCGCGTCCCGAACTGCTCCAGGCAGTGGTCGTCCTCGTCCAGGGTCTCGGCGATGTGGGTGTGCAGGCGAACGCCCTTGGACCTGGCCAGCGCCGCCGACTCCGTCATCAGCTCGGCACTGGCCGAGAACGGCGAGCACGGCCCCACCGCGACCCGCACCATCGAGGAGGGCGACGGGTCGTGGTGGGCGTCGACGGCCTCGGCCGTGGCGGTCAGGACCTCGTCGAGCTCCTCGACCACGACGTCCGGCGGCAGCCCGCCCTTCGACTCGCCCATGTCCATGGAGCCGCGCGCCGGGTGGAACCTGAGGCCGATCTCGCGGGCGGCCTCGATGCCCGCCGCGAACAGATCGCCCCTCCCCTTGGGGAAGAGGTAGTGGTGGTCGCTGGAGGTGGTGCAGCCCGACAGCGCCAGCCAGCCCAGCCCGGCGGCGGCGGCCCCCTTGACCACCTCGGCGTCCATGGCGGCCCACACCGGATAGAGCGCGACCAGCCACTCGAACAGCGTGGCGTCCTGCGCGAGCCCTTGCGAGGCCCACTGGTAGAGATGGTGGTGGGTGTTGACCAGGCCGGGCGTGGCCAGGCAGCCGGAGCCGTCGATCCGGGTCGCCCCCGGGGCGGCGGGCGCGGGCCCGGCGCCCAGCGCGGCGATGCGATCCCCCTCGATCCTGAGGTATCCGGATGGGATCTCGGGGCCGGTGACCGGCGCGACGTGCACGTTCTCGATCACGATGGCGGGTCCGGACGCCGAGCCGGTGCGCGGGCCGTTCACGTGGCCACCTTCCGCCGCGCGGCCAGCCGTACCGCGTCGAGGATCTTCTCGTAGCCCGTGCACCGGCAGAGGTTACCCGCCAGCGCCTCCCTGATCTCCGCGTCCGACGGCCGCTCGACGCGCGCGATCAGGTCGTGCGCCTGCACGATCAGCCCCGGCGTGCAGAAGCCGCACTGCACCGCGCCGCACTCCGCGAACGCCTCCTGCACCGGGTCGAGCCGGTCCCCCTCGGCCAGCCCCTCGACGGTGCGCACCTGCCGCCCCTCGGCCTGGCCGGCGGCGACCAGGCACGAGCAGACCGGGACGCCGTCGAGATAGACCGTGCACGAGCCGCATTCGCCCTGCTCGCAGGCGTTCTTGGAGCCGGGCAGGCCGATACGCTCGCGCAGCACGTACAGCAGGCTCTCTCCCTCCCACACGTTGTCGGCGCTCTCCTCGCGGCCGTTGACGGTGAAGGTGACGCGCATCAGGCGGCCCTCCTTCCCAGGTGGTCGTTCCAGGCCCACGTGAGCGTGCGGCGGGCCATCACCCCGATGGCGTGCACGCGGTAGGCGGCGGTGCCGCGGACGTCGTCGATCGGCGCGGCGGCAGCCGCGCACAGCTCGCCGAACCTCCTGAGCAGCGCCGGGTCGAGCGGCGCCTGCCAGTCGAGCTCCCGCGCCAGCAGCTCCTCGGCCTCGTACGCCCGCCGCGGCGTGGGCGCCGCCGACCCGAGCCCCGTGCCGACCCGCCGCTCCTCGGGGCGCAGCGCGACCGCGAACGAGCACACCGCGATCACCATGGCGTTGCGGGTGCCGACCTTGGAGAAGTATTGGGGGCCCGTGGCCGGCCTGACGTGCACGGCCCTGATGAGCTCGTCCGGTTCGAGCGCGCTGCGCTTGACCCCGAGGTAGAACGCGGTGGCGGGGATCATCCTGACGCCCCGGTCCCGCGACTCCACCTCGACCACCGCGTCGGCGGCGAGCAGCGGCGGATGGCTGTCGCCCGCGGGAGAGGCCGCGCCGAGGTTGCCGCCGACGGATCCGCGGTTGCGGATCTGCGGCGAGCCGACCGTGCGCGAGGCCTGCGCGAGCCCCGGCAGCGGCCCGCCCAGCTCCTCGATGATCGTCGTGTACGGCACCCCCGCCCCGACCCGGCAGGCGCCGCCCTCCATGCCCCACGCGCGCAGCTCGGCCACCTGGCCGAGGTCGAGCAGCGCGGCGGGCCTGCGCACGTCGAAGTTGAGCTCGACCATCACGTCGGTGCCGCCCTGGATGGGCACCGCGTCGGGCCGGTCCGCCTTGGCGGCCAGCGCCTCCTCCCACGTCGTGGGGCGCAAGAAGTCCATCGGTGTCTACTCCCAGGCGAATCCGGCGTCGAGCGCGTCCTCGCGCAGCACACTGCCCTCGATCAGGCCGTACGGGCGGTCGGCGGCGAAGAAGATCTCGTTGTCGTTGTCCAGGCCGAACGGCGACAGGTCGACGGCGAAGTGGTGCTTGTTCGGCAGGGACAGCCTGACCTCGCAGATCTCCTCGCAGGTGGTCAGCGCCCGCTCGCCCATGGCGTACAGGGTCTGCTGGAGCGAGCGGCTGTGCGTGTCCGCGAACGCCTCGACCAGGCATCGACGCACCCGCTCGTACGACGAGCCGTAGGAGGGGGTGTCGCCGGCGTGCCGCCACCGTGCCTCGACGGCGGTGGCGAGGACACGGTCGGTGGCGGGCGGCAGCGTGGTGTACTCGTCGGCGATGTAGCCGTGGAACTCCGACCCCGTCGAGTTGAGCAGCACCAGGTCCTTGAGCCCGGACACCACGGTGGCGCGGCCGTCGCGGTCGCGGTGGACGACGCAGGTGCGCACCTCGCCGCCCTCGCGCGCGAACGAGTGCGGCCCCTCGCGGCGCCAGGCGTACTCCTCGATCTCCACCCTGGCGTGGTGGATCGAGGGTTGCGACCCCGCGAAGTGCCCGGCCAGCAGGAGGGCGAACTCCTCGATCTGGCCGACGCCGTATTTCCTCGCGAACGCGTACACGGTGTTCTTCTGCGTGTCGGTCGGCAGCACGGCGGCGTTGTCGCCGGTCAGGTGGACGGCTTCCATGTCGCCCGACAGGGACGTGCTGACGTTGACGTCCTTGATGTGGTGCACGGGGCCGTCCTTGACGACGTGGACGAGCCGCGTCTCCGCCTTGCCGTAGCGGTTGGGCCCGAGCTTGACGGCCATCTAACTCCCTCGGTAGGTGGAGTAGGCGTACGGGCTGAGCAGCAAAGGCACGTGGTGGTGCCGGCCGGGATCGGTCACGTTGAAGGTGATGACGACCTCGGGATAGAACGTCTCGGGCAGGTAGCCGCCGGTGTCGAAGACGACGCGGTGCACCCCGGTTCTCGGCTCCCAGCCCTTGATCCGGCCGTCGGCGTCGGTCCGCCCCTCGGCCAGGACGCTTCCGCCGTGCTCCAGGCGTACGCGGACGCCCTCGGCGGGCAGCCCGGTGACCGCGTTCAGCACGTGCGTGGAGAAGCTCATCTCCCCTCCTCGATGAGCTTGCGCAGCCGCACCCGCGTGATCGCGGCCAGCTCGGCGCGTACGACGTCGCGCTCGGTCTCCTCGTCGTTGCGCAGCCGGGACGTGAGCTTGGCCAGCAGCTCGGCGCCGTCGAGACCGGTGGCGCAGACAAGGTAGACGTGCCCGAAACGCTCCTCGTAGGCCCGGTTGCCCTCCGCCAGGGCCGCGCGCGACGCGTCGTCGACCCCTGACTGCTCCTGCCGCGACCAGGCCGCCTCCGTGCCGGTGCCGGCCGCCCGCTCGCCGATCCTCGGGTGCGCGCTCAGCGCCTCCAGCACGCCGGACCACTCCAGGTCTCGCACGGCCGCGTCCGCGGCGGCGAGCAGCTCGCCGAGGCCGCGGTACGGTCGCAGGCCCGCGACCTTCGCGGCGAAGGCGCGGCAGGAGCAGCAGGCGAGCAGGTCGCGCTCGGCCTCGTCGGGCGGCCGCGCGTTGAAGGCGTCGAGCGCGGTGAGCGTGTCGGGCATGTCTGAAGTACACACATGCGCTACGTGCCCGGTCCATCCGCGAGAACTCCGAACCGGCCGCCCTGATGGCCGGGACTTTTGTGTCATGCTCCAAGTCCCGGGTCAGGATCAGATCGTGATCACGGTCTTGCCCCTGGCGTGGCCTGCGGCGATGTCGCGCAGCGCGGCCGGCGCCCGCTCCAGCGGCACCAGCGACTCGACCCGCACGCGCAGCTCGCCGCCGTCGATCAGCTCGGCCAGGCGCGTCAGGACCTCCGGGGTGACCCGGTTGATCACGTTGACGCCGCGCAGCCCTCTCAAGGCCAGGGCGTCAGGGTCGAGCGCGTGGATGACGCTGCAGATCACGCCGCCGGGGCGCAGCACGCCCGCCATGGCGTCGACGGCGCCGGCCGGGGTGGCCAGGTCGAACACCGCGTCGATCCCGCCGGGCCAGGCGGCGAGCACCTGCCCGGGCACGTCTCCCCTGGTGTGGTCGACCGTCTCGTTGGCGCCCAGGTCGCGCATGAGGTCCTCCGCGTCCGGCGCGGCGGTGGCGATGACGTACGCGCGGCGCAGGGCGGCGAGCTGGGTGGCCGCCTGGCCCACGCCGCCCGTCGCTCCGACGATCAACACGCTCTGACCCTCGGCCAGTTCAGCCGTCTCGACCAGGGCGTACGCGGTCGCGCTCGCCGTGGGCACGGCCGCGGCCTGCTCGGGCAGCAATCCCTTGGGCATGCGGGCGACGGGCCCGTCCTGGGCCACCACGCCGTACTCGGCGTAGCCGCCGAGGCCGCGGGCGGGGTCGCTGAAGCGGCCGTAGACCTCGTCACCGCGCCCGTACGCGGTGACCTCGGCCCCGACGGCCTCCACGACGCCGGCGGCGTCCTGCCCCATGATGAGCGGGAACCTGGGCGACAACCCCGTCATGGCGCCGCTCGCGATCTTCGTGTCGACCGGGTTGTAGGCCGCGGCCAGCAGGCGGACCAGCAGCTCGCCGGGTCCTGGCACGGGCTCTGGCAGCTCGACGAGCTCCGGCCGGGCTCCGAAGGCGGAAATGGCGATGGCACGCATGGGCTCTCCCCGTCTGGGCTGCGTTGGCGAACGAAAGAGGCGTTACCCGCCCGCGTGCCCGCCAAAGGGGACAGGCCGGCCTCTTGGAGCAACCTTTGTGCGGGCCGCCTCACCGGGCCGCCTCACCGGGCCGCCTCACCGGGCCGCCTCACCGGGCGGTCTTCCTGTCCACCTCACCGGCCCGGCGCGGTGGCGGACGGGAAGTGTCCGCCACTGCGCCTACACTGGCGGTCATCATGACCCTGAAATCCCTGATCGGCGGACACGTGTCCGTGACGGGCGGCCTCGCGACGGGCGGCCTGAAATACATGGCGGAGATCGGTGCCGAGATGATCCAGGTGTTCGTCACCAACCCGCGAGGGTGGGCGCTCACCGAGGGCAAGCCCGAGCAGGACGCCCAGCTGGCGGAGTCGGGCGTCGACACGTTCATCCACGTGCCCTATCTCGCCAACTTCGGCTCGCCCAGTCCCGAGACCCTGGCCAACTCCATCGCGATCGTGCGCCACACGCTGCGCCGCGGCGTGGCGACCGGCGCCAAGGGGGTCGTGGTGCACACGGGTTCGGCCGTGACGCAGCCCCGCGACGACGCGCTGCGCCAGACCCGGGAAAACCTGCTGCCGCTGCTCGACGAGCTCCCCGACGGCGGGCCCGACCTGCTGCTCGAGCCGATGGCGGGCCAGGGCGCCATGCTGTGCGCCACGGTCCAGGACATCGAGCCCTACCTCGCGGCCCTCGACTGGCATCCGCGGGCCGGCATCTGCCTCGACACCTGCCACGCCTTCGCCGCCGGTCACGACCTCGCGGCAGAGGGCGGGGTGCGGGAGATGTTCGACGCCCTGCACACGATCGCTCCCGGGCGGCTCAAGCTGATCCACGCCAACGACTCGAAGGACGCCTGTGGCGCCAAGAAGGACCGCCACGAGAACATCGGGGCCGGCCTCATCGGCGCGCGGCCGTTCGCCGAGCTGATGCGGCACCCGGCGGTGGCGGGCGTGCCGATCTGCATCGAGACGCCGGGCAAGGCGCCCAAGCACGCCGAGGACATCGCCCTGCTCAAGCAGCTGCGCGACGGCTGAGCGCCGCACCGCGGCGCGTACGCGAGCCGGCACGGGCAAGGCGAGCCCCGTCGCGCGGGGGTGCGGCCACCGGTGACAGCCGGACACAACCGTAACCGGGTCGCACAACGTGATAGGGACGCCCGCTCGCGTGATCCGGAGCCCCCGTGGCCCGGATCGCGGGGCCGGCTTTCGCGGCCTCAGCGGGCGCCCCCCTCACGGAACGGCGTGGCGGGCCCTACCCCCCGGTCAGGGCCCGGCCGCCGCGGCGACCTGCGCGGTCGCCGGTGAATCCGGCGCATCGGATCTGCTGTGAGCCCTGCGGCCCGTCCCCCCGATGCGCCGGGGTGGCTATCCGATGCCGAAACACTACGGTCGCGATCATGCGGGCGAAACCCCGTTTACGGACAGCTCGTCGAACGGTCTGTAGTCATCGCCATACGGAGAGTGCTAATGCGACGAGCGGTCACCGGGCTGCGATGAGCGGCAGTCTGGGGGGCCCGCGCCCGGCTCGGGCACGTGCATCCTGGCCATCATCCACCCCACCCCGCTCGGCACCCGGCCCGGCGTGACCAGGGACGTCATGACCATGGCCGCGAACGCCACCGGCACCGCGACCAGCGCGGGATAGGACGCCGGCTCCCCCGCACGCACGCCCGCCTGCTCGCTCAGCACGAGCACGGCGGTCACGCCCCCTCCCACGGCGAACCCCGCCGCCACCCCCGCGTCCGTCAGCCGCCGCCACCAGATGCCGAGCACCAGCATCGGGCAGAACGTGGCGGCGGAGAGGGTGAAGCCGACCACCACCAACGCCACCGATTCCCGCGGGGTGCTGGCCGCGGTCAGGGCGAGCGCCGCCAGCAGCACCGCGGTCACGGCGGCACGGAAGGAACGCGCGCCGGCCGGCGGCACGCACGACGACACCGCGCCCCCGACGGCCACCAGCACGCCCACCATGGTCGCGAGGAGCGCCGCGAACGCCCCGGCGGCCAGCACCCCGGTGAGCACCTCTCCGGCGGCACCAGGCAACATCCTGGCGGGCAGCAGGAGCACGATCTCGTCCGCCGCCGCGTCACGCGCGTGCCGGTGCCCCAGCACCCCGTACAACGGCGGGACCACGCCGAACACCGCCAGCATCACCTGGGCCGCCACGATCGACCGCCTGGCCGCGCGGGCGTCCCTGTTGGTGAAGACGCGGACGATCACGTGCGGCAGCCCCATCGTGCCCAGCGCGCACGCCAGCAGCACCGCCAGCACACCGGGCAGCGACGGGTCGCCGGCCCCCGCCAGCCCGGCGACCCCGGCCCGGTAGGAGCCCTCGAACAGGGTGATCGGCCGCGCGCCCGACATCCACCAGCAGATGACCCCGACGCCCAGGAAGACGACCAGCTTCAGCCAGAACTGCGAGGCCTGCAGGCTCGTCACGCTCCCCAGGCCGCCCGCGACCGCCACGCCCAGCGTCGCCGCCCCGACGGCCGCCCAGCCCAGCCACGGCGGCAGCCCGGTCAGCACCCGCACCACGATCCCGGCGGCGTGCAGCTGGGCGACCATGAACGCCAGCCCGATGACCAGGAGGAAACAGGTGGTGAAGGGGCGCAGCCGGGCCGAGCGGAGCCGCCATCCGGCGAAGTCGGGCAGCGTGTACGTCCCCGAGCGCCGCAGCGGCGCCACGACCAGGGCCAGGATGACGACGAAGCCGGCGGCGGCCCCGACCGGATACCACAACATCGGCCCGCCATGCGTGGCGATGAGGCCCGCGGTGCCGAGACAGGCCGCCGCCGAGGTGACCTCGGAGGAGATCGCGGCGCCGTTCCACCAGGGCGGCACCTCCCTGGCCGCCACGTGGAAGTCGGCCAGGCCGCTGGAGCGGCGCGGCCGCGCGGCGCCCACCATCACGCCCAGTACGACGACGAAGGCGATCCCGGTGAGCACCGCGACGGTCATTTCTCCAGCCGCTCCGCCCGTCTCAGTTGCACCACGGCCAGCCCCACCCAGGCGGCCTGGGCGGCCAGCGAGAGCGCCACCCAGACCTCGGGGGCGGGCACCCAGATGGCGATGACGGGGACGCCCGCCAGCACTCCGGCGACGGCGGCCACCGTCAGCATGGCCTGCCGTAACTGGCGCCCCACGATGGCCGGCACGTCGGGCGGGACCTGCCTGCCGTGTTCATCGACGCGCCGCCGGCCGCGCCCGAGGGCGACCGGCCGGCGCGAGACGACGACACGGCGCGCCGCCGTCACCGGACCACTCCTCCGCCGACCGTCACGAGATCACGCCCCTGTGCTGGCGTACGAGCTGTTCGCGGACCTGGCGGCTGTGCCGCCTGCTGACCTGCAGCGTCTCGGTGCCGACGGTGAGCGACACCCGCCCGCCCTCGAACCTGAGCTCGCTGACGTGCTTGGCCGACACCAGCGTGCTGCGGTGGATGCGGATGAACCCGGCCTCCGACCAGCGCCGTTCCAGCGCGGCCAGCGACATGCGCACGAGATAGCTGCCGTCGACGGTGTGCAGGCGTACGTAGTCGCCCTTGGCCTCGGCGAACCAGACGGCCTGCTGGGGCACGAAGCGGGTGCGCCCGCCCAGCTCGACGGGGATCACGTCATCCTGGCCCTGCTCGGCGGCGGGCGAGGTGGCGGCCTCCAGCCTGCGCACCGCCTCGGCCAGCCGCTCGGCCCTGACCGGCTTCAGCAGGTAGTCGACCGCCTCCAGCTCGAACGCCTGCACCGCGCACTCCTCGTGGGCCGTCACGAAGACCAGCCGGGGCGGGCTGGGGAAGCCGCCGACGAGCCGGGCGAGGTCGAGCCCGTCGAGCCCGGGCATCCGGATGTCGAGGAAGACGCCGTCGAGCCGCTCGCCCGCGCCGATCATCTGCACCATGTCCTGCAGCGCCGTGACGCCGTCGGCCGCGGTCGCGACCTGCTCGATCCGGTCGTCCTGGCGCAACAAGTAGGCGAGCTCCTCCAGAGCCGGCACTTCGTCGTCGACGGCCAGAACTCTCAGCATGTCCACCACGCTGCCGTAGAAAAGCAGAGGCCACAAGGGGCAAGCCAGCTTAGCGTAATGAATTGACTACTATGAGCCAAGTTGTGTCTTCGGCACGCGCAACCGCACCTTGGTGCCGGCGCCCAGCGCGGTCTCCACGACGAGTCCATAGCCGTCGCCGTAGATCTGGCGCATCCTGAGGTCCACGTTCGCCAGCCCGATGCCGCCGCCCTCGCGGGCGGGTTCGTCGTCGAGCATGCGCCGCGCGCACTCGGGATCCATCCCCGCGCCGTCGTCCTCGACGGTGATGTGAGCCTCGGGGCCCGCGTCGCGCACCACGACCCGCACCTCCCCCGCGGCGCCGCCGTCGCCGCGCATGCCGTGCTTGATGGCGTTCTCGACCAGCGGTTGCAGGCACAGGAACGGTACGGGCACCGGCAGCACCTCCGGAGCCACCTGCACGGTGAAGCGCAGCTTGTCGCCGAAGCGGGCGCGCTCCAGCAGCAGGTAGCGGTCGACGCACGTCAGCTCGTCGGCGAGGGTGGTGAAGTCGTTGGCCCTGCGCAGGGCGTAGCGGGCGAAGTCGGCGAAGTCGAGCAGGAGCTCGCGGGCGCGCCTGGGGTTCGTCCGGACGAACGAGGCGATCGTCGTGAGCGCGTTGTAGATGAAGTGCGGCGAGATCTGAGCGCGCAGCGCGCGCATCTCGGCCTCCAGCGCGCGCTGCCGTGAGGCGTCCAGGTCGGCCAGCTCCAGCTGGCCGGAGACCCAGCGGCCGACCTCGGTGACGGTGCGCACGAGCGCGGCGCTGACCTCGTCGTCGTGGGCCGCCAGCGTGCCCACGACCGCGCCGTCCACGGTCAGCGGCACCACCACCGCCGCGTACGGCTCGCCGGGGAACACCTGGGCCCGGCCGGCGGCCAGCGTGGCGCGGGCGTGGGCGAGCACGTCGCCGTCGCGCGGCTCGTCCGCGGCCGGGCCGTCCCAGGCCAGCACCGCCTCGGCCGAGGTGATCGCGACGGCGTGGGTGCCGAGCAGCGTGCGCAGGTGCCGGACGGCCTTGCGCGCGCAGTCGCGGCTGAGCCCCGCGCGCAGGGCGGGGGCGGCGAGCGCGGCGATGTGCAACGTGGTGAACGTCGCCTCGTCCGATCTGCGGCCCTGCGGCAGCACGTCGCGGCACGACCGCGCCCTGGCCAGCCCGTAACCGGCGGCGAAGGCCAGCAGGAGCAGCGCCACGCCAGTCAGCATGCGGGCCACCGTAGCCAACAACGCGCCGTGTCCGGGGCCAAACCCGCAGTGAGACCGTCCTTGCGCTACGGCGGGCCCTCGCCGGGTTCTTCCTGGTAGGAGTAGCGCTGTTCGCGCCAGGGGTCGGCGAGGTTGTGGTAGCCGCGCTCCTCCCAGAAACCCCGGCGATCTTCGAGGAGATATTCGATGCCGCGCACCCATTTGACGCTCTTCCACGCGTAGAGGTGGGGCACCACGATCCGCAGCGGGTGGCCGCGGTCAGGGCTGAGCGGTTTCTCGTCGAGCTCCATGGCGAACAGCGTGTCGGGGGCGGTGAAGTCGGACATCCGCAGGTTGGCGCTGTAGCCGTACTCGGCCCAGATCATCACGTGGCGCACGCCGGGGTCGGGCGGGAAGGCGCCGATGATGGTGGCGGGGGCGACGCCGCGCCACTCGTTGGCCATGAGCGAGAACTTGGTGACGCAGTGGAAGTCGGCGAGCCGGGTCGTGCGGGGCAGCCGCTCGAACTCCTCCCAGGTGTAACGGTGCTCCTCGCCGGTGGCGGTGGCCCCGAACACGCGGAAGTCCCAGCTCTCGGGCTTGAACGTGGGGACCCTGCCGTAGTGGATCACGGGTCTGCCGCGCGGGACGTACTGGCCTGGAGGCAGGCGCGACTCCTCCACGATCACTCCCCTCACCGGTCTCGCGTCTTGGGCCATCCTGCCATCGGACCGCCGATGGCTCGCGGCCGGGTGCGGTGCGCTACGATTGGGGTCTATGCGCACAGCGTTCTGGTTTTGGTATGGCGACGGACCCGAGTCCGTTCGCCATCTGACGCTGCGCTAGCAGACAGGCGAACGAAAGGCCCCGGGTCCACGTGGACCCGGGGCCTTTCGTGTTTTCAGGCAGAAGGAGAAGCAGATGGTGATCGTGATGGGCCCGGAGGCCACGCCGGACGATCTCAGGTCGATCGTGTCGGTCGTCCAGGCGGCCGGGGTCGAGGCTTTCATCAGCAAGGGCGTGCGCCGCACCATCGTCGGCCTGGTCGGCGACGTCACCCAGCTCGACGCGGCCGGCCTGCGCGGCATGCCGGGGGTGCGCGACGTGATGCGGGTGACGACGCCGTACAAGCTGGTCAGCAGGGAGAACCATCCGGAACGCTCCACGGTCCACGTGGGCGGCGTGCCGATCGGCCCCGACACCGTGACGCTGATCGCGGGGCCGTGCGCGGTGGAGACGCACCAGCAGACCTTGGACGCGGCCAGGATGGCGCAGTCGGCGGGAGCGGTGCTGCTGCGGGGCGGGGCGTTCAAGCCGCGCACGTCGCCGTACGCGTTCCAGGGGCTGGGCGAGGCGGGCCTGCGGATCCTGGCCGACGTGCGCGAGGAGACCGGGCTGCCGATCGTGACGGAGGTCGTGGACGCCCAGGACGTCGAGCTGGTGGCGTCGTACGCCGACATGTTGCAGGTCGGCACCCGTAACGCGCAGAACTTCGCGCTGCTGCGGGCGGTCGGCGCGACCGGACGGCCGGTGATGCTCAAGCGCGGCATGAACGCCACGATCGAGGAGTGGCTGATGGCCGCCGAGTACATCGCGCAACGCGGCAACCTGGACATCGTGCTGTGCGAGCGGGGCATCAGGACGTTCGAGACGGCGACGCGCAACACGCTCGACGTCTCGGCGGTCCCGGTGGCGCAGCGGCTGTCGCACCTGCCGGTGATCATCGACCCGTCGCACTCCGGCGGCCGGCGTGACCTGGTGCTGCCGCTGACCCGCGCGGCCATCGCGGTGGGAGCCGACGGCGTGATCATCGACGTGCACCCGCAGCCCGAGCAGGCGCTCTGCGACGGCCCGCAGGCGCTCGTCGACGCCGACCTGGGTGAGCTGGCCCAGGTCATGACGGACTTCCCCGCGCTGCTCGGCAAGTCGACCGCGGCCGCGGTCGCCGCCTGACCTGGCCTTGCACCCTCTGCCCAGGCGTTTCTGTCGTTCGCCGTCCCGCTCGTCCCGGTGACGACCGCCCTGATCCACCTGCCCGCCGGGGGGTGGATCAGGGCGCCGGCCGTGCGGGACCGCCCTAGAGCGTGTACTCCTGGATCGAATCGGCCAGTTGCACGCACAACTCCTCGGCGTCGAGCCGCTTCTCGATCTGCTTCAGGTCGTCGATCTTGGCCCGGGTCTCGGCGCGCTTGGGCGCCAGCAGGGAGCAGCAGTCCTCGTCGGGCAGCTCCGAGATCTCCAGCGTGCCGATGCGCCGGGCCTCCGCCATGATCTCGGTTTTGTCCCAGCCCACCAGCGGCCGCAGGATCGGCAGCTCGACCGCGTTGTCCTGGGCCGTGATGTTGGTCAGGGTCTGCGAGGAGACCTGCCCGAGCGCGTCACCGGTGATCAGCGCGGCGGCGCGGATGCGGTGGGCGACCTCTTCGGCCGTCTTGAGCATGAGCCGCCGCTGCGCGATCACGGCCAGGCGGTCCTGGCCGGAGGTGCGGATCGACTGCTGTGCCTTGCCGAACGGCACCACCCACAACCGCGAGCCGCCCTGGAACCTGTCGAGCTTCCGCACCAGCGCGTACGCCTTGTAGATCGACTCGGAGGTGGTGAACGGGATGCCGGAGAAGTGCAGGAAGTCGACGTGCAGGCCGCGCCGCATCATCCGGTAGGCCGCCACCGGCGAGTCGATGCCGCCCGACATCAGCACCAGCGCCCGCCCGCTGCTGCCGACCGGCAGGCCGCCCTGGCCGGGGATGCCGTCGGTGAAGACGAACACCTCGTCCCTGTCGACCTCGATGAACACCGTCAGCTCGGGGTTCTTCAGGTCGACGGGCAAGCGGTATTCGTCGTTGATGGCGCCGCCCACCATGCGGTCGAGTTCGTTGGAGCGCAGCGGGAAACGTTTGTCGCGGCGGCGCGAGCGGACCGCGAAGCGGGCGCCGCGCTTGGCCTCCTCGCTCTCCCCGACGAGCTCGAGACCGGCCTTCAGCACCGTTTCCGGGTCTTTCGCGACCCGCCAGGCCCGGTGGATCCACACCAGCCCCGGCACGTCGGCGACCCGCTCGGCCACGGCCCCGGCCTCCTCGGCGGTGGCGCCCTGGGGGAGGAAGATCGCGATCACGCCGTGCCGCCTGCGCACGTCGACCTTGATCCCGAGCGGCTGGAGCGCGTCGCGGATGTTGCCGATCAGGCGGCGTTCGAACAGCTCGCGGTTCTTGCCCTTGAGGACGATCTCGCCCAGCTTGAGCAGCACGCACGGCTCGCCCAGGGCAGCCATCGTCATGGTGGAACCTCCGGGAAATGGGGAAAAGGCGTGTTGGTGCCAACGTCGCGCGCCCCCGAGTTTAGTCCGCGTCGAGGCCGCGCTCGATCGCATATCGCACCAGCTCCACCCTGTTGTGCAGCTGGAGCTTGCCGAGGGTGTTCTGGACGTGGTTCTGCACGGTGCGGTGCGAGACCACCAGCCGCTCGGCGATCTGTTTGTACGACAACCCCTTGGCGACCAGCCGGAGCACCTGCGTCTCGCGCTCGGTGAGGCGCGGGCCCTCGGCGGGCGCGGGCTGCGCGGCCAGCCGCCGGTATTCGCCGAGCAGGAGCCCGGCCAGCCCGGGCGTGAACACGGCGTCGCCCTCGGCCGTCCTGCGTACGGCGTCGAGGAACTCCTCCCGGCTCGCCGATTTCACCAAATATCCGGACGCGCCCGCCTTGATCGCCTCCAGCACGTCGTCCTGCTCGGCGCTGGCCGACAACACCAGCACGCGCGGCGGCGGCTCCAGCCCGGACAACCCGGCGGCCACCTCGTGGCCCGGCATGTCGGGCAGCCGCAGATCGAGCACCACGAGGTCGGGCCGGACCGCGCCGGCCACCCTGACCGCCTGCCGCCCCTCCCCCACGGTGGCCACGACGTCGTAGCCGGCCTCGGCCAGATCTCTCGAGATCCCGTCACGCCACATGGGATGGTCGTCCACCACCATGACCCGCACCATGCCCGCAACTCTAACGCCGGCCGCGCCCCGCACTCCGGCCGCGGCGAAGCAGGGCCGGGATCGTCGTCGCGGGGGGCGGGGTCACGCGGGGAGGCTGATCTCGACCTCGGTGCCCTGCCCGGGGACGCTGACGATCGAGACGTCACCGCCCAGGTCGGCCACCCGGCCGCGGATGGAGCGGGCGACCCCCATGCGCCCCTCGGCCAGCGCCTCGTCCAGCCGCCCTTCCGGGATGCCCGGCCCGTCGTCCCGCACGCTGAGCGTCACCGTGCCCTCACCCGGCTCCGCCAGCACCCAGGCGCGCGCCGACGGGCCGCAGTGCGCCCTGACGTTGTCCAGGGCCGCCCCGACGGCGGCCACCGCCTGCTCCGCCACCGGCGCGGGCAGGACCAGCGGCGTGGCCGGGGTGGAGACCGTCACCTGGGACGAGGCGTGCCGCAGCAGGAGGGTGCGCAGGTCGGCGGAGCCCGGCTCGCCGGTCTCGCCGGGCCGGTCGGCGACGAGGCGGCGTAAGGCGGACTCCTGCTCACCGGCGAGGCGGCCGAGCTCGGCCGCCTCGCCGCCGAGCCGCTGCCCGCGCCGGTGCACCAGGGCGAGCACCTGCAGGACCGAGTCGTGGATGTCGCGGGCCAGGCGGTCGCGCTCGCGCTGGGCGGCCTCCATCTCGACGGCCCGCTGCATGCGCTCCTCGGCCTCCTTGGCGAGCCGGGCCACGTGGCCGACCACGACGCCCGACAGGAAGAGCAGGACCGCGCCGTTGATCAGGATGGGCACGTCGGGGGCGCGCACGCGCAGCCACAGGTCGCCCGCCGCCATGGCGAGCGCCGCCACCGCTCCCGCGCGCCGGCCGCCGTGCACGGCCCAGGCGAGCACGGGCCCGGCGACCCAGGTCGCGGGGACGGGCGTCGTGCCCGCCTCGCCCTGCTCGGCGCCCTGGACGTACGGCGAGGCCAGCAGGCAGGCCAGCACCACGAGCAGGTCGGTCACGAGCAACGGCCACCGGCGCAGCGCTGCGGCGGAGTAGGCGAGCGTCGCCCCGGCGGTCCAGAGCACCATCACGCCGATCACCAGCCAGCCGAGGACCGGCTGCTCGTAGCCGCGGTGCTGGGCCATCAGCACGATCGCGTAGACCAGAGACGCGACGCGGAAGACGGCGATCGCCCGCCAGAACGGCCCTTCGATAGCCATGAGCCTTTCTCATGTTTCCGACATAACAAGTTGACAGATAGTTGCGATATCCATGCGTAAGGGACATTCCCGATGGCAGAATCCGGGGACCCCTAATGCAAGGAACGCGATAGATGACCGCTGTGAATCATTTCACCTATGGGCCGCTCACGCCGCTGCTGGCCTACGTGATGTCGTGCATCGGGTCAATGCTCGGCCTGCGTCTCACCGCGCAGGCCCACGCCTCGCGCGGGGGTTCCAAGGTGCGGTGGCTGCTCGGCGCGGCCATCTCCATCGGCGGCACGGGCGTCTGGGTGATGCACTTCATCGGCATGATGGGCTTCCAGGTGGAGGGCACCCAGATCAAGTACGACGTGTGGCTCACCGCGGCCTCCGCGGCCGTCGCCATCATCGTCGTGGGCACCGGCCTGTTCCTCGTCTCCTACGGCCGCGGCCGCCTCCTGGCGCTCCTCGGCGGGGGCCTGCTGACGGGGCTCGGGGTGGCCTCCATGCACTACCTGGGCATGTACGCGATGAACATGTCCGCCCAGGTCTCCTACGACCGCGTCACCGTGGCGATCTCCGTGGTCATCGCCGTGGTGGCCGCGACGGCGGCGCTGTGGTTCACCCTCCGTGTCAGGAAGCCCATCTGGATCACCGGCGCCGCCCTGGTCATGGGCGTGGCCGTGTCCGGTATGCACTACACCGGCATGTACGCGATGCACGTCACGGTCGATTCGCAGCCCGGCGTGATCACCGGCGCCGACGCGCTCGACTTCCTCGTGCCCCTCATGACCGTGATCAGCCTGATCACCCTGACCATGCTCCTCATGGTGATCCTCTCGCCGTCGGAGGAGGAACTGCACGAGGACGCGGAGCTCCTCGCCAAGCTGGAGTTGCGCCGGCGCACCGCGCAGCAACAGCAGCAGCTCACCTACCCCTCGCCCGGTGTCGCGCCCGCGCCGATGCCGCTGGCGGCTCCCACCCCCCAGGCTCCCTTCCCCCAGGCCCCCTTCCCCCAGGGGTCCCGCCCTCAGATGCCCCAGGGGCCCTATCCTCAGGCGCCCGCCCCGCAGGCCGATCCCTCGCCCATGCCGGCGCCCGGCGGCCAGGCCGAGGCTCCGCGCAGGCAGCCGTCGCGCAGGCAGCCGTCGCGCTCGCGCAGACGGTAGTTGCGCGGCCGACGATCACCCGCCCATACTCCCTTATCGGTACGCGAGGGATGGGTGGGTATGTCGCCGGTCGATCATTTCTCCTTCGGGCTCGTGACGCCCGTCGCCGCCTACGTCGTCTCCAGCTTGGGCTCGATGCTGGGCCTGCTCCTGACCTCACGGGCCCGTGTGGTCGGCGGGCGCGCCGGCGTGTTCTGGCTGGTGGGGGCCGCCCTCGCCATCGGCGGCACGGGCATCTGGACGATGCACTTCATCGCCATGCTCGGCTTCTCCGTCCCCGGCATGACCATCCGCTACGACGTGCCGCTCACGGTCGCCTCAGCGCTCATCGCGGTCGTGGTCGTGGGGGTTGGGTTGTTCCTCGCCTCGTACGGCGCCGATCGCCTGAGCGCCCTGCTCGGCGGCGGTCTGGTGACCGGAGCCGGCGTGGCGAGCATGCACTATCTCGGCATGGCCGCGATGAACATGTCAGCGCATGTCTCCTATGACCCGGCAATCGTCTCGGTCTCGGTGCTGATCGCGATCGCGGCGGCCACGGTGGCGCTCTGGTTCACCGTACGGGTCAGCGGCGCGCTCAAGATCGGCGCCGCGGCGCTCGTCATGGGCGTGGCCGTCGCGGGCATGCACTACACCGGGATGTACTCCATGTCGGTGACGCCGCACCACGAGGTGGGGGCCGTGCCCGGCGCCCAGGGCGTCGACTTCCTGCTGCCGCTGATCGTCGGCACCAGCGTGATCACCGTCGGCCTGCTGCTCGCCGCCCTGCTGTCGCCGTCGGAGAAGGAGCTGCGCAACGAGGCCGCGTACCGGGAACGGCTGCGCGCGCACGACGAGGGCGTGCCGGAGACGAATCTCTCCGGCACGCCCCGCCGATGATCTATGTCATGGGTACGGCCTGCGTCGCACAGGTGGGCCGCCAACTCGCTGCGGCGCAAGCCGTACCCCTTAGGGGGTTGTAGCGGTAACCCCGCTGATGCAGAAGCTAAGGCCGCCCGCTTGCAGCCCGCTTACAGTCAGCCGAAGAACACCTCCGCCTCGGCGTAGCGCGAGACGGGCACGGTCTTCAGCTCCGCCGTGGCCTCGTCGAGCCCGACGCGGACGATGTCGGTGCCGCGCAGCGCGACCATCTTGCCGTAGTCGCCCTCGTGGGCCGCGTCGATGGCCTGCAGCCCGAACCTGGTGGCCAGCACCCGGTCGTAGGCCGTCGGGGTGCCACCGCGCTGGATGTGGCCGAGCACCGTCGTGCGGGCCTCCTTGCCGGTGCGCTTCTCGATCTCCTTGGCCAGCACCTCGCCGATGCCGCCCAGCCGGACGTGGCCGAACGCGTCGAGCTCGCCCGCCTGCAGCTCCATCTGGCCCTCGACGGGGTGGGCGCCCTCGGCGACGACGATGATCGGCGAGTAGCGGGTGCGGAACCGCGACTCGACGTATTCGCAGACCCGGTCGATGTCGAACGGCTTCTCCGGGATGAGGATGACGTTCGCGCCGCCGGCCATGCCCGCGTGCAGGGCGATCCAGCCGGCGTGCCGGCCCATGACCTCGCAGATGAGCGCCCTGTGGTGGGACTCGGCGGTGGTGTGGAGGCGGTCGATGGCCTCCGTCGCGATGTTGACGGCGGTGTCGAAGCCGAAGGTGTAGTCGGTGCCCGACAGGTCGTTGTCGATCGTCTTGGGCACTCCCACGACCTTGACCTCGCGGTCGTAGAGTTGCTTGGCGACGCCCAGGGTGTCCTCGCCGCCGATGGCGATCAGCGCGTCGACGCCGGTCGAGGCGAGGTTGTCCTTGATCCGGTCGACGCCGCCCTCGATCTTGATCGGGTTGGTGCGCGAGGAGCCGAGAATGGTCCCTCCGCGCGGCAGGATGCCGCGGACGGCCTGGATGTCGAGCGGCATCGTGTCGCCTTCGAGCGGGCCGCGCCAGCCGTCACGGAAGCCGACGAACTCGTGGCCGTACACGCTCACCCCCTTGCGGACCACTGCCCGGATCACGGCGTTCAGGCCGGGGCAGTCGCCGCCCCCGGTGAGCACTCCAATACGCATGGCGGGTTCCTCCCGATGGGGTTCACGTCCAGAATCGCATGGTCAGAATCACATGTTCAGACCGTGTTCAGACCGCATTCTGCCGGTCCGCGCGGGCAGTGGTCTAGACCAAACGCCAGGTCCACCTGCCCAATATGACGCACACCTTACGTGACCAGCACGCAGGCCGGGCTCTCCACCTCGTACGCCTGCCCGGTCGGCTCGGGGATGCCGTCCTTCAGCGCGAAGACGTTCACGGTGCCGGAGCGCTGGTTGGCCACGTACATGCGGTCGCCGTCGATGGCGAAGTGCCGCGGCCAGTCGCCGCCCGACGGCACCTCGGCCACCACCGACAGGTCGTCCCGCAACACCGAGATCGTGTTGGGGCCGCGGTTGGCGACGTAGACCAGGCCGCCGGCGAGCTCCAGGTGCGAGGGGGCGTTCTCGCCCGCCTGGCCGGAGGCGGGCACGGCCGTGCGCCGCTCGCCCTCGACGAGGGTGACGGTGCCGCCGAGTTCGCCCGCGACGTACAGGCGTGAGCCCGAGAAGGCGAAGTGACGCGGACCGGTGCCCGGCCCCATCGTGATCGGCTCCAGCGGCGTGCCGTCAGTGCGGTAGCGGCGGATCTCGTCGGTGCCGAGGTCGGAGACGTGCAGGAGGCCGTCGTGGAAGACGGCCTCGTGGGCGTGCGGGCCCGCCTGGCGATCCGGGTCGGGGCCCGAGCCCTCGTGCCGCAGCACGATCGGCTCGCCCTCGAACGCGCCCCTGGAGTCGAGGTGGTAGACGACGGCCGTGCCGTCGCCGTAGTTGGCCGCCGCCAGGAACCTGCCCGTGGGATCCACGGCGACGTGGCAGGGGCTGTCGCCCTCGCTCGGCCGTTCGTCGAGCGGACTGAGGCCCTCCTCCCCCACCGTGTACGCGGTGAGCCAGCCGCGTTCGAGCTCTCCCACCGCGTACAGCACCGGCAGGGTGGGATGGGCGGCCAGGAACGACGGGGCCGCCACCCGGGCCAGGCCGCCGCCGACCGTCACGATGCCCGGGCCGTATCCGCCTATGTACACGTGCTTCACAGTGGGAATCCTCCTGTGGTTGACTATGGCAATGAGTTCGTTGCCAGAAGCAAGAGTTTCTGAGGTAAGAGCCTTCAACAGGTTCTATACGAAGGTGATCGGCGCGCTCCAGGCAGGGATGCTCGACTCGCCGTACTCCCTGACCGAGGTGCGGGTGCTGTTCGAGCTGGCGCACACCGAGCGGATGGAGACCGGCGAGCTGCGCGGGCTGCTCGACCTGGACGCGGGCTACCTCAGCAGGATGCTGGCCCGCTTCGAGGGCGACGGGCTGATCGCGCGCGAACGCTCCGCCTCCGACGCGCGCAAGCAGCTCGTACGCCTCACGCCCGCAGGCTCGGAGGTCTTCTCCAAGCTCGACAGGCGCTCGGCCGAGGAGGTCGAGCGCCTGCTGTCCACGCTGCCCGAGCCGGACCAGGAGCGGCTGGTCACCGGCATGGCGACGATCAGGAGGCTGCTCGGCCCGCCCGGGGAGCGGCAGCCGTACGTGATCAGGCCCCCGCGCCCCGGCGACCTGGGCTGGGTCGTCCACCGCCACGGCGCCCTCTACAGCGCCGAATACGGCTGGGGCACCGGCTTCGAGCAGCTGGTCGCCAGGATCGTCGGCGGGCTCGACTTCTCCCGCGACGCCGGGTGGATCGCCGAGGTGGGCGGGGAGCGGGCCGGGTGCGTGTTCTTCGTCCGGCAGGACGCCGCCACGGCCAAGCTGCGGATGTTGCTGGTCGAGCCGTCCGCCCGCGGCATGGGCATCGGGCGGCGGCTCGTGGAGGAGTGCCTGCGGCACGCGCGGGCGGAGGGCTGCGAGCGCGTCGTTCTGTGGACGCGCGACTGCCTGGTGAGCGCGCGGCACATCTACCGGGCGGCCGGGTTCGAGCTGGAGTCGGAGGAGAAGGGCACGGAGAACGGCGTCGAGGTCACCGACCAGATGTGGTCGTGCGACCTGCGGGCCACCAGTTGAGCGGCCCCGCCAGGCGCATCAGGCTCGGCACCAGCACCGCCCTGATCACCGTCGCGTCCACCAGCACGGCCACCGCCATGCCGACGCCCAGCATCTGCACGAACGACACCTGCGCGGTGGCGTAGGCGGCGAACGTCAGCGCCAGGATCCCGCCGGCCGCCGTGATCAACGGGGCGCTCCGCTGCAGGCCCGTGGCCACGGCACGCTCGGTGTCGCCCGTCCTGTCGTACTCCTCCTTGATGCGCGACAAGAGGAACACCTCGTAATCCATGGACAGGCCGTAGGCGACGCAGAGCATGAGGATGGGGATGCTCGCGTCGAGCGTGCCGGTGGGGGTGAAGCCGAGCAGGCCCGACAGGTTGCCCTCCTGGAAGATGTAGACCAGGGTTCCGAACATGACGCCGAGGCTGAGCACGTTCATGAGGGTCGCCTTGACGGGAATGATCACGCTCCTGGTCATGAGGAACAACACGAGAAGGGTCATGCCCAGCATGAGGGCGAGGACGAGCGGCAGCCGGTCCACCACGGAGTCCCGGTAGTCGGCCAGCTCGGCGGGATAGCCGCCGAGCAGCACCTCGAACGGCGGCTCGACGGAACGTACGGCCTCGACGACGCGGACGGGGTCGCCGGCCAGCGCCTGCGCCGACGGGACCACGGACAACCACGTCCCCTGCCCGGCGAACCTGGCGGGGTCGCCGTCGCCCACCCGGCCGCCCGCGGCGTAGGAGCCCGCCGCCGAGTCGACCTGGGCGACGCCAGGGATCCGGGACAAACTCGCGGCATACGCCGAAATATCGCCCGACGCCGTACTTTTCGAGATGATCTGGATGGCGTCCGTCTCCTCCGCCGGGAAGGACCGGCGGATGACATCCTGGGTCTGCCGCGAGGATGCCTCGGGCGGCAGGATGCGATCGTCGGCCACGCCGAAGCGCAGCCCGAGGAACGGCGAGGCCAGCACCAGCAGCACCACCATGGCCAGCCCGCCGGACAGCAGCGGCCGGCGCATCACCCGCAGGGCCAGCGCGTGCCAGAACCCCGCCGCGCGCTCTGGCCCTTCCCGCTTGGGGAGCATCGTGCCGCCGGCCGTGGCGAGCACGGCGGGCAGCACCAGCACCGCCGCGACCAGGCCGCCGATCACGACGGCGACGCCCGCGTACGCGAAGGAGCGCAGGAAGTCGAACGGCAGCGCGAGCAGCACCGCCAGGGATGTGGCCACGGTGAGGCCGCTGAACAGCACCGTCCTGCCGGCGTGCTCCACGGCGCCGGCGACCGCGCTCGCCCGGTCGGCGCCGCGCCGCGTCTCCTCGCGGAACCGCTGGATCACGAACAGGCAGTAGTCGATGCCGAGGCCGAGTCCCATGGCCAGGGTCAGGTTCAGGGCGAACGTCGAGATCTCGGCGAACAGCAGGGCGCCGGCGAGGAGCGCCAGTCCCACCACCATGGCGAACACCCCGGCCAGGATCGGCACCACGGCCGCCACCACGCGCCGCTGGTAGAACCAGAGCAGCACGAACGCCAGCGGGAAGATCACCAGCTCGGCGCGGACGAAGTCCTGCCTGGCCAGCGGCACCGTCTCCCTGAACACCTCCTCACCTCCCCCGGCCCGCACCTGGAGCAGATCGCCGCCCTTGGTGATCTCGGGCACGAGCCGGGGCAGGACCCCGGCCCGCACATGGTCGGCGTCACCCGGGATGCGCACCACGATCAGCGCGTGCCTGCCGTCGCCGCTGCGCAGGGTGGCGGGCCGGTCTCGGGTCCAGTAGGAGGCGGCCTCGGCGACGCCCTCCTCGCGCCCGATCCGGGCGGTCAGCTCCCTGCCCGCCGCGACGACGGCGGGGTCGTCCACGGTGCCGCTCCTGGCGGTCACCAGGAAGATCATGTCAGGGCTGCCCGTGCCGAACCGTGCGGCCAGCTCGCTCTGGGCGCGGTCGGACTCCGATCCCGGCGCCTCGAACCTGGACAGGGACAGCTGCGGCACCGCGCCCGCCGCGAGCACCGCGGCGACGACGGACACGACCAGAGCGAGCGCGAGCACGAGCCGGCGGCGCCGGACGAGGAGGAACCCGAGCCTGCGCAGCGCCGGGTCCGCGACGCTCGCCCGGGCGGCCCGGGGCCGCGTGTTCACCGCCATGCCGGCACCTCGGCGGGCGCCCTCAGGGTACTCATGATGTCTCCTCGAAACTCGGTAAACTACTCGTGTTTACTGTCCGGACCAGAAATACAAGTAAAAGCTCGCAATTGTCAATGAGGAGACGTATGGCTGAACGCACGGTCCGCCGGCAGGCGCGCGGACTGAAGCGCATGGCGGAGATCCTCGACGCAGCCGAACAGGTCATCGCCGAGGTGGGCTATCCCGAGCTGACCACGAACCAGGTCGCCGCGCGGGCGGGGATGTCACCCGGGTCGCTGTACCAGTTCTTCCGCAACAAGGAGGAGATCCTGGACGGGCTGGTGACCCGCTACACCGACGACCGTCAGGAGTTCTGGGCCGGGCGGCTGGCCGCCGTCACGCCCGATGTTCCTCTGGACGTGCTGGTCGGGCAGTTGGTGGACGAGAGCGTGCGGTTCAAGAGCAGCTCGCCGGCGTACTGGTCGTTGTTGTACGGGACGGCGACGGGCGATCGCCTGGCCGAGGCGGCCGGACGGCTGCACGACGACATCGCCCGGCACATCGGCTCCATGCTCCGCCGCCGTTCACCCGGCCTTTCGGAGGAACGCGCCCTGCTCATGGGCAGCATGGCGCTGGCCATGGTGAAGGCGGTGATGCCAATGATCACTTCGGCGTCGCCCGAGCGCGGCGCGGAGCTGGTGGACGAGCTGAAGTTCGCGCTCGTGCGCTATCTGAGCTGACCGGCAGGGTACCGGACCGGCTCGCCGGGAAGATCGGGCGCGGGAGATCAGGCCCGGGACGCTCAGGCCCAGGAAGCCCAGGCGGGGGAAGGCTCAGGCGCGGAAGCGGCCCGTCACCTCGAACGTGTGGCCCTCGGTGCGGCCCCGCCGCGCCGAGAAGTAGAGCCGTTCGCCGTCCGGGGAGAACGCCAGCCCTGTCAGCTCGGCGCCGTCGTGCTCCTCCAGCCGCAGGAACGGCGTGACCGCCCGGTCGGGGGCGATGACGTCGATCTGCGTGGTCTCCCTGGCCACGTAGAGGTCGCCCGAGGGCGCCGCCGTGATGGCGCGCACGCCCGAGCACAACCGGTCGAGCGTCGAGGTCTGCGCGTCGTAGGCCCACAGGCCCGAGTCGCCCTTGGTGGTGAAATAGCACACCCCGCCGGCGTAGTGGCAGCCGTCACCGCCGTCGAAGTGGCGGGCGTCCTCGACCTGGTGGCGGGCCTCCTGGAAGAGCGCCGCCGGCGAGGGCACCGCCTCCCAGCGGCCCGAGGCGCAGAGGACCTCCAGCGTGCCCTCCGTCAGGTCGCCCCAGTCGCCGGGTATGAACCGGTAGAAGCAGCCGTCGGGCTCGTCCTCGGTCATGTAGACCACGCGCCGCTGCGGGTCGCAGGCGGCGGCCTCGTGCTTGAAACGGCCCATGGCCAGCCGGGGGCGGGCGGCGCGCGAGCCGTACGGATCGCATTCGAAGACGCGGCCGCGGTGGCCGAGCTCGCACGACAACCAGGTGTGCCACGGTGTGGCGCCGCCCGCGCAGTTGAGATCGGTGCCCGACAGGATGCGGTAGGCGTCGGCCACGCTGCCGTCGGCGCGGAAGCGCAGCGCCGACGCGCCGCCGAGCAGCGGCAACTCGGAGTTGGACACGTAGATCCAGCCCTCGCCGTCGGGGAAGCAGGCGCCACCGTCGGGGGCCGCGTGCCAGGTCAGCCCGGCCACCTTGCGCCCGGAGCTGGCCACCTCCCTGCCACGGAACCCAGAGGGCAGGGCGAGGCCGTGCTCGCCCGGCAGGCGGAGCGGGCCGTACGGGCTGGGGCCGCCCTGCAAGAGCGGGCCCGTGCGGAGGAGCGTCTTGTGGGACATCGTGGGGCCTCCCTCTAGGTGCCACGCTAGTCGACCGCACGGACATGAATGGCAGAGACTCGTCAGATCAAACTCTGCGCAAACCTCACAGCTCCAGAATTCGATCATGCGGCAGACGAAGAGCCCGGGTGCTCCGCCTGCGGATCCCGGACTCCTCGGGGTCGGTCAGCGCTGGGCCTGGAACATCCAGTGCTGCTTGTCGATGTCCTGCGTCACAGCGATGAGCAGGTCCTGGGTGACGGGGTCGGGCTCGTCGGTGACCCGGATGCGCTCGTACATCCGCTTGCTGATGCCGTCGAGCGTCTCGGTGATCGTCGCCACGACCTTGCCGTCCTCCAGCCAGCCGCCGTCCGGCTGAGGGAGCTTCGTGTTCCTGGCGATCGTGGCGGAACGGCCGTCCGGGTTGATCCCGAGGGCGACGCTGCGCTCGGCGATGAGGTCCATGTGCTTCCTGGCCAGGTCGGTGACCTTGTCGAGCTGCCGGTGGATCGGGCGGAAGTGCGCGCCGACGAGGTTCCAGTGGGCCTGTTTGGCGACCAGCGAAAGGTCGATCAGATCGACCAGAGCGCCCTGCAGGGCTTCCGCGACGGTGTTCCTGGCATCACCCGAAAGTGGACCGGTGATCGTGGCCATGTCGTCATTCCTCCCTATTCGGTCGGACTGTCCCTTTTGATAACGACTCTCAGGCCTGCGTTCTTCCGAGGCGCCATGACATTGACAGTGCAATAGTGACAGTGTCATTGTGAGGGTATGAGCGACACCTGGACCATCGGCGAGCTGGCCGAGCGCGCGGCGCGAGCGCTGCGCGACGGCGCGGCGCCGTCCGAGAACGGCAGGGTCAACGGCCGGGTCCGCGACGTGCCCGGGGAGCGGCTGATCAGGTGGTATACGACGATCGGCCTCGTGGACCCGCCCCTCACCAGGCGCGGCAGGATCGCCCGGTACGGACGGCGCCACCTGCTCCAGATCGTGGCCGTCAAACGGCTGCAGGCGGCGGGCCGGTCGATCGCCGAGATCCAGGCCGCCCTTGCGGGCGCGACGGACCGGATGCTGGAGACGACCGCCGCGCTCGACACCAGCGCCGCACTCGGGGACACCGCCGGGCTCGGCGACGGGACACCGGACGACCGGGCACGCGGACGGTTCTGGGCCGAGCACCCGGGTACGGGAGCCGCACGGGACACGGAGACGCCGGCCCGCGGCCCCGGGCCCGGCCCCGAGGCCGCGGGCGTAGCCGGTGACGCGGCCCGGTTCCCCGCCGGGACGCCGGGGAACGCCGGTGACACCGGCCGCTCCGGGACGACCGGGGGCGACGACCGGGCTCCGGGGCGTGCGGGGACGACCGGGCGCCACGCGGGTGCCCTGGTGGCAGGGGTCGTGTTGGGCGACGGGGTGCGGCTGGTGCTGGACGCCGGCCGGGCGCCGGCCGATGAGGACGTACAGGCGGTGCTGGCCGCGGCCGGGCCGCTGCTCGCGGTGCTCGAAGAGAGGCAACTGATTTGACATCCTCCCCCTCGTAAACGACTCTGTTGGCCGATTCCGGTTGATGATCCCCAGTTCGGGAGGGAGGCTGGGAACACCGGGCCGCGAGAACATGGAGGAGTTCCGTCATGTCTCTGCGTCCCCAGCCCGCTCGCGACGTTCCCG